>NZ_CP072333.1:726973-1453947 GCF_018127745.1 Porphyromonas sp. oral taxon 275
TGGATGAAGACCTCGAGCGGCACCTGGGTCACCGCATGGATGCGTCGTATCTGCTCCACATTGAGCTCGCGTGCTAGCACGACCTGCTCGAAGCCCAGCGCCTCGAGGTGCTGGACGTCGCTTGGCTCCAGCGTGTCGCACTGGGTGCTGGAGTGTAGCGGGATGGGCGGTAGCTTCATCCGCGTGATCCCCATATCCTGAATGATCAGGGCATCCACGCCTGCACGCCACAGATCCCAGATCATGGCCTCGACCTCGGCGAGCTCCTTGTCGTAGATGATCGTATTGCAGGTGACGTAGATGCGCACCCCGAAGCGATGCGCCTCCTCAGTGAGCGTCCGTATGTCCTCTAGGGAGACCCCAGCGGCAGCACGAGCTCCGAAGCGAGGCGCACCTATGTATACGGCGTCAGCACCATGAGAGATGGCTACGCGCGCGGTGCTGAGGTCACGGGCGGGCGCTAGGAGTTCGATCGGGCGTGGGCGTGGGGCTGTCTGCGGCATCTATTATGGGCTAGGTGAGGGAGGGCGGTGTGCTGGGCTAGAGCTTCTCGCCGTAGGCTAGGTCGCCAGCATCCCCGAGGCCGGGGACGATATAGGCGTGCTCGTCGAGCTGAGGGTCAATGGCGGCGACCCAGAGGGTGATGTTGTCCTCGGGGAAGAGCTGCATGAGGTTGTCCACTGCCTGCTGGCTGGCAATGATGGAGACTAGGTGTACCTCGGCGGGCTTGCCCTTGGTCAGTAGCGCACGATAGGCTAGCTCCATAGAGCTCCCCGTGGCGAGCATGGGGTCTACCAAGAGGAGGGTCTTACCCTCGAGTGCTGGGGAGGCGATGTACTCGATGAAGATGTCGAAGTTGAGTCTATCCTTGTACTTGCGGTAGGCCGAGACGAAGGCGTTCTCCGCCTTGTCGAAGTAGTTGAGGAAGCCCTGGTGCAGGCTGAGCCCCGCGCGTAGGATGGTAGCGATGACGACCTGGTCAGAGATCTGGGCACAGCTAGCTACGCCCAGCGGGGTACGTACCTCGCGCTGCGTGTAGTGGAGTCGCTTGCTCAGCTCGTAGGACATGATCTCGCCGACGCGCTCTACGTTGCGGCGGAAGCGCATGGAGTCACCCTGTACAGTGACGTCACGCATCTCGGAGACGAAGTGACAGAGGAGGGAGTTCTCCTCGATGAGGTGTTGGACGCGCATAGTGCTTGTGTTCCTTAGTCGGTGAGGGGATAGGGGGAGCTATACTCTATTCAACGTAGAGCACGAGCCCCTTGAGGTATTCGCCCTCGGGGTGATAGATATTGATGGGATGATCCACGGGCTGCGTCAGCTGGTGCAGGATGCGTACGCGGCGTCCCGAGCTGGCTGCGGCGGTGAAGACCGCCAGGCGGAACTCCTCCTTGGACACCGCCTGAGAGCAGCTGAAGGTGAAGACGATCCCGCCAGGGGCTACCTTCTTGAAGGCAAGGGTATTGATCTTGCGGTAGCCCATCAGGGCATTGCGTAGCACCTTGCGATGCTTGGCGAAGGCAGGCGGATCAAGGATAATCAGGTCATAGGCATCCTGGGGCATCTGCTCCAGGTACTCGAAGGCATCCTGCGTGATGGAGCGGTGACGTGGGCAGTCCTTGCCGAAGTTCAGCGCCACATGCTCCTCGGTGAGGTACATCGCCTTGGCCGAGCTGTCTAGCGAGTCCACCTGCTGGGCTCCAGCATGGAGGGCATAGATGGAGAAGCCGCCCGTGTAGCAGAAGGCATTGAGCACGCGACGGCCTGAGGCGTAGTCGGCCACGAGCTGGCGGTTGTCACGCTGGTCGATGAAGAAGCCCGTCTTCTGTCCCTTGAGCCAGTCGGGGATGAAGCGTATGCCGTGCTCATAGACGGGCTGCGCCTCGCTGTGGCCGATGAGGAAGCCGTCCTCGGCCAGCTCGCGCAGCTCCTGCGTGGGGAGCGTCGTCTCGGACTTGTAGTAGACGGCCTCTAGGGGGATGGGCGCCGCTTCGCTCTGGTAGACCTCCATGAGGACCTCGGCGAGCGTCTGGCGGATGAGGTGCATCCCTAGGCTGTGAGCCTGCATCACGGCGGTGCTGCCGTAGACGTCGATGATGAGCCCGGGTAGGCCGTCGCCCTCGCCATGGACGAGGCGGTAGCAGGTATTGGGGCACTCTGTCCCCTCGGGGCGCAGCAGGTGGCTGCTGACGCGTAGGCGTAGGGCCTCGCTCAGGCGCTCGCGGTAGAAGGCTCGGTCGATCTCCGTGGAGGGCTCGAAGGTGAGCATACGTACGGCGATGCTGCCCGAGGCGTAGTGCCCGAAGCCGCGGCTGGTGCCGCGGCTGTCACGTACCTCGACGAGCGAGCCCTCAGTGGGCTGCCCCTCGATGCGGGCTATAGCCCCCGAGAAGATCCAGGGATGGAGGCGCTGTAGGGACTCCTCCTTGCGAGGATATAGATGTACAGTGGGGTACTTCATAGCTGGATGATGGGGGCTAGAGCAGGGCAAAGTATACGGGCGAGGGATTGGGCTGCTGACGGAGCTCGAGGAAGATGCGCAGCGCGGCCCAGGCGTCGAGGGCAGCGTAGTGGATCTGTGCGGGGCTGAGCTCCTTGGCCTCCCAGTTGCTCATCCGGGAGGCCTTGCTCATGCGCTCCTTGAAGAGGATGGCGTAGATCTTCTGCAGGCCGAGCTCGCGTATGCCGTAGCCGAAGCAGAGCTTCTGCAGCTCGACGAAGGAGCCGGGCTCGAAGGGGCGCAGACGTCTCAGGCAGCGCACATCGTCCGAGAGGCTCAGGCCGATCTTGAGGATCTTCTCATCCGAGAGGAGGTTCGCCAGCGCTACGGAGAAGCCGATGAGGTTCAGTCGGAAGAGGTAGCAGTCCGTGGGGGTGGCTATCTGCAGTAGCGATACCTCGTAGCGTATGCCCTGCGTGAAGCTCGGGCGCGTCTCGGTGTCGATGCCGATGACCTCGTGGCGGCGTATCTTGGCGATGGCCTTGCGTGCCTCCTCCTTGTCGGTGATGACGTGCAGGGGGACGGGGCACTTAGCCAGGGGGAGTGCCTCGAGTTCGCTCTCGAGGATATGGCTCGGGTAGAGGTAGGGTGGGTGGAGCTGTACCTTGGGCTGCTCCTTGCGGCGCTTCTGCTCCTTGATCTCGGCTCCCTCTGGGTGCTCGGTGCGCTGGCCCTTGGAGCTGCTGCGCTTGCTGCTTTTAGAGGTACTCTTCGTCCTCTTCGTTGTCGTCTGCGTAGTCTTCGTCATCTTCTTCTAGTCGGAGGAGCTGGGTGTAGGTGCGATGGAGCGAGGTCAAGGCCTCGAGTAGATGCGCTCCCCAGTATTCGCGGAAGTAAAGGATACAGCGCCCGATGGCTGCCGGGAGGGCGCGCTCGTTCTCATCGCGTAGCACCCCGAGGAGGTTGCCCACCTGCTGGTAGACATCAGCCAGGTACTCCGAGACGAAGACCGCCAGCGGCGTATCGCTGTACTGCATCTCCTCGCCCTGGCAGGAGAGGAAGCTATCATCCTCGTCCAGCAGGGAGGCGATACCAAGGCGTATACGCTCGTAGCTCTCCTCGCTGACGAACTCAGGGACTAGGTCCTCCTCCGCATTATATAGGTAGTCGGGCAGTCGGAGCGTCGCGTAGTAGAGCTGGGGGAGTAGGCTGAGCGCCTGCTCGATGAAGGGGCGCTTCTCTAGGGAGCGTCCCTCGAGTAGGGCGGCTGTCTTCACCCCAAGGGCAGCAAACTCTAGGACCTCGGTCGTGTAGAGGGTCCCGGTGACTTGTTCCTTTGATTCCATAACGTCTGCAAAAATACCGCTTATTCTGCTAATACTCCTTGTCCTAGCTCAGCGCCTAGGGCTAAGCCCCTTCCTCTCCTGGGGGGCTTAGCCCTTACGAGCAGCCGAAGAGCCGTATGCAGCTAGGCTCGGGAGCAGCCTTAGTCTAGGCCTGTGCGGGCAGGCGCACAGGAAGAGGCGGGGCTTCGTCCAAGCCTCCGAGCTCGGGGTGGAAAGCGAGGCAGCGCGGCCAGTGCCTAGCCCCAGTACCCTGAGGGGTATCCCTCGGCCCTCTGACTGGCGTCCCTCAGAGACGGCACGGACGTCCCTCAGCGCCCTCACTGATATCCCTCAGCTAGCCTCCCCTTCATCTCTGAGTAGCGACCAAGGATAGCCCAGCCTCGGGCACACTCTAAGGGGTGCAGCATCATAGGGCTGCCCCTAGCTGGTTCCCGAGAGCTAAGGCCTAAGGTGCCCCACTAGGATGACTTGTCCCCTTCCTTACCTATTATAATAGGGGAGAAGGATCGAGGAGCAGAAGCTGCCTTGCCCCTTGTCAGCCTCCCGAGGGAGCGGCATAGTGCGCCTATTTGGCTATTTTTGTGCCTACTCAAGGATACGACTAATCTTACCTCTATGATTGCTTACCTCAAAGGACTATATACCGAGCTGAGCCCTACGGCTGTGACCGTGGAGTGCGCAGGCGTCGGCTACGCCGTCTCCATATCGCTGACGACCTACTCTGCCCTGATGGGGCAGCGCGAGGGGCGGCTGCTCATCACGGAGATCATCCGTGAGGACGCCCATCTGCTCTACGGCTTCGCCACGAGCGCAGAGCAGGAGCTCTTCCGTCACCTCATGAGCGTCTCGGGTGTCGGGCCCAATACGGCGCGCATCATCCTCAGCTCGTACCCTCCTATGGAGCTCAATAGCATCATCACCCTCGGGCAGATCGAGCCACTCAAGGCCATCAAGGGGATAGGCCTCAAGACCGCCCAGCGCATCCTCGTCGACCTGCGTGGCAAGCTCCCTCCCATGGACGAGCTGCCCGCAGACGAAGCTCGCCCCAGCGGCGCCTCCGCCTCCGCGAGGTCGCGCCAGCAGCCGCTCGATACCGCCACGCCCAGCGAGGCCATCAGCGCGCTCAAGATGCTGGGCTTCCCCGAAGCTGCTGCGCAGAAGGTCGTACGCCAGCTCATCGCCTCCGATCCCACGATCTCGGTCGAGGAGCTGATCAAGCAGAGTCTCAAGCTCCTCTAGAGCGCGTGCGTCGGAGCTGCGTCGTCTATGTCGTCTGTCTCGGGCTGGGCCTCGCGCCTAGCTCGCAGCCCTCAGCGGCACAGCGCCTAGCCAGCGCCCTCGACAGCACCGCCCTGAGCCTGAGCTACCGAGGCGGGCTCCTAGAGCAGCGCTTCGTTTACGATCCCCGCACCCAGCTCTATCTGCTGACCAGCTACGTCGCAGGGCAGCCTCTCGGCGAGGCCGTGCCCTATACTCGGGAGGAGTATCTGAGGCTACGGGCGCAGTGGGGAGAGGCGCGCTACTGGGCGGAGCTCAATAAGGAGGGAGGCGTACGGGCGCAGGGCTTCGACCCGCTCAGCCTCCGTCCGCAGCGGGTCTCGGCGATTGACCGCGCCTTTGGCCCAGGAGGCCTGCAGCTCACCCTTCAGGGCTCTGTAGAGCTGAGGGGCGGGGTGCGCAGTGTCGTCAATCCCAATCCGCTGCTCAGCCAGCGGGCGCGTCGTCGGGAGGACTTTGACTTCGGCGAACAGATACAGGCCAGCCTCGATGCACGCCTCGGGACCCGCCTCGGGCTCAAGCTCCACTACAATAGCAGCTCTACCTTCAGCGTTGACAGCCGGCAGCTGCGCCTGCGCTATGAGGGCCGAGAGGATGACATCCTGCGCTTCGTCGAGCTCGGGCAGGTCCAGCTCCAGTCGCGCAATCGCCTGATCCATGGCGGTGGCTCCGCACTTGGACTGCGGGCACAGATGCAGCTGGGACGCCTGACGGCCGACCTGCTGGTGAGCCAGCAGCGCAGCCAGCTGCATACGCTCCAGACGCAGGGCGGGGTGCAGACGCAGGAGTTCAGCTGCCGCTCCAGTGACTATGATGCCTCGCGGCACTTCTTCCTCTCGGGCTTCTTCCGTGCACGCTATGAGGAGGCGCTGCGCCAGCTTCCGCACATACGCTCAGCGGTGCGTATCACGCGTGTGGAGCTCTGGGTGACCAATAGACGCGGCGACTACAGCGCTTCGCGTAGTCTGCTGGCGCTGGCGCAGCTGGCCGATCCTGCCCGAGGAGATACGCAGCAGCCCCCGCACAACGAGGCGGGCTTGGGCTACCGCAGGCTGAGTGCCCTACCTCAGCTCCGCATGCTAGGCGGCGTCGAGACGACGCTGGCGGGGACGGGGCTACGCGCTAGCTGGGACTACGAGGCGCTGGAGCATGCGCGACGTCTCGAGCCCAGCGAGTACACGCTGCAGCCCGAGCTCGGCTACATCAGTCTCAAGACGGCGCTAGCGCCCGACGAGGTGCTGGCGGCGGCCTTCGAGTACAGCTATGAGGGACGTATCTATCGGGTGGGGGACTTTGCTCGTGGCGATGTGGGGGCTCAGGGTGGGCGCCTCTTCGTCTCGCTCTTGAAGGGGACGGAGCCGAGCCCCGAGACGCCCTACGGCTCCTTGATGATGCGCAATGTCTACCGCATCGGCTCGGGGACGACGAAGCTCGAGCCTAAGGGCTTCGAGCTCGAGATCAACTATCAGGATGCCGCTACGGGGCTTAGCCTCCCGTACCTAAGTGAGGGTCCGCTGAAGGGGCAGACGCTTCGTAGCCTCCTCGGCCTCGACCGCCTCGACCGTAGCGGGGTGCAGCGCCCCGATGGGCACTTTGACTTTGTCGAGGGCTACACAGTGCGCAGTAGTGAGGGGCTCATCATCTTCCCCACGCTGGAGCCCTTCGGGAAGACCCTCGAGGGGCTGCTGGGCTCTGAGCCATGGAAGGGGCGCTACAGCTACCCCGAGCTCTACAGCCAGACGAAGGCAGAGGCTGCGCGCGTGACGGCTAAGGACAGATACCAGCTGCGGGTGCGCTACGAGGGACGTACCCTCGGGGAACTCGACCTCGGGCGCCGTGAGGTAGACCCCGAGTCCCTGCGTCTACGTGCTGCAGGGCAGGAGCTGAAGCCCGGAGTTGACTACCTCCTCGACGCCAGCGCGGGTAAGGTACGCATCCTCAACCAGCAGCTCCTCGAGAGCAATACGCCCATAGAGGTCTCGCTGCAAGGCGCAGCCGAGCAGGCGATGACGCGCCGCAACCTCGTGGGGCTGGAGCTAAACTACGAGCTCAGCAAGCAGCTGAAGCTGGGCGCGACCCTCATGCACCTCAGCGAGCAGCCTGGGAGCAGTCGCCTCCGGGTGGGGCAGGAGCTGCTGCGCAATACCATGTGGGGCGCGCATCTGAGCTACGAGGCCGAGAGCATGCGCCTGACTGACTGGCTCAATAAGCTCAGCTGGGGGCACTTCACCGTCCCCTCTCGCATCCAGCTGACGGGGCAGTTCGCTCAGCTCCACGCGGGGACGGGGACGGACGGCTATGATGATGGGGCGAGCAGCTTGGATGACTTCGAGCAGGCACGTAGCGGCATCGACCTGATGAACCCGATGAGCTGGCACCTCGCCGCTACCCCCGTGACGCTCAGCCCGCGCTTGGGGCAGGGGCTGGCGCAGAACGGCGAGCGGGCACTGCTCTCGTGGTTCAGCATCGACCCGATATTCTCGCAGCACCGCAGCAGCCAGACCCCCGCCTACATACGCAACAACCCCGACCTCGTCAGCAACCACTTCGTCCGCGACGTGCTGAGCTCGGAGCTCTATCCCTACCGTGAGCAGCTCCTCAGCCAGGCGAGCTATCTCCCGACGCTCTCCCTAAGCTATTACCCCAGGGAGCGCGGCCCCTACAACCTCAATGCCGCAGCCCTCACCACCGAGGGCTATATCGCCGAGCCCGAGCGCAGCTGGGCCGGGATCACACGGAGGGTAGACCAGACGGACTTCGACCAGGCGGGTATTGACTACCTCGAGTGCTGGCTGATGGATCCTTTCGTCTATGAGCCTACAGCACGTGGCGGCTCGCTCTTCATCAACCTCGGGGAGATCTCGGAGGATGTCCTTCCCGATGGCTACAAGGCCTATGAGAACGGCCTCCCGCTGACCGATGATCCCGCCTCGACGCGCAGCACGCTCTGGGGGCGCGTCTCCACACAACCCAGTGTGGGCTATAGCTTCGCTACCTCAGCCGAGGGCCTGAGGAAGCAGGACGTCGGCCTTGACGGCCTTGCCTCGGCGGCCGAGCAGAGCCATCCCAGCTACGGCAGTTACCTCGCCCAGCTGCGCAGCCGTATGAGTGCCGCGACCCTCTCCCGCTGGGGACAGCAGCCCATGAGCCCGCTGAGGGACCCTGCAGGGGATGACTTCCACCACTACAGAGGCTCTGACTACGATGCCGCTCAGCTACCCATCCTCGAGCGCTACAAGTACTATAATGGTACGGAGGGCAACTCGACGGATGCCGACTATGCAGCCAGCGCGAGCCCCGACACCGAGGATATCAATAGAGACAATAGCCTGAACGAGGCCAACCGCTACTATGAGTATGAGGTCAAGCTAAGCCCCGAGGCGCTACGCGTCGGGCAGGGCTTCGTCGTCGGCGAGCGTAAGGTCGATGTGCAGCTACGCAATGGGCAGACCTCGGAGGTGCGCTGGTACCAGCTGCGTATCCCGCTGCAGGCGCCTACGCGCCGGGTCGGGGGCATCGAGGACTGGCGTAGCATACGCTTTATGCGCCTTTACCTCAGGGGCTTCGATAGGACGACGCAGCTACGCTTCGGGGCACTCCGCCTGATGCGGGGGGACTGGCGCGCCTGGCAGGGGAGCCTCGGGGAAGAGCAGGGGGCGGCAGCTGCCGCGGCTCCGAGCGTAGAGGATGGCGGCCTGCTCGTCTCCTCGGTCAATATCGAGGAGCATGGGGATCGCCGCCCGATCAACTACGTCTCGCCTCCCACCAGCGCCCGCCAGCTGGGGCAGCGACTAGGGCAGAGCCAGCTGCAGAACGAGCAGGCGCTCTCGCTCAAGCTCCGTGAGCTCGAGCCGCAGCAGGCACGCGCCGTCTACCGCAGCGTGCAGTACGACCTCAGGCGCTACGGGCGCTTGCAGCTCTTCGTCCACGCTGAGCAGCTCCTCGAGCAGCCGACGGACACCCAGGACGATGAGCTCCAGCTCTTCCTCCGCTTAGGCTCGGACTACACGCGCAACTACTATGAGTACAGCCTCCCGCTCAAGCTCACCGCCCCGGGACGCTATGCCAATGAGCTGGCCTCCGACCGTGCTCGGGTGTGGCCCCTAGCCAATATGATCGACCTTGCCCTAGAGCAGTTGCCGCAGCTCAAGCAGCGACGTAATGCTCTCGCGGCTACCCGTCCCGAGCAACTCTATCGGCGCTACAGTGAGCCCGACCCCGAGCACCAAGCGGCCCAGTGGAGCGTGCTTGGCAACCCCAGCCTAGCGCATGTCCGCTCGCTGATGATCGGTGTGCGCAATCGTTCGGGGCAGGTGCGCAGTGCTGAGATCTGGGTCAATGAACTCCGTGCCAAGGACTATAGCGCTCCTGGGGGATGGGCAGGTAGCGGACAGCTGGGGCTCCAGCTCTCGGATCTAGGTACGGCTAATGTCAGAGCGCACTATCAATCGGCGGGCTTTGGCGCTATTGACCAGGCGCGCGCGCAGCAGTCCTTGGAGTCACGCAAGAGCCTAAGCCTCTCGCTGCGTGCCGACCTGGGGAAGCTCCTGCCGCAGGGCGTGAAGCTCCGTGCCCCCATCTACTATGCGCTCAATAGCGAGGAGGCGCGCCCCGAATACGCCTCGGGAGCGGAGGACCTACGCCTTAGTGAGGTGCTGGATGCCGCACCTACGGAGGCGGAGCGGCACGCCCTGCTGCAGCGCAATCAGCGTGGGCGCAGTAGCCAAAGCCTCTCACTGACGGGACTTCGCCTTGAGCAGCGCTCCCGCAAGGCTATGCCTTATGACCCAGCCAACCTTTCCCTTAGCTTTATGCAGAATAGCAGCCAGGAGCACAGCCCCGAGACGGAGTACCGCCGCACGCTCGATTGGCAGGGTAGCCTCAACTACGACTATAGCCCGAGCTGGGAAGCCTGGCGCCCCTTCCGTAGCCTCTCAGGTGCGGGCGCCTGGCGGCAGTTCCTCAGGCAGTATGGTCTCAAGCTCTGGCCCGAGAAGCTCAGCCTACAGACCAGCATGCAGCGCCACTATGATGAGGAGCAGCTGCGCAGCATCACGCCGCAGGGCGTGGAACCGAGTGCGCTGGCGCCTAGCTGGTCGCAGCTCTTCCTCTGGAACCGACGTCTAGACCTCAGCTGGACGCCACTCACCGACCTCCACCTTAGTCTACAGGCAGGAACCGATACACGTATCGAGGAGCCGCACCGCCAGGTCAATCGCCAGCTCGACCCCGATGGCTGGCGGGTCTGGCGCGACTCTGTCCTAGAGAGCATCGCCGCGGGAGGTACGCCGCTGCACTATGGGCAGCAGACGAGCCTCAGCTGGCAGCTCCCGACGACACGCATCGCGCCGCTCTCCTTCCTCACGGGTCAGCTCAGCTATCACGCTAGCTATACCTGGGATCGGGGTACGCTGCTCCCACTAGAGACCGAGCAGCTGAGCAATAGCCTAAGTAATGAGGGAAGTACCGAGCTGCAGCTACGCCTGCAGCTACGCAAGCTCTATCAACAAATCCCCTACCTGCGCCGCCTCGAGCAGCGCTATGGCTCGAGTGGCAGCGGCAAGCCGCAAGGTGTGACCTCCTGGCTCGACCGACTCGTCTACACCCTCCTGATGCCGCGGGAGCTCAGCCTCCACTGGCGACACAGCCAGCACAGCCTCGTCACGGGCTATCTGCCCCTCATCGGGAGCCTAGGGGGGCAGGTACAGCAGTCTAGTGGAGGCCTTAGCCCAGGGCTGCCCTTTGCCCTCGGGCTAAGCACGCTCGAGACGCTGGAACAGCTCGCGCGCCGTGGAGAGCTGGTAGCAGACGCTAGCTACGCCCGTCCGCCCGTCTATAGCCTGACGCGTAGCCTAGACCTCAAGGCCACCCTGCAGCCGCTGCGCGACCTCACGATCACCCTTACAGCCAACCACACACGCACCGAGCGCACCGAGCTCCAGTACTACTATCCCGAGGCTCCACGGCTCTATGGCGGGGACTTCACGATGACGACGATTGGCCTCAGGGGCTTCTTCGCCCAGCCCCGACTAGAGGCAGGCTATCGCTCGGCGAGCTTCGAGCGCTTCCTCGACTACAGGGCACGGATCGCCGCGCGACAGCATGCCCGCAGTCCCGAGCCCTTGGTGCAGCTGGAGGCGAATGATCCCGCGGTCTTGATCCCCGCCTTCCGTGCCGCCTATGGCCTAGCTGGAGGAGCCGAAGGCGTGAGCCTCGAGGCACTGCCAGGCCTTGGGAGCCTGCTCCCCAACTGGAACATCTATTATTCGGGACTAAGCCGTCTGCCGCTCCTCAGCCGCTACCTACGCAGCGTCGTCCTGCGCCATGCCTATCGCGGCGTCTACACGGTCGGGGCTTACAATAGCTTCGGTGACTGGCAGGGCACAGATCCCGACGGGCTGGGACTGCGGCCTCAGACGGAGGGCAGAGCACCGCGCCTCAGCTACGCCTATGACCTCGGGAGCGTGGCCCTGCAGGAGAGCTTCTTCCCCCTGATTGGGCTGGATCTGACCTGGCTTAATGGTCTTGGCCTCAGTACGCAGTGGCGTCGTAGTCGTGGCCTCGTGCTTGGGCTGAGCGCCCAGAGTATCGTGGAGACCTTCTCCGACGAACTGGCGCTGGACCTCGGCTATAAGGTGGCTGATCTCACCGAACTCTTGCGCCCCGGGCGCAGCCGTCGACGGAGCCCGAGAGGGGCTGTAGGTCGCGGCCTTATCCTTAAATCCTACTACAGCTACCAGCGCAGCCTAAGCCTCATCCGCCGCATCGAGGAGCTCTACACGCAGAGCCTCGCGGCGACAGACGAGCATCGCCTGCGCTTCAGCGCTGAGTACGAGCTGAGCAGCCTTGTCAGCCTGCGTGCCTACTACGAGTGGACCCGCAGCCGCAGTCAGGTCAGCAGCTATGCCTTCCCCATCACGCTGCGTAGCTACGGTCTCAGCCTACGTCTCTCGCTTCCTAGTTCGCTAGGACGCTAGGGGCTAGAGCTGTCCTGTCCTAGCCCAAGCGCCTTGCCTCCGTCCTCGTCTTTATGGGTGAGGAGGGAAGCATGCTGTATCGCACTGCGCTGTGGGGTAAGGGGAGGGGCTGGTGAGGGATATCAGTCAGCGCGCTGAGGGACGTCCGTGACGGGCGCGAGGGATATCAGTGAGTTGGGCTGAGGGATAGCCCTCACGAGGGGTCGGACGAAGCGCTTGCTTCTTCCCTAGCTTCATGCTAAGGAAGTACCCCCCATCCTTTTGTGATCTAAGACATGCTCTGAGCCCTCGCCCCCCTGCCGTGTGGTGCGAAGGGGAGGCTTTAGTTCTGCTACTTCGCGGACTCGCTGGGGAGCGGGTAACTGAAGCCTGCGAGCACGGGGTAGTGATCGCTGTAGCCTCCATGGTAATAGGTGCCGAGGTAGCTGCGGCGTGGGCGAGGAAAGTCGCTCCGCTCCTTCGCCTGCTCCCCGAGCCAAGGGAAGAAGACTACCCGGCTGGAGTGGGGCAGGTAGCGTAGCCCCTTGGGCTCCTGCTCCAGCAGCGAGGCGGAGGCAAGGATCTGATCAAGGTAGCTCCATATCCCTTGATAGCAATAGCTGCCCGGGGGCTCTCCCTTGCCTTGCCGTGGCTGTAGGTAGTAGAGCTTCGCAGGCGAGGCTTGCATCGCAGCATCGGATGGATAGGGCTGCGCTCCGAGGATACGCCGCGTCGGGGCTTCGTCGGGTGTCCCATTGAAGTCCCCGAGGATAAGGATATGGCAGCGAGCACCCTCTACCGCTTGCTGGAGGAGCGGCTGGCAGCGCGCAGCTAGGAGCGAGGCGGCATGATCTCTATAGGGCTGGCTATGTCGGGCGCCGCCTCGTCGTGAGGGCAGGTGGCAGACGAAGATGTGGAGGCTGTCGCCTGAGGGGAGCCGCCCGAGGGCATGGAGTAGGGGGCGCGTGGCTAGTGGCTCGACCCCAGGAGGCTGCAGGTCGATTTGCTCCCAGCCAAGCAGCTGAAAGGCCGAGCGGCGGTAGAGCAGGGCGACATCTATGCCGCGGCGATCGGCCCCCTCTGTGATCAGGTAGCTGTACTCCTCAGAGAGGCGCGTCTGTAGCCGAAGGAGGTCCTCCAGACAGCGTGCACTCTCGACCTCGACGAGGCCTATGAGGTCAGGCGAATAGAGGCCCTCTCGAGCCGAGCTGAGGACGGTGGCGACCTGCATGAGTTTGGTGCGGTAGCGCGTCTTCGTCCAGTGGTAGCTCCCCTCGGGCAGGAAGTCTTCGTCCGCCTTCGACGGGTCGTCCTCGGGGTCGAAGAGGTTCTCCACGTTGTAGCTCATCACCCAGAGCTCGGCACGCTCTTGGGCTGCGGCTTTTGCGTCTCCTAGCAGGAAGGCGAGGAGGAGTAGGCTAAGGCGGAGGGCAGAAGGGCGGCGAAGGAGGTGGGAGGTGTGGGGCGCGGAGGCTGTGGTGTCGTTCATGGCTAAGGTGGGGGTAGCCTAGCGCTGGAGCCTGCTGTAGAGCTCGGCGATGCTGAGCCCCAAGACAGGGTGCTGCAGCGTAGGGGCAAGCTGCTGGAGCGGTTCGAGGACGAAGTCCCTGAGGTGCATCAGCGGGTGCGGTAGGGTGAGGCGGGGCGTCTCGAGTACGAGGTCGTCGTAGAGCAGTAGGTCTAGGTCAATGGGGCGGTCTTGGTAGCCAGCCGCCGAGCTCTTGGTCTGACGCCCGAGCTGCCGCTCGATCTCCTGCGTGCGCTCTAGGACTGCTAGCGGGCTGAGCTCGGTCTCCAGCTCCAGCACGGCATTGAGGAAGGGGTGGGGGCTCGAGAAGCCCCAGGGAGCGGTCTCTATATAGTCCGAGCAGCCCGTGACCCTCCCGAGGGAGGCATCACAGGCTGCTCGTGCTGCGTCTAGAAGGGCCTTGCGGTCGCCTTGGTTGCTCCCGAGGGCAAGATAGAGCTTCGCCATGGGATGCTTAGCGCTAGGCCTTAGTCGAGGATGAACATCGCGTCGCCGTAGGCGCCGAAGCGGTACTTCTCCTTGATGGCTACCGAGTAGGCGTGCATCACGTGCTCGTAGCCCCCGAAGGCCGCGGCCATCATCAGGAGGATGGACTTCGACATGTGGAGGTTGGTCACTAGGCGGTTGGGGACGTTGAACTCGTAGGGGGGGAAGATGAAGCGGCTGGTCCAGCCGTCGAAGGGCTTCATGTGGCGCTGCGTGCCCGAGGCTGTCTCCATGGCGCGGAGGGTAGAGGTACCGACGGCACAGATGTTGCGTCCCGCATCACTGGCCTTATTGACGATGGTGCAGGCCTCCTCGGGGATGATGATCTGTTCACTCTCCATCTTGTACTTCGTGAGGTCCTCTACGTCGATGTCACGGTAGTTCCCCAGGCCGTTGTGCACGGTGATGAAGGCCTTGTGGATGTCGCGGATCTCCATGCGCAGCAGCAGCTCGCGGCTGAAGTGGAAGCCTGCTGCTGGGCCGATGACCGCACCTTCGTTGCGTGCGAAGAGCGTCTGGTAGCGCTGCGAGTCGTCGCTCGTAGGCGTGCGATTCATGTATTTGGGCAGCGGTGTCTCGCCCATGCTGTAGAGCATCTGGCGGAAGGTCTCCTGGTCGCCATCGTAGAGGAAGCGCAGCGTACGACCGCGTGAGGTAGTGTTGTCGATGACCTCGGCCACGAGTTCGTCGTTCTTCCCGAAGTAGAGCTTGTTACCGATGCGGATCTTGCGCGCGGGGTCGACGACGACGTCCCAGAGCTTGAGGGCGGGGTTCAGCTCGCGTAGGAGGAAGACCTCGATTTGGGCGCCCGTCTTCTCCTTGTTGCCATACATGCGGGCAGGGAAGACCTTGGTGTCGTTGAAGACGAAGACGTCATCCTTCTCGAAGTAGTCGAGGATGTCCCTGAAGTGTCGGTGCTCGATCTCGCCCGTCTGGCGGTGCAGGACGAGCATACGGGCATCGTCGCGGAAGGCAGCGGGCTTCTTGGCGATGAGCTGCTCGGGGATGTCTAGTTCGAAGTGACTTAGCTTGGTATCCTTCATATTGTATCTTCTCTGTTTCTTGCTTAGTTCGTGGCGCAGGCAGCGGCTTCGTCGAGCGTCATCACCTGCTCGTGGAGGAAGTGCTCGAGCTCCTCGAGGGTGATGCACTGGTCTATGCTGTAGTCACCCACACGGGTGCGTCTGAGGTCGGTGAGGTAGCCGCCCGAGCCTAGCGCCTGCCCGATGTCACGGGCTAGAGCACGTATGTAGGTGCCCTTGCTACACAGCACGCGGACCTTGAGATCCGGGAGCTTGCATTCCAGCAGCTCCAGCTCGTCGATGACGATGGGCTTGGCCTTGAGCTCGAAGTCGCGTCCCTTGCGGGCGAGGTCATAGGCGCGACGGCCATCGACCTTGACGGCGGAGAAGGTCGGCGGCACCTGGTCTATAGGGCCTACGAAGCGCTCCAGGGCCTGGGCTACCAGCTCGGGGGTGATGTGCTCGGTGGGGAAGTGGGCGTCGGGCTCACTCTCGCGGTCGAAGGTCGGGGTCGTCGCCCCGAGGCGGATGTCCGCGATGTACTCCTTGCGTCCCGCCTGCAGCTCCTCGATGCGCTTGGTATGGCGTCCCGTGCAGAGGATCATTACGCCGCTGGCCAGCGGATCAAGGGTGCCAGCGTGGCCTACCTTGAGCTTCTTGATGCCCAGATAGCGGCAGCACTCCTTGCGTACCTTATTGACGAGCTGGAAGGAGCTCCAGGTGAGGGGCTTGTCTACCGCGAGGGTAGCTCCGGCTACGAGGTCTAGCTTCTGCATGGAGGCTTAGCTGAGCGAGAGGTCTGCGCCTAGGAGGAGCGCCAGGGCCACGATGAGCGCCAGGGCGATGCGATAGTAGCCGAAGAAGCGGAAGCCGTACTTGCTGACGAAGCCGATGAAGAACTTAATGGCCAGCAGAGCTACGATGAAGGCAACGACATTACCTACGAGGAGCGTATCCCAGTTGTCGCGGAAGACCTCTACGCCTAGCTCCTTATACAGCTTGTAGCCCTTCAGCAGCGTAGCCCCTGCCATCGTGGGGATGGCGAGGAAGAAGGAGAACTCGGCTGCCTGGCGGCGTGTGAGCCCCTGCTGCATACCCCCGACGATTGTCGCCATAGAGCGCGAGACCCCAGGGATCATCGCCAGGCACTGGAAGAGCCCGATGATGAGGGCGTTCTTCGGCCTTAGCGGGCGCTCGCCGTGCTCAGGGAAGAGGCGGTCGATGTAGAGCATGAGGATCCCCCCGAGGAAGAGCATCACGAGGACGACCCAGGTGCTGCCTAGGAGGGTGTCTATATAGTCATTGAGCAGCAGCCCCAGCACCGCAGCGGGGATGCAGCCTAGGATCATCAGCCCGTAGAGTGACCAGCCACCGAGGCTCGTACTGCTGTCGGGCTTCAGCCCAAATATAGGAAAGGGGAGGAAGCGACGGAAGTAGTAGACCAGCACCGAGAGGATGGCGCCGAACTGGATCATCACCGTGAAGGCCTTGAGGTAGGCCGTGCTCTCCATGCCCAGGATACCCTCGGTGAGGATCATGTGCCCCGTAGAGGAGACGGGGAGGAACTCGGTCAGACCCTCGACTATGGCGAGGATGAAGCTCTGTAGGATGGTCATGCTGCGTCCTCTCCTCCCTTCTGATGATGCCCACGGGTGCCGCCGGCTAGGATAGCATAGATCATTAGCACGAAGCCGAGGACACAGATGATGGGCGCCACGACAATGCGCTGCGCGCTGAAGATCTCGGCGCTGAAGGCCGTCGGATCAGTACTCTTGCCCCCCGCCATCAGGAGGAAGCCCACGAGGATGAGCAGCACAGAGGCTCCCATTAGGGCGTAGTTTTTCTTGCTGTAGAGCATAGCTTAGGATATTACTTGCTCAGCAGGGGAGGGCTCTTGGACGCTCCCCGCTGCATTCATTGAGTCTAGAGGAGATGGATCTTAGCCTCCTCCATGTGGATGTACTTACGTGTGGCGATCCAGGAGGAGAGGCAGCTGACGAGGACCCCCACGAGGAGGACGCATAGGGCGATGATGCCCAGCTGGAGCGGGCTGCAGAGCTGGAGCAGAGCGTAGCCGAAGAAGTCCTGGCTGAACCATGTGAGCCCCGCGATCAGCCCGAGGGCGATGACGCCCCCGCCCAGCCCGTCGAGCATGGCGCTGCCGATGAAGGGGCGGCGTACGAAGCCTGGGCGCGCGCCGAGGAGCGACAGGGTACGGATGCGCATGCGCTGCGAGTAGATGACGAGCCCCGTAGCAGTGTTGATCTGCAGGAAGCTCACCAGGAGATGGAGGCCGAGGAAGGCCCAGAGGATGTAGCGGATGGTCTGTAGATTGCGCGCAGCGCTGCTCCACTGCGTCTGCTGGTCGCTGTAGCCCTCGGAGCGGCGTAGGATGGGCTCGCGCTTCATCAGCTGCTCGAGGCTGTCGGGATGGGTGTAGGCGGGCTGCAGGTAGACCTTCATCAGGGGCTGCAGCGGGTTATAGCCCAGTAGTTTGGTGGGGTCCTCTCCGAGTAGCGAGGATAGGGAGCGGGCGGCGCTATCGGCAGAGATAAGCTCTACGTGATGCACCCAGGGTGCTTGCTTGAGCTGGATGATGCTGGTCTGAGGGCTGGCTGCCTCCTGCTCGCTGAGCTCTATGGTCAGGCTCATGCGGGACTGGATGGAGGAGCTGAGCCCCTGCTCGAGGGCATAGACGAGGCCGAGGATGCCGAGCATGAAGAGGGTAAAGGTGATGCTGATGAAGCTCAGCAGACGTGCATAGCGCAGCGTCGAGGATTGTTTGGCTTTGGGGGCACCCATCTGTATGGTTTATTCCGAGTTCGCTTACCTTCTAGTTCCTGTCCCTAAGACTCTATAATAGGGGCAATTTGCGCACAAAGATAGTCATAATTGCTGGTATAGTGCGCGAGGCGCTTGCCCTAGCTGCACACGGAGCTGTGTCACGGCGCGGCGCGTGATGGGATGAGGAGAAGGATACAGCCCCCAGCCGAGGTCTAGGCCTTCGGCTGGGGGCTGTGCTGTCTGTGGAGGCTGTGTGCTAGAGCGCCTCGCGCAGGGCGATCAAGGCCGTCGCGTAGGCGGCCATCCCTTCGCTGCGCCCGACGAAGCCTAGGCGCTCCGAGGTCGTAGCCTTCAGCGAGATAGCCTCGACCTCAAGGCCCATGATGCCCGCCATCACCTGACGCATCTGGGGAATGTGTGGGTTGAGCTTGGGCGCCTCGGCTGCGATCGTCGCGTCGATGTTGCCCAGCTCATAGCCGGCCTCACGTACCAGCTGGCATACGCGCTCGAGGAGGATCTTGCTGTCGATGCCCTTGTACTGCATGTCCGAGGGGGGGAAGTGGACGCCGATGTCGCCCAGGGCTGCGGCGCCAAGGAGCGCATCGCAGACGGCGTGCAGCAGGACGTCCGCGTCGGAGTGGCCCTCTAGCCCGAGTTCGTGGGGGATCTTGATCCCGCCGAGCCACAGGTCATAGCCTGGCTCCAGGCGGTGCACATCGTAGCCGAAGCCGGTACGGAATGGTATCTTCATCGCTTTACTTGATAGATGGTGTTGCGTGTGGACTTTACTTGAGGAGCTCGCGCAGCCCTTCGTAGTCGAGGCCTAGGGATAGGCGGAAGGTCTGGTCGAGCGGATTGTGCTTGATCGTGCTGATGAGGTAGGAGGCGTCTAGGCGGAAGGCCTTGAGGCGCAGTCCTACCCCCGAGGTCAGTGCCTGTAGGTTGCCCTTGGTGGGGTGGAGGTAGCTATAGCCCAGGCGCACATAGAAGCGCTGGTCAAAGCTGTATTCTGCCCCGAGCGCCCAGCGCACCTCGTGAAGCTCCTCCTTGAGGCCGTCGGGGGCGTCGCTCAGGCTGCGGAAGATCCCCGCGATGGAGGAGGTGTCGTAGTAGCGCTGGCGTGCGGCGGCATCGTCGCCCATGATGGGACTCGGGACGAGCAGCTTGCTAGCCTCGATATGTAGGGCTAGGCTGTGCACCTGGTCGATCGGGTAGCTGAGTCCCGTGCCTAGGCTGAGCTTGGTGGGGATGAAGGAGCTGGTCAGTCCGTCGTCGAAGCTCATCTTCGTCCCTATGTTGCTTAGGTTGAAGCCCAGCGTCCAGAGACTCTCGCTCGATCCTATGCGTAGATCCCGCTGCAGGTAGCCCGCGACATCGGCGGCGAAGGCCGAGCCCGCACGCTGATCCCCGCTGCCGTCGAGGGCAGAGTGCATGTAGCGTAGGGCGACAGCGAGGGAGAAGCTGCGGCTGAGCGCACGCGAATAGCTTAGGTCAAGGGCGTACTCGTTGGGCCGTACATCCCCGAGGCTATTCCCCTGAGCGTCGTAGCGCACCTGTGTACCGCTGGCGAAGTAGCGTAGGCTCGCGCCCACGGCCTGCGGTGTCTCGCCGCCTAGGCTGTAGTAGCCGCCTAGCTGCATCAGCGCGATGCCGCTGGTCAGGCGTGAGAGCCAAGGGGTGTAGCCGAGGCTGAGCCCCGCACGCTCGGGGAGGAAGGCGTACTTGGCAGGATTCCAATGCTGGGCGTAGACGTCAGGCGTCGTCGCCACGCCCTGGTCCCCTAGGGCGGCACTGCGCGCATCGGGGGCTATCTGTAGCGAGGGCATCGCCGTGAGGATGGGGCGGTAGACCTCGGTCGTCTGCGCTGCGGCTTGCCCAGCCCCGACGAGGAGCCCGAGGGCGAGGAGGCTGTGCTGGAGCACGGCCTTATGCTTTGGGATAAGTCTCTTCATATATAATGTAGGGATCACACGTGTCGCGCTGCGCCCGAAGGCTGGGAGCCCGCTTGACGAGACAAAGATAAGCCATTTCCCTAGCCCTAGGCTAGCAGGAGGAGCTTGGGGCTCCGAGACTCCTTATTATATATAGCTGCGCTGGATCGACTATCGGGCGGAGCGCTTGCCTTAGTTTCGTCTCCCTTCGGCTGCTCCAAGACCCGCCTTTACGCTCTCGGGAATGCGGATAGGGAGGCTATCTGTCTCCGCCGCTTGGCTAAGTCAAAGCGCCCACTATCCAAGCCCTAGAGACGGTGCCCCATAAGTCGCCCCGAGGCCACGGATAGCCGTCGCCGAGTTGATCCCCTAGCGGAGCTGAGGAAAGTAATATAATATCTAGGGAAAAGTAATATAACTTTTGGCTGAAAGTAATATAACTTCTCCCGAGAAGTAATATAACATTGCTCGAGAAGTAATATAACTTTGCTCGCCCAGCCTTATCCTAGAGCTCGGGGAGCCTCCCACGCGGCGGGACCGAGGGGCTACTTATAGCTCGAGAAGGGGCAAGGTGCAGCGTGCCCCCTGTGCTAGGGAGGGTGGCTAGCAGCGTGGCTAGGGGTCGTCCACTGCGTCGCTTGATTTCCCTCTGTGCCAAGTATCGCTACTCGCCCAGCCGCTTGAGGGCGCCGTCGGAGTAAGTAGGGGGCGTCATGTTGTGCATTGGGTGCATGCCTATAGTTGCTTGGGGGGCGTGCTTCAGGTCGAATATGTACCCATACTTGTAGTTTGAATGAATAAGGCTTACCTTTGCTTCATAACTTAATACTAATAACTATGGGTATTATCGCATCACTTATCGTTGGAGCCATCGCGGGATGGCTGGGAGGAAAGATTTATAAGGGCAGTGGACTAGGCCTTATCGGGAATATCATCGTTGGTATCCTTGGCGGTGGCGTGGGGTCTTGGCTCCTGGATCGCCTATTCCACACCTCGCTCGGAGAGGGCTGGTTTGCCTCCATCCTGACGGGCGCTATTGGCGCTATCGTCATTCTCTTCGTGCTGAATCTAGTGTTTGGAAAGAAGAAGTAAGGAAGGGAGACCAGGCATTTTGATGCCTGCTGTCTTATCCCTGACTATCTCTCTGATGAATGGAAAGCCCCAAGACCTCTATGGCCTTGGGGCTTTCCATTGTATGCTTGCCGAGGGCTAGTCCCTGCAGGCAGTGCAGTAGTTGGGCTCTCTAGCTGGGCTCCCAAGGGGGCTCTCGATAGTCCGATTGCTGCGCCTCGTAGAGCCTAGGACGTAGGGAGCTAGCGCTGTGACGCTCGCTGATTGAGCTGTGCCCTTTGACGAGGCAGGGTGCTCGCATCCCTTAAGGAACGAAGGTGAGACGAAGTGGGACTAAGCCCGCCCGCTTAGCTGGGCGCAATCTTACCTGCCAGCCCCCTTCGCTCCAGTACTTTTCCCGTAGGCCTCAGGATAAATGTGTATCTTTGCCTTTGTTAATAGGACAAAGGAATTAAAGCCATATAATGAACATCAATATCTTAGAGCTGAGCGAGCAGGAGAGCTTCCGCCGTCGTAGTCTGGAGGAGCTTCGCGCCCTTGGCATTAACCCTTATCCCGCAGAGGAGTACGAAGTGACAGGACATGCCCGAGAGATCCTCGATAGCTTCGAGGACGAGGCACCCCGCCGCCAGGTGCGTGTGGCAGGACGTGTCATGGGGCGTCGTATCATGGGGAAGGCCTCCTTCCTCGAGCTGCAGGATGCTACGGGGCGCATACAGATCTACATCACGCGCGACGAGCTCTGCCCTGGAGAGGACAAGGCGCTCTACAATAGCGTGGTGAAGAAGCTGATGGATATTGGTGACTTCATCGGGGTGGAGGGCGAAGTCTTCCGCACCCAGATGGGGGAGATCTCCGTCCACGCCCACAGCCTGACCTTCCTGGCGAAGGCACTGCGCCCACTGCCCGTGGTCAAGGAGAAGGACGGCCAGACCTTCGATAGCTTCACGGACCCTGAGCTGCGCTTCCGCCAGCGCTACGTCGACCTCGTGGTCAATAGCGGGGTGAAGGACATCTTCCTCAAGCGTACGAAGACCTTCACGGCGATGCGCCAGTTCTTCAATGATCGCGGCTACATCGAGGTAGATACGCCCGTGCTGCAGCCTATCCCTGGTGGAGCAGCGGCGCGCCCCTTCATCACGCATCACAATGCGCTGGACATCCCCCTCTATCTGCGTATCGCCAATGAGCTCTACCTCAAGCGCCTCATCGTCGGTGGCTTCGAGGGCGTCTACGAGTTCAGCCGCAACTTCCGTAACGAGGGGATGGACCGCACGCACAACCCCGAGTTCACCGCCATGGAGATCTATGTCTCCTATAAGGACTACAACTGGATGATGGCCTTCACCGAGCAGATGCTGGAGTACATCTGCATGCAGGTGCTTGGCACGACGAAGGTGAAGGTAGGGGAGCGCGAGATCGACTTCAAGGCTCCCTACAAGCGTATCTCCATGCTCGACGCGATCAAGGAGCATACGGGTATCGATATCAGTGCTATGGATGAGGCTGAGCTGCGCGCGACCTGCCAGCAGCTCGGCATCGAGGTGGACGAGACGATGGGCGTAGGCAAGCTGATTGATGAGATCTTCGGCGAGAAGTGCGAGGGCAGCTACATCCAGCCTACCTTCATCACCGACTACCCCAAGGAGATGTCCCCGCTGACCAAGGAGCATCGCTCCAATCCCCACCTCACCGAGCGCTTCGAGCTTATGGTCAATGGCAAGGAGCTGGCCAATGCCTACTCCGAGCTCAACGACCCGATCGACCAGCGCGAGCGCTTCGAGGAACAGCTCCGCCTCTCGGAGAAGGGCGATGACGAGGCTATGTTCATTGACAATGACTTCCTCCGTGCCCTGGAGTACGGCATGCCTCCGACCAGTGGCATGGGTATAGGTATGGACCGCCTGGTGATGCTGCTGACGGGTCAGGAGAGCATCCAGGAGGTGCTTCTCTTCCCCCAGATGCGTCCCGAGAAGGTGGCTCCCCGCGACAAGAAGGAGGTCTTCGCCGCCGCAGGTATCTCCGAGGAATGGGTGCCCGTACTGCACAAGGCTGGCTACCTCACCCTCGAGGCTGTGCAGAGCGAGGAGAAGCCCGGGCGTCTCCTGCAGCAGCTCATGGATATCAAGAAGAAGTATCAGCTCGACTTAGCACCGCTGACGCTCGAGACCGTCACCGCATGGACCGAGGGCGGAGCTAAGGCTTAGATCATAGGCTTATGGCTATAGCAGATCCAGTGCCCAGCTTACCTGGGCGTGTAGGCATACTCGGCGGAGGGAGCTGGGCTACGGCTCTGGCGAAGATCGTCTTGACGAAGCAGCCCCAGATCAACTGGCTGCTGCGCACCTCGACGCATGTCAAGGAGTTCACGCGCCTCGGGCATAACCCGAGCTACTTGACCTCCGTAGCCTTCGACACCTCACGGATTACCTTCTTCACCGACTCGGACGTCAATGACTTCTTCCGAGCCTGTGATACGGTGATCCTCGCGACCCCCTCTCCCTACATCCGCTACTACCTCAAGCGGGTACGCAACTCGGTCATCCGCCCCAAGCTCGTCATCAACGCGATCAAGGGCATGGTCCCTGAGGAGAACATCCTCATCTCGGACTACCTGCAGGAGTACAAGGAGCTGAAGCCCGGGCAGATCGCCGTCATCGCTGGCCCCTGCCACGCTGAGGAGATCGCCAAGGATAGGATGTCCTACCTCACGGTGGGCTGCTTCGACCTCGGCAAGGCCAAGATGCTGAGCGAGGAGCTCTTCAGTAACGAGTACGTCCACTGCGCCGTCAGCCGCGACGTCGTCGGCATCGAGTACGCCGCAGTGCTCAAGAATATCTACGCCATAGCCTCGGGGATCTGCCATGGGATGAACCTCGGGGACAACTTCCAGTCCGTCCTCATCTCCAACGCGATCGCCGAGATGAGCCACTTCGTCAATACGGTGCACCTCCTTTCGCGTGACGTCACCGAGTCCGTCTACCTCGGTGACCTCTTGGTGACGGCCTACTCGAGCTACAGCCGCAATCGTACCTTCGGCAACATGATCGGTAAGGGCTACAGCGTGCGCGCCGCTCAGATGGAGATGAACATGGTGGCCGAGGGCTACTACGGAGCCAAGTGTGTCCACGAGATCAACCAGCGCTACCAGGTGACGATGCCCATCTGTAAGGCCGTCTATGATATTCTCTACGGCGGCGCTCCCGTTGAGCAGACGATCCGTCAGCTCAGCACCCTCTTCAAGTAGTCGAGGTGCGGTAGTGCACCCCTCACCCCTTCCTCTTCCTATCCTTCCCCTTGGTGATGACTAAGCCGCAGCGTATCCTCCTGAGCTTCGACGTCGAGGAGTTCGACGTGCCTCGCGAGCATGGTGTAGACCTCCCGATGGAGGAGCAGGTGCGTATCTCCACGATCGGGACGCACGCCCTGCTGGACGTGCTGAAGCGCCACGGCGTACGTGCGACGATCTTCTGCACGGCCAACTTCGCCCTCCGTGCCCCCGAGGTCTTACAGCGCATCCTAGACGAGGGGCACGAGCTGGCCTCCCATGGCTACTACCACTGGACCTTCGAGCCCAGTGACCTGAAGAAGTCTAAGGACGCCCTCGAGCAGCTCTCGGGGCGAGCGGTCCGCGGCTATCGCCAGGCACGTATGATGCCTGTGCCCGAGGCCGAGGTAGCACGTGCGGGCTACTGCTACAATAGCTCGCTGCATCCGACCTTCATCCCAGGGCGCTACATGCACCTCACCGCCCCACGCACCTACTTCATGCAAGAGGGTGTGATGCAGATCCCCGCCTCAGTGACGCCGCTCCTGCGCTTCCCGCTCTTCTGGCTCTCCTGCCACAACCTCCCCTTCTTCCTCTATCGCTGGCTCTGTCGCCGCACGCTGCGGCACGACGGCTACCTCGTCGTCTATTTCCATCCCTGGGAGTTCTACCAGCTGGACGAGCACCCCGAGCTAAGGCTCCCGCGCATCATCCGCAATCAGTCGGGGCGCGGGATGATCGACCGCCTGGACCGCTGGATCGCGGGCTTCCTGGCTGAGGGGGCGAGCTTCGTGACCTTCTCTGAGTTCGTCGACACACTATAATCCCTACACTACATCATCCTATGCAGATCAATCGTAACCTCATCGCCGCTAGTGCCATCGCCGCTGTGGCACTCGTGGCCTCGGTCTTCCTCCTGGCGGGGGGCATGAAGGGCTTCCGTAGCCGCAGTGCCAAGACCATCGCTGTGACGGGTAAGGCTGAGCGTACCTTCACCTCGGACCTGATTGTCTGGACGGCGACCATCAACAGCGAGTCGCTTACCCTTTCGACGGCTTACTCCGAGCTCAAGGAGAGGCAGAAGGCCGTCGCCGACTACCTCAAGTCCAAGCAGATCTCTGCCGATGCCATCACCTACAGCAGTGTGGACATCACCAAGCAGCATGATAGCTTCTATGACTCCGAGGGTAGCCGCGTGGTCTCGACCTTCCGTGGCTACCTGCTGAAGCAGACTGTCACCATCTCCTCCAAGGACATCCACTCCATCGAGGCCGTGTCGCGACAGATCTCTGAGCTCATCAACCAAGGGATAGAGATCGAGTCTGGTGCTCCCCGCTACTACTATACGAAGCTCAATGAGCTGAAGATCCAGATGCTCAAGGAGGCTGCCGAGGACGCGCGTAACCGAGCTAAGGTCGTAGCCGAGGGCGGCGACAGCCAGCTCGGGAGCCTAGAGCGCTCCTCTATGGGCGTCTTCCAGATCGTCGGTGAGAACAGCGACGAGGACTTCAGCTGGGGAGGCTCCTTCAATACCAGCTCGAAGGTCAAGACCGCTAGCATCACCGTCAGCTCTACCTACGCGATCAAGTAGTGAATAGACCCATCGTACCCAAGCTCGTGATCGTCTCCCCGTGCTACAACGAGGAGGCGATCCTTGCTTATTCTGCCGAGCGCCTCACGAGCCTCCTGCAGCAGCTCCTCCAGCGGGGCAAGATAGCGCCCGAGAGCTATATCCTCTACGTCAATGACGGCAGCCGAGACCGCACCTGGGAGCTCATCGAGGAGCTGCACCAGCGCTATGCGGAGGTCAGCGGCCTTTGCCTAGCGGGTAACGTAGGCCATCAATCCGCCATCATGGCGGGGATGATGGAGGTCGTGGAGGAGGCGGATGCCGTCATCACGATCGATGCCGACCTGCAGGACGATCTCGGAGCCATCGAGACGATGATCGACCGCTACAGGGAGGGCTACGACATCGTCTACGGCGTGAAGAAGACCCGCGAGGCCGATCCCTGGCTGAAGCGTACGACCGCGCTCTCCTTCTACCGCCTGCAGAGTGCGATGGGGATACGAGCGGTGTACAACCATGCGGACTTCCGCCTGCTGAGCCAGGCTGCGCTGCGTGCTCTGGCTAGCTACCCCGAGCGCAACCTCTACCTGCGCGGGCTCATCGCGCAGCTGGGCTTCCCCGCCACAGAAGTCGATGACCACATCAGCGCGCGCGTGGCAGGCAGCTCGAAGTACACGGTGCGCAAGATGCTCATCCTTGCCATCGATGGCATCACCTCCTTCACGACGCGCCCCATCAGCTGGATCATCGCTATGGGCTTCCTGAGCCTGCTGATCAGCGTAGCTATGGCAGTGTACGTGCTGGTCTCCTATGTCGAGCACCGCTCCGTGCCAGGCTGGGCCTCACTCATGCTCTCGCTGTGGTTCATCGGGAGCATGCTCCTCTTCTCCCTCGGGGTCGTAGGGCAGTACATCGGCAAGATCTATATGGAGGTGAAGGCACGCCCTCGCTATCACATCGCCAAGCAGCTCAAGCATCATGACCGACCTACAGAGCACTAAGCCTAGCACCCTGCAGCGCCTGGAGCGCCTGCTGGCCCAACCCTTCCTCCGCAGCCCACGTACCCTCCTCGGGCTGTGGACGCTGCTCGCGCTGGTGGCTGGCCTGACGAAGATGTCGCCTGCGCGGCACAACAACTTCCTCATCTTCCGAGGCGTCTTCGACCACCTCACGCAGCAGCTCTCGCTCTATGCCGAGTACCCGCAGGAGTACTTCGACCACAACCACTACGGCCCCTTCTTCTCTCTCGTCATCGCTCCCTTTGCCGTCGTGCCCGATGTGCTGGGGCTGCTGCTCTGGCTCGTCGCGCTCTCGCTAGGGCTTTACTGGGCGGTGCGCTATCTACCGCTGGCGGAGGGCAAGCAGGCCTTCGTCTACTGGTTCTGTGCCCACGAGCTGCTCACCGCGCTGCAGATGCAGCAGTTCAACATCGCCATCGCGGCCATCCTCGTGGGCTCCTTCGCCGCCATCGAGCGCAGGCAAGAGTGGCTCGCAGCGCTGCTCATCGTGGTGGGCACCTTTGTCAAGCTCTACGGGATCGTAGGGCTGGCGCTCTTCTTCTTCGTACAGCGCAAGCCGCGCTTCATCCTTTGGCTCGCCCTCTGGTCGGTGGTCTGCCTCGTCAGCCCCATGCTCCTCAGTTCGCCCGACTACGTGCTGGGGCAGTATCAGGAGTGGGCGGGGCGCCTAGCGACGAAGAACGGGGAGAACCTCTTCTCTCTCATGCAGAACGTCTCTCTGCTGGGCATGGTACGCAAGCTGACGGGCATCGCCAGCTACTCCGACCTCTGGCTGATCCTGCCTGGACTCGTTGTCTTCGGCCTGCCCTACCTACGTGTCGGGCAGTATCGACACCTCGCCTTCCGCTACGGCATCCTCTCCTCGGCGCTCCTCTTCCTCGTGCTCTTCAGTACGGGGAGCGAGTCCAGTACCTACATCATTCCCTTCGTGGGGATCGTGCTGTGGTACACCACTGCCCCCTGGCAGCGCGGACGCTGGGAGCAGCTGCTGATGCTTTTGGTCTTTGTCTTCAGTAGCCTCTCGCCCTCGGATCTCTTCCCGCGCGCGCTGCGCACCGAGCTGATCCAGCCCTACGCCCTCAAGGCGCTCTTCCCGACCATCGTCTGGCTGCAGCTCAGCTGGGAGCTCTGCACGCGTGACTACAGCGCAGCTCCCGAGGGGAAGGATATCTAGGGCTTGAGCAGCCTCAGCTCCTCGCAGCTAGCACTTCGTCACTCCTCGGAGCCTCCTCGACCCTAGCCTAACTATACGATCAAAGGCAGCGCCCAGCTCAGTCCCTCATGGGGCTAAGCTGGGCGTTGCCTTTGCTGTTTGCTTCTGCTTACTTACTCGATGCTGAGGCTGAAGAGGAGCATCCGTGCTCGTGCGTGTGCTATGGCCTCGGTGTAGTAGCGCCGGCGGTCTCCTTCCAGCTCAGGGCGATCACGCAGGAGCGCATCTCCTAGACCGTAATGGAGGCTAAGCTGGGGCGAGAGCTTGAAGCGACTGAAATAGAGGTCACAGCCCAGCCCCGAGCTCCATCCGTAGCTGAGCGGGCGAAGGCGCAGAAGGTCGCTCTGCCGTCCCCCGAGCTCGATGTCCGTGTAGAGCCCCGTGAGGAGGAAGGGGCGGATATTGCCTCGCCGCAGTCCCCACTTCAGCTCCAGTGGGAGTTGTAGGGAGGAGCTCCGCGCCTCTGTGCGTAGCAGCTCGCTGAGACCATCGGTATAGCTGACGGAGACGCTCCCTAGGTGCAGCGTCGGCACGAGACGCAGCTCCAGCCCGGGCGAGAGCGTCAGTCCGCCGATGACCCCGATGCTGAAGCCTGGCTGATAGTCGGGACTCTGCGGGATGAGTACCCGTCCCTCGTGATCGCTCAGCCCCGAGGGGCGCAGCTGTAGATCCCTGCTGTGCAGCCCTATCCTCAGCCCGAGATAATACCTGCGTAGGTCGAGGTAGGGTTGATGCTGGACGTGGCGCGTGAGCTCCTGCGCTGAGAGGGCGCCAGCCCTGATGAGGGGCAGTGCCGCGAGGCAGCCGAGGAGCAGAGAGCGGAGCACGGGGGTGGGGGAGCGGCTTAGGCCTGGATATGGCGGCGCAGATGTGCTAGTGCATAGCGCATGCGCCCCAGGGCGGTGTTGATACTGACGTTGGTCTTCTCGGCGATCTCCTTGAAGCTCAGTTCCTCCCAGTAGCGTAGGCGGATGACCTCGCGCTGCTCGGGGGATAGCTTCGCCAGCCCCCTAGAGAGCTCGCTGATATGCTCGTGACGGATCAGCTGCTCCTCCGCCGACAGCTCGTCCGAGGAGAGCTGTAGCGTGAAGAGTGCTTCGTCGGCACTCTGCGTATCCTCGATCATCTGCTCCTGTCCGCGCGTCTTGAGGCGGCGGTAGTGGTCGATGATGAGGTTATGGGCGATGCGGGAGATCCAGCTCTTGAACTTCCCCTCAGCCGAATAGCGCCCCTGACGGATGGTTGTCATGACCTTGATGAAGGTATCCTGGAAGATATCTTCGGCTAGGTCCTCGTCCTGCACCGAGTAGCGGATGTAGGTGTGGACGTAGGAGTCGTATCGGTGGAGTAGTTCGTTGAACGCCTCGTTGCATCCTGTAGCGTAGAGCTGTACCAGCTGGTCGTCGCTCTGACTTGCATATCTTCTCATTGTCGTCTGGGTATTTGTCCCAGCCCTCTTGCACCGCGGGGCGCACTAGAGCCGGGGTGAGTCCGACTTACTTACTTGTTTTAGATATGTACAGTTGCTTCTATAGGCAGTTCCTTCTTGTTACTGGGGTAAGACTTATATCGTGTAGTTGTGACCCTACACTTAGCACAAATTAAAGCATATATTTCGACTTTTCAAAATCTAAGGCCGCCTTTGCCCTTTTGGGGCAGTGCCTGCAGCGCGGCTGTTGAGGCTATATGCTCGCGTGCGGCTACTCCCAGAGCTCGCCTCCCACGCGCGAACGCACCGTATACAATGGAGAAGTCTTCCCTGCCTTGTCTCTGCCCTTGCTGACTGATATCCCTCAAGCAGCTGACTGATACCCATCAGCGTGCTGACTGGCGTCCCTCAGGGAGCTGACTGATATCCCTCAGCGGCCTGAGGAGTAGGCGGGTGCTTCTTGGGGCCTTGGGCACATGGCTTTAGCCTGCCTTTCTCTTTGTCCTTAGCCTAGGGAGTTCCTGTACTGGAGGCCGAGAGGGAGGAGCTCCCTCCCTTGGTTTAGGCTACTCGGCCAGGTAATAGCGGAGTGCATCCGAAGCCTTGTCCTAGCGGGCTTGCACATTTTTTGTATCTTTGTGCTATAGTCATTACGATCATTCAATAACAAAATACAAGCTACTTATGAGCTACAATCTGCTAGCAGGTAAGAAGGGGATCATCTTCGGTGCCCTCAACGAACAGTCCATTGCATGGCGCGTCGCAGAGCGTGCCGTAGAGGAGGGTGCTGAGATCATCCTGACCAATACCGCTGTAGCCGTCCGCATGGGACAGCTCAACGAACTGGGTGAGAAGCTCGGCGCTAAGGTCGTCCCCGCAGACGCTACCAAGGAGGAAGAACTCGAGGTCGTCTTCCAGGAGGCGATCAAGTCCTTCGGCAAGGTCGACTTCGTCCTGCACTCCATCGGCATGAGCCCCAATGTACGTAAGGGCCGCTCCTACGATGACCTCGACTACAAGATGCTCCAGACGACCTTCGACATCTCGGCCGTCTCCTTCCACAAGATGCTCCAGGTGGCGAAGAAGCTGGACGCCATCGCCGAGGGGGGCTCGGTCGTCGCACTGACCTACGTAGCGGCACAGCGTACCTTCGTAGGCTATGGCGATATGGCCGATGCCAAGAGCCTGCTCGAGTCCATCGCTCGTAGCTTCGGCTACATCTATGGCCGTGAGAAGGGCGTGCGTATCAATACCGTCTCTCAGTCGCCTACGGTCACGACTGCAGGTAGTGGGGTCAAGGGCATGAGCGACCTCCTGGACTTCGCTCAGGACCTCTCGCCCCTGGGCAATGCCGACGCCAACGACTGCGCTGACTACTGCATCACGCTCTTCAGCGACCTGACGCGCAAGGTCACGATGCAGAACCTCTTCAACGACGGGGGCTTCAGCTCCATGGGGATGAGCCTCGATGCCATCGAGGTCTTCGCTGAGGGTCGTGCCGCTCGTCAGGCTAAGTAAATAGGCTACACGCTTAGCGCCTCCGCCGGTCTCACGCGTAGACTGACGGAGGCGCTTTGCCTTATCCATGCTCGCTATATGATACTACGTACAGAGAACCTCGTCAAGCGCTACCGCACACGTACCGTGGTCAATCACGTGTCCATCCAAGTAGGGCAAGGGGAGATCGTCGGGCTCCTCGGTCCCAATGGGGCGGGTAAGACGACGACCTTCTACATGACCGTGGGGCTCGTCGTGCCCAACGAGGGGCGCATCTTCCTCGACGATGAGGACATCACGAAGTATCCCGTCTATCAGCGTGCCCGCGCAGGCATCGGCTACCTAGCGCAGGAGGCCTCGGTCTACCGCCGTATGTCGGTGGAGGACAATATCCTCTCGGTACTGGAGTTCACCGACCGCACGAAGGCCGAGCAGCAGGCGCGTCTGGAGGAGCTCATCGCGGAGTTTCGCCTAGAGAAGGTACGCACTAACCAAGGTAACCGCCTCTCTGGGGGCGAGCGCCGCCGTGCTGAGATCGCGCGCTGCCTGGCCATTGACCCTAAGTTCATCATGCTGGACGAGCCCTTCGCTGGGGTAGACCCTATCGCGGTGCAGGACATCCAGAGCATCGTGGCGCAGCTCAAGCATAAGAACATCGGCATCCTCATCACCGACCACAACGTCTACGAGACGCTGAGCATCACCGATAGGGCCTACCTCCTCTTCGAGGGTAAGGTGCTCTACGAGGGTACGGCCGAGCAGCTGGCGGAGAACGAAGTCGTCCGCGAGAAGTACCTCGGTAAGGACTTCCAGCTCCGTCGTCGTACCTTCGACGTCAAGCCCTAGCGCGGACACCCCGCCTCGGGGAGCCTTCCTCCCCCGCTCCTCCGAGCAGCACCGAGCCCTAGGTGCAAGTGCCTCCCGAGCACTCCTAAGGGCATAAGAAAAGTGGCTAATCTTTCTGCAGAAAGATTAGCCACTTTTTGTCAAAAGATTAGCCACTTTTCGTCGAAGGCTAAGCGAGCGCGTGCGGCAAGCCTTCGGTGGGGGCGCTTAGTCCTTGGTGCAACCACCGCGCTCGCAGGCGGAGCTGGCCTGGGTCAGGCGCGTGAGCGTCTCCCTCAGCTGGCGTCCCAGGCCGATCGTATAGCCCTGCGAGACGAAGACCACGCGGTCGAAGGTGTCGGCCACGACGATGATGGGGTAGAGGCCTGCGCGTAGCTTGAAGCGCTCGGTCAGCTGCTTGGCCAGACCCTCCGTATCGAGGCCGAAGAAGGTCTGCTGCGGTAGACCTGCGCGGTCCTCGGGACGGTAGCCTGCCGCTGCGGTGCTGTCGGGGAATAGGAGGGCGATGGGACGGCCGAGCTGCTCCAGCGCGGGGGCCTCGCCGATGAGATCGCGGAGGGCGTGCTTGGTCGGCTCGCTGCCCGCATCCATGAGGCAGAGGACGTAGTAGCCGCGACCCGTGCTGCTCAGCAGGCTTCGCTCCTCACCCGCGGGGCTTAGCTTCTTATCCTCGCCAAGGCTGAGGGGACGGTAGCGGCTCTCGGAGCTGAAGTTGCCCAGCACAGCGATGGCGGTGCTGTCGCGGCGCATCACGAGGCTGTCGCTATGCTCCTGTCCTGCCTTGATGTCGAGGCTACGCAGCTGGGCCAGTACGCTGCCGTCCGCTAGGCGCGAGCCCGAGACGAGGAGGTACTGCCCCGCGTCGAGCTTGGTGCCGCGCTTGAAGGTAGGACGCCAGGCGCTGCCTTGCTCCAGTCCGTTGGCATCCTCGTCGTAGCTCAGTAGGTGCAGACGCCCCGAGCGGTCGAAGCGGCTCAAGGTGAAGTGGTAGTAGTACTTTGGGTTGTCTAGGATGCCGTTGTCCTGGTAGGCCAGGCGAAGTGTCCCCTGCGGGCTGACCGAGCTAGCTGCGGCAGCCTCCTCGAGGGCGAAGTCCTGCCACTGACCCTCGTGGTAGTACTGCGCCTTCCCCGTGACGGGCTCGAGGCGCGCCGCCCAGCCGCAGCTGCGCAGGAGCGAGAGGCAGAGCAGCGTCCGCGAATGGCTGTCAGCGCGGCGACTACGCCATACCTGCAGCGGCTCGGTGGGGTAGCCGAGCGGGTTGAAGTCCTTGTCCAGCGCGATCTCCTTGCGACACCAAGCGACGATCGCCTCGGGGCTGCGGTCGAACTGCTGCCTGAGCTCGCTCGGGAGCGCCTGCCGTAGCGCCGCCTTGTAGGGCGTCAGCGCCTCGTGAGCAAAGCGTGGGTTGTAGACATAGCGCATGCAGAGGGCGCTGTCAGCCGCGATGCTGGGCTGGGGCTGGCTATGCTGGAGGTGGTCACGCAGCACGGCTAAGGGCACGTCACGCAGGTCCTTGGCCGAGAGCACGTAGAGCAGGGCGCGGGCCTTAGCCTTGTCTGTTGACTCCTCGACGAACTGCCTCAGGACGCCCACATTGGCTCGGGCATCGAGGCCGAAGACCTGCTCGGCGCGTAGGCTGTCCAGGTAGCGGGTGCGTAGGCTGTCCTCCCAGGCGAAGCGCTGAGTATTGCGCTGGCGTGCCTCGGCGCTGACCTCGGGATAGCGTGCCGCCTCGCTCGGAGGCGTCAGCTTGAGGTCGAGCTGTAGCCGTTCGCCTGCCTGATGATCGAGCACGAGGCGCACGGCCTTATCCTGACCGAAGCGTATCTGCTTCAGCCCATAGACATAGCTCGAGCCCTTAGGCTGGCTGGCGTAGGCGATGAGGTCGCCCTGACCCGAGGTGAAGCGCGTGCGTCCCTGGGCGTCACAGCGCTGGCGCGCCACGGTGTAGAGCTCGCCGTAGTTGTACAGCTTGAACTCCACCTCGGCGTGCGGTACAGGTCGGCCCTTCGTATCCCGTACCTCCACGAGGCAGGTCGCCGCATGGGCGTAGCCCTCGATGACGTTGATCTCGGTGTAGGTCGGCGTGCGGCTGATGACGGGCTCGGGCCCATCGTAGTGCCCGAAGGCCTTGGTATGGACGAGTATCGCGCGGGACACGGGGGCATTGAACCACGCTAGGTCCAGCACGGGCTCAGGCTCGCAAGCGCCGAGGAAGTGCCAGCGGCCATCGACCCAAGCCTCGACCCAAGCATGGTTGTCATCCGTATGCGCCCAGCGTGGCGTATAGACCTGGCGGGCAGGGATGCCTATGGTGCGCAGGGCGGCCACCAAGAGCGTCGATTCCTCTCCACAGCGTCCCGTCGCCGAGGCAAGGGTACAGAGCGGCGAGGAGGTGCGCGCGTCGCTGGGGTTGTAGGTCACGTGCTCGTGGCACCAGTGGTTGACCTCAAGGATGGCCTCACGGAGGCTGAGCCTGCGCACACGATCTCGTAGCTCGGTGTAGCGAGCGGTGCGGAAGTCGTCGAGCGCCTCATTATTGACGCGCAGGGGCAGGACGAAGTGCCGCCACTCGCGCTCGGGGATCGCCTTGCCCCAAGGCAGCTCCTGGCGTGCCCGCAAGGTCGTGCGGACGTTGGCCAGATAGTACTCCCCGCTGCGGTTCAGTAGGTCACTGGAGGGCATATAGGCGTAGAGGAACTCTAGGGCGGAGCGCTCAGCGGGCTGGAGTTGCTGCTGGAAGATATCGAAGAAGCCGCCTCGGGGGAAGCTGCGCTGCTTCAGGGCGAAGTCCTGCTGCAGCTGCGTCGTGCGCGCCTTCGGCGTCTGGGCACCTAGTGTGAGCGGCAGGCTGAGGAGCCCGAGGCTAAGGAGAAGAGCTTTCATAGTGTAGGGATGAGGGATGATCTTAGGGAAGCTGCTCGAGTGCCAGGTGGGCAGCGCGTATCTTGCTCGGGTCGGTGAGGAGCTGGGCGTATTCGTCCACGCCGTTTCCACCACCCATGCTGACCCGAGGGTTGCGGTAGCGCATGGCACTGGCTACGGGGCTACGCGCAGAGAGGTGCAGCTCGTGGGCCCCTGTCTCTAGGGCTACCTGCTGGATGTTCTCGGGCGTGATGCCGCCGCCTGGCATGATGCGGATGCGCCCAGCGGAGCGCTCCACGAGCTGACGCAGCAGCGGCGCACCCTCGAGGGCTGTAGGGGCTGCCCCCGAGCTGAGGACCCGCTGACAGCCGAGGGCGATGATGTCCTCCAGCGCCTCGAGCGGGTCACGGCACATATCGATGGCGCGGTGGAAGGTTACGGGGCATCCCTCGGTAGCCGCGATGAGGCGCTCCATCAGCGGGCAGTCAATGTCCCCCTCGGGGGTCAAGGCCCCCAGGACGAAGCCGTCCACGCCGAGGGCTAGATACTGGCGGATGTCCTCCAGCATCAGCTCCTCTTCCAGTGGGCTGTAGAGGAAGTCGCCCGAGCGTGGGCGTACTAGCACGTGTAGCTTGATGTCGATGAGACGGCGTGCCAGCTTGACCTCGCCGTAGGAGGGGCTCAGGCCACCTTCGCTGAGGGCAGCGCAGAGCTCTACACGCTGAGCGCCGCCCTCCTGGGCGCGCAGGGCGCTGAGGGCGCTGCCCGCGCAGTTCTCGATCAAGTACTTCATCAGCGTAGCTCTACCTGGACGATGTAGTCGACGGCGTTGGCCGTGGAGGGTGCCTGGTCGAAGCTCAGGGTCAACCCGTCCCTGGACTGCTGGTAGCGTATGGGGCGCTGCGTGTCGTAGCTGAGGACGCGCTTGACGGGCGTGGTGAGGGGGAGCGAGAGCAGGCGGCTACTCCAGTCGAGGATGTGCAGGTAGAGGGTCTTGCCTCGCTGCGTCGTCACGCCCCACTCTTGCGGGGGGAGCAGCCCAGCGCGCACGCCTCGGACGGTCGCTCCGTAGCGCTGCATCCAGGCTCCGATCTTACTCAGGCGGTCGAGGGCAAGTGCAGGCAGGGCACCCGAGGGCTCGGGGCCGATGTTCAGCAGGAGGTTGGCGTCACGGCCTGCAGTGGATACGAGCAGGCGGATGAGCGTCGTGTCGCTCTTGTAGTTCTGGTCGGCGATCTTGTAGCCCCACATCCCGTTCATCGTCTGGCAGGTCTCCAGGGGGAGCTTGCTGATGGCTTGGCCCGAGAGCCCTGCGGTATTGGCTCCAGGGACATCGCGCTCGAACATCTGGAAGTCCTCCCCTGCGTGCGGCGTGCCGTGGTGGTTGTTCCCGATGAGGCAGCTTGGCTTGAGCTGATGGATGAGACTGTATAGAGCGGGGAAGCCCCAATCGAAGCTGGGGTTCTGATCATGGTCCCACTCGCCGTCCAGCCAGATCGCGTCGGCATCGTAGTCACGGACGAGCTCGGTGAGCTGTGCCTTCATGAAGGCATCGTAGCTCGACCACTGGCCGTGCTTGGTGCGTCCCGTACCTCGACCCGTGCGGCCGAGGGGGTAGTAGTCCTCACGGCTCCAATCGAGTAGGGAGTAGTAGATATGGAAGCCCAGTCCATGGCGGCGGCAGGCATCGTGCAGCTCGCGTAGTACATCGCGGCGGAAGGGCGTGGCGCGTACCATATTATAGTCACTCTGCTTCGTGTCCCAGAGGGAGAAGCTGTCGTGATGACGTGAGGTGATGGTCAGGTAGCCTGCACCCGAGGCCTTGATCGCCTTTACCCAAGCATCGGCGTCGAAGCGGCTGGGGTAGAAGCCCGCTGCTGCCTTGGCATACTCGGCGTGATTGATATTCGCAACGGTCATGTACCACTCGCCCTGCGCAAAGGTGCTGTAGAGCCCCCAGTGGAGGAAGATGCCGAAGCCGTGGTCACGGAAGGCTTTGCGTGCCTCTAGATTACTTTGGCTGGGCTGGTAGTTGCTTTGGGCATGGCCGAGGAAAGAGACGCCGAGCGCTGCTGCCAGGAGTAGGCTGCGTGCCTTGCGGCCTCGAGGTGTAGACTTACTCATGATGTACTAAGATGTTTGATGGTATCCAAAGGTACTTAATCTTGGCGAGAGCTCGCCTAAGCTCCAGTACCGACGCGTCAGCAGACTAAGTGCCATATGCCTAGCTTGTCGCTGGGCGCTCACGTATGGTCGTATAGCGTGGCGCTCACTTAATCCTCAGAGAGCAGTTGTCAGATGGAGCTAAGCCCCTATAGGGGCAATCCCTCTAGAGCCCAGGGTGCGTAGCCCTGTAAGGGCGACCAAACCCTGGGTAGCCTTCATCAATAAGGATAGAGCCCTACAGGGGCGACCCACAAAGTGGTCGTAGCGTTGTAGCTGTACGGCTCTGATCTCGCTTTGCTCCGTTTGGATGGTCGCCCCTGTAGGGCTCTCCATGTATGGGGCTCTTTCTCCCAGGGTTCCGTCAGGCTTACAGCCTTCCCTCACCCTGGGCTTTGGACGGGTCGCCCCGCAGGGGCTTGCGCAGCCGCTGGTAGCCTATGGGCATGCGGGACTACAGCCAGCTGAGTTCCTTGTCCGAGCGCTCTGGGGGATAGCCCTCATAGAGCTGACTGATACCCCTTAGCCTCCTGACTGGCGGCACTTAGCCTCCTGACTGATATCCCTCAGAAGAGCGCTCCCTTATCCCCCGCATTGCTTAGCCTCCGAGCGGGGAAGACGCTCGGGGGGACTTAGCCTCCGTAGCACGAGGGCATGGAGGAGGCGGAGCAAAAGAAAGCAGGGCGGTATACGCTCGCTGCGTATACCGCCCTGCTTGGTAGGGGGAAGAGGCTTCGGAGGCCTAGCTATTGGCTTCGGCGAAGAACTCCTCGTTGTTCTTGGTGCGGAGCATGAGCCCCTTGACACGCTCGAGGGCCTCGATGGGGTTCATCTCGGAGAGTACCTTGCGCACGCCCCACATGAGGGTGCCGGTCTTGTCGCCCAGCAGGAGGTCGTCGCGGCGCGTGCTGCTGGCCACCAGGTCGATGGCGGGGAAGATACGCTTGTTCGCCAGGCGACGGTCGAGCTGCAGCTCCATGTTACCCGTCCCCTTGAACTCCTCGAAGATGACGTCATCCATCTTGGAGCCCGTCTCCTGCAGCGCTGTGGCGAGGATGGTGAGGCTACCGCCACCGCGGATGTTGCGCGCAGCACCGAAGAAGCGCTTAGGCTTCTGCAGCGCATTGGCATCGACCCCACCGGAGAGTACCTTACCCGAGGCAGGCTGTACCGTATTGTAGGCACGTGCCAGGCGGGTGATGGAGTCAAGGAGGATGACGACATCCTGACCACTCTCGACCATGCGCTTAGCCTTGTTGAGGACGATCTCGGCGATCTTGACGTGGCGCTCGGCAGGCTCGTCGAAGGTCGAGGCTATGACCTCAGCATTGACGCTCGTGGCCATATCGGTGACCTCCTCGGGACGCTCGTCGATGAGCAGGATGATCATGTAGACCTCGGGGTGATTGGCAGCGATGGCGTTGGCGATATTCTTCAGCAGCATCGTCTTACCCGTCTTGGGCTGCGCTACGATGAGGCCGCGCTGTCCCTTACCGATGGGGGCGAAGAGGTCGACGATACGCATAGCCGTCTTGTCCTGGACTGCGGGGCTATTGCCTGCGGCGAGGTTGAACTTCTCCTCGGGGAAGATCGGTGTCAGGTGGTCGAAGGGTACGCGGTCGCGCATCTCGGCGGGCGTACGGCCGTTGACACGGGTGATCTTGTCGAAGGGGAAGTACTTGTCCCCCTCCTGAGGAGGACGGATGAAGCCTTCGACGAGGTCACCAGGACGGAGGCTCCACTGCTTGACCTGGGCGGCCGAGAGGTATATATCGTCGGGTGAGGGCAGGTAGTTGTAGTCTGCCGAGCGTAGGAAGCCGTAGCCGTCGGGGAGAATCTCGAGGACGCCGCTGCACTCGAGGATACCCTCGAAGTTGAACTCGGGCTGCTGCACGGGCTGCGTGCGAGGCGCATTAGAGCGCTGTGCAGGGCCTGCGTTGTTGCTTGCCTTGGGCTCGGGACGCTGGGGCTTGGCGGGGGTGTTGAAGGCTGGGAGCACCTGGTCGAGTACGGACTTGCTGTCCTTGTGGCGGAAGACCATCTGCGCGGGGCTAGGGCTGGCCGCTGCCTCGGTCTCGCTCGTGCTGGGCTCCTTAGGGCTCTCTGTCTGCTCGCTGGGCTCAGCGCTCGCGGCTACCGCACGCTGGCTGCGCTGGCCGCGGCTTCGGCTCTGGCTAGACTTAGGGGCTGGCTGCGCGCTGCTGGCTCCCTCGGGCTGAGGGGCTGCGACGCTCTCGGGAGTAGCTTCCTCCTCGGAGGCCTTAGCTACGGCCTCAAGGGCCTGGTTGCGCTCCTGCTCGGCACGGGCGGCGAGCTCAGCCTTGGTGGGGCGTCCGCGCTTGCGCTGCTTGGGTGCGCTCTCTTCTTCGGGGGATTGAGCTTCAACAGTAGGGGCTACGGCTGTGCTCTCGGCTTGTTCTTTGGGCATTGGATTCTTAGATTTGGTTCGGCTCTTGGGGCGCTCGGAGCTGCGCTTGACCGTCTGGGTCTCCGCGATGGAGGTAGCCTGCTGGTCGAGGATGCCGTAGATGAGCGCTTGCTTATCGGCGTAGTCCCCGAGCTTCATGCTCAGCTCTTCGGCGATGCTATTGAGCTCCTCTTGGCTTTTGGCCAGTAGCTCAGTGATGTTGTATCGTTGCATATGTGTGAATATAACGTCGGTGCTTGGTGACGAGACTGACGCTAGAGGGACAAGCCGCCTGTCAGATAGGCGCTGCCACGGGCTCTAGGATCCCTAGCCCAAGGCCTCCCATAGCTCTCTGGAGACGATAGTTGAGGATGTATAAGCGGGAGGGGAAAGGGGGGGAGGGATGCGTATCCGTCGAGTGATTGGGCTGGGATTCGAACCCAGGACCGATAGCTTAGAAGGCTATTGCTCTATCCAGCTGAGCTACCCAACCATCATATCTCTCACTGCGCTGTATAGTAGAACTGAGGACACAAGGAGAGGTGGGGACGGGAGGAGCGGTGCCTCCCAATTGCACGGCAAAGGTATCAATAATTGAGGACTTTGGCAAATGCTCGCCCAGGAGCGGGCCTGAGGACTAGCTGAGGCAAAGAGCCCCGAGTGCCACAGGGCGCTCGGGGCTCATCCTTAATCAGGCTCGTGCTGCTGTACCCAGAGCCGGGCTCGAACCGGCACAGCCTAATTGGCTAAGGGAGTTTAAGTCCCTCGTGTCTACCATTTCACCATCTGGGCATCGCTGGCGCAAAGGTAGCCCAATTCTGCCGTATACACAATAGCGGGAGCGAGGGAGGCTTGGCGTGAGGGCTAAGACTTCCTTTGACTTCCACCCCTCCTCGGTAGTCAAGCTCAGGGCAGCTAGGCCTCGGCAGATCGTGCCTATAGAGGGAGGGCTCGTGAGGGATATCGGTCAGCGTGCTGAGGAACGTCAGTCAGCCTCGTGAGGGATACCAGTCAGCCAGCTGAGGGGTATCAGTCCTGGAGCTTAGACTAAGCAGGGGCTTCGCTTCGCCTTTCTACGTATTGCGGTGAGGAGGGCTTTGTGCTGGGCAATAGACAGCACTGGGAACGTACGCGGAGGCGTGGGGAAAAACTGTGCTGATTGGGGGGGCGCCTTAAATGCGGGAGCGGCTGCAAGGATCTAGCATCTAGATCTTGCAGCCGCTCCGCTTATAGAGGGCTAGGGCTGAGGTAGCCGACTAGTAGTTGTGCCCGTGGGGATCCTCCATCTCCTTACGCGTGATCTTGTGTAGATCCAGAGCGCGCCAAGCGTAGATGATGTACGCCAGTACGAAGGGGATGAGCAGCGAGACGAAGCTCATCGTCTTGAGCGTGAAGGGGCTCGAGGAGCTGTTGCGGATGTTCAGCGAGTTGTTGATGATCTCGGGCATCTCAGGGCTGTAGGCAGGGTAGTAGGAGGTGTTGTTCCAGCCTGCGATGAGGAAGAGCGCCAGTGCGGTCAGTACCACACCGATGCCTTCGTACCAGATCCCCTTGCGGAAGCCCTCCTTGAGGAGGGTCAGTAGGATACCAGCCAGCACGAGGACCACCCCGAGGAGAAAGATCGCCAAGACGGCAGGCATCTCGACGAGATTGAGCCAGTACTTGTAGTCCACGAGGAAGGTGACGTCGGGGTTCGCTGGATCATAGGCGAAGCCCTGCTTGGTCAGCAGGAAGAAGAGGTAGCCGAGGAAGAGCAGCAGGAAGGCAGCGGCATTCCAGGCCAGCGCAGCGCGTGAGCGGCGGTAGATGGTCTCGTCATCGATGTTATTGATGAAGAAGAGCAGTGCCGTGGTGCGTGAGAGGAAGAAGATCGCCAGGCCGAAGATGACGTTCCACACGTTGAGCACCGCCTCCAGACCATGCAGTTGTAGCCCCTTATAGGGGAGCCACTCCGAGATCACCTGGCTGGCGCCCGAGAGGTCAGCGATAGCCTCCTTGTTCACCTGGAAGGTAGATCCGGTGAAGAAGGTTGACACCGCAGCTCCGAGGAGGATAGGTGCCAGGAGCCCATTGATGAAGAGGAAGGTCTGGTAGGTGCGGCTCCCGAGGACGTTCCCATTCTTATTCTGATACTCATAGGACACGGCCTGGATGATGAAACAGAAGAGAATGAGCATCCACACCCAGTAGGCACCGCCGAAGCTGGTGGAGTAGAAGAGGGGGAAGGAGGCGAAGAAGCCACCGCCGAAGACCACCAGTGTGGTGAAGGTGAATTCCCACTTGCGCCCTACGGAGTTCACCAGGAGCTTGCGCTCGAGCTGCTCCTTGCCGAGGCTGAAGAAGAGGGACTGGCCTCCCTGGACGAAGAGGAGGAAGACGAGGAGTGCCCCGAGGACCGAGATCAGGAGCCACCAGTAGGATTGGAAGAATGCGTAATCCATTGTATGCTGTGTTGCTAGAGGATTCGACTTTAGTGCTGCTCGGGGCCCGACTTGATGGCCTTGCGCATGATGTTCACCTCAGCCACGAGCATGATGGTGAAGAGCAGGGCGAAGAGCGTGAAGGTGATGATCACGGAGCTTGCCTCGATCTTGGAGATAGCTGCCTGCACGGGTAGGAGGTTCTGGATGGTCCAGGGCTGACGTCCTACCTCCGCTACGACCCAGCCTGCCTCAGTAGCGATCCAGGCCATGGGGGTCAGGATCAGGCTTATCCATAGCAGCCAGCGGGTGGACTGGAGCTTATCGTTGCGCTTGTAGGCGTACCAGGTCAGCAGTAGGTAGAGCAGTAGGAAGGCGCCGCCCAGACCGACCATAGCACGGAAGGAGTAGTAGGTCAGAGGTACATTGGGCACCGTCTCGTACTTGCTGTCGAAGTAGCCGTAGCCGTAGTAGGGGAAGTGCTCCTCGAGGATCTGACGCTGGGCCTGAGCCGCTACGCTGTCGCCCGCCTTGCGCGCCGCACGGAAGGCGTTGAGCGCGTCGATAGCCTGGCGGCCGCGCTGCATCTTCTCCTCTGCCGAGAGGGCTACCGTGCCATCGGGGAGGTGATAGCCGCCCTCGAGGATGTTGTTGATACCAGGTACGTAGTGCGTCCCATTGTTCGCGACCATGAAGGAGAGGAGGCGGGGCGCCTCGATGCTAAAGAGGTGCGAGGGCTCAGCGTCGTCGGGACGCTGCTTGGAGGGGTTGAGGACGCCGATGATACCAAGGCCTACGCCTTCACCATCAGCGGTGTGGCCGTCTGCGGTGCTCTTGCCCGTGTCGTAGATGGCCTCCATGGCGGCGAGCTTCATTGGCTGATTCTTCGCTACGTCTACGGCAGAGAGGTGTCCCGTCTCAGCTGAGAGGATAGCTGCCAGCAGGCCAAAGGGAGCGATGATCTTGAGGTTGCGACGAGCGAAGTCCGTGTGGTGGCCACGCAGCAGATAGAGGGCGCATATCCCAAGGGCAAAGAAGCTCCCCAGTGTCCACGAGGTCGTGACGGTGTGGAGGAACTTGATGACTGCCGTCGGTGACAGAGCTACGGCCCAGAAGTCGTGCATCTCGTTGCGCATCGTCTCGGGGTTGAAGATCATCCCCTGGGGGTTCTGCATCCAGGCATTGGCTATGAGGATCCATACGGCCGAGATGGTCGCACCGACGATGGTGAGCCAGGAGGAGGCCAGGTGGAAGCCCTTGCTGACCTTGCCCCAGCCGAAGAACATCACGGCGATGAAGGTCGACTCCATGAAGAAGGCCAAGATGCCCTCGATGGCGAGAGGCGCGCCGAAGATGTCTCCGACGAACCAGCTATAGTTGGACCAGTTCGTCCCGAACTGGAACTCAAGGATAATCCCCGTGGCGACGCCGATAGCGAAGTTGATCCCGAAGAGCTTCTGCCAGAACTGTGCTGACTTCTTCCAGAAGGGGTCACCGGTACGGTAGTACTGGGTCTCAGCCAGGGACATGATGACCCCCAGCCCGAGCGTCAGCGGCACGAACAGCCAGTGGTACATAGCTGTCAGAGCAAACTGCGCACGTGACCATGCGAGTAATGATGTTACATCCATTGTAAATAGTGATTAGCGTATTGGGTTGGTTCTATTCCTTTGATATGGGCGCTGGAGGCAGCCTGTCTAGTGGCTAGGGAGGCTGTCCACAGCACGGCGCTGGATCAGTTCGTCCCCGACGACCTCGGACTTCTCTACGTGGCGCTCGGAGGCCTGCTGCTTGAGGAAGTTGGGGAAGAAGAAGGCGCGCAGCACGGCGAACATAATGAAAAGCTTGATGGCGATGATGAGCCAGAGCTTCTTGCTCGTCGGTGTGAGGCCGCGGAAGCCATCACGGTAGAGCCGGAAGGCGCGGACGAAAAAGTTTGCTTGGTCGCTACTCATTGAGTTATAGGTTTGCTAATAGGAGGGCTCTACAGGCGGTCTCCCGTCTAGGACAAAGATATGTAAAGGTGTCTGTCTGCACAAATTGCCGCCGTGCAAGGATGTCCGTCGGCTTAGTCCTCGAAGTTGGCGCGCAGGCCGCGCATCGTACGCTGTAGGCCGCTGAGACCAGCGCGCTTGACGGCTGTGCCTGCGAAGAGGGCGAGGTACTCCTCCTCACTCAGCTGGTCGAGCTGCTCTGCGGTGAGCGCTAGGAGCGCCTCGCGGGGAGCATAGTCGGCGACCGTCGTGGGACGGGCAAAGCGATTCCAGGGGCAGCACTGCTGGCAGGCATCGCAGCCATAGACGCGGCGGCCGATACGCTCCCTGAGCTCGGGCGGGATCTCGGCCTTGGACTCGATCGTGAGGTAGCTGATACAGCGACGGGCGTCGATCTTGCCGGGGTGGGTGATGGCCTCGGTGGGGCAGCTCTGGAGGCAGCGGGTGCAGCGCCCGCAGAGGGACTGCATCGGGCTGTCGGGAGGCAGGTCGATCGAGACCAACAGCTCGCCGAGGAAGAAGTAGCTGCCTGCGCGGGGGATGATCAAGAGGCTGTTCTTGCCTCGCCAGCCGAAACCTGCGCGCTCCGCCCAGTAGCGCTCCATGATGGGCGCCGAGTCGGAGAAGGCACGCCCCTCGACCTCGAGCCCTAGCCCCTCACGCATGTAGTGGAGCAGCTGGTCGAGGCGCTTCTTGACGACCTTGTGGTAGTCGCGGCCGTAGGCGTAGTAGGCGAATTGGGGTGCCTCGGGATCCTGCTTGCGCTCGGGGTAATAGTTCATGGCGACCATGATCAGCGAGCGTGTCCCAGGCAGGAGGAGGCGCGGGTCGGCCCGCAGCTCTCGGTTGCGCTGCAGGTACTCCATGGTGCCGTGGTGCCCCTCGTCGATCCACTGGTCGTAGCCCGCTAGGATCTCCTCGGGGACGGCCTCGGCTAGGGCGATGCCACAGGCTGCGAAGCCCAGGCGCCGAGCCTCCTGCTTGATCGCGTCGGCCAGCGCTTGGGCTGAGGGGAGTTGCCTATCCTCGCTGTATGCTGATGGAGGCGAGTCGGGCACTACTTGTTATGGAAGACCCAGGAGGAGCTGTAGGCACGGTGTGCCTTCACCAGCCTATTGAGGTAGTTGTAGGCTGCCGCTGCGTCGTCGAAGGAAGCCGCGGCCAGGCGGAGCGTCGAGCTGTGGCGTGAGCGCAGGGCGACGATGGCCTCAGGCTCCTCGATCTGGTGGCGCGCCTCCTCGTAGTAGCTCAGTAGACGCTCCTCGCCGCGCTCGGTAGCGATGATCACGTAGTAGCGTCCGTCGCCCGAGCTACCCCAGCGGAGACCCCTGTCAGCGGGTGCGGCGGGTGCCTCCTCTTTGGGTTGCGTCGCGAGGCTGCTGTGTCCCCAGAGGCTCTGTGCCGCCTCGGGCGTCGGGGTGAAGCCTGCCTGGAAGTATTGCTCCGTCACGGGGCTCTGCTGCCAGGGGATGAGGCTCAGGATGAGGATGATGATGGAGGCGGCATAGGCCGCGACGCGCTTGGGGATGCGTAGCTGTATGTAGTCGCGGCTGGGACGCTCGGTCTGGGGCGCCTCGTGTGCCTTGGGCAGGGGCTCGGAGCTCCCTGCAGCTGTCTCCTGCTGGAGGAGGGGGAGGGAGAGCGGACTAAGCCCGTAGGCGATACCCTGTAGGAGCTTGGAGCTGCTGTAGGGGACGAAGTTGATCTTGCCCGCTCCCGTCAGCTCGAGTGTGCCGAGTAGGGGCAGCTGATACTGCCCACGCTGTATGAGGATGTGCCGCAGCTGCTTGACCTCCTCCTCGAGGATGAGGCGCGCGCGGCGCAGCGAGATCCCCAGGAGGAGCGCATAGCGTGCCTCCAGCAGCCCATCACTGTGCTGCAGCTCCTGGCTGAAGTGGAGCTCGGCGCTCGGCGGATAGGCGAGATGCTGCTCGTGCTGGTAGCTGGCGGGGAGTGCTTCGCGGATGAAGCCCCCGAGCTGCGGCACTACGACATAGCTATGCCGAAGGAGGAGGTAGGATATTTGCTCTGCTAAGCGATTGTTCATAGATCGGAGACCCTAGCGCTCATAGTAGGCCTAGGATAGTGCAAAGATACGGCTTTTCTCGCTCTAGCCTCGCGCTAGCGGAGCAGCCCGCGCCTAGCTTAGCTCTTCGTCCCCTTTGTCTCCTGGGCTGGTCTCCCTTAGGAGAGGGAGCGTTCTAGGGATATCCCTCAGCCCGCTGAGGGATATCAGTCACGGCGCTGAGGGGTGTCAGTCAGCCTCGTGATGGATATCAGTCAGCGCGCTCACCCCTGAGGGGGAGCGGGTACGAAGGGCTTAGGCGAGACCTCCTCGAGGGTGTGAGGGGCCTTTGGCTTAGGCCGAGCTGTGGTGAGGCTTCGCTCGTGGGGAGATGCCTTGTCGGGCCTCGTCCTACGGCGAGGCGTGTGGGATGTGCGGGGGGAAGTAGCTTGGGGGCAGCGAGCTACGACGCTTTTTACTTATATTTGTATCTATAGCAGTCCTTGAGCTAAGGGGCTGCCTTGCTTTATTTGATATATCAGCTGTAGATGCAGGACTTAGAGATACGGGGAGCGCGCGTGCACAACCTCAAGAACATAGATGCCCATATTCCCCGCTATTCGCTCACGGTATTCACCGGGCTGAGCGGTAGTGGCAAGTCGTCCCTCGCCTTCGATACGATCTATGCCGAGGGCCAGCGCCGGTACATAGAGACCTTTAGCTCCTATGCCCGCGGCTTCCTCGGGGGCGGTATGGAGCGCCCCGACGTGGAGCAGATCGATGGCCTCGGGCCCGTGATCTCCATCGAGCAGAAGACGACGAACCGCAACCCGCGCTCCACGGTCGGCACCGTGACGGAGATCTACGACTTCTTCCGTCTGCTCTACGCGCGTGCTGGTGAGGCACGCTCCTACCTCACGGGGCGCCCCATGGTGCGCTATACCGAGGAGCAGATCCTAGAGCTGCTCTTGGAGCGCTACGAGGGCAAGCGGGTACTCCTCTTGGCGCCCGTGGTCAAGCAGCGTAAGGGGCACTACAAGGAGCTCTTCGAGCAGCTGCGCAAGAAGAGCTACCTCACCGTGCGTGTCGACGGCGAGCTGCGTGAGCTGACCTACGGGATGAAGCTCGACCGCTACAAGATCCATAGTGTAGAGGTGCAGACGGATAAGCTGACCATCTCGGCCAAGAATAAGGACCGCCTGCTGGCTAGCCTGAGGCTGACGCTGCGCGAGGGGGATGGCGTGATGATGGTGCAGGAGCTCGAGCACAATACCATAGCCTACTACAGCCGTCATCTGATGGATCCCGAGACGGGGCTATCCTACAGCGAACCCGCGCCGCACAACTTCTCCTTTAATTCGCCCAACGGAGCTTGCCCTCGCTGCAAGGGGATGGGGGAGATCCGCGTCATAGACCCTGCCAGCATCATCCCCGACCCAAGCAAGAGTATCTATCAGGGAGGGATCATCCCGCTAGGTAAATACAAGCGCAACCTAGTCTTTGCCCAGATCGAGGCGCTGTGCGAGCGCTACGAGCTTAGCCTCAAGACGCCGATCAAGAGCCTCCCCGAGGATCTACTCACCGAGATCCTAGAGGGGAGTTCGGAGCCCATCACCCTCGCCGACGAGCGTATGCCCGAGCTCAAGGGCATCCCCCTGAGCTACGATGGTCTCGGCGCCTACCTGATGAGTCAAGTCGAGGAGGTCGAGAGCAGTCGTGAGAGCGAGCGCTGGATGAGCCAGTTCACCAAGGGCGAGGTCTGCCCCGAGTGCCACGGTGGGCGACTGAATCAAGAGGCTCTACATTATTATATAGGGGACAAGAACCTCGGCGAGGTAGGGATGATGGAGCTGACACAGCTCACGGCCTGGATCGACGAGGTAGTGAAGGAGCTCTCGGAGTCCCAGCGACAGATCGCCACCGAGGTGCTCAAGGAGATACGCACGCGCCTCTCCTTCCTCCTAGATGTCGGGCTGGGCTACCTCTCGATGAACCGCGTGTCCTCCACCCTCTCGGGCGGTGAGAGCCAGCGCATACGTCTGGCGACGCAGATAGGGACGCAGCTCGTCGAGGTGCTCTACATCCTCGACGAGCCCAGCATCGGCCTGCACCAGCGGGACAACCTACGCCTCATCCACTCCCTGCAGAAGCTGCGCGACCTCGGCAATACCGTCATCGTCGTCGAGCACGATAAGGATATGATGCTCGAGGCCGACCATATCATCGACATGGGACCCCGTGCGGGACGCCTCGGCGGTGAGGTCGTCTTCATGGGCAGCCCTGCTGACATGATGAAGACCGAGACCCTCACAGCTCGTTATCTGCGGGGTGAGGAGGAGGTAGACGTCGAGCAGCACAAGCCGATCAGCTCTGAGAAGCTGCTCCTCAAGGGCGCACGCGGGAACAACCTCAAGGGTATCGACGTCAGCTTCCCCCTCGGTAACCTCATCTGCGTGGCTGGGGTCTCGGGTAGCGGCAAGAGTACGCTCATCAACGACACCCTATACCCCATCCTCAGCCAGAGGCTCTACGGATCGCTGCAGGAGCCCCTTGCCTATGATTCCATAGAGGGGCTGGAGCTCGTCGACAAGGTCGTGGCGGTGGATCAGGCGCCGATCGGACGCACGCCGCGCAGTAATCCCGCCACCTATACGGGCGTCTTCACCGACATCCGCAACCTCTTCGTAGGGCTTCCCGAGAGTAAGATGCGCGGTTACAAGCCTGGGCGCTTCTCCTTCAACGTCTCGGGTGGGCGCTGCGAGACCTGCTCGGGGAACGGCTACAAGACCATAGCGATGAACTTCCTCCCTGACGTCTATGCCCCCTGTGAGGTCTGCCACGGACGCCGCTACAATAGGGAGACGCTCGAGGTACGCTTCAAGGGGAAGTCCATCGCCGACGTCCTGGATATGACGATCAATGCCGCCGTTGAGTTCTTCGCCCACGTGCCTCCCATCCTCAAGAAGCTACAGGTGCTGCAGGAGGTAGGCCTAGGCTATATCAAGCTAGGGCAGTCCTCCACGACCCTCTCGGGTGGGGAGAGCCAGCGCATCAAGCTCGCCTCCGAGCTCTCCAAGCGCGATACGGGGCGCACGGTCTACATACTCGATGAGCCGACCACTGGCCTGCACTTCGAGGACATCCGCGTCCTGCTCGGCATCCTGCGCCGCCTGGTGGATCGAGGAAATACGGTCATCGTCATCGAGCACAACCTCGATGTGCTGAGGAGTGCGGACTACATCATCGAGATCGGCCTCGACGGGGGGCGGAGTGGGGGAGAACTCGTCTTTGCAGGGAGTCCCGAGGAGCTCATCAAGCGCAAGGATAGCCCCACCGCGCCCTACCTCAAGGAGGAGATGAAGGGATCCAAGAAGGCTAAGTAGGACTACACCATACAAGAAGAACACAGCTTATGAAACTAGGGAATCGCCTCTCCAACAAGATCTGCCCCGATGATATGACCATCGAGGAGTGGCAGGTAGCCCTACGCCGCGAGACGGCGCAGATGAGCAACTTCAAGGTCGAGCACCTGGATCGTAACCGCATCTGGGGCGACTACCTGGTCTCCGGAGTGACGGGTCGCTACAAGGTCGCCTTCCGTGGCGTGCAGAGCGACCGCAACTTCTGCTCCTGCCTAGACTTCCGTACCAACGGGCTGGGGACCTGCAAGCACCTCGAGGCCGTAGCGCTCTACCTGCAGGATCACGTGCCGGGCTACCCCTGGGCAGGGCTAAGCTACGCTGCCGAATACACCTCGATCTTCGTTAGCTACAAGGGGGGGCGTAGCATCCGTGTACGTATAGGGTCGTCCCATCGAGCGGAGTTCGAGCAGCTCTTCGCGGAGTACTTCGACCGTACGGGGGTACTACCGAGGACGGCCTACTACCAGCTGGATGAGATCTGTCGTAGGGCTCGGGAGATCTCACCCTCCTTCCGCTGCTACGACGACGTCCAGGACTTCGCGCGTGAGGTCGTGCACTACGATCAGTGGCAGGTGGAGCTGGACTCAGCCTATCCCGATAAGGCGATCCCCTGGGACAAGCAGGAGCTGAGCAGCCGCTACGCCCCGCTCGAGCAGCTCCTCTATGCCCTCTGCTTTCAGAGTCATGGCTTCCTGGTAGGAGACCACCACGCCTTCTACATGCACCTGGTGGCGCGCCTCGTCGAGGAGATCTATCAGGGAGAGGAGCACAAGGAGCGGGGCTACATCGTCGTCGCGACAGAGGACGAGATGATGTCCTGGCAGTCCGTCATGATGCAGTACAGCGAGTACATCACGCTGCCCGTGCAGGTGACGACCCAGGAGCACTTCATCCAGCAGCAGGAGGCGCAGCTGGGGCAGCGGGCGACCTTCGTCTACATCCACGAGGCCGACTGCCTCAAGGAGTGGAAGAACCCCCTATCCCTAGCGGTAAAGAAGCTCGAAATACGGCACCTCTACCTCCACGTCGAGAACCTACAGCACTATACGCCCGTACAGCTGTCCTCCATCCTGCAGCACATCAATCCCTTCCTCATCGGGCCCTTCTACAAGTTTATCCATACCTACCGTCCCTACTTCCCCTTGGTGGAGCAGGAGGAGCGCTTGCCCGAGGAGATACGCCCCTTCACCTTCTTCACCACGCGCCTCTTCGTGTCGGCCCCCCAGCTCCCGACCGCGGGCGATAGGCCTGCGCCTGCTAGCCTGAGCCCCGCACCCCAGCCGCAGACCCCTGAGGCTAAGGTGAGCCACTTCCTTCGAGGGCTGAGCCAGCTGCTCGAGGATCCGCGTGCGACCGAACTGCTACGTGCCCGCTTAGGGCAGCTCCTGGCTGACGAGAGCCCCGTGCAGCACTAGGACGAAGTACTTGGAAAGCTACCCTTCTGCTACGCCTCCGCGTAAGGGGCCTAAGGATACGGAGCGAGGCAATCGCCTGCAGCCCGTGCATTGAGGGATATCCTTCAGCCTCCTGAGGGACGCCCCTCACGCGGCTGACTGACGGCACTCAGCTCCCTGACTGATATCCCTCAGGAGGCCTCCCCCTTGTCCTTTAGATCCGCCATGCTTCCTTCGCCCCTCCCGTCTTCCCTAAAGGGGGCTAAAAGTCGCTAGGGAAGGGCCTGGTCAGACAGCTTGGTCGGGGTAGATGAGTGAGATACGCCAAAATCTTAGTATCTTTGTGCCAATAAAGGCATCACTCCGTACTTGGACCACCCTCCACCCTTAGGAGGAAGTAGCGATGCCACGACCAACGCATATATATGACCTACCGTCCCGAGCGGACTATATCCTTACATTGACCGAAGGGGAGCCGAGAGGCTGTCCTCCAGATCATCTTAAAACAAGCTTAACAACACCTAAACATGGCTGAAGACAAAGAGAAGCTATCTCGTCCTGATCAGCAGCGTACCCCATCGGCCAAGCCCCGAGTACGCACCCGTCGTATCCCTACCGCCTCGACCGATGGCCTGCAGGCCAGCTCGCATGGGACGACACCCTCACGCCGTCGCCGTGTGTACATCGCTTCGGACGACCTAGGCCACGACACGCCACGACCAGCACACACGCCTCGCCCTTCCTACCCCTCGAATCGCGGCTTCGACGATGCACAGCAGCGTGCTGGCGAGCAGCGCTCGCGCTACGACGAGCGCTACCAGGCCGAGCGTACCAGTGGCAACTACAGCTACAACTATAATCGCAGTGAGCGCCCCCAGCGCCCTGGCCCTCATGCCGCAGGCCCACGTCCAGGCGGCAAGAAGAAGGTCAAGAATGCCCCTAAGGGTAAGAAGCAGCGCCCCTTCACCCCGCCCGCACCCATCAAGTATGCCGAGGCTGTAGACCCCGCACAGGATCTGCGCCTCAATAAGTTCCTCGCCAACGCCGGAGTCTGTTCGCGTCGTGAGGCTGACCAGCTCATCCTCGCAGGGGAGATCACGGTCAACGGGCAGGTCGTCACCGAGCTGGGCTCGCGTGTCACACGCCTAGACGATGTCCGCTACAAGGGCGAGCCAGTATCTACGCAGAGCAAGGTCTACATCCTCCTCAACAAGCCTAAGAACTGCGTCACCACCTCCGACGACCCCGAGTGCCGCCAGACGGTCATGGACCTAGTCAAGGGCGCTTGTGAGGAGCGTATCTATCCCGTAGGCCGCCTCGACCGTAATACGACGGGGGTCATCCTGATCACCAATGACGGCGATCTCTCCTCCAAGCTGACGCACCCCTCCTTCATGAAGAAGAAGATCTACCACGTCTGGCTCGACAAGCCCGTATCCATCGAGGACATGCAGCGTATCGCTGAGGGCATCGAGCTCGAGGATGGCGAGATCCACGCAGACGCCTTGAGCTACGTCAAGGAGGATGATCTCAGCCAGGTCGGGATAGAGATCCACTCCGGTCGCAACCGTATCGTGCGTCGTATCTTCGAGCATCTGGGCTACCACGTGCATAAGTTGGACCGCGTCTACTTCGCTGGTCTGACGAAGAAGAACCTCCCACGTGGACGCTGGCGCTACCTTACTGAGCAGGAGGTCAACAACCTGCGTATGGGCGCTTTCGAATAGCAATCTACATACCTCATATACATAATGAAACGTACTAAAATCATCGATCTACTGCGCGGCGAGCTCGTCGGGCAGCAAGTCCTCGTCAAGGGCTGGGTGCGTACGCGCCGTGGTAACAAGGCCGTTAGCTTCGTTGCCCTCAATGACGGATCGATCATCCATAACCTGCAGATCGTCCTAGATCTAGCCAAGTTCTCCCCCGAGGAGCTGACGCTGATCACCACGGGTGCCAGCCTCAGTGTCGTCGGTACGCTTGTCGCCTCACAGGGGCAGGGGCAGACGGTAGAGCTCCAGGCGGAGCGCGTCGAGGTGCTCGGTGCAGCCGACCCCACGACCTACCCACTGCAGAAGAAGGGGCATAGCCTCGAGTTTCTCCGAGAGATCGCGCACCTGCGTCCGCGTACCAATACCTTCGGGGCGATCTACCGTATGCGCCACCACATGGCTATGGCCATCCATAGCTTCTTCCATGAACGTGGCTTCTTCTACGTCCACACGCCGCTCATCACCGCCAGTGATGCCGAGGGGGCTGGGCAGATGTTCCAGGTCACGACGCTGGACCTAGAGAACCTCCCTCGCACTGAGGAGGGCGCTGTAGACTATAAGGAGGACTTCTTCGCACGTCCTACCTCGCTCACCGTCTCGGGCCAGCTCGAGGGGGAGATGGCGGCTATGGCGCTCGGGGCGATCTATACCTTCGGCCCTACCTTCCGCGCTGAGAACTCCAATACGCCCCGTCACCTGGCGGAGTTCTGGATGATTGAGCCCGAGGTCGCCTTCCTCGAGATCGAGGAGAATATGGACCTAGCGGAGGACTTCATCAAGTACTGTGTACAGTGGGCTCTGGATCACTGCATGGAGGACCTCACCTTCCTCTCCGAGCACTACGACAAGGAGCTTATCGAGCGTCTACGCTTCGTCCTAGCACAGCCCTTCAAGCGCATGACCTACACCGAGGGTATAGAGATCCTCGAGGCAGCAGTAGCCGCTGGACACAAGTTCGAGTTCCCCATCTACTGGGGCGCAGATATGGCCAGCGAACATGAGCGCTACCTCGTCGAGGAGCACTTCCAGCGTCCCGTCATCGTCACCGACTACCCCAAGGAGATCAAGAGCTTCTACATGAAGCTCAACGAGGATGGCAAGACGGTGCGCGGTATGGACGTACTCTTCCCCAAGATCGGGGAGATCATCGGCGGATCGGAGCGTGAGGCCGACTACGACAAGCTGCTCCAGCGTGCTCAGGAGGTCGGTGTGCCCGAGAAGGACATCTGGTGGTACCTCGACTCTCGCCGCTATGGCACGGCACCTCACTCGGGCTTTGGGCTAGGCTTCGAGCGTCTGCTGCTCTTCGTCACGGGTATGGCCAATATCCGCGACGTCATCCCCTTCCCACGTACCCCACGTAGCGCAGAGTTCTAGTGACTCGGGGCCTTCGTCGAGAAGCCCCTAATATATAAGGAACGTGCGGTAAAGCCTCGGAGCTTTGCCGCACGCTCTTTTTATCCCCCTTGATGGCGGAGTCTGTGGGGTGGGGAAGGGGCTCGGGTCGAATTAGCTTAGCCTCCTCCCCGCCTTTTGCCATTGGATGAGGCGAAGGGACGCACGGACGCTCGTCTAGCTCTCGGATAGGGGGAAGGCCTTCCAAGGGATATCAGTCAGAGAGCTGAGTGCCGTCAGTCAGCCACGTGAGGGACGTCCGTCACGCGGCTGAGGGATATCCCTCGCGGAACTAGCAGCAGGCAGTTGCTTCGCTTGGCTTTCTTGCTCGTTGCCTTGAGGCGTGGGGCTAAGGAGGCTAGCTTTAGGGCTTCGTCGAGGGGATTGTTTAGTCCGCTTGAAGGGGGAGACTGCGGGGAGGAGAGTCGATGCTATTGGGGCAAGGATGGGGTGTGGCTAGGGGGATAGGGGCGCTCCCTTTTCCTTAGTTGCGAGATGTTGCTTATATTTGCTCTATAAAGAGCATGTAAGCAGATCACATTCACCTAACTTATAACCCCATTACGAACATGAACATTCCTCAAGAACTACGCTACACCAAGGAGCACGAATGGGCTCGCCTCGAGGGCGATGTCGTCTATGTCGGGATCACGGACTACGCTCAGGGCGAGCTCGGTGAGATAGTCTTCGTCGATGTAGACACGGAGGGCGATAGCCTAGAGGCCGAGGAAGTCTTTGGCTCGATCGAAGCCGTGAAGACCGTCTCCGACCTCATGCTGCCCATCGAGGGAGAGATCCTTGAGCTCAATCCCGAGCTAGAGGAGTCCCCCGAGCTCGTCAATAGCGACCCCTATGGCAAGGGTTGGATCGTCAAGGTCAAGCCTGCCAATGCAGAGGACCTCGACGGCCTGCTCTCGGCTGATGACTACAAGGCTCTGATCGCAGGATGAGCCTAAAGCCTCAGGTCAGCATCATCATGGGGAGCACCTCGGATCTCCCCGTCATGGAGAAGGCTGCAGCACGCCTGGATGCCCTCGGCGTACCCTTCGAGATCCTTGCCCTCTCGGCACACCGCACGCCTCGCGAGGTAGAGGCTTTTGCCTCCAGTGCCCATGAGCGTGGGATCAAGGTGATCATCGGTGCCGCTGGCATGGCGGCGCACCTCTGTGGAGTCATCGCCTCGATGACCTCGGTACCCGTCATCGGCGTGCCCATCAAGGCCAGCCTCGAGGGCGTCGATGCACTCTACTCCATCGTGCAGATGCCTCCAGGGATCCCCGTGGCTACTGTCGGGATCAACGCCGCAGAGAATGCCGCACTCCTGGCCGTGCAGATGATGGCTACGGGTGACCCCGAGCTCTACCAGCGCCTTGAGGAATACAAGGCTTCACTCAAGGATAAGGTCGTCAAGGCCAACGCCGAGCTCGCCGAGCTCAAGTACCGCTATAAGACGAACTAATCCTCCCAGCACGCTGTTGTAAACCCAGGTGCAGCTCATCGTGTGCTGCGCTTGGGTTTACTACGTTCACAAGCAATATGACAGACCAACATAGCTCCTCGCTCCTCTCCGAGCCTTGCCACTACGCCCGCCGTCGATCGGTAGCCGTATCTATAGGTACGACGCCGCTGGGGGCAGACTATCCCGTACGTGTCCAGTCTATGGCCACGACCTCTACCCTAGATACGGAGGCCTCCGTAGCTCAGGCCAAGCGCATCATCGGCGCGGGCGCAGAGTACCTGCGCTATACGGCGCAGGACAAGCGCGTCGCCCTGAGCCTAGGCCCCATCCACGCTGCACTGCGTGCCGAAGGGATCACGACGCCGCTCGTGGCGGACATCCACTTCAACCCCACAGCGGCCGACACCGCACTGGAGTACGTAGAGAAGGTACGTGTCAACCCGGGGAACTATGTTGATACGAAGGGCGTGAAGGAATGGACTGAGGAGATCTTCGCCTCTATGCACGCCCGTGTCGAGGAGCGCTTCGGGGTCTTTGTCGATCGTGCCAAGGAGCTTGGCCGTGCGATACGTATCGGGGTCAATCACGGTTCACTCTCCGAGCGTATGGTCATGCTCTACGGGGACACGCCCGAGGGGATGGTGCAGAGCTGCCTCGAGTACCTCGATGTCTGCCGTGCTCATGACTTCCACGACATCGTCATCTCGATGAAGAGCTCCAATACGCTCGTCATGACGGCTGCCGTGCGTCTCCTGGTGCAGCGCCTCGATGAGCTGGGCTATCCCGCCTATCCGCTGCACCTCGGGGTGACGGAGGCAGGTGAGGGCGAGGACGGTCGTATCAAGAGCGCCGTGGGTATAGGCTCGCTCCTGGCCGACGGTATCGGCGATACGATACGCGTATCCCTCAGTGAGGAGCCCGAGTGCGAGATCCCCGTGGCGCGCGCGCTGGTCGACTACATCAGCGCCCGTGCCGAGCTTCCCGCGCCTTCCTATAGCTTGTCTTGGGCTGAGTACCGCACCTTGGCTCGTGATGCCCGCCGTGAGTCCCGAGCCATAGGGCGCCTTGTCGGTGGGGCTAATCTCCCCATTGTCCTCTCGGAGCAGGGGGCTGAGGCCTTCGCCGAGCAGCGCCCCGATGTGTTGCGCTCTGGCGAGCGGCTCTTGCTCCCCGGCGGTACGCCCATCGTGGGGGTACGTGTCTACGAGCTCGAGGCGGGGACTGAGCTCGATGCGACGCTCCTCGAACAGATTCAGCAGGATGTAGAGGCGCTTGTCCTACTACGCAGCACGGGAGCCAATCCCGTCGCTGAGTGGCGCTGGGGCTTCGCTCAGCTACGCCGAGCAGGCGTCGAGGCGCCCATTATCCTATGTCGTCACTATGACGTGGCCGAGCTGGACGCCTTCAGACTCTATGCCGCCGCCGACTGTGGGAGCATCCTCCTTGATGGCTGGGCCAATGGTCTCTGCCTCTCCGCCGACGGGATTGCCCCCGATGAGCTCGTCAAGACGCAGCTCAGCATCCTGCAGGCGACGCGCCTCAGGATGAGCAAGACGGAGTTTATCAGTTGCCCTGGCTGCGGCCGGACGCTCTACAACCTACAAAATACCATCGCTGAGATCAAGGCTGCGACCTCGCACCTCAAGGGGCTCAAGATCGGCATCATGGGCTGTATCGTCAATGGTCCAGGGGAGATGGCGGACGCGGACTACGGCTATGTCGGTGCCGCCCCTGGCAAGATCGACCTATACAAGGGGCAGGAGTGCATCCAGAAGGGGGTCCCACAGGCGCAGGCCGTGGAGCACCTCATCAAGCTCATCAAGGACGGCGGGGACTGGAAGGACCCCGAATAAAGCGCTACAGATATGCTAGAGGTCAAGATAGTCAACCGCTCGCGCCATGCTCTACCCGCCTACGCTACGGCAGGGGCAGCAGGGATGGATCTTAGGGCACAGCTAGAGGCTCCCATCACCTTGGCTCCGCTCGGGCGTGTGCTCGTACCGACAGGCCTATTCATCGAATTGCCCCAGGGCTACGAGGCGCAGGTGCGTCCCCGTAGTGGGCTGGCGATCAAGCACGGGCTTACCGTCCTGAATAGCCCAGGGACGATAGACGCCGACTACCGCGGCGAGATCAAGGTTGCGCTGGTCAACCTCTCTGCCGAGCCCTTCGAGATACAGGACGGGGAGCGCATTGCACAGCTCGTCGTCGCCCGACACGAGCAGGTCGCATGGCAGCCCGTCGAGGAGCTCGGGGAGACCGAGCGCGGCGCAGGCGGATTCGGGCATACGGGGCGGGGGTAATGCTTCGTTACTCATCTAGAGGCTAGGGAAAGGCCTAGCTCTGGTCTTAGCTTATCCTTAGCCTAGCTGAGGAGCGGCTAGGCTAAGGCAGGACGTTCGTGTCATACATATATATAGAGTAGGATAGGGCAGGCATGCGCTACTGGCAAGTAAATAAGCACGTGCTGCGAGTGCTGAGAGTGGTCGTGAGGATCGCGCTCGGGCTCTTCCTATGCCTCTATGTACTCCCCTTATTACTCTTCCGCATCCCTGCGGTACAGCGTAATGTCGCTAGTCGGGTGAGCAAGGAGCTGACGAAGCTCTTCGACGCGCCCGTAAGCCTAGAGCGCGTCGACCTCCTGCGCTGGACGGATCTCGAGCTGCACCAGGTGCTGGTGCGCGATAGCCTCAATCGGCCTATGCTCACGGCTAGCCGACTCGTGGGGGGCATCAGTCTCCTAGATCTCATCACAGACCAAGAGGTACGGATCACCTCGGCTCGCCTCTTCTCGGCGCACCTATTGCTGGTACGGGATCCCCGTACGGGGCGACTGAATATCCAGCATGTGATCGATCACCTAGCACGCCCCAAGAAGGACAGCTCCTCGATCCCCGTCGACATCAATAGCATCATCATCCGCGACATGCGCTTGACGCTCGAGGAGGAGGGACGGCAGCGCCTTCGCCTGGATCGTATCTCGACGCGCATCCGACGCCTACGCTTCGCTCCGCAGTATGTGGGAGGGGCGCTCGATGAGCTCTCCTTTACCTCGAGCCTCGGCCTTGAGGTCACTGACCTTACGGGGCAGGTCGAGCTACGCCAGCAGCAACTCACGCTGCTGAACCTACAGCTGGCCTTACCCAAGAGCCAGGGCTCTATCCCCCTCCTTCAGCTCGACCTTACTAAGCGTGGACTGCCTATACTACAGGCCCTGCGCTTAGGGCGCTCCAGCCTGTCCCTCACGGACCTCGCCTTCTTCGCTCCCGCTTGGCGTGGCCGCAGCGAGGCGCTACAGCTCTCAGCCAGCTATCAGCAGGAGCCCCATGGGCGTGGTGTAGGGCAGCTCAGCGCAGAGCTAGCTGGACAGCTGGCCTTGGAGCAGAGCTTCCAGCTCTCGTGGGATGTGGAGGCGCACCTCCAGCAGCTGACGCTCAAGACCCCGACGCTGCAGCTCCGTAGCTCACTCCTCCCACTCATACTCCCCCTCCTTGGGCAGCAGGCCCTCCCCGAAGAGCTCATCACGCGTCTCGGCAAGCTTCGCTATCAGGGTGAGCTAAGCTATACCCCCTCACAGGAGCTCAAGGGGACGGGGCAGCTGGCCTCAGACCAAGGCCGCCTAGAGTATGAGCTCGCGGCGGTACTAAGCGGGCAGCAGCTGGAGCGCGTCACGGGCTTCGTCCGTACCGAGCAGTTTGACCTCGGCGCACTTCTTGGCCCTAAGACGGGGCTCGGGGCGCTGGCGGGGCAGGTGACGCTGGATGCTAAGCACGAAGGGCAAGGGCTAGAGGGCTGGAGCCTCAATGCCCTCGCGACGCTGCGCGACCTGGACTTCCGTGGCTATCGGTATCAGGGCCTGCAGCTAAGCCTCCAGCCACAGCAGGGGCAGCGCCATCTCGTAGATCTAAAGCTGGATGATCCCAATGCCGATCTGCACCTCGAGGGCTCGGCGCGCCTCAGCACTGAGGGGCTGCGTGACCTAGAGGCGCGCCTAGATCTCCAGCACGTGCGGGCTGACCAGCTGCACCTCCTCCCGAATCTTCATGAGGACCTAAGCCTGCAGGCCTCCCTCTCCCTAGACCGCATCGACCTAGATCGTATGCAGGGGCATATAGCCCTAGAGGGGCTCCAGCTCCAGGGGGGCTCGGGCCTCAAGCAGCTGGATGAGCTGCGCCTACGCCTGCATGGTAGCCCCGAACGTGGCCGCCTACTGCGCTTGACTTCCCCTTATCTCTCGGTGGAACTGACGGGGAACTATACCCTTGCCACCCTGATCCCCGACGCGCAGCAGACGCTGAGCCACCACCTCCCCTCCCTCTTCCCGCCCAATCCTCTGTGGGCTCGCCGAGCTGCCCAGGCAAGCTATGAGCTGCGCCTGGAGCTCAAGCAGATCCCTGAGGTATGGGCCGAATACCTGCGCCTCCCCCTTGGCCTAGATCAGGGGGCACACCTCTGGGCGACACTCGAGGGCGATGCGCGGCGCATCCAGTGCCACGCCAGCTTCCCGCAGCTGCGCTTGGGGGCGAATCAGCTGCGCTCGGCTAAGCTCGACTTCGATGGGGAGACGCTGGAGCTAAGCTCCGATCTAAGGCTTGCTAAGGGTGCCCTACTCAAGGGGCTCCTTCTTCGCAGCCAGCTCAGTCAGGATAGTATCTACACCCAGCTCAACCTCGGGGAGGATGACAAGGGCGTCTCGAATGGGACGCTGGGACTGGCGGCACGCTTCCTCCGTACCCCCGAGCGTCACCTCGGGATACAGCTGGGGTTAGACTCCTCGCGCCTTCGTATTCATAGCGAGGCCTGGCGTATCGCACCAGCTACGCTGCGCTGGCAGCCAGGCTTACTCTCAGTCGATGGACTTGACCTCTCGAGTGCGGACCGCCGCGTCAGCGTCTCGGGACGCCTCAGCGAGCACGCAGGGGACCGCCTCTCGGTAGCCCTGCAGCGGATCAACCTACTCTATATCCTCGAGTCGATCGGGGTAGGCTTCAACATGCTGGATGCCGACCTCACGGGTACGGGCACAGCTAGCCTGCGTGCAGGCGTCGTCTCGGCCTCGGCTGATGTCTCGAGTGCCTCCTTCCACGTCAAGGGCGTGGATGTCGGCGCGCTCCGAGCAGCGCTGCACTTCAATAGCTCCGAGGGCCTCATCCATCTCGACGGTGAGGTGCAGCAGCCTGAGGGCGGCCACTCGGCTGTCGCGGGCTATATCCGTCCTGTGGGTGGAGCGGGCATTGACCTACGCTTCGATGCCGAGCGCCTGCGCACGGACTTCATCGCTAAGTTCATGGATACGCTCTTCGACGAAGTCCGAGGACGGGCCACGGGCAAGATGCGCCTTTTCGGTCGCTTTGAGGAAGGGGTGACGGTCGAGGGCCTTGCCGACGTGACGGAGGGAAGCATCGGGGTGCGCCTGCTCGGCACGCGCTACCTTTTCGAGGGGCCCCTACGCTTTACTCCCGAGAGCATCCTCTTTGATAAGATCCCCGTCCGAGACGACGAGGGACATACCGGGCGCCTAGATGGCAGCATACGCCACCGCTTCTTTGACCACTTCGACCTCGACCTGCACGCCGATGGGCTGGACCGTATGAAGGTGCTGCAGACGCAGAGCAAGCAGAGCCTACCCTTCTTCGGGACGGCCTATGGCTCTGGGCGGGCTACGCTGAGGGGCAAGCTTCCCCGCCTGCAGCTGGGCGTCGAGATGACGGCGCAGCAGGGGACGGATGTGACGCTGGACTTCAATCAGACGGATGTGCGCAAGGAGGATCGCCTCTTTACCTTCAAGCCGCTGCGTCCCCGCTCCGAGCGGGATAGCCTCCTGTATCTGCCCCTGCCCCCGCCCGAGGAGGCTCAGGGGACGGAGCTCAATATGCAGATGAGCCTACGTGTGACGCCTGCCGCGCAGCTGACGCTTCGCTTAGGCTCGGGCGAGATCCCTAATGAGGTGAAGGCGCGCTGTGAAGGGGCCTTGACGATCGACGTCCCCCATATCGGTTCGCCCAAGACCTACGGCTCGCTGCGCCTTGTCGAGGGCTCCTATGTCTTCAACTTCGAGCAGCTCACCCGCCGCCGCTTCACCCTGCGCGAGGGCGGTTCGTTGGACTTTCGTGGCGATCCTATGGCTGCGGAGATCGACCTCAAGGCCAGCTACAGCCTCACGGCGAGCATCTCTGATCTAGATGCCACGCTGGCTGCAGAGGCTAGGCGCAATACCGTCCCGGTGAACTGTATCCTACAGCTGGGTGGTGTGATCACGCAGCCCAGTATCAACCTCGGACTGGAGCTGCCAGGTGCTGAGCCCGAGATCGAGCGCCGCCTGCAGTCGCTGATCAATACCCGCGATGAGCGCAATCGACAGGTGCTCTACCTGATGACGCTCGGGAAGTTCTACACGCCTGAGACACGTCAGACGACCACGACCTCGGTGTCTGATGGCTGGGCCTCGCTAGCCTCCTCGACGATCTCGGAGCAGCTGACCAACCTCCTGGGCAACCTGTCGAAGGACATCCAGTTCGGTACCAACATCCGCACGAGCAATACCGCCTTCGAGGATACGGACGTCGAGCTACAGTTCTCGGGGAGCTGGTTCAATAACCGCCTCTCCATCAATGGTAATGTGGGCTACCATAACAATCCCTTCCTCCAAGGGAAGTACATCGGGGAGTTCGACCTCGAGTATAAGCTCAACCCCGAGGGGACCCTCCGCTTGAAGGGATACAACCACTACAACAATATGTACCAGTACCTCCGTCAGTCACTGACGACGCAGGGAATAGGCGTCATGTTCCAGCGGCGCTTTGACTCCTTCTCCGAGCTACTGTCGCGTAAGCAAGCGAAAAAGCGTACATTTGTGCCAAAGCAACAACCATCACATTAAGTGCAAATATTATGAGCTACCTAACACAAGACAAGCTTACCATCGTAGGCGCTGCTGGTATGATCGGGTCAAACATGGCACAGACTGCTGCCATGATGGCTCTGACGCCTAACATCTGTCTCTATGACCCCTTCCCCACGGGACTCGAGGGTGTCGCGGAGGAAATCCGCCACTGTGGCTTCGAGGGGCTGAACCTTACCTTTACCTCTGATATCAAGGAGGCTCTCACCGGGGCTAAGTACGTAGTATCCTCGGGTGGCGCTCCTCGTAAGGACGGCATGACCCGCGAGGATCTGCTCAAGGGCAACGCTGAGATCGCAGCCCAGCTGGGTAAGGATATCAAGGCTTACTGCCCCGATGTCCGCCACGTAGTCATTATCTTCAACCCCGCTGACATCACGGGGCTCGTCACTCTGATCCACTCCGGGCTACGTCCCGAGCAGGTCACGACCCTCGCTGCTCTCGACTCTACGCGTCTGCAGAGCGAGCTCGCCAAGCACTTCGGCGTAGCACAGAGCGAAGTCGTAGGGGCTCGTACCTACGGTGGCCACGGTGAGGCTATGGCTGTCTTCTCGAGCGGTGCTACCGTCGCTGGCAAGCCGCTCTCCTCGCTCATCGGTACCGAGGCGCTGTCCGAGGCTACCTGGGCTGAGATCAAGGAACGCGTCACGAAGGGCGGTGCCAACATCATCAAGCTCCGTGGTCGCTCCTCCTTCCAGAGCCCTGCCTATGTCTCTATCGAGATGATCCGCGCTGCTATGGGTGGTGCTCCCTTCCGTTGGCCCGCTGGCTGCTATGTCAATATCGACGGTATGGACCATGTCGTCATGGGCATGGAGACGGTGCTCGACAAGGATGGTGTACACTACAGCCACGAGCTCAAGGGGAGCGAAGCCGAGAAGGCTGCACTCAAGAAGAGCTACGAGCATCTGGTGAAGATGCGCGACGAGGTCATCGGCATGGGCGTCATCCCTGCTGTGGCTGATTGGAGCAAGGTTAACCCCAATCTCTAGGCCGCGCAAGGACGATTCCCGTCCACGACGCTTTGAGCCCCCTATCCTCCAGTTGCCTTAGGGCGCTGCAGGGTAGGGGGCTTTGCTATGTCTACTCTTGGACAAGGTCAGCCGCTTGGGACGGTTTACAGCGGCTTTCCCTCTTGTGCGCTCGCTACGAGGCTGTAGAGGAAGTCGGCGCAGTAGCCTTGGAAGTTGCATAAGGTGAAGCGGCCAAGACTGCTGCGCTTTGGCTTGGAGTGATGCTGAAGTCCTTGCTGCAGCGCGATGCGAGTAGTGGGGGAGGGCTCGTGAAGGATATCAGTCAGGAGGCTGAGGGCCGTCAGTGGCGAGCGTGAGGGATAGGCATTAGCAGCCTGAGGGATATCCCTCATAGAGCCTAGTGGCGGGCTGTCGGCGTGCTACGGCTTTTTCTGAACCCCGCTGAGGAGGCTTGGCCTAAGAGCTGTATCTTTGCAGCACGAAAGATTACAGATAAGTACAGACGATATGGATATACAGGAATACCAGTCAGAGTATCGGGCTAAGGTGCTGCAGCAGCTGACGGACTACGCTCGGGAGAAGGGATATGGCAGTGTTCGCCTCCTAGAGACCGATGACCTAGACGAGATCGCCCCAGTCTTGCTTCGGGCTTATTTCGCTGACTCCGTACCCGACTTTGCCCAGTATCCTGCGGTCTCACTAGGCTGGAGCTGCTTCGTCGGCGTCGCGCTCGCGGTCCTATGGGACAGCGACTGGGAGAAGTATGGGGCGGCTCCGGAGCAGCTCTACCCGATGATACGCGATGCGCGTGGCTGGGATGAGCTGGATGAGTACGTCCTGGAGGAGGTGCTGGGGTGGCAGCTGGATAGTGAGGAGGCGAAGGCGCTGACGAACTTCTTCAAAAGCGCTGTAGAGCTCTGCTATACGACGCTGCGCCATGAGCGTATCGAGCCCGGGACGCCTGCGGCCTTCCAGCTCTATGGGGCCACGGTCTTCGCCCTCTATAAGCTCGGAGTCTCCGCCGGGCTGAAGATCCTAGGCTATAAGCTGGAGGCGGTGCAGCCTCAGTCTATGGGGCTGCCGAACTAAGGTGTAGCTGGGCGCGGGCTCTGTGTGGACTCGCCGAGCAGGCGGCATAGGGTCGAAGCCGATGCTGTAGAACCACTTTGCTAGGCTACTTGCAGCGAATAGATATTCTTATTACCTTTGCACCAGCAAGCCCTAAGGGGTATCAAGATCGCGGTAGTAGCTCAGTTGGTAGAGCATCAGCTTCCCAAGCTGAGGGTCACGAGTTCGAGCCTCGCCTACCGCTCTGATGGAGGGGTACCTTTCTCATGAGAGGTATCCCTCTTTGCTGTCACTACACAAGTACAGATTACACGCCTATGCTCGGTTTACCTCTACTGGCTGCAGCTAGCGAAGGCATCTTTGCTAAGCTGGTACACGAACTAAGCCTCTTCGATCTTGACCAGCTCTACAAGAGCTTCCTTACGCTCTTCGTCACGATAGATATCATCGGGGCTATCCCCATCATCCTCTCACTGAAGTCCAAGGGCAAGGTGTATAATGCCACGCAGGTCGGTGCCTACTCGGGACTCATTCTGCTGGTCTTCCTCTTCGTCGGGGAGCGCCTCTTGCAGTCCTTCGGAGCCGATATCTCGACCTTCGGCGTGGCGGGGGGGATCGTCCTCTTCGTGATGGCCGTGGAGATGATCTTCGGGCTCGAGATCTTCAAGAGTGAGGAGGATGACAATGGCAACTCCACCTTCGTGCCGCTGGTCTTTCCCCTCTTTGCAGGCGCTGCCTCCTTCACCACGCTCCTCACGCTGCGCTCGGATGGGATGGCGATGATCAACCTCGCGCTGAGCATCGTCGTCAATATGATCCTCGTCTACCTCGTCCTCCGCTACGTCTCTATCCTAGACCGTCTGCTCGGGGCCAACGGGGTGTACATCCTGCGCAAATTCTTTGGGGTCGTGCTCCTGGCTATATCGGTGAAGTTCATCACCAAGAACCTCATAGACGTCATCGCCATGGTGCAGCACGGTGTGGCTGCGCTGGGCGCTCAGTAGCTGATACTACGTATACATTATATATATGAAGCATGGATTCATCAAGGTAGCAGCGGCGGTACCCTTCGTCCGCGTCGCTGACTGCCAGTACAACATAGAGCATATCGAGGCGCAGGTGCGCCAGGCTGACGCTCAGGGAGTAGAGATCATGACCTTCCCCGAGCTCTGCATCACGGGCTACACCTGTGGGGACCTCTTCCTCAAGCCCTTCTTGATCCGCCAGGCGCAGGAGTCGCTCCTCGAGCTGGCGCATCGTACGGCGGATACCGAGGTGCTCTTCATCGTCGGGATGCCTATACTCATCGAGTCGCAGCTCTTCAATGCGGCCGTCGCCCTACAGGGGGGGCGCATCCTCGGCGCCATACCCAAGACCTACCTGCCGAACTATCGCGAGTTCCAGGAGGCACGCTGGTTCTCGCCTGCCAAGGACCTGCAGCTAGCGACCATACAGATAGGGGAGCAGCAGGTGCCCATAGGCTATAATGTCCTCTTCCGCTCGGGTGGGGTGGCCATCGGCATCGAGATCTGCGAGGATATGTGGACGCCCTACACCCCTGGGACGCGCCTCACGCTCTACGGCGCACAGATCATCTTCAACCTCTCGGCGAGCAATGAACTGGTGGGGAAGAACACCTATCTACGTAGCCTCATCAGCGGCCTCTCCTCGCAGAACCTCTGTGGCTATGTCTACGCCTCCTGCGGCTATGGCGAGAGCAGCACCGACACCGTGCTCACGGGCAAGGCCTTCATCGCCGAGGTCGGTAAGCTGCTGGTGGAGATGCCCCGCTTCGTCTACGAGGAGCGCATGATCATCAGTGATATCGATATCAGCCGCATTGACTACGACCGCATGAGTAGCAATAGCTTCAACGCCTCGGTGGCAGACCATACGGAGCGCGGGCTGCTGACGGAGATCCCCTTCCGTCTGCGCAGCGAGGAGGCCTCGCACGACATCGACCGCACGATCGATCAGAACCCCTTCTATCCAGATAATGGGACGCGTGATGAGCGTGCCGAGGAGACCTTTGACATCCAGGTCAGCGCCCTCGTGCAGCGCCTGCGTCACATGGGTGCCGAGCATGCCGTCCTGGGCATCTCGGGCGGACTAGACTCTACGCTGGCGCTGCTCGTGACGGTGGGCGCCTTTGACTTCCTAGGCCTCGATCGCAAGGGCATCATCGGCGTGACTATGCCTGGCCTCGGCACGAGTAGCCACACCAAGGGCAATGCCCTGCGTCTGATGGAGCTGCTGGGGATCACGCAGCGCACCATCGACATCAAGGATGCCTGCCTGCGTCACTTCGAGGCCATCGGTCACGACCCTGCTGTGCAGGACGTCGTCTATGAGAATGCCCAGGCGCGCGAGCGTACGCAGATCCTGATGGATCTGGCCAATGCCTACAACGCACCCGTGATCGGGACGGGCGACCTCTCGGAGCTCGCCCTCGGCTGGTGCACCTACAACGGCGATCACATGTCTATGTACGCGGTCAATGCCGGCCTGCCGAAGACGGGGGTACAGCTCGTCGTGGCCTATCTGGGGCGCTCGGAGCGCTTCGGCCACGAGCTGCGTGAGGTGCTGCGCTCCATCGTCGAGACGCCCATCTCTCCCGAGCTGAAGCCCGTGGATGCCTCAGGCGCGATCCAGCAGAAGACCGAGGACGTCGTCGGCCCCTACGAGCTGCACGACTTCTTCCTCTATAACTTCCTTGGCTTCGGCTACGAGCCGAGCAAGATCTACTACCTGGCTTGCCTCGCCTTCAAGGATAAGTACGACGAGGAGTCCATCTATCGCTGGCTACGTACTTTCTACTACCGCTTCTTCACGCAGCAGTACAAGCGCACCTGTATGCCCGATGGACCTAAGGTCAGCCGCGTGAGTCTCTCGCCTCGTGGCGACTGGCGTGTCCCCAGCGATGTAGCCCCTACGGCCTGGCTGCGCGAGCTTGATTCGCTGCGCCCTAGCTAATCTTTGGCAGGGCTTGGTGGTATATCCTGTTTTTTTTGTACGTTTGCACCAGCAACGGGCTACAGAGTGGCTGAATCACGAAGGACCCGTATAGGAATTAACTTAAAGGAATTATGAAGAAAGTATTTGTTTCTTTTGCAGTTCTTGCTATGGCCCTCGCATCTTGCGGCCAGAGCAATCAGGAGGCTAACCAGGCAGACAGCCTAGCCCAGGACTCCGTGACGGCTACCGTAGCAGAGGCAGCTCCCCAGGGTGAAGCACACCTCGGTACCTACGTAGGTACGATCCCTGGTGGGGACGGCTCTGTCAAGACCACCATCACGCTCAACGCTGATGGCACCTACAGCTCTCGCGAAGAGTTCTCCAAGGCTGGTCAGGAGCCCATCGAGGAGAACGGCACCTACACGCTGGGTGCTGACGGCCTCGTGACGCTGATCACTCCCTCCTCTGGGAACGAGCGCTACTTCAAGGTAGCAGAGGGTACCCTCACGCTCCTCGATCAGGCTACGAAGCAGGCTCCTACGGGCGAACTCGCTGCTCAGTACGTCCTGACGAAGCAGTAAGAGACGCGCATAGCCTAAGCTAAGCACACAGGCGACAGCCGCAGGGAACGGAGCTAAGTTCCCTGCGGCTGTCTCGTTTTACTTCGCTACGGCAGCCCCCAGCAAGGCCTATGAGCTTTGCTGGGGGCTGTTGTTTTATTCGCTTGGAGCCTTTCGGCCGAGTTCGTGACCTTGCGACAGAGGGGGTAAGAGGTACCACTCAGGCTGGGGAAGGGTATCAGTCAGAGGGCCGAAGGATATCCCTCACGAGGCTGACTGATAGCCCTCAGCGCCGTGCGACTTATCGCTTAGCGCTCTGATGCCTAGGCTGAGGGCGTCTACCCCTTGAGTCTGCTCGTTTCTTCCCCATAAGGTAGGTCGTGGCTATAGCCTCAAATTCCGTATCTTTGTACAATGCCGTATTACTCCCGCATCTTGCTGATGTAGGAGGCTCAGAGGTCGCTAAGTGCGGCGCTCTACGGCACCTTCGGTAGGCGAGGGGCGTGTGGGGGATAGCTTCCTCAGCGCTTCGCCGAAATATCATATACGGTCTGTGTAGTGACGCAGACCCCCCTAGTAAGATACACTATGGACTATAAGACCACACGGGCTAACGTCGGCTGCTGTGCTATGACCGCTGGTGGGTGTGAGGGCTGTAGTAAGGCTCAGATGAGCTCTTACGACTGGCTCAGTGACATCCCCGAGGCCTTGCGCAGCTCCGATCTCGTAGAGGTACAATTCAAGAATACCCGCAAGGGCTACTACATAAATAAGGAGCAGCTCGATCTCTCCAAGGGCGACCTCGTCGCCGTCGAGTCCACGACAGGGCACGATATAGGCTATGTGACCCTCCTGGGGAAGATGGCAGAGCTGTCGATGAAGTCGCATCGCTACCGCCCCGATAAGGGAGAGTTCCTCCAGGTCTATCGTCTAGCGCGCCCCAACGATATAGAGCGCTGGGAGGAGGCCAAGCGTAGGGAAGAGCCCACGATGATCCAGTCGCGCCAGATCGCTGCTGGCCTTGGCCTCGACATGAAGATCGGGGACGTGGAGTATCAGGGGGACGGGAATAAGGCTATCTTCTACTACATCGCTGATGGACGTGTAGACTTCCGCCAGCTGATCCGTGTGCTGGCCGACACCTTCCACGTGCGCATCGAGATGAAGCAGATCGGGGCACGCCAGGAGGCTGGCCGCATCGGGGGGATAGGCCCCTGTGGGCGCGAGCTCTGCTGTGCGTCCTGGATGTCGGGCTTCTCCTCGGTCAGCACCAATGCCGCACGCGTGCAGGACGTCACGATGAACCCGCAGAAGCTGACCGGCATGTGCGGCAAGATCAAGTGCTGCATGAACTTCGAGGTCAATGCCTATGCCGAGGCGCAGCGCTCCCTACCTGACAAGGAGATCGTGCTCGAGACTGCGGCGGGGAGCTACTACCACTTCAAGACCGACCACTTCCAGCGCCAGATCACCTACAGCACCTCGCGCCATGCCCCTGTACACCTGGTGACGATCTCCTCGGAGCGCGCCTTTGAGGTGATTGCCCTCAATAAGGAAGGGCAGCAGCCCGAGAGCCTAGAGGAGCTTGCGCCTAAGGGGCGCAGGGAGCGCAACCATGATATCCTCGCCGACAACAGCCTGACGCGCTTTGACAAGGCAGGCCGCGGTGGACGAGCTGGTACTCGTCCGCGTCGTCACGACGCAGCCCCCAGCGGGCGCCGTCAGGAGCGTCCGGAGCAGGGCGAGCAGCGGGCGGATCGTAGTCAGGTACGCCAGTTCCGTGGGCCTCGAGGAGCGCAGCAGGGGAGTCCTTCCCCGCGAGGAGCTGCCGAGCGTCCCGCCCGTGAGGGGGCCAAGGCAGAGGAGCGCCACTAGGCGACCAAGCTCGACACGCGATGCAGCTATTCTCTTGGCTTCGTCCCCTCATCTTGCCCGTACTCCTCGGCGTGCTGGTTGCTGGCTGTAGCCCACTGCCCAAGGAGTACTACTGCTACTATGTGCCCAAGCAAGGCCTGTGGGGGGAGCGGATGTGCATCCTCTATCCGCTGCTGGTCACGCAGTCGGAGCGACAGCATCATGCAGAGCTACTGCTGCGCCTAGATAGCCGTATGAGGCAGTCCGATCATCGCCTGATATTGGAGCTGCAGCGCGGGGGGCGTACGCTCACCAGCGATACACTGCGCCTGAGCGTAGCTGACCCTCGGGGCGAGTGGTCCCAGGCTGGAGTACATTATCATGAGTATAGGCTCCCTTTGGCACGGGCTTTGCAGATTAAGGCGACAGGGCTCTATCAGCTGCGCCTACGCCACCTAGACGGGCACCCGATAGCGGGTGTCGCTGGTGTCGGGATTTATGTGCGGCCTAGGGTAGAGCCTCGGGCTAACTAATTTGAGTGTAGAGGATTGAGTGCCTCTACAGCTGGCAGAGGGCGCTGCGGTGTGCCTATCCCATCTCTCTGCTAGCATGGATATGAATGTATGAGTAAGAAGAAAAAGAATACTGACGAAGTGGCAGGCGCTGAAGAGCAGCGCCCCTTCCTCGCGATACCTGTACTGGCTAACTATGAGGAGCAGGAGGGCTTCGCCCCCGAGGCGAGCGAGCTCCCAGAGGAGCTCCCCATCATCGCTCTGCGCAATATGGCGGTCTTCCCAGGCACGCTAGCGCCGATCCTGATCGGGCGCAAGAAGTCTATGCAGGTCATCCGCAAGGCTGAGCGCGAGCAGCTCCTCATCGGGGTGCTGGCACAGCGCGACGCACTTGTGGAGAACCCCAAGGAGGCTGATCTCTACCCCCTAGGGACGCTCGTCGAGGTGACGCAGATCATAGAGCTTCCCTCGGGAGAGTTCTCTGCTATCCTGCGTGGACGCCAGCGCTTCGTCCTTGACGAACTGAAGACGACGACCCCTTACCTCAAGGGAAGCTATCATACCCTCCCCGATACAGCTCGGGAGCTGGAGGCGAGTCAGGACTTCGACGTACTGGTCGGTATGCTCCACGAGCGCCTCATCACGCTGCTGGAGCGCCTTACCCCTGGCGCGCCCAAGGGCTTCATGGATACGATCCGAGGCATACGCAATCGCGCTTACCTCGTGAACCTCGCCTCCTCAGTCGTGGACGTGCCGATTGAGGTACGTCAGGAGCTGCTCAATGCCGAGGACCTGGGTGCGCGGGCGATGCTTGTCCTGCCGCTCATCCAGCGTCAGATCAGGGAGGCCGAGCTGCGTGACGAGATCCTGGCCAAGACCAAGCTGGAGATGGATCAGCAGCAGCGTGAGTACTTCCTCCAGCAACAGATGCGTGCCATCCAGAGCGAGCTCGGGCACGAGGACTCTGCCGAGGACGAGATCGAGGAGCTACGCGCCAAGGGAAAGAAGAAGAAATGGAGCAAGGCAGTCGCGGAGACTTTCGCCAAGGAGCTACGCAAGGCCAAGCAGCTCAACCCACAGAGCCCCGACTACTCCGTCCAGATGCAGTACCTGCGCACGATCGTAGATCTGCCCTGGGGCATCTATAGCAAGGATCACTTCGACCTCAAGAAGGCAGCCGAGCTCCTCGACCGCGAGCACTATGGTCTGGAGCGCGTCAAGGAACGTATCCTAGAGCATCTAGCGGTACTGAAGCTCAAGGGGGATATGAAGTCCCCCATCATCTGCCTCTACGGCCCTCCAGGGGTAGGGAAGACCTCGCTGGGGCGTAGCATCGCCGAGAGCCTCGGGCGTAAGTACGTCCGCATCTCCCTCGGGGGTGTCCATGATGAGGCCGAGATACGAGGCCACCGCCGTACCTACATCGGTGCTATGAGTGGGCGTATCATCCAGAGCCTGCAGAAGGCAGGGACCTCCAATCCCGTCTTCGTCCTCGACGAGATCGACAAGCTCTCCAGCGACTACAAGGGTGATCCCGCATCGGCACTCCTAGAGGTCCTGGATCCGGAGCAGAATACGACCTTCCACGACAACTATCTAGATATAGACTACGACCTCTCGAAGGTGCTCTTCATCGCTACGGCCAACGATGTCTCCAGCATCCCTCAGGCACTCCGTGACCGTATGGAGCTCATCGAGGTCTCGGGCTACATCGCTGAGGAGAAGCTGCAGATCGCTCAGCAGCACCTCCTGCCCCGTGAGGCTAAGTCTCATGGTCTGGCGGAGCGCATCCCTCCCTTCAGCCGCGAGGCACTGGAGCTGATCATCGAGGAGTACACCCGCGAGAGTGGGGTGCGTGGTCTCACGAAGCGTATCGCCGCTGTGCTACGTAAGCTCGCCTGGGCGCTAGCCTCAGAGGAGGGCCTCCCCGAGGAGGTGACGCCCGAGCTGGTGCGTCAGTACCTTGGCAAGACCGTATATTCGCGCGACAAGTATCAGGGCAATGAGCTCCCAGGCGTGGTCGTTGGCCTTGCTTGGACGAGTGTCGGAGGGGAGATCCTCTTCATCGAGAGCAGTCTACAGGCGGGGCAGAATGGCCGTCTGATCCTTACGGGGAGCCTCGGTGATGTCATGAAGGAGTCTGCGACGATCGCCCTCAGCTACGTCCGTGCCCACGCCGAGGAGCTGGGCATAGACCTCGAGCAGCTCAAGGACAAGGAGCTCCACATCCATGTACCCGAGGGCGCCATCCCCAAGGATGGCCCCAGCGCAGGGATCACGATGGTGACCTCTATTGTCTCGGCACTCACACGCCGCAAGGTGCGCCCACGTCTAGCGATGACGGGCGAGATCACCCTGCGCGGCAAGGTGCTGCCCGTCGGTGGCATCAAGGAGAAGATCCTCGCTGCTAAGCGATCGGGTATTCAGGACATCATCCTCTGCCGCGAGAATGAGCGTGACATCGAGGAGATCAACGAGCGCTACCTAGAGGGCCTTAGCTTCCACTACGTGGACGAGATAGGTCAAGTGCTTGACTATGCTCTCCTTGAGGAGCGCGCAGACGAAGTAAATAAGTAACTTTGCAGCGATGAACCCTAGCCAACTAAACACGGAGGAGGCCTGTCGGCAGATCTTGCAGATCTGTCGCAGGCTCTTTGTGCAGAAGCTCCACGACTACGGAGCCTCGTGGCGTATCCTTCGTCCAGAGTCCCTCACAGATCAGATCTACATCAAGGCAGAGCGCATCCGTAGCCTGCAGACCAAGGGCTATGCCCAGGTCAATGAAGGGATAGATGTCGAGCTCATCGCGATCGTGAACTATGGCCTCATCGGGATGATACAGCTCCAGCTCGGGGCTGTATCCTCTCCCGATATCTCGCCTGAGGTAGCCCTAGAGCTCTATGATCGCTTCGCTGAGGATACGCTGCAGCTGATGCTAGCCAAGAACCATGACTATGGCGAGGCCTGGCGTAATATGCGCATCTCCTCCATGGTCGATATGATCCTCTCCAAGGTCTACCGCACTAAGCAGATAGAGGACCTCAAGGGGCAGACACTTGTCTCCGAAGGCATCGACGCCAACTACAAGGACATGGTCAACTACGCGCTCTTCTGCCTCATCAAGATTGCCGAAGCCTAAGCCGTGATACATCTACGCCATACGATCGCTGAATGTGCCCGCCTCATCGTAGGGCTGACCTTCGTAGCCTCTGGGCTGCTGAAGGCAGTGGATCCTGTGGGCACGGCGCTCAAGATCACGGAGTACCTGGCGCCTGTCTTTGCCTTCACTGGGCATGGCTATAGTCTCGCGCTGGGGCTATCCTTCGTCCTATGCGCAGGGGAGTTCATCCTTGGCGCCTTCCTCCTGGCTGGCTCCTACCGCCGTGTCTGTGCCCGCTTCGCCTTCGTCTTCATGATCTTGATGACCTTGGTGACGGGCTACATCCTCATCGCGGATCCCGTCAGTGACTGCGGCTGCTTCGGGGACGCACTGCACTTGACCAACCTTCAGACCTTCCTGAAGAACCTCGTCCTCCTGCCGCTGAGCTACCTCGTCCTACGGGACGCCTCAGCGCTAAGGCACCTTTTCAGCCTTCGGGAGCGCTGGGTCCCGACCCTCCTCGCGCTTGGGGGAATCATCTTCTTCCTCGTCGAGAACTACCGTCACCTGCCGCTCTTCGACTTTAGGCCCTATACGGTGGGGCTCAAGCTCGATGAGGCCATCATCGCCGAGGAGGAGCAGTTCCAGCGTGCGGCACTGCAGAGCACGAGCTATATCTACGAGAAGGCAGGGGAGCAGCGCAGCTTCTCTCCCGAGGCCTTGCCTGATAGCAGCTGGGCCTTCGTCCGAGTGCAGGATAGCCTGGCGCTGGAGGCCTTCAAGCCCAAGTACGACTTCGCTCCCGTCGATAGCCTAGGTTATCCTATGGCTGAGGATCTACTGAGCGATTCCAGCGTCACGCTCCTACTGCTGGCGCCTAGCTGGGATGCGGCGAATCAGAGTGTCATCGACGAGGTGGGTGAGCTCGCTACGCAGGCGGCTGCCTTGTGCTACCGCTTCTACGGCCTCACGGCTTCGGGGGCAGAGGAGATCGCCCGCTGGCGCTACCAGACGGGTGCGACCTACCCGATGCTGCAGATGGACCCCACGCCCATACGTACGATGATACGTGCCTATCCAGGCCTCCTTGTACTGCGCGGTGGTCAGATCATTGACAAGCGGGCCTACTCTGACTTCCCCAAGGTGGAGGAGGTCACCACCTACCTCAAGGAGCTCGGCGATCCCAAGCGTCCGCTCCCCACACCCAGCTACGTCCGCACCTATCCGCTCCTCCTCTGGGCACTTCTCCTGGTGCTGGCCTTCCTACGCTTCTGGGCCAGGAAGCTCCACCTTACCCTCTACCTCAAGAGACGTATACATTATTCACATATAAAGGAAATAGACAATGAGAAAGAACATCGTCGCCGGTAACTGGAAGATGAACAAGACCCTTCAGGAGGGTACGGCCTTCATCGCTGAGCTCAAGCAGACGCTGGCAGGCAAGAGCCTGGGCTGTGACGTCGTCATCGGCGCTCCCTTCATCCACCTGGCTACCATCGCTGAGCAGGCTAAGGGCAGCGCAATCGGCATCGCTGCTGAGAACTGCGCTGACAAGGCTGAAGGCGCTTACACAGGTGAGGTATCGGCTGCTATGGTAGCCTCGACGGGCGCTCGCTACGTCATCCTCGGCCACTCGGAGCGTCGTGCCTACTACGGTGAGAACGATGCTATCCTGAGCGAGAAGCTCGCCCTGGCGCTAGCCAATGGCCTGACTCCCATCTTCTGCATCGGGGAGGTCAAGGAAGAGCGTGAGGCTGGCAAGCACTTTGAGGTCGTAGCACAGCAGCTCGAGGGCACGGTCTTCGGGCTTTCTGCCGAAGACTTCTCCAAGGTCGTCCTGGCCTACGAGCCTGTATGGGCCATCGGTACGGGTCTGACCGCTAGCTCGGCTCAGGCACAGGAGGTACACGCCCACGTGCGTCAGCTCATCGCTAGCAAGTATAGCGCTCAGATCGCTGAGGACTGCACGATCCTCTACGGCGGTAGCTGCAACGCTAGCAACGCCAAGGAACTCTTCGGCCAGCCCGACATCGACGGCGGTCTGATCGGTGGTGCTTCGCTCTCGGTAGAGAAGTTCCTCCCCATCATTGAGGCCTTCAACAAGTAGACCTTATCTTCCCGACCACTTCCTCCGCTGACGGCGCCTAGCCTCAGTTGGGGAAGTGGCTTCATTCATTTAGCTGCACGCGATTCATGCTAAGACGATATCGACTGACCCTCGGCTTGCTCCTCTGCGCCCTTGTGTCGGGTAGCCTCGCCGCTCAGACGCTGCCCGAGAAGAGCCGCCCGCGCAATATCTTTGAGGCCCTCGAGGAGCCTTCCTCGGGCGAAGGGCTCATCACCATCATCCAGTCGTCCGAGCTGCGCACACTCGTCGGCTCTGTCGCTGGTGGGCGTACTGCGACGCTGGGACGTGATGGTAACTATACCCTGCTCATGGGCTATCGCATCCAGGTCTTCAATAGCAACCTGCCCAATGCCAAGGCTGAGGCTTATAGTCGTGCTGAGCAGCTGAAGCGCTTAGCCCCCTCGATGAGCAGCTACATCACCTATAAGGCTCCCTTCTGGAAGCTCACGATCGGCAACTTCCTTACCCGAGAGGAGGCCAGCCAGACCCGCACGAGCCTCGTCCGCACCCTGCCTAGCTGGATGCGCGAGTCCTACGTGGTGCGCGATAAGGTGCGTATCCTTAACTACACAGATCCCAATGTCAGCCAATAAGTATATCCCCACCATGAGCGATCAAGAGCGTGATGAGGCGCTGCGTCATCACTACACGCAGATCCTCCAGTTGCTGGGCGAGGATCCCGAGCGAGAAGGTCTCGTCAAGACCCCCGAACGGGTGAGCAAGGCGATGCGCTTCCTGACGCAGGGTATGGCGCAGTCCCCTGAAGAGATCCTTCGCTCGGCGATGTTCAAGGAGGACTATCGCCAGATGGTCATCGTCAAGGACATTGACTTCTATTCCCTCTGTGAGCACCACATGCTCCCCTTCTTTGGTAAGGTGCATATCGGCTATATTCCGAATGGCTACATCACGGGGCTGAGCAAGCTGCCACGTGTCGTGGACGTCTTCGCTCGCCGCCTGCAGGTGCAGGAGCGCCTCACGATGCAGATCAAGGACTGCATCCAGTCGGCGCTCAATCCCCTTGGGGTCATCGTCGTCATCGAGGCGCAGCACATGTGCATGCAGATGCGTGGGGTGGAGAAGCAGAACTCTTACACCACGACCAGCGACTTTACGGGGGCCTTCCGCGAGGCCAAGACGCGCGAGGAGTTCATGCAGCTCATCACGCACGGCAAGTAGCCTCCTTCGCTTAGCTGAATAGTAAAGCGCGAGGTCAGCAGCCACTCAGGCTGCTGACCTCGCGCTTTATTCATGTCTTGCTCTCTCCTTGGTCTTAATGTTCGTCTGATATAGCTTGTCGTCCATACGAAAGCCTAGTAGGCGACCTTAACTATCTGCATTAAGTAGAGCTGCAAGGGAGGGTAGAGCCAGTTCCTTAGCCTACCAAAGGCCAACCCGCATACTGCTTGCGTGGTCTCGTCGAGACCGTATCCGTAGAGGGGGGAGGCAATGACGTGAGGGGATAGCCTAAGCGGAGCTCCGTGAGGGATATCCCTCAGCCTCGTGACTGCTACCCCTGAGCTTCGTGACTGACGTCTCTCAGCGGGCTGACTGATATCCCTCGGGAGGGCTTCTCCTAGTCTATCCGCATGCTCTCGGCGGGACGTATGCGACCTACCAGCCGTGTCGGGATAAGGATCATCGCAAGGATCAGTACGAGCGTGCCGAGGTTGATGCCCAGCCACAGCAGTAGGTCTAGCTGTATGGGTACGGCATCGGTGAAGTAGTTGGCTGGGTTGAGACGGATGATGCGGTAGTGCTGCTGCAGAAGACAGAGGCTAAGGGCGAGGAGATTGCCCCAAAAGAGCCCCTTGACGATGATACGCCCCGAGAGGAGCAGAAGGCTGAGGCGCAGCGTGCTATCTTTGCTGCCGAGCGCCTTGAGGATACCGATCTGACGGCTCTTATCAAGTACAAGGATGACAAGCCCCGTGATCATGGAGAAGCCGCCGACGAGTAGCATCAGCGCCAGCAGGGCATAGACATTGGTGTCGAGGACGGCAAGCCAGCTGAAGAGCTCGGGCTGGAGCTCTTGCCCGAGGTTGAGCCCGTAGCGCTCGCCACCGATGAGCTCGGGGCGCTGCTCTAGTTCACGCACGAGACGATCGAGGACTTTGGGAGCTTCGTCTGGCTGCTCTAGCATGATCAGCAGACGGCTATAGCTATGCTCATCCCACTTGCGCAGACGCTGTAGCGTCACTAGGGGGCAGAGGGCAGGCGAGAGCTCGAGCCCCGCCGACTCGTAGATGCCGACGAGCTGGAAGGCCCGCACACGCATCTTCTCCCCCATGAAGTAGATACGTACCTTGTCGCCGAGCTTGTAGCCGAGGCTACTGGCTAGATGTGAGGGGAGGGCGATCTCGGGCTGCTCCGAGCCCTGGGGCTTCGGCAGGCGTCCTTGGCGGAGCTGCTCGTCGAAGTAAGAGCTGTGGAAGCTGCTATCGACCCCATAGAGCGAGATACCGTCGAAGCTCTCCTCGGTCTTGATAAGCCCGGCCTCCTGGATCAAGGGCATGACCGAGCGCACGCCAGGGCTATGGCGCAGGTACTGGAGGAAGGGATCGGAGATGTAGAGCGGGCTGTTGCTGTCGCGCCAGCTAGCGCCGTAGCCCGAGAGACTGATGTGCCCCGTCTGGCTGAAGGCAAAGGAGCGCACCTGTCCGCGGAAGCCGAGGATGATGCTCACGGCTAGCAGCATCACCGCCAGCGAGAGGGTAATGCTGAGTGTCGTCAAGCTCAGCGTACGGGCGAAGCCCGACTCCCCACCGCGCGAGCTGCGGGCAAGACCTCGGGCGAGGAAGATACTGGGATGCTGGAGCAGTCGCATGGCCTAGTCTTCACTCTTAGCCTGCTTGGGCTGCTTCGCTCGCTTGCTCTTGCGCCCCCGCAGGGCATCCGCCTCAGCGATGTAGGCTTCGTCCTGCAGCACGTAGCGCATATAGAGATTGTAGCCGAACATCGTCGCGGGCAGGGCGATCAGCATGCCGAAGAAGCCGAAGAGTGAGCCCCACACAGTGAGCACCAGTAGGATCAGCGAGGGGCGCATGCCCATCGAATGCCCCATGATACGCGGGACGATGAACATATCCTGTAGGATCTGCACCAGCAGCAGTACGCCGAAGCCCAGCAGCAGGCAGATGAAGGCGTTCTCCCCCGTCTGTGCCGCCATCAGCAGGCAGGTCAGTCCGAGCGGGATGACACCTAGCGCCTGCATGTAGGGGATGAAGTTGAGGAGCCCGATGAATATGCCCATCGCTATGGCCAGCGGGAGCCCAATGATGTTGAAGCCTATGGAGAGCAGCACCCCGACGCTTAGCGCTACGAGCGCTTGGCCACGGAAGTAGCTATTCATGTAGTAGTCTAGATCCTTGAAGATGCTGTAGGCTGTGGGGCGGACGCTCTGGGGGAAGAGACTGACAAGCCCACGGGCAAGGCCCTCGAAGTCCAGTAGGATGAAGATGAAGTACATGAGGCCCACGAGGAAGACGAAGCCCCAGGAGAAGACTGAGAGCGTCCCTGAGATGATGCTCCCAGCTTGGTCGATGATGATCTTCGTATTCTCAATGATCTGCTGGAAGGAGACGCCGCGCGAGAGGCGGCCGAAGTTGAAGCTCCCTTCCAAGTAGCGTCGCATCTCGGGCGGGAGTATCCGCTTGAGGATGTCCTGTCCACCGTTGTAGGACGAGATGGAGCTGAGGGTCTTCTCTACCTCCTCGCGCACCGAGGGGACGATATAGATGAGGCCTAGCCAGATCAGTCCGCCCAGCAGCACGAAGGTCAGTAGCACGGCTAGCCCGCGATAGCGCAGCCGTAGCCGATACTGGAAGAAGCGTACTATGGGCATCATCACATAGGCAAAGATCCCCGCTACGAGGAAGGGCAGGATGACGCTCCAGATGGCGCTCAGGGTCCAGATGAGTAATACAAGGAGCACGAAGAGGAGGAGCATCCTCACCGTGCGATCGAGTGTGAAGGGTCTTGAGAGGTACTGCTTCATAGGAGTACGGGGAGCTATCTAGGATGGGCCTCGGCGGTGTGCTCGTACTTGAAGGGGAAGGCCTTGGAGGGCGTACGCATGGAGTGCATCTGCTTGTAGAGCCGCTCGACGCGCTCGGGCTGCTCCTGGCTGAGGTCCTTCGTCTCGCTGGGATCCTCCTTGAGGTTGTAGAGCTCCAGCTTGGGCTGTCCGCCATCGACCTGGAGGGCAACGAGCTTCCAGGGGCCTTGACGTAGGGCCATCTTGCCCCCATCCTCGTGGAACTCCCAGTAGAGGGGACGCTCTAGGCTACGCTTGGTCAAGGGCCGGCCCTTGAGGAAGCTAGCGAAGCTCTGGCCGTCACTGCCTTGTGCAGCTCCACGCTGCCCGATCAGCTCGGCGAAGGTCGGGAGGAAGTCCCAGAAGGCAAAGGGCGCGTCACTGCGTCGCCCTGCAGCGATCTGCCCCTTCCACGCAATAGCCATGGGGACGCGTATCCCTCCCTCGTAGACATCGCGCTTGATGCCGCGGAAGATGCCGTTGCTGTCGAAGTACTCAGGGTTGGCACCGCCCTCACGGTGGGGACCGTTGTCGCTGGTGAAGATGATGATGGTGTTGTCCTCGATGCCGAGGCGACGGATCAGCGCCGTGACCTCACCCGTGTATCTGTCTAGACGCTCTACCATGGCGGCAAAGGAGGCGTGGGCGTTGGGGGAGGACTCGTAGTCCCAGGAGGCGCGCTGCTTATACTCGCGAGGCGTCAGCTTCCCCTCGTAGTACTCGTAGACGGCGTCGTGGGGGAGGTTGAGCTCGGCATGTGGGAGCGTGTAAGTGAGGAGGGCGAAGAAGGGCTTGCCACTGCCTGCCGACTGCTCGATGAAGCGTAGCGCCTCGCGGTGGATGGTGTCTGCTGAGTAGACGCCCTTGCCTCCATCCTTGTTGGCAGCAAAGTCTACGCGCTCCTTGCCACGCCACAGGTGGTCGGGGTAGTAGGAGTGTGCTAGGCGCTGGCAGTTGTAGCCGAAGAACTCGTCGAAGCCTCTATCCGTAGCCTCAGCGCCTGAGCCGGGATAGCCTAGCCCCCACTTGCCGAAGATCCCCGTGCGGTAGCCCGCGCGCTGGAAGAGGCGCCCCAGGGTCATACGGTCGGCCATAGGCGCCTGCCCCTCGGGCTGTATCTCGTGGTTGCCGCGCACCTGGGTGTGCCCCGTGTGCATACCTGTCATCAGCGAGGCACGGGAGGGCGCACTGACCGAACAACCCGCATAGAAGTCCGTCATCTGTAACCCTCGGTGTGCTAGGTCGTCGATATTTGGGGTGCGGACGTGGCGCTGTCCATTGAAGCCCACATCACCGTAGCCGAGGTCATCGGCAAGGATGAAGACGACATTGGGCAGAGGACGCTTGATCTGGGCCGTTAGGCTGGTGGCAGAGGCGAGTACGAGGAGGCTTGCTTTGGGTATCATTGAGGTATAGCTTGTACTAGAAGGCTAGATAGCGGACGGGCGCAGCGCGGCGTCCGTCGGGGGTGAGTAGTGAGGCGGTGAACATCCACTTGACCAGGCGTACCTCACGGGAGGTGAAATGGTCGATGGGGAGCTTGATGCAGATTTGCGTCCAGCCCTTGGGGAGCTGTAGGGGGATGAGGGGGCGGGCACTGGCATTCTCGTTCTTCAGGGCTAGCTCCTTGTCCTTCTGCTGGTGCTGGTTGGTCCAGCGAGGGGGGAGGAGCTCACGTCCCCCGACCCAGATGCGGCTGCCTCGCCAGTCCCAGGCACCCTGGGGCGGTGCTAGATCCTGCTCGGAGCGGCTATAGTTCTGCGTCTCGAAGAAGAGCCCGACGCGCTGCGCCCGCTCACTGTAGACCCAGGCCGTGGCGTAGACGGTGTGTTGCGGCTGCGGGTCAAGTAGTGCCCCGGGGCAGATGTCGCCCCAGACGTGACGTAGGTAGATACCTGAGCCCGCTACCTGCTGGCTGGGGTACTGCTTCCCCTCGTAGCTGTAGCTAGGGAGCTCTGTGGGTGGTGTCGCCTGCCCTAGACCCTCCTCGGGTGGGAAGCGGCGGCCGAGGTCTCCCCCATTAGGGAAGGGGGCGCTTAGCAGCCAGCGTGCCTGCGTCTGCTGGACGTAGGGGAACTCCTCGGGAGGGAAGTGCCCCTTGTAGCGGAGCAGTCGCTGCTCGAACTCGCGGAAGTGCTGGAAGGCAGCTCCCTTAGGATCATAGCAAAGACTGTGCCTATCGGTGAAGTAGCCCTGCCCCCCGCCGCGCCAAGCACGCTCCGCCAGTGCCAGCATCGCGGGATAGAGGCTATTCTCCTGTATAACCTGCTTCGTGTCCCTCGGTGCCCTATCTGTCCAGATGCCTAGGATAGCCCCCCAGAGGGTGGAGTCCCCTACGGGCTTGCCGTAGATCGTGCTGCTGTAGAGCTGAGCGATGTCGGCGAAGTAGTCGAAGTGATTGAGGTAATGGTAGCGGCTGTCTACCGCTGCGATCCCCTCATGCACCTTGCCACGGGAGCTCCACAGCTGGAGCAGGTCGACCTCCCCAGGCTTGTAGTGCCAGCCTGGGTTCCACGAGATCGCCTTGCGCCCGAGGCTATGGATGTAGCTCGTCATCTCGGGGCCGAAGTGCGGATCCGTGAACTGCACCTCGTCTGTCCCTATATGGATGTAGGGCACGTCTAGCGCCTCGGTGAGCTCCTTGATGAGCTCCTTGAGCGTCGCCTTACCCTCGGGCGTCTGCATGCCGTAGCCGAGCGCTCGCTCGAAGGCTGCACTATGGCCAGGCATATCGAGCTCTGGGATCATCAAGACATGGTGCTGACGACAGTAGTCGGCGAGCTCCCGTGCCTCGGCGAGCGTGTAGTACTTCCCCGCATCGCGTGTCATGCTGCTCGCGGCATTGAGCTGAGGGAAGCGCTTCGACTCGATGCGCCAGGCCTCGTTCTCCGTCAGGTGCCAGTGGAAGACATTGACCTTGAAGGGCGCTAGGCGGACGACCAACTCCTTGAGCTTCGCTAGAGGAATGTAGCTGCGCCCCGTGTCTATCATGAAGCCACGCCAGCGGAAGGCAGGCCAGTCCGTGATCTGCCTGCTGCGCCAGCCTCGCCCCTCGCGGAGCTGCACCAGCGTCTGAAGCCCCCGATAAAGGCCTGTGGGCTGCTGAGCCTCCAGCGTGATCGCCTGCTGCGTGATGTGTAGGCGATAACCCTCCTCATCCCCCTGAGGGAAGTGGAGGCTGCTGTCGAGACGTAGCTCTAGCCGCTGCCTAGCTCGCCGATCTAGGGTAAGCCCGAGCTGCTCGCCCACGAGCGGGGCGAAGCGCCGACTAAGCTCGGGGCTCGCTACCAGCTGCACGGAGCGCGCGACGAAGCGCGCCGACCCGAGGAGGCTGTCCTGCTGTGCACTCGGGAGCAGCGTCTGGGCAGAGCTCCCTATAGAGCATAGTCCCGTGGCGAGCAGGGCAAGGAGGCTAGAGCGCATAGACCTAGGGGGGGAGATGGGCTAGTCCTGAATGGGGATCTTGGCTACACGCGCGGTGTGACGGCCGCCCTCGAAGTCCGTGTCGAGGAAGGCAGAGACCATCGTCTCAGCTGTCTCGAGGCTGACGAAGCGGGCGGGGATGGAGAGCACGTTGGCATCGTTGTGCTGGCGTGCGAGCTCGGCGAGCTCCTTGGTCCAGCAGAGGGCAGCGCGCACCCGAGGATACTTATTCATCACCATAGAGATGCCGTTGCCCGATCCGCAGACCGAGATGCCGCGCTCTAGGGCACCCGACTGCAGCGCCTGCCCCATGGGGTGGGCGTAGTCGGGGTAGTCACAGCGCTCAGCCGAGGGACACCCGAAGTCCTCGACCTGAAGACCTCGGGCGACCAGCTGAGCCTTGATATGCTCCTTGACCTCGTAGCCTGCGTGGTCGGAGCAGATACCAATCTTGTTGGAGTAAGGCATAGTAGTTAGTTCGTGCTCGCGAGGCTATCGGCCTAGGAGCTGTTTGACCTGCGTGCAGACGTTCTGGGCGGTGAAGCCGAGCTTCTCGTCCAGTACCTTGTAGGGTGCAGAGAAGCCGAAGGAGTTCAGCCCCCAGATGCTGCCGTTGTCCCCTACGAGTCCGAGGAGGTTGACGGGGAGCCCTGCGGTGAGTCCGAAGCGCTTGACGCCCTGGGGCAGTACCTCGTCCTGATAGTCCTTGGGCTGCTGGCGGAAGAGTCCTTCGCTAGGTACGGCTGAGATCTGTAGGCGGATGCCCTCGGCGCGCAGCAGGGGTGCTGCCTCTACGAGCGTGGAGACTTCGCTGCCGTTGGCGATGAGGACGACCTCGGGCTGCTCATCGGCTAGGACGACATAGCCACCGCGTGTAGCAGCCTCGGCAGCTGCGCGGCGCGTCTGTCCCTCGGGGGCGGGGAGGTCGTTGATGTTCTGTCGCGAGAGGATCAGTGCGGTAGGCGTATGCGTGTTCTCCATAGCCATGCGCCAGGCTACGGTCGTCTCCTCGACGTCGCAGGGACGTAGGACGAGCACGCTGTCTCGGCCGCTGTGGTTCTGCAGCTTCTCCATCAGACGGATCTGTGCCTCCTGCTCTACGGGCTCGTGCGTCGGGCCATCCTCGCCGACGCGGAAGGCGTCGTGCGTCCAGATGAACTTGACGGGTAGCTCCATCAGAGCAGCCATGCGGACGGCGGGCTTCATGTAGTCCGAGAAGACGAAGAAGGTACCGCAGGCAGGGATGACCCCACCGTGCAGCGCCATACCGATACAGAGGCAGGCCATCGTCAGCTCAGCGACGCCAGGCTGGAGGAAGGCCCCGCCAAAGTCCCCATGGGAGAGGGCGCGCGTCTTCTTGAGGAAGCCATCGGTCTTGTCCGAGTTCGACAGGTCGGCCGAGGCTACGATCATATTCTCTACCTGCGTGGCTAGGACGCTGAGTACCGTAGCGGAGGCAGCACGCGTCGCCTGATTGGGCTTCTGCTCTACCTGGCTCCAGTCGATGCTGGGGGCTGCTCCACCGAACCAGCGCTCCAGCTTGGCCGCGCGGTCGGGAGCCTCCGCAGCCCAGCGTGCCTCTTCCTCACGGCGTGCAGCTGCTAGCTGACGGAGCTCGGAAAGGCGTGCGTCGTAGAGGGCCTGGACGTCCGGGAAGACACGGAAGGGATCCTCGGGATCCCCGCCAAGATGGCGTACCGTAGCGGCGAAGTCAGCCCCTGCGGCCGAGAGTGGCTGGCCGTGCGTGCTCACCTTGTCCTCGAAGCTCGAGCCGTCGGCAGCCACAGCACCGCGGCCCATGATGGTGCGGCCGATGATGAGGGTAGGCTGCCCGACGGTAGCCTTGGCCTCGGTGAGGGCTGCGCGGATTGCGTCGCTGTCGCAGCCGTCGATAGAGAGGACCTTCCAGCCCCAGGCGCGGTACTTGGCTGCTACATCCTCGCTATCGACTTCGTCTACCTTGGTCGAGAGCTGGATGTTATTGGCATCGTAGTACATGATGAGGTTGTCCAGCCCGAGGTGTCCCGCGATGCGGCCAGCGCCCTGCGAGATCTCCTCCTGGATTCCCCCGTCGGAGATGTAGGCATAGATCGTCTGGCTCATGACCCAGCCGAGACGCTCGGCGAGGAACTTCGCGGCGATGGCTGCACCGACAGCGAAGGTATGCCCCTGACCGAGGGGCCCCGAGGTATTCTCGATGCCGCGCTCTACATCTACCTCAGGATGCCCAGGCGTGGGGCTGCCCCACTGGCGGAGCTGCTTGAGCTCCTCCATATCGAACTTGCCGACCAGTGCCAGCTGTGCGTAGAGCATAGGGGACATGTGCCCGGGGTCGAGGAAGAAGCGGTCACGCCCTGACCAGGTAGGTCTGTCGGGGTCGAAGATGAGGAACTCGGAGTAGAGCGTATTGATGAAGTCTGCTCCACCCATAGCTCCACCAGGGTGACCACTCTTAGCGCGCTCCACCATAGCGGCGGAGAGGATGCGGATGTTGTCCGCTGCTCGCGTCATTAGCTGCTTGTCGTTCATGAGCTGTATGATTATGTTTAAGTTCAGCCTCGTGTATCGTGTCGTCTCTCGGGCTGCTGAGGATGGATGCTCCTCCGAGGGCTACCCTTTGACTAGTCCAAAGATACGATAATTCGCCCTATCCCTTGCCTGCCAGCAGTAGCCTCGTGGGGCGGACGCATGCTCCTGCAGGGAGCGGCCTCATCCTAGCTCCTCACGTCCCTCTCTAGGAGCCTTGTCGGGCTGCGCTGACTGATATCCCTCGCGGGGCTGACTGCTATCCCTCAGCGCGCTCAGGGATACCCATCAGGAGGCTGACTGATATCTCTCGGAGAGCCGAGACCTTGGTCTGGGAGCGCTGGGGGACGAAGTTCGTCGCATCTTTCCTTAATCCCTGTGCCTATCTCTATATATGCAGGAAGCCTCCTTGATCCCGAGCGTGCGGGATCGAGGAGGCTTGTCCTTAGGAGGCTACTTAGCCGTCTAAGCGAAGTCCGCTAGAGGCTGTAGCTGAGCTGAGCGGTGACCCAGCGCCCTGGCTGCTCGACGCCTGCGAAGTCGCTGTACTTGGTCGCGGTGAGGTTGCTCACCTCGAGACCGAGCTTCACGCGGGAGCTGTAGCGATAGTCCAGCTTAGCATCCAGCGTCGCATAGGCTTCGCTCTGGGAGATGCGCTTCTGTACGCGCAGTGCCCAGCTGCCCTCTAGGCGGGGGCCGATCTGATACCCGAGGCGTGCGGTGAACTTATGCTTGAGGTAGTTGAGGGCGTACATCGAGATGATCTGCCCTGCGTCGTGCTCCTGCGTCATGTAGAGGTAGTCGAGCTGCAGGCGGCTACCGAGCCCCAGGAAGGGTAGGTACTCCCCGTAGCGGAGGCTAAGGCCCAGCTCGAGGCCACGGCTGTCGGTCTTCCCTATGTTGCGCGACACCCACTTGGCGTCGCTAGCTGCAGTCTTCGTCCAGTCTAGGAGGTTAGTGCCGCGGGAGTAGAAGCCTGAGACGTAGCCCTGCAGTAGGCTGGTCGTATAGCGGGCCGAGAGCTCGATGCCCTCAGACTGCTCCTCGCGCAGGCCCGTGCCTGCCTGCTGTATGGGCGAGGAGTACCAGAGGTCGGTGAAGGAGGGCAGGCGCATGCTGCGGCTCCAGCTGGCCGAGAGGCTCAGTGCCCCCGTGGGGCGGTAGCTGATGCTCGCAGAGGGCAGCAGGCGCGTCTTGACGCCCTCGAGACTTGTAGCCTGTAGGAGTGCTCCCGCAGAGAGCGTCCACTGCTCTAGGCGCAGGCTGTGCTCGAGGGCTAGGCTGCTATTGGTACGGCCATCGTACTTGGTATAGTGCTCCTCGGCGCGGGCGCGTAGGCGGCCTAGGTTGCTGCTGACGATCTCCTCGTGACGCAGCTCACCCGCGAGCGTCGTCAGCCCTAGGGCGCTGCTGTAGTTGAGCGCAAGGCTGGCGCTGTAGTTGTTGCTTCGGTGGTAATTGCGGTACTGAGGGGAGCCCTTCGTCAGGTCAAACTGGTCGTAGCCCCTGTCCCAGGCGAGGGTGGGGATGATGCGTAGGCGTCCGCTGCCTAGCTCGCCACGTAGGGAGGAGAAGTAGCGACGCGAGTACTCGTACTGCATGGGGTAGCGCACGGAGTAGAAGCTATTGGCGCCGAACTGCTTGTCCAGCATCCCTACCTGTAGAGTCATCTTGTCTGCTGGGCTGAGCTGGTACTGGGTCTGCCAGAGGGCGCGGTTGATGAGGTAGTCGGTGTTGTCGATGTAGCCTGCACTGGAGCGGCTGCTGGCGGAGAGGCTATTGATGCTGCGTCCCCACTTGGTCGTGCCTCGTGCCTCGACGCCGAAGAGGCGGTGCTGACCGGCCGAGATCGTAGCGGAGAAGCCGTCGCGCTGATCGTGTCGTGTGATGATATTGATTGCCCCAGAGAAGGCTCCCGAGCCGTAGATGAGTGCTGCGGGGCCACGTAGCACCTCGATGCGCTCGATGTCGGAGAGGTTCACGGGGAGGTCGAAGCTCAGGTGGCCGGTCTGCGCGCTCGTGAGGTTCACGCCGTTCAGCAGGACGAGGGTCTGGTCCTGATGGCCGCCACGTATGGAGATGTCGGACTGTACGCCATGGGCGCCGCGCTGGGAGACATCGACCCCAGCGACGTAGACGAGGAGATCCTGGATACTGCGCACCGGCGCCGCAGCGATCTCCTTAGCCGAGAGGACAGTGACGAGCTTGGTCGCCTCACCAAGGGGCGTGGCGAGCTTGGAGGCAGTGACGGTGACGGCCTCGATCTCGTACTCACGCTCTCTATCGGGCGAGGTGCGTGGGTCGCGCCCCGAGACATTCTGTGCGCTAGCGGTGCTGCTGTAGGCGCACGCTAGAGCCAGCGAGCTGAGCGTGCCGATGGTGACGACACGGTGCATCGTGTTGAAGGCTCCGTAGCCCTTGTGCGTCATCCGTCGGAAGCGGAGCGTGGGAGCCTGCTGCAAATTGCTTTGCTTGGTCATAGGTGAATAATTAGAGGATTATACGTAGACCTTCGCCGCACGAGGCTGACGGAGCAGCCACAGCCCGACGAAGGTAAAGAGTCCATTGAAGAGGAGGATCTCGTAGCCTACCTTGTAGCCCCACAGCAGCTCGCAGCTATAGGCCAGGGCGTAGCTGACGAAGGGGGAGAGGAGGCACACGTAGGGGGTATAGCGATCCCGCACGGCGTAGTGTGTCAGGAGGCCGAAGGCATAGAGCCCCAGCAGCGGCCCGTAGGTGTAGGACACGGCGGTGAATATGGTCGTCAGTAGCGAGCCCTGCTGTATCCCCCCGATGAAGAGTACCATCAAGGCGAAGGCCACACACATCACTAGGTGTATCCACCAGCGACGGCGCGCCGTCTGCTCCTCATCCTTGAGGTCCATGCCGAGGAAGTCGGTACAGACCGAGGTGGTCAGCGAGGTGAGGGCGGAGTCGGCATTGGAGAAGGACGCCGCCGTGATCCCGAGGGTGAAGCAGATCATCACGCCGCTGCCTAGGTAGCCCGAGGCGAGGAAGGGAAGGATCTCATCGCCCCGCTCGGGGAGCGTGATCCCGCGGGCTGAGGCATAGCCCAGGAGGAGGATACCCAGGACGAGGAAGAGGTAGTTCAGCGGGATGAAGCCGAAGCCATAGCTGAGCATATTGCGCTGCGCCTCGGGGAGGCTGCGGCAGCTGAGGTTCTTCTGCATCATGTTCTGATCCAGCCCCGTCATCACCACGACGATGAAGGCACCACTGATCAGCTGCTTCCATAGATAGAGCGGACTGGCGACATCGTCGAGGACGAAGATGCGGCTGTGGGGAGACTGCCGTACCAGCTCCACGATGCCGCCGAGGTCGAGCTGCATCTGCGTCGAGACCTCGTAGATGGTGAAGACGAGGGCTAGGACGAGGCAGATCGTCTGGAGGACATCCGTCCAGATGATGGTGCCCATACCTCCGCGCTGCGTGTAGAGCCAGATGATCCCGACGACGCCGACGACAGTCAGACTATAGGGTACGCCCATAGGAGCGAAGACCAGAGACTGCAGGATCAGTGTGATCAGATAGAGCTTGGCCGCAGCGCCGAAGAGCTTGGAGATAAGGAAGAAGAGTGCCCCCGTCCTGTAGCTCCAGCGGCCGAAGCGCTGCTCTAGGTAGCTGTAGATGGAGACGAGCCTCAGCCTATAGTATAGCGGGAGCAGCACGTAGCTGACGATGAGGTAGCCGAGGAAGAAGCCGAGGACGAGCTGCATGTAGCTCATGTCCGCGCTCCCGACCATCCCTGGGACGGAGACGAAGGTCACGCCCGAGATGGAGTCCCCAAGCATCCCGATGGCCACGACCCACCAGGGGCTGGTGCGCCCCGCGAGGAAGAACTCGGCATTGCTCGAGCGTCTGCGGGTGAGCCAGGTGATGAAGAAGAGGAAGAGGAGGTATAGGACGAAGGTCAGGAGGACACCAGAGATCATGATCGTGTGTGGGGCTGCTACAGAGGCGAGGCACTAGGGCGTGCTGCGTGAGGCTATGCTGTGGGCTTACTCTAGGGACTGTTGTGTAGGGGGAGGGACTAAGGGGCGATGCGGACACGCACGGCATCGACCTCGGTGCCAGTGAAGATGCTTGCCAGCTCGGCGAACTTCTCAGGGCACTCCGTCGTGCGGTAGGAGATGCCTCCGCCTTGGCTGAGGCGCTGCTCCATCTCGGGGTGGCGCTGGAGGTAGTCCTCCAGTGAGGCAGCTACCAGCTCGCCCTGAGAGATGATCTTGATATGCTCGGGCAGGGCTGCCTCTATCTTGGGACGCAGCAGCGGGTAGTGGGTGCAGGCTAGGATGAGGGTATCGATGTCCCCGTCCTGGGCTAGTAGCTGCTCTAGGTACTGCCGTACGAAGTAGTCCGCCCCTGGGCTCTGGCTCTCGCCGTACTCCACGAGCGGCACCCACATGGGGCAGGCCTGCCCCGTCACCTGCACGTCGGGGAAGAGCTTGGCGATCTCGTGCTCGTAGGAGTGCGAGGAGATCGTCCCTGGGGTGGCGACGACGCCGATGTGCCCTGTCTCGGTGAAGCCCTCGATGGCCTCCACTGTCGGGCGGATGACGCCCAGGACGCGGCGGCTGGGGTCCTGGCTGAAGGGGAGGTAGTGCTGCTGGATCTCGCGCAGCGCCTTGGCCGAGGCGGTGTTACAGGCAAGGATCACCAGCGGGCAGCCCTCAGCGAAGAGGTACTCGACGGCCTGCAGGGTGAAGTCATTGATCACCTCAAAGGAGCGCGTGCCGTAGGGTGCACGTGCGTTGTCCCCGAGGTAGATATAGTCGTACTGGGGGAGCTGCTTGCGGATCGCGGAGAGGATGGTCAGGCCTCCGTAGCCTGAGTCGAAGATGCCAATAGGGGAGCGCATAGCCTAGGCTGGGATGATACTGTAGAAGAGCATGCCGAAGACGCCCGCCACGCCTAGGATAAGGATCGGACTGACGCGGAAGCGGTAGACGGCGATGAAGGCAGCGGCGAAGAGGATGAGGCTGAGGCCGAACTGCAGGCGTGCTGTGACTGGTGTGCCGAAGGTCTCGGCATTCATCAGCACCAGCGCAGCCGCTGCTATGAGGCCGACGATGGTCGGGCGTAGGACGGCGAAGATCCCCTTGATGATGCGGCTATCCTTGTGCCGTACCAAGAGACGACTGACGGCGAGCATTAGGATGAAGGGGAGCCAAAGGATGGAGAGGGTCGTCAGTAGCGAGCCCAGCATAGCCATCGAGGGCGAGTAGCCTGCGTTGACAACTGACGTGTAGCCCACGTAGGTAGCCATGTTGATCCCGAGGGGGCCAGGCGTCATCTGGCTCACCGCGACGATGTCGGTGAACTCTGCCGAGCTCAGCCAGTGATGCCTGGTCACGACCTCGCCCTGTATGAGCGAGAGCATGGCGTAGCCGCCGCCGAAGCCTACGATACCGATCTTGGAGAAGACGAGGAAGAGCTGTAGGAAGATCATAGCACTAGGGGCGACGTGAAGAGAGCAGGCCATAGACCCAGCCGCAGAGTCCCGCGACGAGGATCACGTACACGGGCGAGACCCCGAGCAGATAGATGAGCCCTGCCGCAAGGATAGGGATCCAGAAAGTGTAGCGCGTCAGCTGTGCCGTGCGCGCCATGGAGAAGACGGGGGCCGCGATCATCGCCACGACTACGGGGCGTATGGCACGGAAGGCATACTCCACGAGCTGGATATCCTTGTACTCATGGAAGAAGGACGCCAGTAGCAGGATGATGACGAAGGAGGGGAGTACGTTGGCCCCAGCTGCTAGCAGAGCCATACGTACCCCACCGAGCTTGTAGCCGATGTGCCCCGCCATGTCGACGGCGAAGATCCCCGGGGTGGCCTGGGCTACGGCGAGGATGTCGAGGAACTCCTGCTTGCTGAGCCAGCCTGCCTTATCGACGATCTCACGCTCCATCATCGGGATCATGGCATAGCCGCCGCCGATGGTCGTGATGCCGATCTTGAAGAAGATGCTGAAGAGTTGTCGCTGCTCTTGGCGTGTCATTGGATAGGGTAGAGGGAGAGCTGCTCCTGAGGCCAAAGAAAGGGCGAGCAAGTACCCTGCTGTAGGGCTAGGTACTTGCTCGCTTGCCTTGGGAAGGGGAGTGGGCTACCAGACGAGGACGCGCTGGCTAGGAGCCAGGTACATCTTGTCGCTCGGCTTGATCTGGAAGGCCTTATAGAAAGGGTCGATGTTTTTGAGCGCCTGATTGACACGCAGCAGCCCGAGGCTGTGGGGGTCGATCTTGGTCAGGCGGCGGATCTCAGCCTCGGTGATATTCTGTCCCCAGAGGCGTGCGTAGGCGATGTAGAAGCGCTGCTCGGGTGTCAGGCCGTCGATCTTAGTCACCTTCTGCCCCTGCTGGGCGATCTGCAGCGCCAGGTGGGCGATGGTCAGCCCGCCCTGATCGGCGATGTTCTCCCCGAGTGTCAGGGCTCCATTAGCCTTGAGCCCTGGGGCTACCGTGACGGCGGAGACCTGCTTGGCCAGACGCTCGGTCGTAGCCTCGAACTTCTTACGGTCCGACTCCGTCCACCAGTTGTTCATGTTCCCGTCCTTGTCGAAGTTGGAGCCCTCGTCGTCGAAGCCGTGTGTCATCTCGTGCCCGATGACCACCCCGATCGCTCCGTAGTTCACGGCGTCGTCGGCCGCCATATTGAAGAAGGGCGGCTGGAGGATCCCTGCGGGGAAGCAGATCTCATTGGTCGTGGGCATATAGTAGGCATTGACCTCCTGGGGATTCATCAGCCACTTAGCGCGGTCTACGGGCTGACCGAGGTCCTTGAGGTTGTCGGCCTGCGCGAAGGCAGAGGCCGCCTCGAGGTTCTCATAGTAACTCTTGCTGGCGTCGATGTCGAGGCTGCTGAAGTCCTGCCACTTGTCAGGGTAGCCGATCTTGATGACGAAGCTGCTGAGCTTCTCCTGAGCCTTCTGCTTGGTCTCGGCACTCATCCAGCTGAGGGCATCGACGCGCTGCGAGAGGGCCTTCTGTAGGTTCTTGACCAGCTGGAGCATGCGTTCCTTGGCCTCGGGGGAGAAGTGACGCTTGACGTACTCCTGCCCTAGGGGCTCACCCAGCACGCTCTGCACGACGCTGAGGCTGCGGCGCCAGCGCGGGTGCATCTCCTTGCGCCCGCTCAGTTGCTTGCCGTAGAAGTCGAACTTAGCCTCGGCGAAGGCATCGCTCAGGGCATCGGCCGCCCCATTGACGGTGTGGGCCAGGTAAAAGTCCTTGAGCTCGGCGAGCGGAGCGCCCGCGTACCACTTGTCGAAGGCCTTGAAGAAGTTGATCTGGGAGAAGTTCGCCGTCTCCAGCTTCAGCCCGCGCTTCTGGAAGTAGCCCAGCCAGTCGAAGCCCTTGTGCTCGGCGGCGAAGTCCGCGATACGTACGATGTTGTAGTTCTTCTGCGAGTCGCGCAGCTCGGTCTGTGCGTAGGCGAACTGTGCCAGCTCGGTCTCCACCTTGAGCGTATTGCGGGCGATGCGCGCGGCATCCGTAGCGCTGTAGCCTGCTAGCTGCAGGACGCGCACGAGGTAGGCCTCATAGCCCTGGCGCACCTGCTTCATCTCGGCGCCCTCCTCGACGTAGTAGTCGCGGGGACCGAGACCAAGGCTGGGCTGGAAGAGGGCGAAGATGTTCATCGTGCTGTTCTTTTCGTCAGCACCCACCCCCGAGCGGAAGAGGAGTCCCTCGCCGTACTTCTGGTCCTCGGCTGCGATGAGGTCGAGGAGCTCGGCCTTGGACTGGAGGCCCTCGATACGAGCTAGGTGGGGCTTGATGGGCTGAGCACCCTGGGCATTGCGCGTGACGCTATCTAGCGCCTGGGCGTAGAGGGTGGCGATGCGGTATTCATTGCTCCCCTTCGCTTGCTGGCTGTGGGAGAGCTCCTCGACGATTTGGCGGATCTGTGTCGTGGAGGAGTCCTGAAGGATGTCGAAGGTGCCGAAGCGGCTGTAGGCAGGCTTCAGGGGATTCTTCTTGATCCAGCCGCCATTGACGTAGTGGTAGAAGTCGGTCTGCGGGCGCACCTTGAGATCCATGTCTGCAAAGTCGATGGCGGGCTTGCCCTTGCCCTTGGGTGCCTGAGCGCTGGCCGTCGTGAGGCCCTGGGCGATGAGTGCCCCGAGGCCTAGGGTGATAATAGTCTTTTTAATCCCCATAGTTGTATCTCTTATCCTTGATGTGTGTGCGTGCGGGCTAGGGATGCCAGGCCCGCCTTTGCGTGCGACAAATATACGACTTTCTTCCCTCCCCTAGGGCGACGCAGCCTGGGGCAAGCGCTAGCGGCACGAGGGATATCCGTCACGGAGCTGAGAGATATCCGTCACGGAGCTGAGGGCTATCTGTCAGCCACCTGAGGGGTATCGGTGAGCTAGGCTGAGGGATATCAGTCAGCGCTGTGAGGGCTATCAGTCCGCTACGCTCGGGCTAAGGGCTGCCTTGATACAGCACGAGCCCAGCCGTCGGGGAGGGCTGGGCTCGTGCTACTTAGGGCGAAGGTGAGGCGCTGCGGCCTCGCGTATGGGATGGGCCTCGTGTGCCTTAGAAGGGGTAGCCGATGGCGAAGTGGAAGGCTAGGAGTTCGTGCGGGCTCTGATAGCCGATGACCCAGGGGCGGCCATTCTCGACCTGTGGGTCATAGAGCTTGAGCCCTGCGTCGAAGCGTAGGACGAAGTAGTTGAAGTCCCAGCGCAGCCCCATCCCAGAGGAGAGGGCAATCTCGCGGTAGAAGCGCTTCACGTCAAAGACGCCCTGCGGCTGGTTCTCGTAGTCGCGGATGGTCCAGATATTCCCCGCGTCGGCGAAGAAGGCCAGCTGGATGTCCCTGAGGGCACGCATCCGATACTCGGCACTGAGCTCCAGCTTGAGGTCTCCCACCTGGTCGAAGATCGTACGGCTTGCCGAGCGGGGCATGCTCCCTGGGCCTAGGCTGCGGGCACTCCAGCCGCGTATGCTATTGGCCCCCCCGACGAAGTAGCGCAGGTCCACGGGGACGAAGCGGCTATTGCCGTAGGGGATAGCGGCGCCTAGCCCGAGGCGATAGGCGAAGGCATTGCCCTCACCGAGGCGACGCAGGCCGCTGTAGTCGATCTCGGCCTTGACGAACTGCGCGTAGTTCGTGCCAAAGAGCTCGTATTCGCCACTCCCTGCCTTCTCCTGCCCTAGGAGATGGGAGAGCCCGTAGAGGACGTTGCCCGCCGACTGGAGGTAGAGGCGGAGGTTGTGCACCCAGGGGCTGGTATTGAGGCGATAGTCGTTGAGCGAGTTGTAGCGGAAGAGGTAGGAGGCGCCGAAGACAAACTGGTCACGGTAGTTGAGGATCTGTGTGATCAGCGGTAGGAGCCTGCGGAAGTCCTCGTTGATATAGCCGAAGTGGAGGTAGTCCAGGTCCACCACCTTGAGCTGATGGCGGTAGGCGCTACTGTAGTGGCTGTACCAGCTATAGCCCCAGTCGAAGGAGAGAATATTGCGGCTGAACTCGGGACGGCTGTGGTGGTCGTAGCTGAGCTGCAGGTCCGTAGTGGAGCGGATTGTCGAGGGCCCGCTGGTGTGGAGGAAGGGGATGAGGAGCTTAGGGAAGCTCAGCGAGGTCTCCAGGCCGTAGCTGCGGTGGTCGCTGGCCTTGCCGCGGAAGCTCTCGTAGCCGCCGCGTAGCTGCAGGCGCCACTGCTCACCCCCAGCGAAGAGATTATTGTGCAGGAAGGTCAGTGAGGCACTCGCCCCTAGGCTGCCCGAGGAATTGGTGCCGACGATATCGCCGCTGAGGCTCTTGCTGCGCTCGGCCGTGGTCAGGATGTCGGCATTCAGCACGGGCTCCTTGGACACTGTGTCTGGCTGGTAGCGTATGGAGACGGAGCGTAGGCTCGCCAGGTCGCTGAGGCTGGAGTAGGTGCGTGCCGTGCTCTGCTGGGAATAGAGATCCCCTGGGCGTATCCAGATACGGTGGTCGAGCTCCGAGGGGCGCAGGTAGTGCAGGCGCTCCAGGCGGTAGTCGATGCCATTGTGCGTAGTGTCGCGGTAGAGCATCGTGTCACTTGGCTCGCTGCGCCCCTGATGCAGCAGGCGCACCCGCCCGATACGGTAGACGGACTGGCTGCTATTGATACGGCTGCGTACCCAGACGTCCTGATGGGCCAGTGTGTCGACATCGAAGCGAATGCTATCCCCCGTGAAGGTGTAGTAGCCGCGATTGCGTAGGATGAGGGCGATACGCTCCTGCTCGGCGCGCATGGCCTTGGGCGAGAGCTTCTGCCCAGGACGGAGGAGGCTGCTGTACTGCTCCCCGTAGTAGAGCCGTCGCTGTAGGAGCGTGTCTGTGGGGTGAAGCAGGGGGCGGAGGGTGCTGTCGCTGATCGCCTCTTCGTGATGGCCTATGGTGAAGCGTGGCCCTGGGGTGATGTGGTATAGGAGACGCGCCTTGCGCCCCGCGGTATCGACCTGCAGCTGGGTCTCGGCATTGAGGTAGCCGAGGTTGTAGAGCGCGGCGGTGAGATTCGCCCGACCGAACTCTGCCTCCTGCTCATTGTAGAGTACGGGGGCGCTGCCGATACGGCGTAGCAGGCGGTTGATGAAGCTGTTGCTGCCTGGCTTACTTAGGTTGTAGATGCCCAGCGTCCAGTCGAAGACGCCGAGCAGACGCGCATTGGGCTGTAGCGGGAGGTAGTTCCTCAGCTCGCCCAGCTCCCGCTCTTCGCTCGGGCTCAGCGAGTCCACCTGGATCTTGACACTACGCAGGAGGTACTGCCCGGGCTGTACGTGGCGCGTCGTATTGCAGGCACTCAGCAGGAGGAGTCCCGTGAGACCGTAGAGGGGGGGCCGTCTTCTAGTCATTGCAGGTCCATATATGCCAGGCGGCATCGGCCTGGAGGTGGAGCATCTCGAGCCCGTCCTTAGTCTGGGCACCTCGGGCTGCAGCCAGCTCGAGGAAGCGGATGGGCGAGGGATTGTAGATGAGGTCGTAGCAGTAGTGTGCGGGTGTCAGCGCCTCGTAGGGTAGCTGTAGCGTCTCCCCGAGCTGGAGGCCGACGGGTGTCGTATTGACCCAGAGCGGGTAGCGAGCGGCCAGCTCTGGGCTTAGCTCCTCGTAGCTTAGCTGTTCTGCACGGGGCTGGCGGCTGACGAGCGTCGGGCTGATGCCGCGCTCCGTCAGGGCATGGACTACGGCGCGAGCAGCGCCCCCAGTTCCAAGTACCAGGGCTCGATCGAGCTTAGCTTCCCGTAGCCAGCCGTCGAGGCTAAGGCCGAAGCCGAGGTGATCCGTATTGTAGGCCTTGATCTCCAGCGCATCGTCTGTGCGGCGATGTATGGCGAGGACATTGGCCGAACCTATAGCCTCGACCTCGGGACTGAGCTGCTGGGCGTAGCGCAGCACCTGCTCCTTGTAGGGTAGTGTGACGTTGAGCCCGACCAGCTCAGGCTGCTCGCGGAGCAGTGCCTCGAGCTCCTCGATGCGCTCCAGAGGGAAGAGCCTGTAGTCCGCAGCTATCCCCTCGCGCTCGAAGCGCTCGCGGAAGTACTCAGGGGAGAAGCTGTGGGAGAGCCTCTGGCCTATGAGCCCGTATAGCTTAGCCTTCATCGCCTCGCTGCTTAGCCCTGGCCTGGCTTGGCCTGAAGTATAGTGATGGGGTTGTGCTGGTCTACGGCCAGCAGCGTCTCATAGCTGATGTGCCAGCCTACGGAGGCTACTGCAGCGCGGAAGTTGTCTAGGGTCTCGGTGGAGACCGAGTTGAATACCAGTACCCCGCGCTCGCCCATCAGCGCGGTCAGGCGCTCTACGAACTCCTGCAGGTGTCCGCCATGCCCGCCGATGAAGGCAGCCTCGGGGCGCGGCAGCCGCTCTAGATCCTGCTGCAGGAAGTCGCCGATGAGGTAGTCGATCCCAGGGGCGTGGAAGCGGCGACTATTGGTCTGCATCAGTTCGTCTCCCTCGGGGCGTATCTCGAAGGACTGTACATGCAGGTGCGGATAGCGGAGCTTCGCCTCGATGGAGACACTCCCCGTGCAGAAGCCCACATCCCAGAGACAGCGGCGCTGCTCCAGCTCGAGGAGGCTGAGGCTCACTAGTCGTATAGGCATCTTGGTGATCATATTCACTCGTCCATTGAGGGGGAAGAAGTCCAGCTCCTTGAGGCCCAGAGGAGCGGCGTACTGCGTGGGGGCCTTATGCTCCAGGATGAGGCAATTGGGGTGTGCAAAGTCGCGTCCTGGTACTTCCTCTAGGGGGAGGCTGTAGGTCTCCTGCCGCTCGCCCCCGAGCAGCACCCCGATGTGCATCGTGTAGCCCTCGTAGCCGTAGTCGAGCATATGCTGGGCGATGACGCTCGGCGTATGCTTCTTGTCGGTCAGCACCCCGACCTTAGCCCTGCGCTCTATAAGGGCGCGGTCGAACTCGTGCCAAGGGCGTCCCGTCAGCGAGACGACGTACATATCGTGGTAGGGCAGACGCAGGGCATGGGCCAGCATCTGCAGGGAGCTGAAGCTAGGCACGGTACGCTCGACACGCCCAGGGAACTCGCGCATCAGTGTCGTGGTGAAGCCGAAGAAGAGCGGGTCGCCCGAGGCGAAGACCACGACGGGCGCGTCGTGCTGGCGGTATTGTGCGTAGACGTCCTCTAGCGGTACGGTGATGTCGATCCAGAGGGCATCCTCGGGGAGCAAGGCCGCGACGAGCTCGCGGTGACGGCGTCCCCCTGAGAAGATGCGGTGCTGGGCGATGAGAGCCTGAAGGTCTGCGCTGAACTGGGGGGCCTCCTCGTCGTTCATGCCGAGGACGATGAAGGAGAGCCCGCTATTGTGATGCTTCATTGAGCTAGGATATTTGTGGTGATGGTCTTGGATGTATCATCCGCTTGCGCTGCAAAAATACCGCTAATTCTGCGCTTCGCCACATGGGCGCTCCGTCGAGAGGTCTCATAAGGCGCTCGGGCACTCGTTGGCCTCTGCCGAAGGCCAAGGGCGGACGAAGCTCCCTCGGGGCAATCCGTGCAAGGTGCGCAGGGGCTCGCTTACCCCTAGTTCGCCTCCGAGGGCCACTTGCCTTACTCCTTAGCTTAGCTCCTATAGGCTGGAGCTAGCCCGCTCCCTTATCCTGCAAAGTAGCTCGAGTATAAGGGGAGGGCTCGTGAGGGATATCAGTCAGCCCGCTGAGGGACGTCCGTCACGCCTCTGATGGATACCAGTCAGGAGGCTGAGGGCTATCCCTCACGGAGCTGGGATGAGGCTGTCGCCGCGCTGCCGCTTGGGTTTCCTTGACTCGGCCTAGGCTGGAGATGAAGTCTCGACTACGTCTTGACTGTGCCTTCGCTTTGCTGGGCAAGAGCGTAGAGCGGCCTCCCCGCTTTGCTTAAACGCAGCTCTCCTTCCCTTGGATATAGGCCTTTTTAGCCTTTAGTCTAGGAGCTAAAAAAGACGAAGCCCCGAGCGCAGGACTGCACTCGGGGCTTCGTAGGAGTGGACTTGCTCGTGAGCGAGCGAGGTGAGCTTACTTGGACTCGGTTACGTTGGGTAGTTCGAGGCCGTAGCCCTTCTTGCGGTCGACGGCCTTGAGGAAGGCACTGAGGACGAAGGCAACGACGCCGAAGCTAGCGAAGATGAGCATCGCCAGCGTGTAGTCCTTAGGCTGGCCCGCAGGGATATCCTTGTTCACGCTGTCCAGTACGCCGCCGATGACCACAGGCACAGACATCAGACCGACATTCTGGATCCAGAAGATAGCGGAGTACGCAGAGCCCAGTACTTTGCTGTCGATGAGCTTGGGGACGCTGGGCCAGAGGGTCGCTGGGACAAGCGAGAAGGAGATCCCGAGCAGTACAATCGCTAGGAAGGCCACCGTAGAGCTACTGCTGCTACCGACCTCGAAGGGGTAGATGGCGAAGATGAGGTGACAGGCGACCATCAGCACGGAGCCTGCGATGAGCATCGTCGCGCCCTTACCCTTGCGGTCGAGGAAGAAGCCGAGGAAGGGCGTGATGATCATAGCCCCGATGGGGAAGTAGCTAAAGAGGTTGGCTGCCTCCTCGAGCGAGAGCCCTACCTTGGCATTGAGCATCTCGGTAGCGAACTTCTGGAATGGGAAGATCGCCGAGTAGTAGAGGACGCAGAGCAGAGCCACCACCCAGAAGATCCCCTTGCCGAAGACCAGCTTGAGGTCGCTGAACTTGAAGGGCTCTTCCTCCTCGCTCTCCTCGCCGTCGAGCTCCTTATCCAGCGCCTTGTCCATGAAGCCGTAGACGATGTACAGCAGCAGACCGATGCAGAGCAGCGCTGCGCAGAAGATAACGGGAGCCTGCACGCTGCCCCATTCGGCTGCGATCTTGGGCGAGAGACGGAAGATGGAGAAGACGCCGAAGCGTGCCACGGCCATCTCGATACCCATAGCTAGCGCCATTTCCTTACCCTTGAACCACTTGACGATGGCACGGGATACGGTGACCCCCGCCATCTCGGTGCCGCAGCCGAAGAGCATGAAGCCGAGGCTCGCACAGAGGGCCGTCGGAGGCAGATTCCAGCCTGCTAGATCCTTGAGGAAGCCCGAGAAGCTATTCATCGCATCGTAGCCTAGGCCTCCGTTCTTAAAGGTCGCGCTGAGGGCATAGACCTTGAGGAGCGCGCCGATGACCATCAGCGAGCCCGAGAGCAGCGCCGTGAAGCGTACGCCCATGCGGTCGAGGATAATCCCCGCCAGGATGAGGAAGCCAACGAAGACATTGAGGAAGAACTCGCTCCCCCCATAGAGGCCGAAGACCGTAGAGTCCCACCCGAGCTCCGTCTCCACCATCGTCTTGACGGGCGAGAGCACGTCGACGAACATATAGGCGAAGAACATCGTGAGCGAGAGGATCACGAGTGCTCCCCAGCGCGCCGCTGGCTTGTCACGCAGCAGCACCTTGGCCTGTGATTGTACTTGTTCCATAGTGAGTAGTTATTTAGTGTTGTGATAGATGCTGATGAGGTCCGCTACGAGGAAGTTGCTTCCCCCGACGAAGATGAGTTCGCCCGCTGCTGCCGATGCCTTCGCAGCCTCTAGCGCAGCGCTGATATCAGGGTAGGCCTCGCCTCGGAGCCCGTAGCTCTCGGCGAGCTCCTGCAGCTCTCGAGCTGGCAGCGCCCGTGCTACACGTGCGGCCGTGAAGTAATAACGAGCCTCCGGCGGAAGTAGTGCAAGGACGTGGCGGACGTCCTTGTCGCTCACCATACCGAAGATGATGTGCAGCGGACAGCCTAGAGAGCGCAGCTGCTCGACGACGTAGCGCACGCCGTCCTCATTATGCCCCGTGTCGCAGATGACCCAGGGGGAGCGGCTGAGCGTCTCCCAGCGGCCGCGCAGTCCCGTGAGGGCGCAGACTTCGGCAAGGCCCTTACGGACAGCTTCGTCAGGGAGCTCCAGACCTAGGCGGCGCAGCTCCTCGACGGCGGTGAGGATGGTCGGTACATTGTAGCGCTGCGCTGCGCCACCGAGCTCGAAGTAAACGGAGCGCTCTGCTTCCCCTTGTCCCTTAGGCTGGAGATAGAGGGTCTGCCCTGTGGCCTCGGGCTGGGATCGGACGAAGCGGAACTCTGTGGCAGCGAGCCGCAGTGGGGCTGCTTCCTCCTCAGCACGCCGCTGGAAGGTCGCCAGCACCTCGGGCTCCTCAGCCCGACCGATGATGACGGGAGTCTGGGGCTTGATGATGCCCCCCTTCTCATAGGCGATCTTCGCCAGTGTGTCCCCTAGGTACTGGGTGTGGTCGAGGCTGATGCCCGTGATGGTCGAGAGGATAGGGGAGATGATGTTGGTACTATCGAGTCGGCCGCCCATCCCTACCTCGATGATGGCGTAGTCTACCTGCTGATCATGGAAGTAGCAGAAGGCCATGAGCGTCGTGAGCTCGAAGAAGGAGGGCCTCAGCTGGGCGATCTGCGCTCGGGCGCCCTCGGTGAAGCGCACGACGTAGTCTTGGTCAATAGGCTGGCCATTGACGCGTATGCGCTCGCTGAAGTCTAGGAGGTGGGGCGAGGTGAAGAGGCCCACACGATAGCCCGCAGTTTGTAGGATTGCCGCCAGACTATGGGAGGTAGAGCCCTTGCCATTGGTGCCAGCTACGTGGATGGAGCGGAAGGCGCGGTGCGGATGCCCGTAGTGCGCATCCAGCTGCCTCGTTGTATCCAGCCCAGGCTTATAAGCGCTAGCCCCCACCTCTTGGAAGGCAGGGGTAGCGGCATATAGATATTGGAGTGCTTCGGTATAGGTCATGTAGCAGCAGACTCCCCTCTACTAGGGAAGTAGCTCGGGGTGTAGCGCGATTGTCTGCGCTCGGTCGGGGCCGACAGATACTACGGCGATGGGCACCCCGATCTGCTCCTCGATGAAGGTGATGTAGTCCCGCAGCTCCTGGGGGAAGTCCTCGTAGCGCGTCAGCTGCGTGGTGTCGCACTTCCAGCCCTTGAGCTCGGTGTAGTGCGGCTTGACCTCGTCGCTGAGCTCGTAGGGGAAGCTGCGCGTCAGCTCGCCCTTGATCTCATAGTCGGTACAGACGCGGATCGTGTCGAAGCTATCCAGCACGTCGCTCTTCATCATGATGAGGCGCGTGGCGCCATTGAGCATCACCGTGTAGCGCAGAGCCACCAGGTCGAGCCAGCCGCAGCGACGGCGGCGCCCCGTGACGGAGCCGAACTCATGCCCCAGCGAGCAGAGGCGCTCGCCCGTCTCATCAAAGAGCTCGGTGGGGAAGGGCCCCGCACCGACGCGCGTGCAATAGGCCTTGAAGATGCCATAGACCTCGCCGATATGCCGGGGCGCTACGCCCAGGCCGGTGCAGCAGCCTGCGCTGATGGTGCTGCTCGAGGTGACAAAGGGATAGGAGCCGAAGTCGATGTCCAGCAGTGAGCCCTGGGCTCCCTCCGCCAGGACGCTCTGCCCGCGGTGTAGCGACTCGTTGACGAAGTGCTCGCTGTCTACGAAGGTGAACTCCTGTAGGTAGCGGATGCCCTCCATCCACTGCTGCTCCAGCTCCTCAAGCCCCTCTACGGGGTAGTCCCAGGCACGCAGTAGTGCCAGGTGTCGCTCCTTGGCTGCCTGATAGCGCTCCTCCAGCTGGTGCTCGATGTCGCCTACACGCAGTCCCGTGCGCCCGATCTTGTCCGTATAGGTCGGGCCGATGCCCTTGCCCGTGGTGCCGATCTTGGCCGAACCCTTGTGCGCCTCCTGTGCTGCGTCGATGTAGCGATGCGTGGGGAGGATCAGATGGGCCTTGCGCGAGATGAGGAGACGCTTGCGGAGGTCGTGTCCGCTACGCGAGAGCGCACGAGCCTCCTCGGCGAAGAGGATGGGGTCGAGTACTACACCATTGCCTATGACATTGAGCTTGTCCCCCTGGAAGATCCCCGAGGGGATGGAGCGCAGGATGTACTTCTCGCCCTCGAACTCTAAGGTGTGCCCTGCGTTGGGCCCGCCCTGGAATCGAGCTATGAGGTCATAGGAGGGGGTCAGGACATCGACGATCTTGCCTTTGCCTTCGTCGCCCCATTGCAGTCCGAGCAGGACATCAACTTTCTTCATTATAGTATCGAGTGTGTATCTGTGATTCGTTCGCTTGCGCTGAGTCGGGTCGTCTACTGCTAGTGCGACAGCCCAGCGAGTGGTGCTACAAATATAGTCATATTTGCTAGGCTATATCCATCCCTTTGCTAGCTAGCTTAGGCTGGAGCAGGGGAAGCCCTCCAGCAGTGCCCTTATCCTTAGTCAAGCGGGCAGGGAAAGCTAAGTCCCAGCGGTGCGCGGCTATAAGGGGCACCCCTCTGAGGGATGTCAGTCAGCTTCTTGAGGGACGTCCGTCAGGCGCCTGAGGGATATCGGTCGGGAGGCTGAGGGATATCCTCCACAAAGCTGCAGCAAGGCTGTGGCCTCGCTTTACCGCCTTAGTCCCCTTTGTCGGGACGCCTTGGAATAGCCCTCGGCACGCAGTCTGCGAGCTCCTTTTGTGTCCCTTGGGCAAGGCGGTTCCCATTGCCTCCCAGTCAGCCTCAAGCCGCTCCTGCCCTTGGCCCGGAGAGTGCCTCCAGCCTCTAGGACTCTAGCTGCGCCCTCAGCTCAAGCAGACGCTCACGGATCTGGCGTAGCCGTGTGAGCGTGTCTAGCTGCGTGTCTAGGCGCTTCTTGGTACGCTTCAGTTCGTCCTGTGCGCCCTCGATGGTGAACTTACGTACGCGCAGTAGATACTGCACGGTACGTATGTTCTCTATATCCTGCTGGGTATAGCGCCTAGCTCCCTTGTCGCAGTGCGCGGGGGCGAGGTGCGGGAACTCCGACTCCCAGTGGCGCAGGGTAGAGACCTGCTCCCCCAGGAGATGGGCGACCTCCTTGATGCGGTAGTAGAGCTTGGAGCCAGCCATAGGGGTCGTCTGACTACAGTAGGGAGACTACAGCTCGGGGATGTAGGTCTCGAGCAGCTTGCAGCTGGGGCTGGGTAGGAGCGTCAGTTCGCGGTTCTCTGCTGGTACCAGCACGCTCTGTCCCTGGTGGAGCTGGACCTCGTAGCCTGCGGCGTCACGTAGCGTTAGCGCACCCTCCATACAGATGTAGATGACAAAGCTATCCAGGGCGCTCCAGTCGCGGTGGAGTGGGGCGTCGAGGTCGAGGAGCTTGGTCTCGAAGTAAGGGCAGGAGACGAGGTCCACGGGCTGGTCCTTGGCGGGCGTATAGGCCGTGCGGTAGTCGTCCTGTAGCTGGTAGTCGATGGCATCCTTGGCGAGCTCGGTGTGCAGCTCACGCTTGTTGCCCGCTGCGTCGGTACGATCGTAGTCGTAGATGCGGTAGGTGATGTTGGAGGTCTGCTGGATCTCGGCGATGAAGCAGCCTGCACCGATGGCGTGGACGCGCCCTGCGGGGAGGAAGAAGACGTCGCCGGGCTTGACCTCGTACTCCGCTAGAGCCTCGACGATCGTACCCTCGGCGATGCGCTTCACGTAGTCCTCGGGCGAGGACTGGACGGCGAAGCCGCTGTATAGCTTAGCCCCCTTAGCGGCGGAGATGACGTACCACATCTCCGTCTTGCCGAAGGAGTTGTGGCGCTTCATGCCCAGCGCGTCATCGGGGTGTACCTGTATGGAGAGGTAGTCGCGTGCGTCGATGAACTTGATGAGCAGCGGGAAGCGGTCGCCGAAGCGCGCCTTCACGCGTGCGCCGACGAGACGGTCGCCATAGGTGCGGAGTAGCTCGTCGAGGTTCTGCCCCTTGAGGGCGCCCTCGGCTACGATGCTGTAGTTGTCATCGACGTGGGAGATCTCCCAGCTCTCGCCCACCTTCTTGTCATCGGGCTCGAGTCCCTTGAAGGGGCGGATGTCTTGGCCTCCCCAGATGACTTCCTTGAGTAGTGGGGCGAAGGTCAGGGGGTATAGTGTCTGCTGTGCCATAGGTCTATAGGTATTGCTATCAGTAAGTGTTGATGATTATCCTTGGGTACGCTCCAGCTCGCGGAGGTTCTCCATCTTTTTTCGTTGCATGAATTCGTAGATCCCCTCGAGGTGCTCTGTGACCTTGCCGCCACCGAACTCGTAGACCTTGCTGACGAGCCCGTCGAGGAAGTCACGGTCGTGTGAGACGAGGATGAGCGTCCCGTCATAGGCTAGGAGGGCCTGCTTGAGGACCTCCTTAGTCTTCATGTCGAGGTGGTTGGTAGGCTCGTCGAGGATGAGGAGATTGTAGGGCTCGAGGAGCAGCTTGAGCAGGGCTAGACGCGTGCGCTCTCCGCCAGAGAGCACCTTGACCTTCTTGGCCGAAGCCTCGCCACCGAACATGAAGGCCCCCAGTAGGTCCTTGATCTTGGTGCGTATCTCTCCCTCGGCGATGTCGTCTATCGTCTGGAAGACGGTGCGTGTCTCATCCTCTATGGCCGCCTGGTTCTGGGCGAAGTAACCGATCGAGACGTTATGCCCGAGCGTCAGGGTGCCCTCGTGCTCGAGCTCCTTCATGATGCAGCGCACCAGCGTACTCTTCCCCTCGCCGTTCTTCCCGACGAAGGCGATCTTGTCTCCGCGCTCGATCATCAGATCGACCCCAGAGAAGATACGCTTGTCCTCGAAGGCCTTGCCTACGCTCTCCATCTGTACGGGGTAGGTGCCCGAGCGAGGGGCTGGTGGGAAGCGGAGACGGATTGCGGAGCTGTCTATCTCATCGACCTCGACGAGCTCTAGCTTCTCCAGCATGCGCACGCGGCTCTGCACTTGGTTAGTCTTGGAGTAGGTGCCCTTGAAGCGCTCGATGAAGTCCTGGGTCTCTGCGATGAACTTCTGCTGCTCCTCATAGGCCTTCTGCTGCTGCTCGCGGCGCTCGGCGCGTAGGCGCTGGTACTCGCTGTAGTTGACCTTGTAGTCATAGATGCGCCCCATGGTGATCTCTAGAGTGCGCGTCGTGATATGGTCTACGAAGGCGCGGTCGTGGCTGATCACGACGACGGTCTGCCCCGTCTCGATGAGGAAGTCCTCCAGCCACTGGATGGACTCGATGTCTAGGTGGTTGGTCGGCTCGTCCAGCAGGAGGACGTCGGGCTTCTGTAGCAGGAGCTTCGCCAGCTCGATACGCATACGCCAGCCGCCACTGAACTCTGAGGTCTGTCGGTCGAAGTCGCTACGCTTGAAGCCCAGGCCCAGCAGCGTCAGCTCTACGGCCTTGTCGTAGTTGATCTCCTCGATGGCATAGTACTTCTCCCCTAGGGTAGAGACCTCCTCGATGATAGCCATGTACTCCGGACTGTCGTAGTCGGTACGTGTCGTCAGCTGCTCGTTGAGCTCCTCCATGCGTGCCGCCATAGCATGTATATGGCTGAAGGCCTGCTCTGTCTCCTCGAAGACGGTGCGTCCATCCTCGGTCAGTAGATGCTGCGGCAGGTAGGCGACCTTGACGCCCGAGGGTACGTTGACCTTACCTCGGGTAGCCTCGCGGGTGCCGCTGAGGATCTTCAGTAGCGTGGACTTCCCCGCACCATTCTTACCCATCAGGGCTATACGGTCCTTGGGGTTGATGACGAAGGAGATGTTCGAGAATAGGGGAGCGCCACCGATCTCAACGGTGAGCCCATCGACAGATATCATATAGAGTATATGGGGAGTAAAGGTCTGCGGAGATCGAGCCGCAGGGCTGGGTGAGGCGGCCTCGAGTGGAGGGCTAGACTAGCGCTGCAGCACGAAGGCGGGCGGCCATGTCGGCGAGCTCATCCTGGCTGGGCTGTAGCTTCTTCTTGAGGTCGATGTCCCCCTCGGTGTTGATGGGGACGAGGTGGATGTGGGCATGATTGACCTCTAGGCCAAGGGCGAGGACAGCCACCTTGCGGCACTGGGTGACGGCCTTGATCTGGGCCGCGACCTGCTTGGCGAAGATCATCATACGGCCGAGGAGCTCGTCCTCGAGGTCGAAGAGGTAGTCCTCCTCGAGGCGCGGGATGACGAGCGTATGGCCCATCTGTAGGGGGGCGATGTCGAGGAAGGCATAGAACTCCTCGCTCTCAGCGACGCGGTGCGAGGGGATCTCCCCCTGGATGATGCGGGTGAATAGGCTAGGCATAGTGTGTGTACGCTGTGGTGAGGGGTCTAGAAGCTGATCTCGAGGATCTCGAGGGAGAGCAGTCCGCCAGGGGTCTGTACCTCGACGACGTCCCCGACCTTGCGCCCCATCAGGCCCTTGGCGATGGGGGTATTGACGGAGATCTTCTTCTCCTTGAGGTTGGCCTCAGAGTCCGAGACGAGCGTGTAGACGAGCTCTGCCTTGGTCTTGGTGTTGCGGATGCGCACCTTGTTGAGGATCTGCACGGCCTCGGTGCCGAGGCGTGATTCGTCGATGATGCGCGTGTTGGCTAGCGTGGCCTTGAGCTGTGAGATCTTGGCCTCGAGGAGCCCCTGGGCTTCCTTGGCCGCGTCGTACTCGGCATTCTCTGATAGGTCGCCCTTATCTCGGGCCTCTGCGATCTGGCGGGAGATCTCGGGGCGCTGGATGGTCTCCAGCTCGTTGATCTCGGCGACGAGCTTGTCATAGCCCGCCTTGGTCATATAGTTGTATGCCATAGAAGAAGGGAGGGAGTTCCGATCGACTCCGTTCGTTGTGATTACTCGGGATGATTACAATAGCGAACCCTACTCCAGCCAGTTAGCCGTCGTAGGGTTCATAAACAAAGGTACGACAATTATCCGAATAGCCCCTGGCAGGGCGTGCGCTTCGTCTTGAACCCGCATTCGACCCTCTAAGGACAGCGTCGTGACAAGCAGCGCTAGATGGCTTGTCCCTTCCGCTTTGGGCGGAGCTACCTAGCTCGGCGGATAGGCTTGCCCAAGTCCTCCCCGTGAAGTGCCTCGGGAGGCGGAACAGGGTGGCAGCCCTGCCCTAGCTCGGTGAGGGATATCCCTGGGCCTCCCTGACCGATATCCCCCAGCCGCGTGACTGACGTCCCTCAGCTGCCTCACTGATATCCCTCGGGAGGCCTCCCCCTTAGCCCGCAGCATCGCGGAGCCTTGTCCCTTCCTGCGCTATCTATATAATGTAGGGGAGGAGCCAAAGGGCTTAACAGGCCTCAGCGCTGAGCTCGGGCTGCTCGGACTGGCATAGGCGCGGCTTTTTTGCTACCTTTGCCCCTGCAAATAGAGCGAGATCAGGATGATCCGCTACGGACTTGGAAGACTAGGTCCTACACTTATCTAAGAATGGGAAGGATTAACTCACTGCTCTTTCCGCTCCTGATGGGAGCGGGACTGCTTAGCCTTGGGCTGGGCAGCTGTGGCGTATCTAAGCAACACACTTCGGCTGAGCTAGCAAAGGCTAGCGACCGCTACGTCGTCGTACTCTCACTTGATGGCTTCCGTGCCGACTATCAGGGGCGGGCGCATACACCGAACCTTGATCGTATGGATGCCGAAGGACTGTCGGGTCGCTTCCGTCCGTCCTATCCTACCCTTACTTTCCCAAATCACTATGCGATGGCCACGGGGCTGTACCCGAATAATCACGGGCTCGTGGGCAACGAGTTCTGGGATGAGCGCGGTGCGCACTATCGCCTCGGGGATCGCGTAGCCGTGGCCGATCCTGCCTTCTATAAGGGCGAACCTCTGTGGAATGTGGCCCGTCGCCACGGGTTGAAGTCCGCGAGCTTCTACTGGGTCGGGAGTGAGACCGCCGTCGGCGGGCATCAGCCAGATCGCTGGAAGAAGTTCGACGACAAGGTGCCCTATACCGACCGTGCTGACTCGGTGCTGGCTTGGCTCCAGCTGCCCGAGGCAGAGCGTCCTCGTCTCCTGATGTGGTACATCGAGGAGCCCGACCATACGGGGCATCACGAGAGCCCCGAGTCACCCAAGACGCTACGCATGGTAGAGAAGATGGACTCCGTCGTCGGCTACTTCCGTCAGCGCCTAGCCCAGCTACCGCTCGCGCACAAGGTGGACTTCATCCTCGTGTCGGATCACGGGATGGCGAGCTTCGACAAGAGCAAGGCCGTGAACCTCGCCGACTACCTCCCCTTAGACAGCTTCGAGCACGTCGCCACGGGGCCCTTCACCCACCTCTATCCGAAGAAGGGCTACACCGAGACGGCCTACCGCATCCTCAAGCGTGTGCCTCACGTAGAGGTCTATCACAAGGGGGAGCTGCCCGAGCGCTTGCACTTCGGCTCCAGCCCTCGTATCGGGGAGCTGGTCGTCAAGGCCGAGCTCGGGACGCAGATCTACTTCAGTCCTCAGGGTATCCCTGCCCAGAGCTTAGCGGCAGGGCATGGCTTCGACAATAAGCACGAGGAGATGCTGGCGGTCTTCAAGGCCGTAGGACCCGACTTCGCCCCTGGGCGTCGTATCGCTGAGCCTGTCCCGAACATCACGCTCTACCCCCTCGTCTGCCGCCTCCTCGGGATCGCTCCGGGGACGCATGACGCTGACGCTAGCCTCGCCGAGCAGCTCATCAAGAAGTAAGTCCCTATGTACGTAGCCCAGGCCAAGCGCAAGGAGAACATCGTCGAGTACCTGCTCTACATGTGGCAGGTGGAGGACCTCATCCGTGCTGCAGGTGTAGACATGGAGGGCGTGGAGCGGCTCATCTTGCCCCGCTATGGCGAGCGCAGCGAGGCTGAGCGCCGTGAGCTCTACCGCTGGTACTCCGAGCTGGTGGACATGATGCGTGCCGAGGGCAAGCAGCAGAGTGGCCACCTGGACGTCCATCGCATCGTGCTGATGCAGCTGGAGGAGCTCCATCGCCGCCTGCTCTCTAATAGTGAGGACTACGTCTACTCGGGGATGCACCTGCAGATCCTCCCTGCCCTCATCCAGCTCCGTGCCAAGGGCGCCAAGGAGGAGAGCGAGCTGGAGACGGCGCTCAGTGCCGTCTATGGCTACCTTACCCTCACGCTCAAGGGGCAGGAGATCAGCGAGGAGACCCGGCAGTCGATGAAGCAGATCAGCGCCTTCCTTGCTCTGCTGGCGCACCGCTACAAGATGGAGCAGACGGGCAGTGATCTAGAGCCTCAGCCCTAGCCTGGCCCCACTCAGAATAGACACAAGAACCGTAATGAACGAGTATAAGGACGAAATAGACCAGCGGCGAACCTTCGCCATCATCAGCCACCCGGACGCCGGGAAGACTACCCTGACCGAGAAGCTCCTCCTCTTCGGTGGGGCTATCCACGTAGCAGGAGCCGTCAAGAGCAACAAGATCAAGAAGACGGCCACCAGTGACTGGATGGAGATCGAGAAGCAGCGCGGGATCTCTGTGGCGACCTCCGTCATGGGCTTCGAGTACGCGGGGCACAAGATCAACATCCTTGACACCCCAGGTCACCAGGACTTTGCCGAGGATACCTTCCGTACGCTCACAGCCGTAGACAGCGTCATTATCGTCATCGATGGAGCCAAGGGGGTAGAGGCACAGACCCGCCGCCTGATGGAGGTATGCCGCATGCGCAAGACGCCCGTCATGGTCTTCGTCAACAAGATGGACCGCGAGTGCCAGGACCCCTTCGACCTCCTAGACGAGATCGAGCAGGAGCTGCAGATACGCGTCCGTCCCCTCTCCTGGCCCATAGATATGGGGCAGCGCTTCCGTGGTGTCTACAATATCTATCAGCAGGGGCTGAATCTCTTCACGCCCGATAAGCAGCGCATCACCGAGAGCGTCTCCATCAGGGACATCCATTCGCCCGAGCTCGAGCAGCACATCACGGCGGAGCAGGCTGAGCGTCTGCGCGCTGACCTGGAGCTGGTCGATGGCGTGTACCCAGAGTTCGACCGCACGGAGTACCTAGCGGGAGATCTCGCTCCTGTCTTCTTCGGCTCGGCACTCAATAACTTTGGGGTGCAGGAGCTGCTGGACTGCTTCGTCGAGATCGCCCCTTCGCCGCGGCCCGTCCGTGCCGAGGAGCGCGAGGTGTCCCCCTACGAGCCTGCCTTCACGGGCTTCGTCTTCAAAATCCATGCCAACATGGATCCCAACCACCGCAGCTGTATCGCCTTCGTCAAGATCTGCTCGGGGCGCTTCGAGCGCAACGCTAGCTACAAGCATGTGCGCCTAGGCAAGCAGTTTAAGTTCAGTAGTCCCACAGCCTTCATGGCCCAGCGCAAGGAGACGGTAGAGGAGGCCTATGCGGGCGATATCATCGGCCTGCCTGATACGGGCAACTTCCGTATCGGCGACACGCTCACTGCAGGCGAGGAGCTGCACTTCCGCGGCCTGCCCAGCTTCTCCCCCGAGCTCTTCAAGTACATCGAGAACCAGGATCCGATGAAGACCAAGCAGCTCGCCAAGGGCATCGACCAGCTGATGGGAGAGGGCGTCGCACAGCTCTTCACCAATCAGTTCAACGGGCGCAAGATCATCGGCACCGTAGGGCAGCTGCAGTTCGAGGTCATCCAGTACCGCCTCTTGCATGAGTATGGGGCTGCCTGTCGCTGGGAGCCCGTCAATCTCTACAAGGCCTGCTGGATCGAGTCCGACGACCCTGCCGAGCTCGAGAACTTCAAGCGCCGCAAGTCCCAGTACATGGCTAAGGACCTTGCTGGCCGCGACGTCTATCTGGCCGACTCAGGCTATGTGCTGACGATGGCCCAGCAGGACTTCCCCAAGATCCGCTTCCACTTCACCTCGGAGTTCGGAGGCGCTGACGTTTAATACCCACCCAACACGTAATATTCACTAACACCCTTCTCTCATGAAGACAAGAAAGTTGCTCTCCGTCGTGGCGCTTGCGGCGACGGTGGCGCTCACGGGCCTGCAGGCGCAGACCGTGAAGCTGAAGAAAAACACCAAGACACACATCATCGAGACGGTCGTGCCTAAGCGTCCCGCTGGGCAGAAGGACGTCCTGGGGCTGCGCCTTGCCCCCATGCCCGTGGTGCGTGTAGGCTTCATCGGCCTCGGGATGCGCGGTCCCGGCGCTGTCGAGCGCTTCACACACCTTGATGGCGTCCAGATCAAGGCCCTCTGCGACCTCCATCCCGAGCGCGTGGCCAAGAGCCAGAAGTACCTCGAGAAGGCAGGCCTGCCTGCAGCCACCGAGTACAGTGGTAGCGAGGATGCCTGGAAGAAGCTCTGTGACCGCGATGATATCGACCTCGTCTATATCGCCACTGGATGGCAGCACCACGCAGAGATGATGATCTACGCCATGAACAAGGGCAAGCACGTCGCCTGTGAGGTGCCCGCCGTCATGACCCTCAAGGAGGCTTGGGACGTCGTCAACACAGCCGAGCGCACCCAGCGTCACTGCATGATGCTGGAGAACTGCGTCTATGACTTCTTCGAGCTCACGACACTCAACATGGCTCAGCATGGCCTCTTCGGCGAAGTGCTGAGCGCTAAGGGCGGCTACGTCCACAACCTCGAGCCCTTCTGGAAGTACTACGATGCCAACTGGCGTCTGGAGGCCAACATCGGCTTCCGTGGCGACGTCTACGCTACGCACGGCCTTGGCCCCGCCTGCTGGGTGCTCAACATCCACCGCGGCGACCGCATGGACTACCTCACCAGCATGGACGTGCCCGCTACGACCCTTCCCCGCTTCATGCGCGAGGAGATGAAGATCGAGAACCCCAAGGTCAAGAACGGCGAGATGACGCAGACGCTCATCAAGACCATCAAGGGCAAGACCATCTACCTCGAGCATAACGTCACCTCCTACCAGCCCTACAACCGCTACTACCAGGTCATCGGCTCGGACGGCTTCGCTAACAAGTACCCCAAGCAGGGCTATTGCCTCCGTCCTACCGAGGAGTCTAAGTCTGCCGTCCCCAACCACGAGGACCTCAAGAGCCACGACTATGTCAGCGATGCTACGCGTGATGCACTGATGAAGAAGTACCAGCACCCCATCCACGCTGAGATCGCTGAGAAGGCGAAGAAGGTCGGTGGTCACGGTGGTATGGACTTCATCATGGACTATCGCCTCATCTACTGCCTGCAGCATGGTCTGCCCCTCGATATGGACGTCTATGACCTAGCCGAATGGTCCGCTATCGGTGAGCTCACGGCGATCTCGCTGAACCACAACTCTGCTCCCGTAGCTGTCCCTGACTTCACGCGCGGTGCGTGGAATCGCCTCAAGGGCCTCCAGCTGCACTACGCTAAGTAAGGCTTAGCAAGGAGCGGACAGCCGCTTGCTGTCCCCCAAAGGACTAGGCCCCACGAGCTACTCGAGCTCGCGGGGCCTAGTCTTTTTTTTAGCTGTCGTTTTGCTTGGGTGCGCTAGCTAGGGATCGTTTGGGCTCCTGTCACCTAGATTAAGCTCGGGGAAAGGCTAGCCTTAGACAAAGGCTAAGGCTAGCTGACACAAGCGGCTGCAGCGCTTAGCTAAGAGCGGTCAGGAATGGGAGTGAGCGGGTAAAGCGAGCTGACTGCCTTGTCCTAGCTCCGTGAGGGATATCCTTCAGCCGTCTGACTGATATCCCTCAGGCTCCTGACTGATGTCTCTCAGCGGGCTGACAGATATCCCTCAGAGCCCCTTCCTCTCGCTCATAGCCCGCTGGGAGTCCTCTCTCTCTCTTCGCTAAAAGACAAGGTGGGAGAGGAGTGAGACTATGGTCTTTTGGCCGCGGAGGAGTGGGTGGGAGGCCTACTGACGGAAGAAGCTATTGAGGCGCTGGACGGCCTCGTTGAAGCGTCGACTGTCGATCTTGTAGTCCAGGATGGGCTTCATCTTAGGGTCGTAGACCTCTAGAGCGCCCTCGGCGGTCTTCTCGAGGATAGTGTCTCCCTCGATGATGAAGGCGTAGTTGAGGTTGCTGCCGACGATGTGCCAAGGGCGTGGCGAGGGGTCGCTGAGTAGGCGTCCCATGCTGTAGTCGCTTGGGTCGTTCTTCACGCCCAGCCAGTCGTGCATCAGGGTCGCCACGAGGTCGTAGTGTGTGGTGCGGTAGTCGATGCGCCCCGACGCCTGCCCAGGGAAATGGCAGATGAAGGGTACGCCGAGCTGCGGGTCGGCGAAGTTACTGTTGTGTCCCCAGTAGTTGCGGCCGCTCTCGTTGAACTCCTGCCCGTGGTCTCCCGTGAGGATGACGATGGTATTCTCCAGCGCCCCCGAGCTCTGGAGCGAGGCGAAGATACGCCCGAGCAGGAGGTCATCCTGGTAGCAGGTGTTGCGGTAGAGGTTCCACATCGGCGTAGGATCGCTGTCCTTGCTGAGGCGGGTGTAGTCGGCGAAGTCCCAGGCGGGAGAGAAGCGCTGGTTGAGTTCCTTGGGCAGCTCGAAGCTGTGGGGCAGGTCGAAGAAGAGGAAGGAGAAGAGTGGGCGCCCCGAGGCCTGGCGTAGAGGGAGCTCGGAGAGGTAATCCTCGGTGAGGCGTCTATCACGCTCAAGCGAGCTGGCGCCGGGGGTGGAGGTACGCAGCCCAGGGATCTGCTTGAAGAGGACGCTGGCGAAGTTGGGGTTCTCCAGCGTCGCGCTGGGATAGGCGCGCATATCGTATCCGAGCTCGCTAAGCCGGCTGATGAGTAGTGGCTGTACGTGTGATGCCTCGAACTCCTCCCAGTAATAGCAGCTGAGGCCGAAGAAGAGCCCGTAGACTCCGCTACGGGTGCCATTGCTGGCACTCTTGTGATCGGTGTACCACTGGCTACGCTGTGCAAAGGCGTAGGTGGCGGGCATAGTCTCGGGGGTGAGCGCACGCTTATTCCACGAGTCGAGGAGGATGATGAGGATGTTGGGCAACTGCTTGGGCTGCTCCTTGATCAGCGGACGACGAGGATAGTTCACTAGCCCAGAGCCACCGCGCTGGAGCGCCTCTAGGTCACTGGGCGAGTGGAAGCCTAGGCGCAGCATCAGGCTGTAGGAGGTCGTGGGGAAGTAGTAGGGGAGGAGCTTGGCACTGCGTACGATGGAGGGGCGCGATACGAAGGCACCGTAGATGTGCATCAGGTGCGCCAGCAGCGTCGCGCCCAGGATCAGTCCTAATCCCCAGCCCCAAAAGGCGCGCCCGTGCCTCCGCCACAGCCAGCTCGTCAGGAGGTAGATGCCGAGGCTCAGCAGGCCTATCGCCAGGAGCTGCATCCCCTCGCGCAGGTAAAGCGCGGTATCGAAGTTGAAGACCTCACCCGCTCCTGGGCCGAAGACCATATTAAGGATGAAGCCATTGATATGGAAGCGGTAGATCGCGTAGACCTGAGCATCGAGCTGGCAGAGGATGCTCACCAGAGCCGTCAGCAGCGTCTGTACCCAGAGCGCATAGCGGCCTGGTTGTAGGGTGATGAGGAGGCTCGCGATGAGGTAGTCAGGGAGCATCAGACAAGCCGCATGGGAGAGGCAGGAGGCTAGGTAGAAGGTGTAGCCGAGCGCGTCCATCAGTTCCGTCGTCGTGCTGCCGAGGAGCTGCAGGACGAACTGCAGGGCTAGGAGCAGCGTCCCGCCTAGGTAGAGGAGGAAGCCCTGCTGGAGGAGGCCGCGTCTCTGAGTCTTGGGGCTTATGCGTATCATTCGTCTATTGGCTGGGTGATAGGATAGAGCGCGGGGCGGCAGGCTGGTATCCAGTTGCCGCCCCGCGCTGCTGTGCTCGATGTGGGGAGCAGCCTGTGACGGCTGCTGTACATTACTTGATGACGAGGCGCTGGAAGCCTGGGCTCATCACCGTATGGTAGCCTCCGCTGGGGTTCCCGAGGATGAGCATATACTCCACACCTGGGAAGTGGCGGATGAGTGCAGGCACCTGGCTGGACTGACGCGTCATACAGGCGGTAGCCAGACCATCGGCGAGCATGCAGCTCGGGGCGATGATGGTCGCGCTCAGCACGTCGGTCTGCATCGGGTAGCCACTCTTGGGGTCGATGGTGTGGGCATACTTCTTCCCCTTGATGATCTTGAAGTTGCGGTAGTTGCCCGAGGTCGCTAGGCCGCCCGCCTGCCGGGGAAGACGGATGCGCAACTCGTAGTCATTGACGCTGCCTGAGGGGTCGTCTATGGGCTTATCGATACCGATGATCCAGCATTCGTCCTGAGGGTTCTTCCCCTGGAAGGCGATCTCTCCGCCCAGCTCGACGAGGTAGTTGGTGGCTCCTTGCTCCTTGAGGAGACGTCCCACGAGGTCGGCGCAGTAGCCCTTGGAGATGGAGGAGAAGTCGATCTTCATGCGTGGATCAGCCTTCAGCATCTGTGCCCCATCGAGCTGCACCTTTTGGTAGCCGACCAGCTGACGTACGCTGTCGACGATGTGCAAGGTGATGCTGTCGCCCTTCTTCTCGAAGCCGAAGCCCCAGAGATTGATCAGTGGCGCGCAGGTCACATCATAGCTGCCCTCCGTGTGGCGCGAGATCTCGACCGACTGCAGGAAGACCTCGCGAAGCATAGAATCCGTCTCGGAGGATTCGTTGCGATTGATCGCAGCGATGAGACTGGTGGAGTCGAAGGGGTTCAGCGAGTGGCTGAAGGAGTGAAAGGTCGAGTCGATCGCCTTGCTGTAGTCCGTGCCTAGATCGTACTGGATGGAGAAGTAGGTGTGGAAGACTTCGCCTGTGAGCTTGGTGTACTTACTGCTCTTGGTGCTGCCCGAGCAGGCGCTGAATAGTGCTAAGAGCCCGAGCCCATAGATACTGATACTACGACGTAGCTGATTCATGACGGTCTGATCTATGATGTGAGGTATAGAGGTGTCACCTGGTGAAGGAGGGGCTAGAGCTCCTCCTCGATCTTGTAGTCGTTGCGGTCCTGAGACTGGCGGGCGAGCAGCTCAGCGACGAAGCCCGCTAGGAAGAGCTGTGTCCCGATGATCATTGCGGTAAGGGCGATGAAGAAGTAGGGACGGCTCGTGACGAGCGGAGCAGGGGTATTCGTCCAGATGTGGAAGAGCTTGCTCCCCAGCACCACCAAGAGGGCGATGAAGCCAATGACGAACATCAGGCTCCCTCCGAGGCCGAAGAAGTGCATCGGCTTGCGGCCGAAGGTGGAGGTAAACCATAGGGTGATGAGGTCGAGGTAGCCGTTGACGAAGCGGCTGAGCCCAAACTTGCTCTCGCCATACTTACGTGCCTGGTGCTGGACGACCTTCTCGCCGATGCGGGAGAAGCCTGCTACCTTCGCCATGTAGGGGATGTAGCGGTGCATGTCGTTGTAGATCTCGATGCTCTTGACTACCTCAGCACGATAGGCCTTGAGCCCGCAGTTGAAGTCGTGCAGGTTATGTATGCCAGAGAGATGACGGGCCGTAGCGTTGAAGAGCTTGGAGGGGAGATTCTTGCTCAGCACGGGGTCGTAGCGCTTCTGCTTCCAGCCGCTCACGAGGTCGTAGCCCTCCTCACGTATCATACGATAGAGCTCGGGGAGCTCGTCGGGGCTGTCCTGCAGGTCGGCATCCATGGTGATGACGACATCGCCCTTGGTGCGCTCGAAGCCGCACTGCAGCCCAGGGGACTTCCCATAGTTGCGGCGGAACTTGATGCCACGCACGGCGGGGTTAGCCGCCTGCAGCTGCTTGATCACCTCCCAGGAGGAGTCCGTGCTGCCGTCATTGACGAAGATGATCTCGTAGCTGTAGCCGTGTGCCTCCATGACCCGGCGTATCCAGGCCTCGAGCTCGGGGAGTGATTCGGCTTCGTTGTATAGAGGGATGACGATGGATATATCCATAGTGGTATGCTGGTGGAGATAAGGGCGCTATTGGTAGAAGGGGCGCTGTCGCAGGGCAAGCCCCACAAGGGCGCCCCATACGAGGCCCAGGAAGAGGGTGAAGCAGTAGTCTACCCAGAGCCACTGCCATAGCGGGGTCGCCTCGAGGCTAGCCAGCGACTCCTGCAGCTGCTGCCCTAGTGCCTGAGGCTGACTGCTCAGCATCTCATGGAGCTGATCAAGGATCTCGGGGACGAAGTAGCGGAAGTAGAAGTACTGTGGGATCAAGGCGAGGATCCCCCCGAAGACGTGCTGGCGCAGGGTATAGCTCAGTCCCTGGAACCAGCTGAAGCCCGTGCTGGGCGTGGCTACCTGATCGCGGTAAGCCTTCGTGAGGCGATAGGCTGTATAGGGTATGAGGATGAGCCCAGCAAAGTAGATGAGGCTGAAGAAGGGGTAGCCGAGGCCTAGGATGCGGGCAAGGTAGGTCAAGCAGAGTACGCCGCCGAGCTTGAGCCCGTCGCGGGCAACAGAGGCTGTGGGCTTGAGTTTATCTTGTTCTTGGGTGCTCATGTGGTGCGCTTTATTCGCCACAAAGGTAGTACATATCGCTCTATCCCTCAAGCGTCACCGCACGTCATGGGAGGCAGAGGCCTCCTCTGCGCCCGTCCTCCGAGAGCAGCGCTGCCGTACCCTCGGCGGCTTGCCCAAGAGTAGGGCGAGGCCTTGCCCCCGTCTTCGCCCCTCTCTGATGGATATCCCTCAGCCTCCTGATGGCTATCCCTCACGCTCGGCACGGACGTCCCTCAGCGTGCTGACTGATATCCTTCAGCGTGCTGCTCCTTGTGCCAGAGGAGTATTGGCAGCTTAGTGGGTACTTCGCTGGCAGTAAGCTGAGGGGAAGGGACAAGGGCGAGCAGGCTGCCTCTACTTGGGTGGGGAAGTGTGCTTCCCTAAGGCGGGGAAGTGCGTGACCCCGTGTTGCCCCGTTCGGAAGGGGCATAACTCATCCTCCTGCACCAAGGCACTGGATGGGGTCTAGGGACAGATGTAGCGGGAGGCGCTAGAGGGGATCCACGTCGTAGGTGATCTGTACGCGGCGGCTCTCTGGGTAGCTGCTGTAGAGATGAGCGCGGGCTGTGGTGAAGGCGACACGCTCCTCGCTATAGCTGCAGCCGAAGGGACGCCGTACGGTGATCTGACGCTGGTAGAAGCCCTCGACGCGTCCGACGGAGGGGACGAGGGCTTCGCTGACTTCGCCCTGAGGTAGGAGAGCTCTGAGCGACTGGTGTAGGATGAGCCCGACCCGCGCTAGGAGCTCGGCATCCCGTGCCCGTAGCTGGACGTAGGTGATACGCCAGAAGGGCGGGTAGTGCAGCTCCTGTCGCTCGGCGAGCGTCTTGCGGATGAAGCGCTCATAGTCGTCGCTACGCAGCTCCACCAGGAAGGGGCTATCGGGGGAGGAAGTCTGTAGGAGGAAGTCCGTGGGCTCGGCGTAGGCACGCTGCGCCGTGCGTAGGCGTAGCTGGTAGAGCAGCTGGAAGGCACGCTCCTCGGAGCGGAAGTCGGGGTAGCCTAGGATGGCATCGAGCTGGATGACGGCCACGAGCCCGAGGTCGCGCCACACATCCTGCCCCTTGATGAGCTGCGTGCCGATGAGGATGTCTACATCGCCTCGCTCCAGCTGCTGCTGTATCTCCAGCTGGCGGCGGCGCGAGGAGAGGGTATCGCTGTCGATACGCAGGATCTGGCGCTCGGGGAAGAGCCGCTGCAGCTCCTCCTCTACGCGCTCGATGCCGTAGCCTACCTGGCGCAGGGCGGGGCGTGTCTCCCCGCGTCGGGTCGTGATGCTATCGGTGCCACAGCTGGGGCAGCACTTGGGTAGTGCCTCGCTATGGCCGCAGTAGTGGCAGAGTAGGGCGTGGCGTGCTCGGTGGTAGGTGAGGCTGACATCACAGTGGGGGCAGAGGATGCGCGAGCCGCAGCTGTCGCAGAGGATGTAGGGGGCGTAGCCTCGTCTATTCTGTACCAGCAGCACGGGGCGTCCTAGGGTGAGCTGCCGCTGGATCTCGGTGTAGAGCGGCGGCGAGATCATCGAGCCATAGGGCATATCATGGCTGCGTCTGAGGCCCGACAGATCGATGACCCCGAGCTGGGGTAGGGGTGCAAGAGGCGTCTCGGGCTCGGGGCGTAGCAACTGATACTTACCGCGGAGGGCGTGGAAGAGGACTTCGGCCGAAGGGGTCTCCGAGGTCAGTAGCACCTTAGCACCGAGCTCGTGGGCGCGCCATAGCGCCACATCTCGAGCGTGGTAGCGGGGGGCTGTGAGCTGCTGCTTGTAGAGGTATTCGTGCTCCTCGTCGACGATGATGAGCCCGAGACGAGGCAGGGGGAGGAAGATCGCGCTACGTGTGCCGAGCACGACGGCGGGCGTCTCTAGGGAGGCCAGGCGCTGGTAGGTCTCTACGCGCAGCGCCTCCGAGAGGAGGCTGTGGTAGGGGTAGTAGGCATCGGGGAGGAGGCGCTCCAGGCGCTGCTGCAAGCCGAAGTGCGCCCCGATGGAGCCTGCGGCCGCGCTTAGGATGAGCACCTGCTGCCCTGCCGCTAGGGCCTGCTGTGTCTGGGCGATGATGAAGTCCTCCGTCCCCTGGCGGCTATTGCCCCAGTAGAGCGTCACGGGGGCAGTGAGGGGAGGGCTAGCCGGGGGGGCTGTGGGCGCTTCGTCCTCGGCGTGCAGCTGCTGCCTTAGGCGACTCTTCGGGAGCTCAAGGAGCTCAAGGATTCCCTTATCGACAAGCGCCTTGAGGGGAGCATTGCCCTGGGGGAGGTGCTCTAGGAGCAGCGCTCGGTGTAGGGGCTCCTCTAGGGACGAGCCTGCCTGCTGGTGCAGCTCGAGGAAGCGCTCCAGCAGCTGAGCTTGGCGCGGGGCACGTCGTAGTGCGTCATAGGCCTCGGCGAGTAGCCCTTCGTCCTGGCGGTAGGGCTCGGCGAGGCGGAGGTAGCGCTCTAGTCTCGGCTTATACTTCGTCTGTAGCTGTTCCTCCGTGGTGAGGGCTCCGAGGCTCAGCAGCTGGAGGATGGGCTGTGTCAGCCGACGCCCGAGCTGGAGCTCCAGCTGCTGTATGGAGAGGGGGCGTGCGGCGGCTGCCAGCAGGTCGAGGAGGCGACACTCGAGCTCGCTGAGGGGAGTCGCTGCGACGAAGTCCTCATTCAGGAGGAGCATCGTCTTACTCTCGGGCAGGAGCGCCGAGGGGAGGGCTACACGCAGGACGGAGCCCAGGGGGCAGCAGTAGTAGTAGCTCATCCATTGCCACTGCCGCAGCTGATCGGCAGGCACCAGCGGCTGTGCATCGAGAACTTGCTCGATGGGGCGGAGCCTCTGCCCCTTGGCCTCCTCCGCGCTTAGTGGCTGTAGGCGAAGGATGACGGCCGTGTAGTAGCGCTTGGCACCGAAGGGGACGACGACACGACAGCCAGGGGAGAGCTGCGGATAGCTCGCCAGCAATTCGTCGGAGACGAGGTAGCTGTAGCTACCCTCTACGGCTAGGGGGATGATGAGCTCTGCCTGATACATCGTGCGGCTGGGGGCTTAGAAGGGATAGCCGATGGCTAGGTGGTAGCCGATGGCATCCTTGAAGCGCGGGATATTGTACCAGCCCCTGCGCTCGGTAGCATAGGGTAGGTGCAGCCCTATGCCGACGTCGAAGCGTACGACGAGGAAGGATAGGTCGTAGCGCAGCCCTGCCCCGGTACCCACGGCGATCTGATCCAGCAGGCGAGGCAGCGAGCCCGCCTCGGAGAGCGCAGCCCCAGGGCGCGAGGCGTCGGGGCGTAGGAGCCATACGTTGCCCGCGTCGAGGAAGACCGCGGCGTGACAGTCCCCGAAGAGACGGCCACGGTACTCGAGATTCGCCTCGAACTTGAACTCCCCGACGCGATCCATGAAGGAGTAAGCATTCTCATCCTCGGTGCGGAAGCGTCCTGGGCCGATGCTGCGCACGGTGAAGGCACGTATGCTGTTGGCCCCACCGACGTAGAACTGCTCGATGTAGGGTGCCGTCGTCGCATTGCCATAGGCGTAGATGGCGCCCGTAGCTAGACGGGTGGCGATCGTCTGATTGCGATCAATACGCCAGGAGTAGCGCATATCCAGCGCTGCCTTGACGAACTCAGCGAAGGGCACGCCGAAGAGCTTCTTCGTCTCGCCGTAGGGACGACCAGAGAGACTCTCCACGGCATTGACGACGTTCCCTGCCTCGCTGACCTCGCCGAAGAGCTGCAGGAAGTGCGGGCTCTGCTCGGGCTGATGCGTGTAGGTGAAGTAGTAGGCGAACTTAGGGATGAACTGATTGCGCAGCGAGAGGCCGAGGGCGGGATTCTCCTCGAGGAGCTTGTCGAAGCGTGCCGTCGTACGTGCCAGCTGGGTGTAGCTTAGGCTCAGGGGAACCAGCCTATGGCTCCAGCGCGCTGAGGGCTGGAAGCTGTACTCCATCGACAGGGAGAGGGAGCGCAGCGTATAGTAGCGGGCATGGTTGATGGCCTGCGCCCCGAGCTTGAAGCTCGTGCTGGTCGGGTACTTGTAGTAGCTGTCCAGCATGCTCGGGAAGAGGATCGTAGGGAAGACGAGGCTAAGGTCGCCCCCGAGCTGATAGCTATTGATGGAGACGGAGCTCCCGTCGGATGGGCTACGTCCCGTCTGCCACTCATAGGAGCCGTAGAGGTTCGCCGAGAGGCGTTCGCCGCCGCCGAAGAGGTTGTTGCGATCAAGGGAGAGGGATACCCCAGGGCCCATGTAGTTATTGGACTTCTTCATCATCGCCGCCCCGATATAGGCGGACCAGGGACGGCTGGGGCGTAGGAGGACCATGAGGTCAAGGTCGCCTATGCTATCCATCACCGAGGGGAAGCTACGGCGTAGGCTATCGCTCGTGGTGCTATCGGCACTAGCATTATCCTTCGTCTCCTCCCGCTTGGAGAAGTAGAACTCCACGGAGGAGAAGGCCCCGAGGTTATTGAGCGCCGCTAGGGTGCTAGCCTCCTCGCTGCTCTTATAGATCGCCTGGGGCGTCATGCGGATACGGGAGGCGAGCATCCGAGGACGCACGAGCGTCTTGTCCGTATAGTAGAGCTTGAGCCCTGACCCTAGCCCTACGCTATCGGTGGCAAGCGAGCCGAGACGCTCATTGTCATCGGGCAGTAGGCGCAGCTGGATATCCCCGATGCGCCACTGCCGGAGTGCCTCGGGGGGCGTCTCGGGGGCTAGGTGCGTGCGCAGAGCTACGTGCCCGGGCTTCTGTAGGGTGTCCGCCTCGTAGGTGATGTAGTCGCTCTTGAGGTAGTAGTAGCCGTGCTCTCGGAGGAAGGCCGTCGCGATGTCTCGGTCAGCCTGTAGGGCCTGCATGGAGAAGGGCCCCCCGCGGTGTAGGTAGCTCAGACGCTCGTGGCGGAAGAAGCGGTCCTTGCGGATAGGCACAGGGGGGAAGTAGCTGACGCTATCCAGTAGGTAGAGTGCCCCAGGGGTGATCTCATAGCTCACCTTGGCCTGTAGGGAGTCGCTTGGCAGGGGGTGAATGGAGGCACGTACCTGAGCCGATAGGTAGCCGCGGTCGCGTAGGGCCTGCTGAGCGACCTTGGCACGTAGCGTGGGGCTGACATCGCGCATCCATACGGGGCGGGAGGTCAGGCGGCGCAGTCCCTTGGTGAGCCAGTTGGGGTGCGACGAGAGGCTCATATAGAGGTAGGGGCTCACCAGCGGGAAGGGGAAGCGCAGGGAGTTGCTCCCCAGGATAGAGCCATTGGGGGCGTAGCTTAGCTTGGTCTCTGCCTCCGCCAGCGCATCCCCGAGGTAGCCCCCTTGTGCCTTGCCGACGACATCAATGGACTTGACGCCGATGTAGAGCTGGTCATCGGGCCCCTGATAGCGGTGCAGAGAGCAGCTAGTGAGTGCGGTCAGTGAGAGGGCTCCGAGCAGGAGGTAGGATGTCCGTATAGGCTGCATGGTGGGCTGAACTTAGTGGGTGGAGGAGCTGTGAGCTCCTTGGGTGCGACGTATGAGGGGCACGCTATCGTGGCGCAGCGTGTCGGCACTTGTCTGAGAGCGGGAGCTGGACGGGGTGCTATCATAGACGCCAGGGGTGAAGAGGAGGGGCTGAGCCTTCTGCTGTCCCGCCTTGGTCTTGGCCTTCGGGCGGAAGAGATCCCAGAGGCTGTAGAGCTTGCGCCGCAGCACATAGCCCACCCCGGTCTCGGAGTATTCGCCCTCAAGGATGTTATCCGTGACGCGCTTGTGGTAGAGACTGAAGTACTGCTCCCCGCTCTTGTCCAGCTGGTACTGGAGGGAGACGTTGTCGAGGAAGTTCTGCCCCTGGCCCGAGGAGTTAGCCCCGCTCTGCACCTTGCCCCCGACGACGATGCGTATGCGGTCGTTGTAGAAGCGGCGGCTGAAGCTATAGGTATAGTCCGTGCGTGCTGCCTCGCCGCTCGAGCCGTCGTAGCGGTCTACCCCGAGGCTGAGGTCAGTGCCCTGGAGGAGCTTGCCAGCGGTCTTATTGATCTGCGACTGCAGGAGGGAGGTGAGGGCGTTGTTTAGGTCGAGGTTCCCCGTGCCGCTACCACTGCCGAGGTACACGCCCGTGGCCATCAGGGCGATGGCCTGCTTGCCTTGCTCCTCTGCCGTCATCGTCGCGAGGCTGTTCTGCATGCTGAGGTTGTCGGGGGCACTTAGGCCGAAGCTCAGGTTCATACGGTTGACGTAGTCGCTGACCTTGATGCTGACGTTGAAGGTTACGCGCTGGGCGTTGCTCCCCGACTCGTTGACGGTCGCCTTGACGCTTTGGGTCGCGGAGAAGTTAAGGTAGGGGTTGGACACAGGCCCGTTCCAGGAGAGCGTGCTTGTGGGGTCGATGGAGAACTTCTTGTTCCCCACCACGGGTAGGGTATAGCTTAGGTCACCGCCTCCGCTCATCTCATAGCGCCCCGTGAGACTCATCTGCCCGAAGGGTGGGTAGGTGAAGTGGAGCGTCCCACCGCCTTGAGCGTGGGCGTAGTCCTGACCGTCGGCCGTGAGGTCAGCCCCTACACGCACCGAGGGATCGATATGGATGGAGAGGTTGACGTCCAGCCCGCCGAAGCTGGGGCTGATGGGCTCGACGCGCTTGGTGAAGAGCGTGTCGGCGAAGTCCACGAAGCTAACGAGGCCGTTGGTCCCCTGTGAGGTCTCGAGCGGATCCTCACGCATGATATAGGTGCAGTTGGTGCCGCTCAGTACATTCAGTGCCCCGCGTACACGCAGCCCTGTCATTGGGCCCGTCACCTGCATGTTGGTCGAGGCGACGATGCGGCCATAGAGGAGCTGGTCCTCGCGCTTGGGGTGGGGATCATTGAGCAGCGTCAGCTCGTCGGAGGTGATGCGTAGGGAGGCCTTGGCCTTGGGCGAGGTGCTTTGCTCGATCTTCCCATCGATATAGATGGCCTTCTTCGGGTCTACCGAGGGGTGGATGGCATAGTGGTCGAAGTGCATCGTCGAGCCCTCGAGGCGCACTGGGATGCTGTCGAGCTGGAGATGCATGCCGTAGGTGCTGAGGTGGAGGAGCGTCTTCGAGAGTGCTACCTGACCGCTGAGGATGGGCTCCGTCAGTGATCCCGAGAGGCGTACAGAGCCCTCAGCAGCCCCCTCGATGGAGCTACCAGAGGCGACGAGGAAGGGGTTCGCCAGCTCCAAGGGGAAGGAGTTCAGCTGGAGCGTCCCTGAGAGCGGTGAGACGCGGTGCTTGGGGTAGTAGATCCCGTCGATGGACATCGCCGAGCGCCCATTGTAGCCTACATCCGCCGTGATGTAGTGGGAGTCGTCGGTACGGGGCTCGTAGAAGAGGGAGGTCGTGAAGTGGCCGAACTTCTTATCCTCGTAGTGGAAGTTCGTCAGTGATAGGTCTCCCGAGATGGTGGGTTGGGCTGAGAGCTTGCCCTGACGCTGGTAATGTATGTCCCCAAAGAAGACCCCAGCGATGTCGGGGAGCCCAAGGGCACGGAAGTCCTCCAGGTAGAGGTTCTGTATGCTCAGCATCACGTCCTGCGTCCCGAGTGGCTCGTCCTTGGCCTCCAGCGATAGCAGGCCTCGCTCCGCTCCCTGTAGTCGCAGCGAGCCGAGGAGCAGGTAGTCCCGCTTGCGCAGGCTCAGGTGGTTGTCAGGGTTGATGCTGAAGTCCTTGTAGGCAATGCGTAGGTGCTCCTGGTCGAAGCGCAGCTGATAGGCATCGCCCCCCCACACGCCGCTGAGATGCGTGCCGTGGACGAGCGTCCCTGACTCATCACGCCAGGCGAAGCCCAAGGCCCCCGCCTGGAGGGTCGTCTGCAGCTGCGCCTCGATGTTGAAGCCCGCTTGCCCACGGAAGCGCTGCTTGTTGACCATCCCCTTGAGGTGGAGGGTGAGGCTGTCGGGCAGGGCAGGGCGTGCGGTACGCTCGGTCTCTGCCGCTAGGTGTACCTCCTTGAGCCTAAGGGTATCTATGCGTAGGTCGGAGATGTGCGTGCTCCCCGATAGCCCCTTGTAGGGATCGGTCTGCCAGCTGGCGCTGAGCCCTCCGAGGGCGATCTGCTGATTGGCTAGATAGTAGCGTAGGGGATTGTTGTTGCCCATCGTGAGGCTGAGCTGTGCGGAGGGGAGCAGCGGGACGAGGTCCTCGAGCTGGCGGCGTGCGGACTTGCCCGAGGCGATGAGCTGCCACTGCGCCGTCGCTTGGTCGAGCAGCTTGCCGAGGCTCTTCTGCAGCTCGGTGGGCCCTGCCGAGAGCTGTAGCTGCCCCTTCATGTCGCCCGAGCTCACATTCCCGAGGATGCTGTGGGCATTGGTCGAGACGAGGAGATCAAAGCGTGGTGGCTGAAGGGTATCCCCCTGAAAGACGAGGACAGCACTGTCGATGCTCGCCGTCAGGTCGTGCGTCTCCTTGAGGTCACTGCGGAGCTCGCCCTCCAGTCGGAGGCGGCCAGAGAGTCCCGTCTCACTGAGGCCGAGGCGCTGTAGGTCTAGATCGAAGAGGTCCAGTGCCAGTGCCGTGGTGATGCCCTTGCGCGAGAGGATGCCGTCGAGGAGGACGGAGAAGTTTGCCCCTCTATTGGCGCTGTTGAGGGCGAGGCCTAGATAGCCGCCCTTGAGATCCGCGTCGAGTGTGATATCGTGCAGAGGTAGTGTCCCGTAGTCCAGAGCCTCTAGACGCCCTGTGACCTTGGTCCAGGTGTGCGGGCTGAGAATGTCGAAGCCCTGCCCCTGAGCTGCGAGCTCGAGCGACATGGCCCCGAGGCCGAGCTTGGGGGCAAAGTGAGCCAGGTCGAGCCCCGCCGTGCGGAGCTTGGCCTCGTAGTGCTTGGCGCGGTCGAGGTAGCTTGCCTCGAGCTGAGCTCCTCCCGTGCCCTCCTTGAGCTGCAGCTGTAGGGCGTAGTCCCCCCGCTTGATCTTGACCTGACCCTTGAGGCTAAGCCCCTTGGGGAGCCTATACTCTCTCGTGAGCTCGGGCGAGACTAAGGAGAGGAGTGAGGTAGCCTTGGCTCCGAGCTCAGTCTCCAGCTGGAGGCGCCCCGAGCGCTGGGCCTCATCGGTGAGCGCGTAGAGGGGCCCGCCGAGCGAGAGGCGAAGGACGTCGGGCCAGCTGAGCTCGAGCCTAGTCTGCAGCTCGGAGAGCGTGCCCTTGAGGGCGAGGTCGAGCTTCAGCGGTGCCAGGAGCTGGCGGCGACGCATGCGGCCGACGAGCTGGGTCTCTGTCTCGACTTGCTCCAGCGCTTGGCCCGAGAGGTTCAGGATGTCGGCTGTGCCCAGGCTCGCCGTCAGGTCGAGGTCGATGGTGGCGCGCTTGTCTCGCTCCAGTAGGCTCCAGGGCATGCTGAGCTGCCCCTGGATGTGGGACTCGGAGGTCCTCAGCTCGAGGTCCTCCAGTTGCATCGCGAGGCTATCCATGCGATAGCTCCCCGAGAGCTGGCGGAGGCTCAGCCCTGAGCGCTCATCGAAGGCGGTACGCAGGAGCTGCAGCCTCAGGACGCGCCCCTCGGAGTAGATAGACGAAGCCTCCAGCAGCGTCTCGCGTAGCTCTATGTGCTGAGGATCGAAGTGGGGCGTCTGTGCCTGGGTCGTGTCCACGGCGTAGCGGAGGCTGGGAGCCTCGAGCTGTGTGTGGCCGATCTCGAAGCGCAGATGCTCGAGGTCGGACTGTATGCGCTCTGCACTGAGCTGCTTCACCTGCCCCGCGAGGTAGAGTGAGTCGTGGGGGAGGCGTATGTCGAGCTCCGTCGAGGAGAGGGACACAGCGCCAGCCTTGATGCGCCACTGGAGCGGGGGCGTCTCCTCGCTCTTGGTCGTGTCGCTGGAGTGATAGACCACGCGGCCGCCTCGGGTGAGGAGGCGGTCGAGCTGCACATCCTGTCTCCCCCAGTCGAGCCTAAGGCCCTCGGCGGCAGCGGCAGCGAGGGCAACCGAGGTATAGGTCAGCCCCGTGCTGTCGGTCTGCTGATAGGCGACGCGCTCCAGCGCTACTCGGGGTACCTCAAGCCGCTCATCGAGCAGAGAGCGCCATGAAGGCGAGAGGCTAAGGGAGCCTACGGAGAGCAGCGTGTCGCCAGGAGCCTGCACCATGCGGAAGCCCTTTACGCTCAGGTCTAGGGGGAAGCCGAGGTGCAGCTCATCGAGCTCTACCTGCATCCCGAGCTGCTTGGATAGCAAGGCCGTGGCCTGCCCGACGACGAAGCGCTGGATGGGCGGGACGTAGAGGGCGGCTATGAGGAGTATTATAAGCGCAAAAGGTGCTAGGAGTATCCCTAGCACCAAGCGCTTGACGAAGCGGGGCGAGTACTGCATCCTATCGGAGCGTATATAGATGAAGAGCGGAGGGGACTATGGAGGGATTAGATCGGGAGGCTAGTGCGTCAGGTACCAGTCGTAGAGTCGTGCCACGCCCTCCTCGATCTCCACGCTATGGCGCCAGCCTAGGGCGTGGAGCTTGTCGACGGAGCAGAGCTTGCGCATGGTGCCGTCGGGCTTGCTGCTGTCCCAGCGGAGCTTGCCCTGGTAGCCTATGGTGCGGGCGATGAGCTCGGCCAGCTCGCGGATCGAGAGTTCGCGGCCGCTACCGATGTTGATGTGGCAGTTGCGGATCTCCTTGCTCCCCTCGGGGTAGAGGTCGGCAAAGTCCACATGCTCCAGCACGTAGAGCGAAGCGGCAGCCATATCCTCACTCCAGAGGAACTCACGCAGGGGCTTGCCCGAGCCCCAGAGCTCGATGCGGTCGGCGTGGATGCCGAAGCGGGCGAGCAGCGCCGAGAGCTCGGCTTCGCTGGCCGTGCCCGCTTCGCCTGCTACGGGACGCTTCTGGAGGTCGGCGCGCACGGCAGCCCAGTCCCCGAGGCCGAGGCACTTGGAGAGGTAGATCTTGCGTATCATGGCGGGCAGGACGTGGCTGTTCTCGAGGTGGAAGTTATCGTTGGGCCCGTAGAGATTGGTCGGCATGACGGCGATGTAGTTGGTGCCGTACTGCAGGTTGAGGCTCTCGCAGAGCTTGAGCCCCGCGATCTTGGCGATGGCGTAGGGCTCATTGGTGTACTCCAGTGGGCCCGTGAGGAGCTCGTCCTCGGTGATGGGCTGCTTGGCCTCGCGCGGATAGATGCAGCTGCTGCCCAGGAAGAGCAGATCCTGCACGCCGTGGCGGAAGCTCTCGCCGATGACGTTCTGCTGGATCTGGAGGTTCTGGTAGATGAAGTCCCCGCGGTAAGTGTTGTTGGCGAGGATCCCCCCGACGTGGGCGGCGGCGAGGATGACGACCTCGGGCTGCTCTGTGTCGAAGAACTCGCGTACAGCCACGGGATCCAGCAGGTCCAGCTCGGCATGCGTGCGCCCGATGAGCTGGGTGAAGCCGCGGGACTCGAGCTGGCGCCAGATGGCCGAGCCTACGAGGCCGCGATGTCCTGCGACGTAGATCTTGGTACTAGGGTTTAGCTTGGTCTTCATCTTTACAGTGCTCTTTGGCCCTTGCGGACGTAGTCCATGTCGTGGGTGACCATGAGGCGGACGAGTTCGTCGAAGCTAGTCTTCTGCGGGTTCCAGCCCAGCAGCTGCTTGGCCTTGCTGGGGTCACCGAGCAGCGTCTCTACCTCTGCAGGGCGGAAGTACTGGGGATCGACCTCCACGAGCACGCGCCCCGTAGCCTGGTCGATGCCGCGCTCCTCTATGCTCGAGCCCTCCCAGCGAAGCTCTATACCCGCCTCACGGAAGGCCTTCTCCGTGAACTCGCGTACCGAGTGCTGCTCGCCCGTGGCGATGACGAAGTCCTCGGGCTGGTCGTGCTGCAGCATCAGCCACATGCACTCCACGTAGTCACGTGCGTAGCCCCAGTCGCGCAGGGCGTCGAGGTTGCCCAGGTAGAGCTTGTCCTGCATACCCTGGGCGATGCGTGCCGCCGCCAGCGTGATCTTGCGCGTGACGAAGGTCTCCCCGCGGCGCTCGCTCTCGTGGTTGAAGAGGATGCCATTGACGGCGAACATCCCATAGCTCTCTCGGTAGTTCTTCGTGATCCAGTAGCCGTAGAGCTTGGCCACGCCGTAGGGCGAGCGGGGATAGAAGGGTGTCGTCTCGCGCTGGGGGATCTCCTGGACGAGGCCGTAGAGCTCCGAGGTCGAGGCCTGATAGATACGTGTGCGCTGCTCGAGGCCGAGGATACGCACGGCCTCCAGTAGGCGCAGCGTGCCCGTAGCATCCACCTCGGCGGTGTACTCAGGGACGTCGAAGGAGACCTTGACGTGGCTCTGGGCGGCGAGGTTGTAGATCTCGTCGGGCTGGATCTGCTGGATGATGCGGATGAGCGAACTGGAGTCGGTCAAGTCCCCATAATGGAGGTTGAGCGCGCGCCGCTGCTTCATGTCGCGCACCCACTGCTCGAAGTAGAGATGCTCGATGCGCTCGGTGTTGAAGGAGGAGGAGCGGCGGATGATGCCGTGTACCTCGTAGCCCTTCTCGATGAGTAGCTCCGCGAGGTAGGACCCGTCCTGCCCCGTCACGCCCGTGATCAGTGCGACCTTAGCCATATATATAATGTATCGTGTTGCTTGTGTTGGTTTGCCTGCAAAGATACGCTATTTCGCAGAGCTCCTCGGGCCTAAGTGCGGCACGGATGCTCCCCTCTAGAGGCAGCGGCGAGCAAGGCTGCGCGTCTCGACCCTTGCCTTGGGCGCGAGCGGCCTCCTAAGGGCTGCCCCTCGAAGGGCTGTAAGGCGCTCTATAAGTCCGCCCTAGGGGCGTCGTAGCCTCGAGCGGCTAGGGGCGGGGGAAGTGCTCTCTAGGCAGACAACTACCCTTTCTCTAGGGGTGGAAGAAGGCGCTCTCCGCAGGGGGCAAAATTTCCGTCCGCAAGGCGTCAAATTTTTGTGCGGAAGAAAATTTCCTGCCCTGCGAAGGGCGTCACGACGCGCTCCGCAGCGGACTGCCCTTGCCACTAGGCTGGAGCGGCTGCTCGAGTCGGCCGCGGACTTCGCCCTCGCCTACGGGGGGAGGGCAGGGCGGGATGAGCCTCGTCGGGACGCGGGCAGTGGGGGAGGGGTGTGAGGGATATCCGTCAGGCGGCTGAGGGACGTCAGTCAGGCCACTCACGGATATCCGTCAGGAGGCCGAGGGCTAGCCCTCACGGAGCTGAGGCTAGGCTCGCACCTCACTGTACCCTCGCCTAGCCCTTGCTGAGCAAGGAATTTGGGGGGCTCCTCGCCAAAAGCTGTACCTTTGTGGGCGATTGCTTCGAGGAGGCGCGTGCTTGAGCCCGCGCTCGCTCCGTAGCTCTATTAGCTTAGTCTTCCCCTTCGCCCAAGACCTATGTCGCATCACCCCAATACTTCGCCCCGCTCGCTGGGTTGGCTCGGTCTGAGTCCGCTCTTTGTCTTCCTCGCCGTCTACCTGCTCAGCTCGCTGCTCTCGGGGGACTTCTACCGCATGCCCATCGCGGTGGCTTTCCTCGTGGCTTCGGGCTACGCGCTGCTGATTACCCGCGGGGTGCGTCTGGAGGAGCGTATCCGACAGTTCTCCCACGGGGCGGCCGACAGCAATATCCTCCTGATGATATGGATCTTCGTGCTGGCGGGGGCCTTCGCCCAGGGGGCTAAGAGCATGGGCGCGATCGATGCGACGGTCAATACCATCCTCAGCTTCCTGCCCTCCTCCTTTCTGCTGCCGGGGCTCTTTATTGCCTCCTGCTTCATCTCGCTCTCCATCGGGACGAGCGTCGGCACGGTGGTGGCACTAGTGCCCATCGCACTCGGGGTGGCGGATAATCTCGGCCTCTCGGACGCCTATGTCGCAGCCATCGTGACGGGCGGCGCCTTCTTCGGGGACAACCTCTCCTTCATCTCGGACACGACGATTGCCGCCACACGGACGCAGGGCTGCAGTATGCGAGATAAGTTCCGCGTCAACCTCGGGATCGTCCTCCCCGCAGCCCTCATCGCCCTCGTGGTCTACCTGCTGCGCGGGATAGACCTGCCCGAACCGAAGTTCGTCGAGCCGGGCTCCTTCTGGCTCATGCTGCCCTACCTGCTGGTCCTCATCTCGGCGCTGGCGGGGGTGAACGTGCTTCTAGTCCTCGGCATCGGCATCCTCTCCAGTGGCCTCATCGGCGTGCTGACGGGGGCCATCGCTCCCTGGGGCTGGGTCGCCGCGCTAGGCGAGGGGATAAGCGGCATGGGCGAGCTCATCATCGTCACCCTGCTGGCGGGGGGGATGCTCGAGCTGATCCGCTACAACGGCGGTATCGACTACCTGCTCTCCAAGCTCACCCGCCGCATTAATGGCAAGCGCGGGGCGGAGCTCACCATCGCCGCCCTCGTCTCCGTAGCGAACCTCTGTACGGCCAATAACACCATAGCTATCCTCACCACAGGTAAGGTGTCCCGAGAGATCACCGAGCGCTATCAGCTCGACCCGCGCAAGACGGCCAGCATCCTCGATACCTTCTCCTGCCTCGTCCAAGGGCTCATCCCCTACGGCGCACAGCTACTCCTGGCCTCCAAGCTCACGGGTGTCTCGCCCATCGCCATCATCCCGCACCTCTACTATCCCTTCATCATGGGCGGCATGGCGCTGCTCTCCATCCTGCTGCGCTACCCCCGTCGCTACTCCTAGCCCCCTAGCCTCATGTCTACCATCCAGCTACAGCTCCTCGGCCTCGACGATAGGACGCCCGAGCATCTGCGTGCCGCCTACGAGGCCGCCTTCCCGCCTGAGGAGCGCCGCCCTTGGGAGGAGCTCTTCGCTCTCGAGGGCTCGCGGCACCACGTCTGCCTCGTGCAGCAGGCAGGGCAGGCGATAGGCCTGGCCGTCGGCTGGGACCTCCCGAGCGCCCGCTACTACGAGTATCTGCTCATCGCCCCCGCCTATCGTGGGCAGGGGCTAGGCGCGGAGGTGGTGCGCCTCCTGCAGGAGCTGAACGAGGCTACCCGTCCCTTCGTCCTGGAGTGCGAGCCTAGGGGCTACAGCCCTGAGGCCGAGCGCCGCCTGGCCTTCTACGCCCGCCTGGGGCTCGACCCACAGCCCTACGACTACGTGCAGCCCCCCTACGGCGAGGGTCTGCCCTGGGTGCCTCTGCACCTGCTCTCTGACCGCAGCCTCGAGCTCGAGACCTACGAGCAGATACGCCGTGATATCCATCAGTATGTCTATAAGGTGATGCCCTAGCGGCGTCGCACGACCCATATTAACCAAAGGAACTCTAATGACAAACCTTGCTATCCTCGCCGTCTCGCCTCAGGGCATACAGACGGCACAGCCTATCCTCGCTGCCTATCCCCAGGCGCGCCTCTTCTCCACGCATCAGGGAGCAGGGGTGACGCAGATCGATCATATACAGAGCTTCGTCTCGGAGCACTTCGCTGAGTACGAGGGCTGGATCTTCATCGGAGCTATGGGCATCTGCGTCCGCAGCATAGCTCCCCTCATCGGGCATAAGTACAGCGATCCTGCAGTCATCAACATCGACAGCACGGGGCGCTTCGTCGTCTCCGTCCTCTCGGGACACGTCGGCGGGGCCAACGAGCTGACGCACGAGCTGGCAGGACTGCTGGGCGGCGAGGCTGTCGTCAGCACCCAGACCGACAATACGGGCCTCTGGGCCCTAGACCTGCTGGCCAAGAAATACGGCTGGCAGCAGTTCACGCACGAAGGTGGGCTCAATCGCCCCATAGCCCATTACACCAATGGTGAGCGTACGGCGCTGCTGCTGGAGGTCAAGGATAAGGGCACCTTCTACCTCGAGCGTACCAAGGCCCCCCACGTCGATGTCTACTACGACCGTACGGAGCTACGCGAGGAGGACTATGCCCTCATCATCGTCGTCTCCCCACGCCACTACGAGACCTCGCACCCCTGGATCCAGTACGTGCCGCGTGTGCTCTCCCTCGGGATGGGCTGCCGCTATCAGTGCGAGCCTACAGACATCGTCGCCTACATCCTCAGCGAGGTACGCCGACTGGGCTATTACCCCGAGGCTATCGGCCAGCTCTCGACGATTGACCTCAAGAAGGACGAGCCGCTGCTGAGAGAGCTGGAGGCGACCCTAGGGCTCACGGCGCAGATCTATACGGCCAAGGAGCTGGCGCCCGTCGAGGTCGCCAATCCCTCGGAGTACGTGCGCAAGGTGACGGGCGTCTGGGGCGTCTCGGAGAGCTGTGCTCGCTACGCTGCCGACCTCGGGCCGCTGGTCATCGAGAAGCAGAAGGGTATGCTGCATAATGGCAATGACTTCACCTTCGCCCTAGCGCTCGACCGTGCTGCCGGGCGTCGTGGCCACATCGAGATCGTCGGTGCAGGGCCTGGCGACCCCGACCTCATCTCCATCCGCGGACGCCAGTGGCTGGAGCATGCTGACCTCATCCTCTACGCGGGGAGCCTCGTGCCGAAGGCCCTGACGCTCTGTGCCAAGGCAGGAGCCGTCGTGCGCAGCTCGGCGGACATGAACCTCGAGGAGCAGTTCGCCCTGATGAAGGAGTTCTACGACAAGGGGCTCTTGGTCGCGCGCCTGCATACGGGTGACCCTTGTATCTACGGTGCGATCCAGGAGCAGATGGCCTTCTTTGACGAGTACGGGATGAACTACCACATTACCCCAGGGATCTCCTCCTTCCAGGCAGCGGCAGCCGAACTCCGCTCGCAGTTCACCATCCCCGAGAAGACGCAGACCATCATCCTCACACGCGGCGAAGGGCGTACCGCTATGCCCGAGAAGGAGAAGCTACACCTGCTGGCGCGCAGCCAGAGCACGATGTGCATCTTCCTCAGCGCGGGGATCGTCGATGATGTACAGGCTCAGCTGCTGGAGCACTACCCCGAGGATACGCCCGTGGCAGCCTGTTATCACCTGACTTGGCCCGACCAAGCGATCTACCGCGGCGTGCTCAAGGACCTGGCGAAGATCGTGCATGAGCACAAGCTGACGCTCACGACGATGATCGTCGTCGGTGAGGCCATCGACAACCGCAAGGGACTCTCGCGCCTCTACGCCGATGAGTTCAAGCACCTCTTCCGCCGCTAAGCCCTCCGCTCAGAGGCTGCGGTAGGAGCGCTCCGTCGGGCCGCTCCTTGGGGCTAAGTGTAGGTAATGCGGCTCCTCAGCCGAGCCTCTCACGATAGGCCCCGAGGGCGTGGAGCAAGCTCAGCGCCTGCCCTAAGCTCTGCGAGGGATGTCCCTCAGCCCGCTGACTGCTATCCCTCACGCTCGTGACGGGCGCCCCTCAGCCTCCTGACTGATATCCCTCAGAGCTCCGCCCCTGAGGCTTGCGCCTGGCTAAGCGCAAGCTCGGAGCTACAGCTCCTCAGCCTCTCGCCGCTTTATACACAAGGACAGCGCCCCGTGGGATCTCGTCACACGGGGCGCTGTCTTTGTGTCCTGGCGCACCTGCTGCGCTGTCGTGAGGGCGGATGCACTTAGCCCTCGGCTACCCACTCTAGCCCCTAGGCAAGGCGGTAGCTATCTCCAGGGAGGGTGACGATGCGGCCCTCGAGCTCGAGGTCAAGCAGCTCCTCGCTCAGCTGCGACATAGGGCGGCCAAGCGCTCGCGCTAGCTCGTCTAGACTGAGCGCCCCTTGGTCGGCGAGCAGCTGCAGGAGCGGATCGTCGTAGTGTGGGCGAGGGGCTGGCGCTGCTGGCTTTGCTTGCTCGGGCTGGGGCCTTGGGCTGGGAGTGCTTGTCCCCAGCCAACTGAGGGCGTCGAGGAGGTCGCTCGCCGTGCTCAGGAGCTGTGCCTCGCCGCGCTTCAGCAGCTCGAGGCAGCCTGCGCTCTGCTCGTCCGTGATGCGTCCTGGGAGGGTAAAGACTTCGCGACCATAGCTGAGGGCGAGCCGTGCTGTGGAGAGCGAACCGCTGCTTAGCCCCGCCTCGGGGAGGATGGTTGCTACGCTCAGCCCAGCGATGATCCTATTGCGCGCGACGAACTGCTTACGCTGCGTTGGCGTGCCTGGCGGATACTCACTGACCAGTACCCCTCCGCTCGAGAGGATACGCTCCGCCTCGGGGCGGTGGACGCTGGGGTAGAGGCGATCCAGCCCATGCGCCAGGACGGCGACGCAGGGCGTCCCCAGCTGCAGCGCCCGTCGGTGTGCCTCGATGTCGATGCCATAGGCCAGTCCGCTGACGATGGGGCTCTGCGGAAGGACTTCGCTGAGCTCGGTGACGATACGTCCCGTCATCTGCAGGCCGTAGCTACTGGCTTGTCTTGTACCCACGATACTGATGAGGGGCGCCTGCTGCAGCACTTCGCTCGCCCCACGCGCATAGAGGATGAGGGGGGCGTCGGGGCATTCGGCCAGAGCCTGGGGGTAGTTGGGATCTAGAAGGAAGAGCGGCGTCAGAGCCAGCTGCTGGCAGCGCTCGAGGAGTCTGTCTGCCTCACAGAGGATCTGGGCCGACTCGAAGAGCACACGTACTCTGCGCTGCATGCGCGGGAAGTGCTGGTCGAGGAGCTGTGGCTCGAGGAAGGGCTGGCTGATGTCCTCGAAGCATGCTCCGAGGGTGCGCACATGCTGCGGCCCCACACCAGGCATGAGGGCAAGGGCGAGGGCATAGCGTAGCTTAGGGTCAAGGGTGATCATGGTAGGAGGCTAAGGAAAGATGGCGACAGACGCAGCACGCAGGGGTGCAGGTCGGTCGCCATCCTTAGTGTGATCGCACTAGCTCAGCGCTGGGGCTAGCACTAGGGGTGTGGGGGTATGCTTAGTGGGCCAGCATCTCAGCGGTGACGGTGCTGAACTTAGCGTCCTCCAGCTTGCGGTACTCGACCTTGGTGTCCTCCCAGTAGGTGGGGAAGCCTCCACGTACGGCACCGACGAAGACGAACTTCACGCGGTGCCAGCCTGCCTTGAGGGCACGGCTCTTGTCGCGACGGCTGAACTTGGACGTCTCGCCTGAGTTGTCGATGAAGAGCTCGCCGTCGAGGTACATCTGGTCAAGGTTGGTGGAGAAGACATAGCTACCATCTGCGGGGATCTTGATATAGCCCTCGCCGACGACGGCCTTGCGCTTGATCTCGTCCATGTGGTTATTCAGCCTATCGGGACGCAGCTCCTGCGTGGTCTTGACGACGCCCTCCGTCCAGTTAGTCGCGGAGGCGAAGTCCGCCGCACTGTAGTAGTTGCCGACGGAGGTCTTGGTGCGCAGGCCAGGCGTAGGCGTGGTGAGCTCGACGGCAGGCGAGAGGCTCTGCTTGTCGAAGGTGATGGCGCGTACGCGGCTCAGCTTGCCCGAGGGCAGTACCGAGGCGACCTTGACGACCAGGCTCTTCGAGATGTGCAGGGGCTGGGTGTAGGTCTGGGACTTGGCCGTAGGCTCGCTGCCGTCCGTCGTGTAGACGATGCGGATGGGGCGCGTGGTCTGGAGCGTGAGGCTGGTGGTGTCGGTGAAGGCTACGTAGCTCAGCGAGGCGCTCTGACGGCTACCGGGCAGGGGCTGCTCGGGCAGCGGGATGTGGTAGTTGACCTTATGCTGGTCGAGGCGCACGTAGGCATTATCCAGGCGACGCTCGAAGTCCTTGTAGTTCTTCTTCTCCAGCGGCGTCCATACGGCCTCCGCCAGGGCGATCTCGCGGGGGAAGGCACGGTACTGCATCAGCGGTGTCGTGTAGAGGTACTCCGCCCAGAGGTTGGCCTGCGCGCCCTTGATGTGGTGGCGCTTGTCTGGCGCGATGGCCTCGGGGATGGGATTGTAGGAGTAGACCTTCTCCAGCGTAGAGTAGCAGCAGATGGCTACGGGCTCGATCTTGGGGTCACCCTGGTAGTGGTCGATGTAGAGACCGCCGCTACCGGGAGTCATGATGACGTCGTGTCCCATGTTGGCTGCCTGGATGCCGCCCTTCTCTCCCTGCCAGCTCATGACGGTGGCCGTGGGGGCTAGGCCGCCCTCGAGGATCTCATCCCAGCCGATCAGCTTCTTGCCGTAGCGCGCCAGCATCTTCTCGGCACGACGGATGACATAGCTCTGTAGCTCGTGCTCATCCTTGAGCCCTTCGTCTTTGATACGCTTCTGACAGTTGGGGCACTCCTTCCAGCGGATCTTGGGGCACTCATCCCCCCCGATATGGAAGTACTGGCCTGGGAAGAGGGGGACTACCTCGTCGAGGACGTCCTGGATGAACTGGAAGGTCGATTCCTTACCCGCGCAGAAGACGTCCTGCTCTACGCCCCAGATGTTGCGCACCTGATAGACGCGGCGGTAGGGGAAGCAGGTCAGCTCAGGATAAGAGGCGATAGCCCCCATGGCATGGCCTGGTAGCTCTACCTCGGGAACGATGGTGACGAAGCGGTCGGAGGCGTACTTGACGATCTCCTTGATCTGCTCCTGAGTATAGTAGCCACCATACTCCTTGCCGTCGCCCTCGATACGCTTGGAGCCGACACTGGTCAGGCGAGGGTACTTCTTGATCTCGATGCGCCAGCCCTGATCCTCCGTGAGGTGCCAGTGTAGACGGTTGATCTTGAACATGCTCAGGAGGTCGATGTGCTGCTTCATATCCTCGACGGTGAGGAAGTGGCGGCAGACGTCGACCAGCGCACCGCGGTACTCGAAGCGGGGTTCGTCCTGGATGGTGACCGCAGGGATGCTCCAGCGTGTCGTCTTCACGAGGCTAGGGGACTCGACCTCAGCAGGCAGGAGCTGCAGCAGGCTCTGCATCCCATAGTAGAGGCCTGCGCCCGTGCGGCCTACGACCTCGACCCCGCGGGGGCTGCTCTTGAGCTGGTAGCCCTCGTGCCCAAGCGGTAGGCTGGGATCAATGCGGAGGTAGATCGCTCCGGGCTGAGCACTAGAGGAGGAACGAACGGGAAGCTGGTAGCCCGTGGAGCGCTGGAGCTTCTCGGCGAAGAAGCGCGCGATGATGTAGGCGGAGTCGCCCTGGGCCAGCAGCGGGGTCTTGGCCGTGAGGGCGAAGCTCCCCTTGCCCTGGATGAGTTCCTTGGGCTGTGGGATGATATTGATCCCTTGGTTGTAGGAGGCAAGGGAGGTCTTCATGGGTGCAGCCGTCGCGAGGTAGCCCAAGCTAAGGGCACAGGCTAGGCTGACGAAGAGCTTGTTCATTGATCGTGGTCTTGAGTGTCTATAATGGGGAAGGCTCAGAGAGCCCAGCCAGCGTGAGGCTGGAGCTCTCTGAGTCCTCGACGAATCAGCAGTGCTGCTAGTAGGCGAACATGGGATAGGTGACCATCAGCTCGTTGACCTCACGACGTACGGCAGCGATGACAGCCTCGTCCTCAGGGGCGGAGAGCACGCGGTCGATGAGCGATACGATGTAGTCCATCTTGTCCTCCTTGACGCCGCGCGTGGTGATGGCAGGCGTACCGACACGGATGCCCGAGGTCTGGAAGGCCGAGCGGGAGTCGTAGGGCACCATATTCTTGTTCACCGTGATGTCGGCAGCTACCAGTGCCTTCTCGGCGACCTTACCGGTGAGCTCAGGGAACTTGCTGCGCAGGTCGATCAGCAGGCAGTGATTGTCCGTGCCGCCCGAGACGACGCCATAGCCACGGCGTACGAAGGCCTCACCCATGACCTGGGCATTCAGCTTGACCTGACGGCCGTACTCCTTGAAGGAGGGCTGGAGGGCCTCATAGAAGGCCACAGCCTTAGCTGCGATGACGTGCTCCAGTGGGCCGCCCTGCACACCTGGGAAGACAGCGGAGTCGAGTAGGGCAGACATCTTCTTGATCTCACCCTTGGGCGTGGTCTTGCCCCAGGGGTTGTCGAAGTCCTTACCCATGAGGATGATGCCCCCACGAGGACCGCGCAGCGTCTTGTGTGTCGTGGAGGTCACGATGTGGGCATACTTCACGGGATTCTCCAGCAGGCCTGCTGCTATGAGCCCAGCGGGGTGCGCCATATCGACGAGGAAGATCGCCCCGATCTTATCCGCGAGAGCACGGATGCGGGCGTAGTCCCATTCGCGTGAATAGGCCGAGCCCCCAGCGATGATCAGCTTGGGCTTGTGCTCCAGGGCGCGCTGCTCCATCTGCTCGTAGTCTACGTAGCCCGTATCCTCGCGGACGTTATAGTCTATCGCCTTGTAGAGGAGCCCCGAGCTATTGACGGGCGAGCCGTGAGAGAGGTGCCCGCCGTGAGCGAGGTTGAGCCCCATGAAGGTGTCTCCGGGGTTGAGGCATGCCAGGAGCACAGCCATATTGGCCTGAGCCCCTGAGTGCGGCTGCACGTTGGCCCACTCGGCGCCGAAGAGCTCCTTGATGCGGTCGATGGCGAGCTGCTCGGACTGGTCGACCACCTCGCAGCCACCATAGTAGCGCTTGCCAGGGTAGCCTTCGGCGTACTTGTTCGTCATGCAGCTGCCCATGGCCTGCATGACCTCATCGCTGACGAAGTTCTCCGAGGCGATGAGCTCAATGCCCTTGAGCTGGCGTTGGTGCTCCTCTTCGATGAGCTTGAAGATTGCTGAGTCGTTCATAGTTCCCTTAGTTGTTGATGATGTATAGAGGTGGGGCGTAATGTCCTCACCTAGCCCCTCGGGAGAGGCTAGGACAAAGATAAGGATACCTCCGTAATTATCCTAGCCCGCGCGGCCTAAAATTTAGAGCTCGCCTCCTCATTAGCGAAGAGCTGGTCTGCTAAGCCTAGAACCTAGGCTGTGAGCCTTGGCGAACGCGAGGTCGCAGCGGCGTAAGCACCTTCGTCTAAGGGAGCTCGAGCAGGCTCGTATCTAGGCTAAGAAAACTAGCTCAAGCCCGGTCAGCGAAGGTTGAGAGGCAAGGGAGCGAGGCCTGAGCTAAGGGCGAGCTCGGTGAGGGTTATCCCTCAGCTCGCTGACTCATATCCCTCGGGCTCGTGACCGACGTCCCTCAGCGAGTCCACTGATATGCCTCAGCTGAGCACCAGCCTTAGCCGCAGCGTGCCTAGGTATGGGTCGTCGCCCGAGCGGAGCAAGGAGGATGTGGCCTTGCAGTAGCTGCGCTGCCTGCTTCCTCCTAGCTCAAAGATGGCTGAGGCTTCGGGCGAGGAACTTGGCCTTCCTAAGACTGAGGTGCTTCGAGCCTCCTCCTTGCTCCCCTTTGTCCGAGTATGAGCGAAGCCCCGAGTACCATGCTGTACTTGGGGCTTCGTATTCGAGGTAGGGGAATGAGGGAGCCTGGCTTGGCCTCAGTCCTCTAGGCGGCTAGCGGTAGCGGAGCCAGCGCCAGAGCTCCTTGAGGCCGGGGCGCTTGCCGTAGAGTAGGATCCCTGTGCGGTAGATGCGCCCTCCGAGGTAGCTCGTGCCGACGAAGGAGGCGTAGAGCAGCGAGAGGCTCAGAGCCAGCTGCCAGAGCGGTACGCCGAAGGGGAGGCGTACCATCATCACTACGGGCGAGGTAAGCGGGCACATCGAGGTCCAGAAGGCCAGCGAACCGTTGGGGTTCTCTGCCCCAGCCATCCCCGCATACATGGAGAAGACCAGCAGCAGTACCAGAGGCATCATCAGCTGGCCTGCCTCCTCATCCGAGGAGACTGTCGCGCTCATCGCCGCCAGGATGGAGGCAAAGAAGAGGTAGCCCCCGACGAAGTAGAGGAGGAAGGAGATTAGGATGCCGACATAGTCCAGACGAGCCAGCTGGCTGAGGATGGCGCTCCAGCCCTCGGTAGAGGCCGCCGCGGCCAGCTTGGGGTCGAGCGATATCCCTAGAGCGTGTGTCGCTACTCCCGCACCTACGAGGATGAGCAGCGCCCAGATGAGGAGCTGGAGGATGCCGACGAGTCCGATCCCGATGATCTTGCCCATCATGAGCTGCTGCGGGCTCACGGAGGAGACCATGATCTCGACGATACGGCTCTTTTTCTCCTCCTGCACGCCCTGCAGCACCATCCCGCCGTAGGTCATTATGAAGAGGTAGCTGAGGAAGGTCAAGACGATGCCCACGATGCTGAGGACCTCACTCTTGGTCTCACGGCCTCCTTGGGGAAGTTGGTTCCCAGCTGCGGAGAGCTCCTCTCCTCCTTCGTCTCCGCCGCCATCAGCAGGCTCGATCTCATCCCAGCGATAGGTGCGTACCTGGATGTGCGCCTGCGTCTTGGCGATGGCCTCGCGTAGCTCGGGGATGTGATAGGAGGCGATGCGCTGCTGCGTCACATACTCCGATAGTCGGGCACTCAGCATACGCTCCAGCCCGAGCGGTAGCTGCTGGTGCGAGAAGAGCTGCACCGCCTCGGGGTGTACACTGAGGTCATCGGTAATGGCGAGGATGGCTGGAGCGGAACTTCCCCCCTCGGTCTTGTAGCTGTCGAGCGGCTTGTCCCCAGGGATGAAGCGATAGGTCTCGTCGCTCTGGAAGAGGGGGGCGTACTGCCCGGTAGCATCGAGGACGATGATCTCCTGCCGCTCCTTGCCCGCCTTGCTGAGCCAGATCGGGGTGGCCCCGATCCCCAGCATGAGGATGGGGAAAAGGAGGCTCATGACCCAGAAGGATCTCATGCGGATGCGCGAGCGGAACTCCCGCTCGATGACGAGGTATAGCTTATTCATGAGCGAGAGGATGGCTGAGGGACTGACTGACGGCGCTGAGGAAGATCTCATGCATAGAGGGTAGCTCTCGCTCGAGGCTGCACAGCTCGAGTTCCGCAGGGAGGCTCGAGACGAGCTCACGTAGGGAGAGCCCCTCGGCATCGAGCCACAGAAGGCCGCCCATGCTGGAGGCCTGCCGCTCTAGGATACGGACGTCGGAGGTGACGGACGGGGGGAGCACTCCATCATAGGCCAGGCGTACGCGTCCCGTGCTGTAGCTGCGACGTACCTCCTCGGTCTGCCCTCTGAGGACGATCTGCCCCTGATTGATGAGGACGATGTCGTCACAGAGCTCCTCGACGCTCTGCATGTTGTGCGTCGAGAGGATGATGGTCTTGCCCTCAGCCTTGAGGCGGAGGAGCTCCTGCTTGAGGAGCTCGGCGTTGATGGGGTCGAATCCGCTGAAGGGCTCGTCCATGATGAGGAGCTCAGGGTCGTGGAGCAGGGTGCAGACGACCTGCACCTTCTGCTGCATCCCCTTGGAGAGCTCATTGACGCGCTTATCCCACCAGTCGGCCCCCTCGAGCCGAGCGAGGAGCTCGCGGGCTCCTCGCTCGGCTTGGCTACGACTCATCCCCTTGAGTCGAGCCAAGTAGACGATCTGCTCCCCGACCTTCATCTTAGGGTAGAGCCCACGCTCCTCGGGTAGGTAGCCGATACGGCTGAGGTCCTGCTGCTGCAGTAGGTGGCCGTCGAAGAAGACCTCGCCGCGGTCGGGCGCTGTGATCCGGTTGATGATGCGTATCAGGCTGCTCTTGCCCGCGCCATTGGGCCCTAGAAGGCCTAGGATACGCCCTTGGCGCGCGCTGAGCGATACCTGATCGAGGGCGACCTTGGTATCGTAGTGCTTCGATACCATGTCGATCTCTAGGAGGCTGGGAGCTGTCATAGAAGGGTGTCGATAATCAGTGGAGGAGGGCTAGAAGGCCTCGAGGACGGTGTCTAGAACGAACTGGAGCGCGTTGTCCTTCGTCGAGAGCTGTAGGGTGACCTCGCCCTGCGTCCTGTCCGCGACCATGAGGACGTACTGTAGCTTCTGTAGGCGCTGGTAGGCTACAGGCTTGGTCATAGCCTGGAACAGAGGGGTGAGGAAGGAGCGCTGGATAAACTGCTCGAGGTCGAAGAAGAGGTAGGCATGCTTGCCCTTGATCTGCTCGGCGTAGACAGGTGTAGGGCGGCCAACCTGCGGCTGCAGGAGCTCGCCGACACGTGCACTGCTGATCAGGTAATTGATCCCATTGCGATGCCCCATGTCGAAGGTCATCCCATCATGCTGTATACGGTACTGATGCGCTCCTGTAGAGTCTACTGCAGCGAGTCCTTCCGACCCGATCCACTTGGCTACGCTATCTATGGCGTCGGGCTGTGTGCTCTCTGCATAGGCATAGGCATTATTGCTAGACCCAAGCTCGGAGATGGCCAAGACCCCCTCTCCACTGATGAGGGAGTTGAGGAGCATCATATAACCCAACTCTTCTGTATTAGATGTCGCGACTAGGCCTAGCTTCTTCATAGCTGCTGCCATGTTACTATTGATGCCGACTACGAGGTCGGGGGACTTGGGGAGATACTTGTCGAGGGAGCCCGTGATGCTCTGGGCGTAGATGAGCTTCATCCTATTCTCGATCCTTTGCTGTTCTACCTTGTCCTTGTATACGGGCTGTGCTGTGACACGCAGTCGTCCCGATTCAAAGTTCGCTCCGAAGACCATCTTACTCACCTCTGTGGCGGCGTAAGCTGGCAGCGTCGAGCTCTTGTCGAGGCTCTTTAAGTCTAGGTAGATACGGATATCGCCCTTGGTCTGCTGGAGCTGCTCGAAGTACTTCGTCTCAGCGAAGGACTGCCCTTTCTTCGGCTTCATCGTCTCCTGGAGGAGTTGCTTGATCTGTGTGCCGACCTCAGGGACGGCGATGAGGAGCGTCTTCTTGTCGTAGGCTACGATCTCTTGCTCCTCAGGACCCGACTTGGGACTAAGTAGGGTGTAGCCCTGCTCCTCTGTCTGCTTGAACTCTGTACTGCTGAAGAGCTTCTTGAGCTGCTTCTCGAGATCGTCGCGGTCGCTTACGCGCATCAGAAAGGCCGCCTTGGCACGCGGGCTATGATAGAAGTAGATGGGGGAGCGGAGGTCGATCCCTAGCTTCTGAGGCTCAGAGAGGAGGCTCTGTAGGAAGGGCTTGGTATCGGGCGATACGAGTCCTTTCTCCAGCGCTTGCTGGATCTTGGCCTTGCGCGTCTTGTCCTCTAGGCCAGCCTTCTGCGCTAGCTGGTCGAGGTGGATGGCGGTGACGAGCTCAGCATCTCGAGGGATAGCCTGCTCGTAGGAACTGGACTTGCTGCAGCTCGCTAGGAGGAGGATACCTAGGCCTAGGGTGCATGCCGTGCGGTGTAGACGTGTGATGTACATAGTGTTTCCTTTTAGAATGAGTGTATTCCGTGCTGTAAATGTAGTAATTCTATAGCAATCTAAGCTGCAGCCTTCCCTCGTCGCTTAGTGTGCTGTCGCATGGGGGCAAAGGTGACCTAGCCCAAGTGTAGAGGAGGAGCAAGCAGACAGGGGGTAGAGACCTGCTGGGGACTCGAGCAAAGGGAGCTAGAAGCCCCAGCAAGGTGACAGCGTAGTCCCAGCTTCGCGAGGGATATCAGTCAGGGAGCTGAAGGCTATCCCTCACGCCCGTCACTGACGTCTCTCAGCCCCCTGACTGATATCCCGCATGGAGGCTCAGCCTAGAGCTACATAAGGCTGAGCCTTAGCCTAGGCTATAATGCAACTCGCCCCTAGATGTACTGTGACATCTAGGGGCGAGTAGGCAATGTAGGGAGCGGGCTTACTTGTACTCAGACCAGCTCTTGATCTGGAGCTCCTCGACAGGGAGCGTGCAGAAGGAGGTGATGAAGGCCGAGGCCAGGCGCGCGTTGGTCAACAGCGGGATGTTGAGGTCGATGGCAGCACGTCGTAGGCGGTAGCCATTGGTGAGCTCGCCTGCGGTGAGGTTCTTGTTGATATTCACTACCATGTCGATCTTCTTCTCGTGTAGCAGGTCCAGTGCCTGTGGGTGCTTGCCCTCATCGGTCGGCCAGTAGACGAGCGTGGAGGGGATGCCGTTCTCAGCCAGCATGTCGTGCGTGCCCTGCGTCGCGTAGAGCTTATAGCCACGGGCGTGCAGCAGCTGGGCCGCGTCGAGCATGTCGACCTTCTGCTTGTAGCCTCCCGTGGAGAGCAGCACGCTGCGCTCGGGGATGCGGTAGCCGACGGAGAGCATGGACTTCAGCACCGCCTCGTTGGTATCGTCACCGAGACAGCCGACTTCCCCCGTGCTCATCATATCGACCCCGAGGACGGGGTCTGCCTTCTGTAGGCGTGCGAAGGAGAACTGGGAGGCCTTGATCCCCACGTAGTCGAGGTCGAAGGCACTCTTATTGGGCTTCTCCACGCGCTGACCCAGCATGATGCGGGTCGCCAGCTCGATGAAGTTAATCTTGAGCACCTTGCTGACGAAGGGGAAGCTACGGGAGGCGCGCAGGTTACACTCGATGACCTTGATCTCATTGCCCTTGGCGAGGAACTGGATGTTGAAGGGACCCGAGATGTGTAGCGCCTCGGCGATCTGGCGACTGATGCGCTTGATGCGGCGCACCGTCTCGACATAGAGCTTCTGCCCTGGGAACTGGATGGTGGCATCGCCCGAGTGTACCCCTGCAAACTCGATATGCTCGCTGATGGCGTAGGCTACGATCTCACCGCGCTGGGCTACGGCGTCGATCTCGACCTCCTTGGCGTGCTCGATGAACTGGCTTACGACCACGGGGTGCTCCTTCGATACATCGGCTGCGAGCTCGAGGAAGCGATAGAGCTCCTCCTGATTGGAGCAGACATTCATCGCAGCCCCCGAGAGGACGTAGCTGGGACGTACGAGTACGGGGAAGCCCACCTCCTCGATGAAGCTGTCGATATCGGAGAGGCTGGTGAGCTCCCGCCAGCGGGGCTGGTCGATCCCGAGGCTGTCGAGCATGGCGGAGAACTTGTGTCTGTCCTCGGCGTTATCAATGTCCTCGGCCTGCGTCCCGAGGATGGGGATACGCTGGGAGTGGAGCTTGAGGGCAAGATTATTGGGGATCTGTCCGCCCGTCGAGAGGATGACGCCGCGCGGGGTCTCTAGGTCAAGGATATCTAGGACGCGCTCGAAGGTCAGCTCGTCGAAGTACAGCCTATCGGTAATGTCGTAGTCGGTGCTGACGGTCTCGGGATTGTAGTTGATCATCACCGAGCGGAAGCCCTGCTGACGGATCGTCTGCAGCGCATTGACACCGCACCAGTCGAACTCTACCGAGCTGCCGATACGGTAGGCGCCCGAGCCGAGGACGACGACCGAGCGTGCATCCCCCTCGTAGTCAATGTCGCTCACCGTGCCGCTATAGGTAAGGTAGAGGTAGTTGGTCTCGGCGGGGTATTCGGCCGCGAGGGTGTCGATCTGCTTGACCACGGGTACGATGCCGAGCTTCTTGCGCAGGGCGCGCACCTCGAGCGCCTCCTTGTCCCGAGCCTTGATACCCTGAGCCTCGAGGACGAAGCGAGCGATCTGGAAGTCCGAGAAGCCCTGGCGCTTGGCGTGGCGCAGCAGTTGCTGGGGTAGGGCTGCGATACTTGTCTGCTGGTGCAGCTCCTCTGAGGTGCGCACGATGCTCGACAGCTTGTCGAGGAACCAGCAGTCGATCTTGGTCAGCTGGTGGATCTGCTCCACGCTATAGTCAGCACGCAGTGCCTGGCTGATGGCGACGATGCGGGTGTCGGTCGGGGCCTTCAGCGCCTCGTCCAGCTCGGCACCCGAGAGCTCCTTGGTATTGTTGCCCACGAAGCCGTGCATGCCCTGGCCGATCATACGTAGCCCCTTTTGCATCGCTTCCTCGAAGGTGCGGCCTATGGCCATCACTTCGCCGACGGACTTCATGCTACTGCCGAGCTCGCGGGAGACGCCGTGGAACTTGCCGAGGTCCCAGCGGGGGATCTTGCACACGACATAGTCCAGAGCGGGCTCGAAGAAGGCAGGCGTGGTCTTGGTCACCGAGTTCTTGAGCTCGAAGAGCCCGTAGCCGAGGCCGAGCTTGGCGGCGACGAAGGCCAGCGGGTAGCCCGTCGCTTTGGACGCCAGAGCCGAGGAGCGCGAGAGGCGCGCATTGACCTCGATGACGCGGTAGTCCTCACTGTCGGGGTCGAGGGCATACTGCACATTGCACTCGCCGACGATGCCGATGTGACGGACGATGCGGATGGCGATCTCGCGGAGCTTGTGGTACTCGTTGTTGGTCAGCGTCTGCGAGGGAGCGATGACGATGCTCTCCCCGGTGTGGATGCCGAGGGGGTCGAAGTTCTCCATATTGCAGACCGTGATGCAGTTGTCGTAGCGGTCACGGACGACCTCGTACTCGACCTCCTTCCAGCCCTTGAGACTCTTCTCGACGAGCACCTGGGGGGAGAAGGCGAAGGCCTTGCTGCAGAGCTCGTCCAGCTCCTGCTCGTTGTCACAGAAGCCACTGCCGAGCCCCCCGAGGGCATAGGCCGCGCGGATGATGACGGGGTAGCCGAGGCTGGCGGCTGCCCGGCGTGCCTCCTCTAGGGTCTCCGCTGCATGGCTCTGGATGGTCTTGACAGAGATCTCGTCCAGCTTGCGGGCGAAGAGGTCTCTGTCCTCCGTGTTCATGATGGCCTCGACGGGGGTACCGAGCACCTGCACCTGGTACTTGTCGAGGACGCCACTCTGGTGTAGGGCGACGCCGCAGTTGAGTGCCGTCTGTCCGCCGAAGGCCAGCAGGATCCCCTGAGGGCGCTCCTTCTCGATGACCTTCTCGATGAAGAAAGGCGTCACGGGGAGGAAGTAGATCTCATCGGCTATACCCTCCGAGGTCTGTACGGTGGCGATATTGGGGTTCACGAGGACGGTGTGGATCCCCTCCTCACGCATGGCCTTCAGCGCCTGCGAGCCCGAGTAGTCGAACTCCCCAGCCTCACCTATCTTGAGTGCTCCAGAGCCGAGGAGCAGCACCTTCTGTATCTTGTTCTTGTCGCTCATATCCTTGGTAATCGTTTAGTCGTAGTGTCGTGCCTAGAGCAGCTGGAGGAACTCCTCGAAGATGAAGACCGTGTCGGTCGGCCCGCTGCAGGCCTCGGGGTGGAACTGGGCTGAGAAGTAGGGGAGCGTCTCGTGGCAGATCCCCTCGTTGGTGCCGTCGTTGAGGTTGATGTACTTGGCGCGCCAGCCTGGGCCGAGCGTGGAGGCATCCACTGCGTAGCCGTGATTCTGGCTGGTGATGTAGCAGCGCGTCGTGCCGACCTCCTGCACGGGCTGATTGTGACTGCGGTGGCCGTACTTCATCTTCGTTACCTTGGCGCCAGCGGCTGCGGCGAGGAGCTGATTGCCCATGCAGATGCCGCAGATGGGCTTCTTGCGCTCCAGCGCCTTGCGGATGTGCTCGACGGTGATGCTGCACATATTGGGGTCACCGGGTCCATTGGATAGGAAGAGCCCATCGTAGTCGATCTGGTTGAAGTCATAGTCCCAGGGCACGCGGTAGAGGGTGATCTCGGGGCGGATAAGGTTGCGGATGATGTTGTTCTTGGCGCCGCAGTCGACGAGGACGACCTTCTTGGGACCATTGCCGTAGACCTGTACCTCCTTGGGCGAGACCTCCGCTACGAGGTTGCGTGCGTTGGGGTCGTCGAAGGGGATGTCTGTCCCTCCCTCGAGGATGATCTTACCCTTCATCGAGCCCTTCTCTCGGAGCGTCTTCGCCAGCTCCCGGGTGTCGATGCCCGTGAGGCCGAAGACCTGCTCGCTGCGTAGCCACTGGCCGAGCGAGCTCTGAGCGTTCCAGTGGCTGTGCTCCTCGGAGTAGTCGGAGACGATGATGCCAAGGGGATGGATCCTGTCGCTCTCGCGGAAGTAGGCGATCCCGTGCTCGTCGAGCTGGGGGGAGGGTACGCCATAGTTACCTACTAGGGGGTAGGTCATTACGAGGATCTGCCCGCGGTAGCTCGGGTCGGTAAAGCTCTCGGTGTAGCCCGTCATAGCGGTAGTGAAGACGACTTCGCCTGCTACGGGGGCCTCGTGGCCGAATGCGTAGCCTTCGAAGCGGCTACCATCATCGAGGATCAGCGTGGCTCTTTTGTACTCTTGCATAGGACGTGTATATATGAAGGTAGGTGAGTGACTACTGCGCTACCAGACCCCTAGATAAAGAAAAAGCCGCCTCGCAAGCAGTGCTTGACGAGCGGCCTCTATATCTTGTCATGCTCTCGGGGAGCAAGGATCTAAGTATCATCGTATCGGTGTAGATTAGTGATAGCGGGGGAGGCTAAGCGCCTGCCCTTTCGGGCAAAGGTACGCAAAAAAGCCAAGATGGCAAGCCCCAGCGCCGTGCCCTAGCCTAGAGGGCCAGCACCGCCCCTAATGCAGCGAGGCTCGCCTCAGAGGAGATCATCCTCCGAGGCGAGCCTCGCTTGTCTTAGCCGCTAGCCCTAGGGCAGGCGGCTAGGCTAGGGCAAGCCTACTTGATGCGCTTGTAGCCGTAGACAGCCAGGTCACCGAGTTCCTCTTCGATGCGGAGGAGCTGGTTGTACTTAGCCATACGGTCGGTGCGGCTGAGCGAACCGGTCTTGATCTGGCCAGAGTTCGTAGCGACAGCGATGTCAGCGATCGTAGCATCCTCGGTCTCCCCAGAGCGGTGCGAGGTGACAGAGGTGAAGCCGTGGCGGTGAGCCATATCGATCGCGTCGAGGGTCTCGGTGAGCGTACCGATCTGGTTGACCTTGATGAGGATGGAGTTACCGCAGCCCTCGGCGATACCACGACGGAGGTACTCGACATTCGTCACGAAGAGGTCGTCACCTACGAGCTGGATCTTCTTGCCGAGCTTATCGGTGAGCTTCTTCCAGCCTTCCCAGTCGTTCTCAGCCATACCGTCCTCGATGGAGTCGATAGGATACTTCTCTACGAGCTCGCTGAGGAAGGCTACCTGCTCGTCGATGGTACGCTTGACACCGTGCTCACCTTCGAACTTGGTGTAGTCGTAGATACCATCCTTGAAGAACTCAGAGGAGGCGCAGTCCATAGCGATCGTGATGTCCTTGCCAGGTACATAGCCAGCCTTCTCGACAGCCTTGAGGATAGACTCGATAGCGTCCTCCGTGCCATTGAGGGCAGGGGCGAAGCCACCTTCGTCACCTACGGCCGTGCTCAGACCGCGGTCATGCAGTACCTTCTTGAGGGCGTGGAAGACCTCAGCACCCATGCGGAGACCTTCGCGGAAGCAGCATGCACCGACAGGGCGGATCATGAATTCCTGGAAGGCGATAGGAGCATCCGAGTGCGAGCCCCCGTTGATGATGTTCATCATGGGCACAGGCAGTACGTAGGTGTTGGTACCGCCGATGTAGCGATAGAGGGGGATGTCGAGGTACTGGGCAGCAGCCTTAGCCACGGCGAGCGAGACGCCGAGGATAGCGTTAGCGCCGAGCTTGCTCTTGGTCTTGGTGCCGTCAAGGGCGATCATCTTGAGGTCGATCTCACGCTGGTTGAGGGCGCTCATACCATAGAGCTCAGGGGCGATGACGTTGTTGATGTTCTCAACAGCCTTGAGGACGCCCTTACCGAGGTAGCGGTCCTTGTCTCCGTCACGGAGCTCCAGAGCTTCGTTTTCCCCTGTGGAGGCACCACTAGGTACAGCAGCGCGGCCGATGATGCCGCTAGCCAGATGTACGTCTACCTCTACGGTAGGATTCCCACGCGAGTCGAGGATCTCGCGGCCGACGATCTTAATAATTTCCATATCTAAACTAGAATTAGTAAATCTGATACTAAGGCAAAGATACAAATCTTAGCGCAAACTAGAACTAATTATTTAATCGCTCTGCTCAGCCCCCGCTTGGAGCCTCGTCCTAAGGCCTTGCGAAGCATCCCTTTTCCTTTGCTTTAGCGCCCTTCCCAGTGAGCTGCGGGGCTGCTTCGAGCCCCTTCCGTTGGGTTGCTGCTGGGCCCCTTAGCGCCCTCCTCCTCCCCCAGAGCGCAGGCTGACGGATATCCCTCAGCGCTCTGACTGCTATCCTTCAGGCTCGTGAGGGACGTCCCTCAGCCTCGTGACTGATATCCCTCAGCGAAGCCCTCCCTTAGCCCTCAGCACAGCGCGTAGCCGCCCCGCCTACCGCGCCTTACTCCTGGGGCTTCGTCGCGTGCCACCCCTTCCCTCCAGTTGGCCTCCTTTCTCGTGAGGCTGGAGCAGCGCAGAGCCCCTTTGCCCAAGGCATAGAGCGTATGCACTAGATGACTTATCTTTGTGAAGGCGCTCGGGACACCGGCGCCCGAACACCTATACTAAGCACATCTCATCAAGATGCCGAAAATCAATGCGAAGCAGGTCCTCACAGACGCTGCGCTGATCCTCTTCGGATCCTTCTTCCTCGCCGTAGGCTACAGCCTGTTCTTGACGCCAGCGCATATCAGTCCTGGTGGTGTGTATGGTCTGGCTATGGTGCTGCGCGAGCTCGCCAAGACGCTCTTCGGCCTAGATCTCGGTGTCGGGACGATCGCCCTCTTCTTCAACATTCCTCTCTTCCTGCTCGCGATGCACGGCCTGGGTAAGTGGTCGGCGGTCAAGACCGTCGTCACCTTCCTTCTCGTCGCCCTCTTCTCTGACCTCATCGAGCTGTGGGCGGCGGGCAAGCCTCTGGTTGAGGAGCCCATCCTCTGCAGCTTCTACGGCGGCGCCATCCTCGGGATCAGCGTCTGGATGATCTTCCAGGCACAGAGTACCTGTGCGGGCACGGACACGTTGGCGCGCGTACTCTCACGCATGTTCAATACGAAGGTGGGGACGCTCATCATGATTATTGACTCGCTGATCGTCCTGCTCGGGCTGTGGGTCTTCGAGGACTGGAAGGTGCCCCTCTACTCCTGGATCGCTATCTTCATCTACAGTAAGGTCGTCGAGGCACTGCAGCCGCAGAATCCCCACAAGTCAGTCTTCATCATCTCTGACCGTATGGAGGAGCTCCGTGAGCAGCTCGTCGGACGTATGGGCGTACGTGGGACCTTCCTCCACGGCAAGGGGATGTACACGGGGCAGGAGCGTGAGGTGCTCTTCATCATCATCCAGCGCAAGAACTTCCAGCCACTCAAGAACCTCGTCCTCGAGCTCGACCCCAAGGCCTTCATCACCACGGCCGACGCCTCCAACGATACCCTTCCCATCCTCATCTGATCTCTATCGCTATGCTTCACCGCTGTCTACTCGGCCTCGCGGCCCTGCTCCTCTCTGCTGCCTCGCTCCTAGCGCAGGCGCGCCCTCAGGTACTTGTCGAGACCTCCAAGGGGCCCTTCATCCTCGAGCTCTTCAATGAGACGCCCATCCATCGGGATAACTTCCTCCGCCTCGTCGACAGCCGTGCCTACGAGGGTGTGCAGTTCCACCGAGTGATCAAAGACTTCATGATCCAGACGGGGCACCTCGGTACGAAGGGGCTCAATCGTGATGCTCCGCTGCCTCAGGACTCTACTGAGGGCACGATCGCAGGCGAATTCCATCCCGAGCTTTTCGTCCACGTCCGTGGGGCCCTCGCAGCTGCCCGTCAGCCCGACGATATCAATCCCGAGATGCGCAGCTCGGCCTGCCAGTTCTACATCGTCACGGGCAAGTACTACACGGACTTCGACCTCAAGGAGCAGGAAGCGGGGCGGAGCTGGAAGTACAGCGAGGAGCAGAAGAAGCAGTATATGTTTGAGGGCGGAGCTGCCCACCTCGATGGCACCTACACGGTCTTCGGTCGTCTGCTGGACGGCTGGGGGACGGTAGACAAGATCCAGCGCCTCGAGACGGACAACGAGGACCGCCCGCTGAAGAACGTCATCATCAAGCGCATGAGTCGCTATACGCCTAAGGCGAAGTAGGCAAGCAGACAAAAGGCGCGGGGGCTGCCAGATCCGATCGAGATCCAGCAGCCCCCGCGCCTTTGATGTCTATCGGCACAAACTAGAGGAGCGGTGCGAAGAGACGCATGAAGGACTCGGCGAAGCGCACCCGCCAGCCGCGCTGTGCCCAGCTCTCTGCCTCTAGGCGGAGGCAGGAGCGCTTGTCCTCCTCGAAGATCTGCCTCAGGCGTCGTGTCATACCCTCGTCGTAGAGGATGCCCGCGATCTCGAAGTTGTGCTCCAGACTACGGAAGTCCATATTGGCCGAGCCGATCGAGGCGATGCGCTCGTCGATGAGGAGCAGTTTGGAGTGGAGGAAGCCCGCTTGGTAGCGGTAGACTTCGACCCCAGCCTCGAGGAGCTGCGCGAGGTAGGAGTTGGCCGCGTAGGTCGTCAGTCGAGAGTCCGTACGGTCGGGGATCATCAGCTCGACCTTGACCCCTGCCAGCGCTGCCGTGATGAGCGCGTTGTTGAGATTCTCCGTCGGGAGGAAGTAGGGGGTCTCGATGGCGATGGAGCGATTGGCGCGGCTGATAAGGTAGATGATGGCCTGCTCGAGGACGTGCCAGTGGGTGAAGGGGCCGCCCTGGACGAACTGGATGGAGGGCGAATAGGCATTAGCTAGGGCGTTGGGGTCGAAGTAGCGATCCATGTTCACCACCTTGCGCGAGACAGTGTACCAGTCACTGAGGAAGGAGCTCTGCAGTCCTGCCACCGCTACCCCCGTGATGCGGAAGTGCGTATCACGCCAGCGCCCGAGCTGGTTCCCCGTGAGGTAGCGCTGGGCAAAGTTCATCCCCCCGACATAGCCGATGGAGCCGTCGATGACGACGATCTTGCGGTGATTGCGGTAGTTCACCGTCGTGGAGAGTAGAGGGAAGGCTACGCGCATGAAGGCATAGACCTGTATCCCCGCCTCGCGCATACGGCGCCAGTAGCTGCTGGGGACATCGTAGGAGCCGAGGTGGTCGTAGATGATGCGTATCGTGACGCCCTCCTCGGCCTTGCGGACGAGGAGCTCCGTCAGGCGGTCGAGCACCGTGTCCGCACCGAAGATATAGGCCTGTAGATGGATGTACTCCTCGGCTCGCTCGAGGTCGACGAAGAGCGCCTCATACATATCATAGCCCCAGGTGTAGACCTCCATGGACTCGAGCTGGAGCAGCGGGCTGTTGGAGTTGCGCTGTAGCAGCTGTATGATCTGCTGGTGCTCCTCGGTGACCTGGCGACGCTTGAGCAGGTGCTCGGGGAGGGCTAGGCGCTGAGGGCGCCGCATCAGACGCCGATAGAAGCGCCTGCTGATGCTATGCAGTCGCCGCTGGTCCTGCCCGAAGACGATATAGGCCATGAGGCCGAAGACCGGGATCAGCCCCACGATGAAGATCCAGGCGGAGGCCTTCAGTGGGTTGCGGTTCTCGCTCAGGACAGTCGCGATCACCCCGAGGATGGTGAGTATGTAGGCAATCACTAGCCAGGCGGAGAGCTCCATAGTCCGATACTAATTAGCAATGAGGAGGCGGTAGCGATCCAGCGGGTGCACACGATAGCGCAGTAGGGGGCTACGGGCTGGGCCTGCAATGGGGGCGCCGAGGCCGCTTAGCAGCTCGTAGCTGCTATGGCAGGAGGGGCAATCGAGCTGCCTGTCTCGCAGCTCGAGGCGTACCAGCTGCCCCAGCTCGTGGGGGCAGGCCAGGTCGTAGGCGAAGTAGTCCGCTTGGCCCGTGAGGCCGTGGACGACCGCAAGCCCGCGGAGGCCTATGCGGGCGCTAGCCGTCGGGGGCTCGGTGACTGTGGCGATACCTCCTGGGGAGAGGAGCGGGCGGTAGCGGCTATCCTGCAGCTCGAGGCGACAAGCGACGGAGCCTGCAGGAGACACCGGTCTATCGGTCTCACTGCAGGCTCCGAGGAGGAGGGCTAGACCGAGGAGGAGGTATCCAGCTCGGAGGGGCTCCATGGCGTCTAGTAGTTGTAGGGGATCATCGCCAGCATATCAGCGAGCTTGTCTACGCCTTCCTGTAGCTTGCCACCGATCATCTTCTTGAGGAAGAAGTTGAGGTCGGCGCGTAGCGTGAGGCGGAGGCGTGTGTCTCCTGGGGCTGGCTCGAGGAGCTGTATCCAGATCGTGAGATCGATCGGGGACTGGTCGGTGGCGAGCTTGATCGTCTCCTCGGGGCTGCGCTCCACGATACGCAGGACGAGGCGTCCCGCAGCGGGGATGACGAAGGCACAGCTGTCGTTGTCTATAGCCTCGATGCTGATCTTCTCGCGTGCCTCCTCGGGCAGTCGATCCTGAATGGAGGCGAGGCCCCCGAGGTTGGAGAGGCGATCGTATACACGGCTGCGCGAGGCAGCGATAGTCTTGATATTACTTACGTAGTCACTCATTGTGGATTCCTATTGATTAGCTACTGACGGCGGGGCTAGGGGCGTCCCGTCCACTGGTCGGGGGCCTTACGCCATTCCTTGAGCAGGGCCTCATCCTCAGGGCTGATGTAGCCTGTGGCCAGTGCCTGAGCGATGACGGCGTCGTAGTGGCTGAGGGTGACCAAGCGAAGGCCTGCTGCGGCAAAGGCCTCCTCTGCCTGTGGGAAGCCGTGGGTGTAGACGGCTACCATCCCGAGGACTTCGCTGCCTGCACGACGCAGCGCCTCTACGGCCTTGAGGCTGCTGCCGCCCGTGGAGATCAGATCCTCGATGACGAGTACGCGGCTCGCGGGGGGCAGCTCGCCCTCGATCTGGTTGCCCATGCCGTGATCCTTAGCTGCAGGACGCACGTAGACGAAGGGCAGCCCCAGGAGGTCTGCCACGAGGGCGCCCTGAGCAATAGCACCCGTAGCTACCCCGGCGATGACCTCGGGCTCGCCGAACTCCTCACGGATGGCAGCTGCCAGCTCGGTCTTGATCAGGCTGCGGACCTCGGGGTAGGAGAGGGTGACGCGGTTGTCGCAGTAGATGGGGGACTTCCAGCCTGAGGCCCAGGTGAAGGGCGCGTCGGGTTGGAGCTTGACGGCCTTGACCTTCAGGAGCGCCTCGGCGATGCGCTGTGCGCGTGATGTCGTATTCATTGATCTATATGAGTAGGGTTGGTGTCGTAGTACTTGGTGCTAGAGCTCAAGGGTGAAGCGGTCGGCGTCTGCCCAGACGGGGAACTTACGCCGCAGCTCGCTGAGGGGCTCGTAGCTGAGGCTGCCACAGACCACCTCCTCGGCACCTGCTGCAGCCTCGGCGATGACCTCACCCCTCGGGGTGATGAGGGCGCTGTCCCCTGTGTAGATGAGTCCCTGTGGGTCGGTGCCGACGCGGTTGACGCCAACGACGTAGCAGAGGTTCTCCATTGCACGGGCTCGTAGCAGCGTCTGCCAGACGGCGCGGCGGGGCTTCGGCCAGTTGGCCACCACGAGGATGAGGTCGTACTCCTTATCCACGTTGCGGCACCATACGGGGAAGCGCAGGTCATAGCACACCAGCGGAAGAATGTGCCAGCCTCGATAGCTGAAGATGCAGCGCTCGGTGGCGGGCTGTACGTAGCCGCGCTCTCCACCTGGGGCGAAGAGATGCCGCTTGGGCTGCAGCTGTACCTGTCCCTCCTCGTCGATGAGGAAGAAGGCATTGTACAGCTGCCCCTCGAGCGCAGTGAGGAGGCTTCCCGCGATGGCCTTGCCGTAGCGGCGCGCTAGGCTGCTGAGCTCCTCCAGCTGTCGTCCCTCACGATCTGCATAGTCGGCTGCAGTGGCCGAGAAGCCCGTGAGGATGGTTTCGGGGAAGACGAGCAGGTCGGCAGTCTCCTGACCTCGGAGCTGCTCCTCGATATAACGGAGGTTGGCCTCGGGCTCATTCCATAGGATGGGGCACTGGACGGCGGCTACTCGGAGCTCAGAGCTCGGCTGCATGATGCGGGTGATGGGGCTTAGGGGGTGAACTGCTCGGGGTACTTCGCCTGTTCGGCGCTGTAGCGGCTGCGGATGTAGGCAAGGTCGCGCTCGAGGTCACCCGTAGGATGGAAGACCTCGGTAATGCCTACGACCTTATCCTTATAGTTGATGACCGCGAGCTCTATGGGGAGGCCTGCAGCCTGTGCTATATGGTAGAAGCCGCTCTTCCACTTCTCGCCTCGCTTACGCGTGCCCTCGGGGGTGATGGCGATGTGCATCTCGCCGCGCTGACGCAGCAGCTCCTGGATGCGCTCCACGGTCTGGCTGCGCTCCGAGCGGTTGACGGGCACACCACCTAGGGCTCGAAGAATGGGTGAGAGGGGGAAGAAGAACCAGTCGCTCTTCATCAGGAAGCCCGAGCGTATACCTACAGCCCAGGAGAAGAGTAGACCGATGAAGAAGTCCGCATTACTGGTGTGCGGGGCGACACAGATGACGCTGCCTGCAGGATGATCCTGCGGCAAGGCCTCGACCTTCCAGCCGAGGATGCGGAGCAGTGTCTGTGCAAGTTTCTTTCGCAAAGTCGTATCGATATCTTGTGATGCGGGCTAAGGCCTTAGCCCTTGATGCCGTAGATCCCCTCGACGAAGAGGTCAAGGCGATCCGAGAAGTCCGCCACGTGCTGGGCGATGTGCTGACGCAGCCCACGGTAGTAGGCTCGGATAAGGCGGGGATTGTCCTTACCGTCGGGGTGAGCCACGCGGCGGAGGCTGTCGTCCGTCAGCACCATGATGTCATCCATCAGTTCCTCCAGCTCCAGCTCCATGCTCTGACCTGTCGCCAGAGAGCGCAGGATGATCGCTTCGTCGAAGAGCTGGGTCACCTCTAGGATGATTTCTTTCTTGAGTTGTCGCTTACTAGCCATAGTCCTTCGAGTGGGCTGGGGGATCAGGAAGCCTAAGGAGAGCTCCCTCGCTTGGCCCCTCGCCACAAGGTCAAAGATACTAGAAATCCCGCTATTCCCTACCGCAAGGCCTTTGGACGCGGCTCGTGAGGGATAGCTCTAGCACGTCGCGTAGGCTGCGGGGGAGCACATTCCACGGAGCGCTCGAGGGCGCTATCTCCCTAGACTAAGCGCTGATGTCGGTGAGGAAAGAGAGGGATGCCTAAGTATCTTCACGCTAGTGGTGAGCGGCTTAGACGCCTAGAGCGGCTGCTCGCTGGCACGCTGTGTCCAGGGACAGAGTAGCGCCTCGAGGAGGTCGATGAGGACGAAGATGCTAAGCCCAATCACGCTCAGCAGGGCGATCCCTGCATACATATCTAAGTAGTCGATGCGCATCCAGGCGTCCGTGATGTAGTAGCCTAGCCCAAGTGTCGTGCCGTAGGTCTCGGTGACGAAGAGCACAGATATGGCAGTGCCTAGCGCGATGCGCAGGGCGGAGAGAAAGGCGGGCAGTACCGCGGGCAGAAGGATGTGCCGTAGGCGCGCGCTCCAGCTAGCTCCGAGGCTCTGCAGGAGGGCGAAGTGCTCCACAGGGATCTGCAGGAGGGCATCGCGCATCGTCACCGCCAGCTGGAAGAGGATAATCAGGACGATCATGATGACTTTGGTCGCCTCGCCGAGCCCAGCTAGGAGCATGACGACGGGCAGTAGAGCCAGCTTCGGAATGGGGTAGGAGAAGTAGATGAAAGTCGAGAGGCTACGCCCGAAGCGCGGCAGGCTGACCATGCCGAGTGCGAGGAGCCAGCCGAGGAGGCTCGCCAAGGCAATGCCCCAAGCGATGCGCGCAAGGCTCTGCAGGCTGTGCTCTGCGAGAGCCGTCCAGTCCATCTGCAGCATGTGTCGGTAGACCTGCCAGGGGGCGGGCAGCACCTCGCTGTGGAGTGCTAGGTAGCCGATGATCCAGAGGACGTGTAGGAGCAGCGCCCCCAAGGCGAGCTGTAGGAGGTGGGATCTAAAGCGTCTCATAGCTCTGGCGTAGTCGCTGGGTGAGGAGCTCGAGGCTCGGTGAGCTAAGATCGGCCAGGAGCTGGCTGGGCTGTCCTCCGAAGACAAGGGTGCGCCGAGAGAGCTCCAGCGTTTCCTGAGGACTGTGCGTCACGATGAGGGTCGGGGTAGGGTAGGCGTGCCAGAGCTCGAGGAAGAGCTGGCGCGAGCGCTCGGCCGTGGAGATGTCCAGCGCGGAGAAGGCTTCGTCCAGCAGCAGTAGATCGGGCTGCATGAAGAAGGCTCGGGCTAGGGCGATACGCTGGCGCTGGCCACCGCTGAGCTCCTGTGGATAGCGGTCGAGGAGCGTACTGAGGCCTAGGATGTCGAGGATGGCGCGCTGCTGCTCGGGCTGGACGAGGCGCTTGCCGAGGGCGGCGGGGAGCTGGAGATTATCGCGCACGCACTTCCACGGCAGGAGGCCGTACTGCTGCGGGACGAGGGCGATCTGCTGGTGCTGTGGGTCGAGTGGCTGCCCCTTGAGTCGAAGGCTGCCGCTCGTAGGCGTGAGGATGCCCGCCAGGGTATGCAGGAGGGAGGACTTGCCGCAGCCTGAGGGGCCCATGATGCAGCAGATCTCATCCTCGGCCAGCGACAAAGAAAGACCAGAGAGCACCGCGGTTTGCTGGTGCCCTCTGGAGGGGTAGCTGATGCTGAGATCGGTAATCTCTAGTGCCATGTGTCTCGTGGGCGAGTGCTTACTGCAGGTCGGGGAGCGGAGGCACGAGCCCTGTAGCCTGATAGCTGTGGGGGACGAGCTTCTTGGTCTTCATCCACTCGAGGATGGGGGCAAAGTGCGTCGTGTCGGGGCTGGCGGCTGGATGATAGTCGGGGAGCTGCAGCTGTAGGGCTACCTCGGGGGGGATGCCTAGGAGCTGGACGATAGAGCCCACCCACTCCTCACGCGGGGCCTCCTGCATGTAGGCTATAGCCTCATTATAGCCCTTGATGAGGGAGACGACGGCGGAGCGCTTGGTCTCGTAGCTCTTGCGGAGAAGGGCGAGGCCTGTGATATGTTCGATGATCCCATCGGGTAGGCTGACCACACGCAGCCCCTTCGTCGCAGCGAGGGTAGCGAAGGGCTCGGGCAGGATCGCTGCGTCGAGCTCACCCGAGCGCAGCATCTCTAGGCGGATGGGTACCTTCTGCACCTCCACGGGCGTGAAGGGGAGGGTCTTGCCCTTAGGGGATACCAGCGCCTTCTCCGTAGCGTACTCGATGACGGTGTGGGAGGAGAGGCCGATATGCTTGCCTTCTAGGTCGGAGAGGCGCATGAGATCTTCATTGTGCCCGAAGACGAGGCGGAAGCTCCCCTGAGTAGCCACGGGGAGGACGAGCTCCTGCCCCTTGCTTTGCAGCAGCATAGCGCTCATGTAGTCTGTGATCGATCCGTCCACCGAGCCCGTCTGTAGGGCGGCATCGCGCTCCATAGGAGAGGAGAAGCGGACGAGCTCCACGGAGTCGTCGAAGAAGCCATGCTCGGAGGCAATCGCTATAGGGAGGTAGTCTACCGAAGGCATGATCCCCAGGATGAGGGCGGGCTGTGCGCCTGCCTTGCGTCCTCCAGTGAGGCACGAACTCAGGATCCCCGCGGTGAGCGCGAGGCCTAGGGCGAGAGTGCCTAGAAGGGCCTTCCGATGCTTGGGCTGCTGTACCATGACTAGTTCTTTGATGATTTGCTTTGCTTACGTTGGGCCGCAGCGTAGTAGCGGCAGAGGGAGCTCAGTCCGCACTCCGAGCACTTAGGCTTGCGAGCTAGGCAGACATAGCGCCCGTGGAGGATGAGCCAGTGGTGCGCCTTGGGGATAAGCTCCTCGGGGATGTACTTGATGAGGGTGAGCTCGGTGGCGAGCGGCGTCCTGGAGTTCGTCGTCAGCCCGATGCGGTTCGCCACGCGGAAGACGTGGGTGTCGACGGCCATCGTCGGCTGCTGGAAGATGACGGAGGCGATGACGTTGGCGGTCTTGCGTCCGACCCCCGGCAGCTTCATCAGCTCCTCTCGCTCCTCGGGTACCTCACCGCCGTAGTCCGCGACGAGGCGCTGCGCTGTGCCGACGAGGTAGCCCGCCTTGGCCTTGGGGTAGCTGATGCTGCGGATGAGCTCGAAGATGTCCTCCACCTCAGCCTGAGCCATCAGCTCAGCCGTCGGGTACTGGAGGAAGAGGGCGGGCGTCACGAGGTTCACCCGCTTGTCCGTGCACTGTGCCGAGAGGATGACGGCCACCAGGAGCTCGAAGGGGCTGCGGTAGTCCAGCTCCGTCTCGGCCACTGGCATGTGCTCCTCGAACCATGCTATGACGCCCCTATAGCGCTCGCTGCGTGTCACGCCTTATTCTTGTTGCTAGCGCCCCGCGCCCTTGAACTGCTCGAGGAAGCGCACATCGTTCTCCGAGAAGAGACGCAGGTCACTCACGCGATACTTGAGGTTGGTGATGCGCTCGATACCCATGCCGAGGGCGTAGCCGGAGTACTTCTTGCTGTCGATACCGCAGTTCTCCAGCACGTTGGGGTCCACCATGCCGCAGCCGAGGATCTCGACCCAGCCCGTGTGTTTGCAGAAGTTACAACCCGTCCCCCCGCAGATGTTGCAGGAGATATCCATCTCGGCAGAGGGCTCGGTGAAGGGGAAGTAGGAGGGGCGCAGACGGATCTTGGTATCGGTGCCGAAGAGCTCCTGCGCGAAGTAGAGGAGGACCTGCTTGAGGTCGGCGAAGGAGACGTTCTGGTCGATGTACAGCGCCTCTACCTGGTGGAAGAAGCAGTGCGCACGGTAGGAGATGGCCTCATTGCGGTACACGCGCCCTGGGCAGATGATACGGATCGGTGGCTCAGAGGACAGCATGGTGCGCGTCTGTACAGAGGAGGTGTGCGTGCGCAGCAGCGTGCCAGGGACATTGCTCACAAAGAAAGTATCCTGCATGTCGCGTGCGGGATGATCCTCTGCGAAGTTGAGCGCGGAGAAGACGTGCCAGTCATCCTCGATCTCGGGACCCTCGGCGATAGAGAAGCCGAGGCGGGAGAAGATCTCCGTGATCTCCTGCTGGACGAGCGTCAGCGGGTGGCGCGTACCGAGGGGCGTGGGGTAGGCGCTACGTGACCAATCGATGTCGCTGTGGCTCGTCCCTTGGCCTGCGAGTGCTGCACGCAGCTCGTTGATGCGGCTCGTGGCGAGCTCCTTGAGCTCGTTGAGCTGCTGCCCGACCAGGCGCTTCTGCTCACTCGGCACGGTCTTGAAGGCATCGAAGAGCTGGGGAATGAGTCCCTTCTTGCTGATATACTTGATGCGCAGCTCCTCCAGCTCCTGCGCGGTCTGTGCGCTGAGCGCGAGGAGCTCGGCCTTTAGCTGTTCTATTCTCTCTTGCATGATGGTGCTTGACTTGTTGCGCGCAAAGTTAAGGAATTCCGCGCACCTACCTGGGGAGGAGTGTGGCAGCATCAGGTAGGAGTTCTCGTAATGAGCGCGGGACGAGGCTCCTTGGCCCTCGGGAGCAAGCGCCCTCCTAAGCTCAAGGGAGGCGGAGCCCTAGGGGGAAGGCTCGTGAGGGATATCAGTCAGCGAGATGAGGGACATCCCTCACGCCCGTCATGGACGGCCGTCAGCTCCTCGACTGCTATCCCTCAGCGAGCCAGCTCTTGGCTAGGGGCTCTCTAGCTCCCTGAGGTCGCATGCCGGAGAAACTTGGTCTAGCCTCCTTTGCTTCCTAGAACAGAAGCTACCTAAGGCGCTCCGCAAGAGCTGAGCTTCGCGACCAACTAATGCCCTGCGGCGGCATGTCGCTTCACCTCTAGGAGCTGCCGCAGGGCTGTCTCCGCAAGGTAGGAAATTTCCGTGCGCAAGAAAATAAATTTCTGTGCGCACACAAATAAATTTTCTTGCGCACGGAAATTTGGGTCCCTCCCGAGGCCTGGCGATGGCGCTCACAGCAGCGCGTGCCTTCATCCTTCATATACGGAGCGCGCCCCACGGAGTAATGTCTCCGCGGGGCGCGCCGTAGGGATGTACTAAGGGCGAGCCTTAGATGATCGAGTGCTTCTTGGTGAACTCTACGATCTCATCGATGTAGCCGAAGGCCAGACCCGTGACGGTGTCGGCGCAGCCGTAGTAGATGGCGATGCGGCCCGTCTCAGCGTCGTGCAGGGCGGCGCAGGGGAAGGTCACGTTGGGCACATCACCCATGCACTCGTACTGCTCGCGTGGGGAGATGAGGTAGGGGCCGGAGCGGAACTTGACCTTCCAGGGCTCGTCGAGGTCAAGCAGCGCGGAGCCGAAGGCGTAGACGAAGCCATTGCAGGAGGCCAGTACCCCGTGGTAGATCAGCAGCCAGCCTTCGCTCGTCTCGATGGGGATGGGCCCCGCACCGATTTTGGTGCACTGCCAAGCGCTGTCCTCGAAGGGCGCAGGGCTCATCACGTGACGATGACGACCCCAGAACTCGAGGTCGGGCGACTCGCTGTAAAAGATGTCGCCGAAGGGTGTGTGGCCGTTGTCGCTGGGGCGGCTCAGCATGGCGAACTTGCCGTTGAACTTGCGGGGGAAGAGTACGCCATTGCGGTTGAAGGGCAGGAAGGCGTTCTCCAGCTGGTGGAAGGTCTTGAAGTCGAAGGTATAGGCTACGCCGATCGTGGGGCCGTGGTAGCCGTTGCACCAGGTCACATAGTAGCGGTCCTCGATGAAGACGACACGGGGGTCATAGCCGTAGACCCACTCCCCGATCTCCTTGTCCTCGCACTCGAAGGTCAGGGGCTCGGGGTTGATATTCCAGTTGATGGCGTCGTCGCTGAAGCCTACGTGCAGGCGCATACGGCGGTTGGTGTCATCGCAGCGGAAGACCCCAGCGTAGCCTTCGCCGAAGCGGACGACGGCGCTATTGAAGATGCTATTGGAGGTGGGGAGGAGGTCGCGAGGGATGATGGGGTTAGCGCTGTAGCGCCATACAACTTCCTTGGAGCCCTCGGGGCGTTCTTCCCAGGGCATGTTGGGGAGAGCCTCCCCGACGATCTTGAGCTTGCTCATATACGAGATATAATGAATAATGAACGGAGGATAATGCTTAGGCAGCTGCCTCCTGCTTGGTGCTGTGAGCGAAAGGCAGGCGCAGGGAGAGGAGGATGACAGGGACGGTCACCAGCAGGACGAGGTAGAAGAAATACTCGTATCCCAGGCGCTCGGCGAGCCAGCCGCTCAGCATCCCTGGAATCATGACGCTGAGGTTCATCAGGCTATTGGCAAAGGCGTAGTGCGCCATCTGGTACTTACCCGGGGCGATCTGCTGCATCATGAAGAGCGTGATCCCGACGAAGCCGAAGCCATAGCTGAAGTACTCGAAGACAATCCCCGTGGCGACCCACCAAAGGTTCTGCGGCTGGTAGATAGCGAAGAGTAGGTAGACGACGAAGGGGATGTTGAAGATGCAGACCAGGGAGAAGAGCGTGCGCTTGAGCCCAAGGCGAGCGATGTAGTAGCCCGAGAGGATGGAGCCGAGGATGAAGGCGATCGTGCCTGCCGTACCGTAGATGAGGCCGTAGTGCTCGTTGCTCAGCGCTAGCCCGCCCTTGTCCAGACCATCCTTGAGGAAGATGGGGGCAATCTTCATCGCCAGCCCTTCGCCGAGGCGATAGAGGAAGATGAAGCCTAAGTAGAGCCATATGTAAGGCTTGGTGAAGAAGCTACTGAGGATCTCCATCAGCTCCTTGAGCCCCTCGTCGGCACTCAGCCGATCTCGCTTGGGCTCCTGGGGGAGTACCACCATGTGGTAGAGAGCCAGCAGCAGCATGATGCCCGCACAGATGCCCATGATGATCATCCAGGCCTTGGTCAGCCCGAGGCTCTTGGAGAGCGTCCCCGCTAGATAGACGAGGCCGCCATTGGTGAGGATCTTGGCCAGGTTATAGAAGGCGCCCTGCCAGCCCGCGTACACACCCTGCTCCTGGGTGCTGAGCTGCTGCATGTAGACGCCGTCGCCAGCGATGTCGTGCATAGACCCGCTGATGGCCATGACGCCCATGATCCCGACCGTCACGGCAAAGAAGCTAGGCAGTGGCAGAGCGAATGAGACGAGCCCAAACATCAGCGCCGTCACCGCCTCCGTCATATAGACGTACTGGCGCTTGGTGCCGAAGAGCTCCATGCAGAGGCTGAAAAGGGGCTTGAGCGACCAGGGGAGTACCAGCAGGGAGGTCCATAGCGTCACGTCCTTCTTGTCTACCCCGAGGTCGGTGAACATGAGTACCGAGACGAGCGACAAGGCTACGTAGGGGAGCCCCATGCCGAAGTAGACGCTAGGTACCCATGCGATGGGATTGAATCGTTTTGCCATTGTGCTGGGGCTTTAGTCCTGCTGCTGTCGTGCCGCCTGCAGCGTATTGAGCATCAGGGAGACGATGGTCATCGGCCCTACACCCCCTGGGACGGGCGTGATGAAGCTCGCCTTGGGCGCTACCTCTCCGAAGGCGACGTCTCCCGAGAGGCGGAAGCCGTTCTTCTTCGTTGCATCGGGGACACGCGTCGTACCCACGTCTATGATCACCGCTCCAGGCTTGACCATATCGCCGCGCAGGAACTCGGGGACGCCCAGTGCCGCTACGATGATGTCGGCCTGCAGGCAGAGCTCCTTGATGTTGGGGGTACGGCTATGACAGACGGTGACGGTGCAGTCGCCTGGGTTGCCCTTGTGTAGGAGCAGTTGGGCCATGGGCTTCCCGACGATATTACTACGCCCGAGGACGACGCAGTGCTTGCCTCGGGTGTCGATCTCGTAGCGTCGGAGGAGCTCAATGATCCCTTGGGGTGTGGCGGAGACGAAGCAGGGGAGGCCGATGCTCATACGCCCTACATTGATGGGGTGGAAGCCGTCGACGTCCTTGGCTGGGTCTACGGCCTCGATGATCTTCTGCTCGTCGATATGCTTAGGCAGAGGGAGCTGTACGATGAAGCCATGCGCGTCGGGATCCTCGTTGAGCCGCTTGATCTCAGCGAGCAGCTGCTCCTGGGTGACGTCGTCCTCGAAGCGTATGAGACTGGAGCGGAAGCCTACCTCAGCGCAGGTCTTGATCTTGGAGGCTACGTAGGTCTCGCTGCCGCCGTCATGACCGACGAGGATAGCGACGAGGTGAGGGGCGGGCTTGCCTGAGGCCAGGCGTGCAGCGACCTCCTGGGCGATCTCCTCCTTGATGCGGGCACTGGTCCCCTTACCATCTAGGAGCGTATAGCTTTGTTCTGCCATAGTAATGTGTTTGTATTGTCGAAGCGTAAATGCGTTTCAAAGATAGCTAAAAAAGGACAAAGGACGAGCGGTCAGCCGCCCCTCGGAGGGGATAGCTGACCGCTCGTCCTTGTGGCACCTGTAGGCTCTGGCGGCTACTTATTGCTTACGCCGAGCTTCTTGGCGATATCGTCGGGCAGAGCCTTGCGGTTGATGACGATGTTCATCGTCTTACCCTTGACGAAGTTATAGGAGGCATACCAGTGCCCCTTGTACTTACCGGCCTCGCCCCAAGAGTTCTTGACGAGGAAGAACTTACGCCCGTTCTGATTCTTCGCCGTGCCGTAGATGACCATGCCGTGGTCGTCCGTCAGCTCGTAGTTGTCGAAGCCCTGCTGGCGGTACTCCTGCGTGGGGTTGATCTCGGGGACGTTGGCTGAGTGGATCACCTTATTGATGTAGCTGGCGCGGTCGTTGACGCTCAGGCCTACCCAGCGAGCCTGGTCGGAGCCCTGCGTCTGGATCTCCTCGAGGTCGGCTAGGACAGCGATCCCGTCGCGGGTGAAGCCGCGCTCACTGACGTCCGAGCCCCAAGCGATGGTGAAGCCCTTGTCAATGGCGTGCTCCATGACGCGCATGAACTCGTCGATGGGCAGGTTGTAGGACTCTGACCAGCGCCAGTTGTCCTCGATCTCGAGGGCGAACTTGGAGTAGAAGGGGTGGTGCGTGAAGGAGGTCAGCGATACGTAGTCGTCCGCGTTGAGCCCGATGGCCTCGGCGTAGCTCTTAGGCGTGTACTTCTTTCCATTGTAGGTGAAGCTCTCGGGGAGCTTGCCCAGGTAGCTGTCGATGATCCCTTCGTAGGCGGGATACCAAGCTGTGGAGAGCTTGCCGTTGGGCTTGGCGACGATAGCGTCGAGGAAGCCCTTGAGCCCTGCCTCCAGCTCGCTGTGCTGATTGCGCGCCGTACCGTAGTTCAGCCCCATCATCACCGAGCGGGGTACTGCCCCGTAGTGCTTGAGGACGTAGAGTACGTCGTAGAAGGAGCCGCCCTGGCCGTAGTTGAGCTTGCCGTGCAGGCGTACATACTTACGCCCCTTGTCGCGGTAGGAGTGGCTGACGACAAACATTTCGGAGAGGTCGAAGTTACCCTTCCCTATACGGATGAGCTCGTCCTCGAGGAAGCTCTGTGCCGAATAGGCCCAGCAGGTTCCTGAGTTTGCTTGGTCCTTGACCGAGGTGATACGGGCGTCCTTCACGGTCGTGAAGACGTTGGCCTCGCCATCCGTCTTGGGCTGCTGAGGCGTCTGCGCCCATAGTCCAGCGCTGAGACTCACTACAGCGGCTAGTGCGATTAGTTTCTTCATCTCCTTTTACTTCGTTTTGTGTGAAATAGTTTCAGACTAAGGCTCCCCAGGGAGGAGCTATGTGTCCAAAGATAGCTAAATATCTGCTATCGTCCTAATGTGGAGGGCTGCCCGCCTTATCCTGGCGCATCGTGCTGCCCAGGCCTCATTGCCGCTCTCCACCCGCGAGGGATGAAGGGACAGGCCTCTGCGGGCCTCCTCACCCAAAGCCAAAGAGGGGAGGCGAGCCGTGTGTAAGCGTACTCCCCGCAGGGTAAAGTGAGACTGAAGGAATGCAGCTCATGTACCCCAATATAATGAGGAGGAAGGTCGCTGCTCGTGCGGCAGCGGCGCGAAGCTATAGGGAGAGGTGCCGTGAAGGATATCAGTCAGGGAGCTGAGGGACGTCAGTCACGAGCCTCAGGGATAGCAGTCAGCGTGCTGAGGGATATCCCTCACTGGAGGTGCGGCTTGCCTATCGCTTTGCTGGGGCACTTGGCTTGCCACACTGAGCGGGGGCTGAGGGCTAGGCGTCGAGGACGCGTGTGACGAGCTCCTTGTAGAGCTCGGAGCTCGGGATACTAGCGTCTACGCCCTTGGAATAGGCGTCGAGCAGGCGCAGCTGACGGATGATGGCGAAGACCTGAGCCGCATTATAGTTCGTCCGCGCGAGGTTGTAGTCACGGGCAGCGTAGGGTGAGATCTTCAGCCCCGCGGCTATGCTACGCTCGTCCCGAGCACCCATATAGTGCACGGCCATGAGGTTGCTGAAGAAGCCGAAGAGCATGGCGAGGATCTGCTGGATGGGGTGGTTGCGCTCGTTGGCCGAGAAGTAGAAGGCGATGCGATAGGCGCGGGCAGCGTCACGCTTGATGAGGGCAGACTGCAGCTCGAAGCCGTTGTACTCCTTGCTCACCCCTATATACTGCTCGATCTCGTCCAGCCCCACCTGACGCTGTTGCCGGGCACTCAGCGCGAGAGCGATCTTCTCGACCTCGCCCAGGATCTTCTCTAGATCGTTCCCCGTGGCCTCGGCCATGAGGCTAGCTGCCCGTGGGTCTATGGCGAGCTGCTGCTGGGCAAAGCTCTTAGTGATGAAGTCGGGGAGCTTGGAGTCATAGATGCGGCTGGACTCGTAGACGGCACCAGCGGCCTCGAGGCGCTTGTAGAGGGCCTTGCGTTTGTCGGGCTTCTTCTTGTAGCACAGCACCAGGCAGGTCGAGGAGGGGAGGGCCTCGAGGTGCTCTGCCAGGAGGTCGAGGTCCTTGATGAGCTGGGCCTCTCGCACCACGACCAGTACCCGATCCCCCATCATAGGGAAGCGCATGGCCTCGGTGAGTATGTCGCGGGCTCCGACCTCAGCGCCATAGAGCACGCTGAGGTTGAAGTCACGCTCCTCCTCGGGGATCAGCGTGTCCAGCAGGAGCTGTGCCAGTCGGTCGATGTACAGCGGCTCCTCACCGGCTAGCAGATAGGCGGGAGCAAGGGACTTAGACTTGATCGCTTTGGTCAGCTCATCATAGGTGGGCATAGGGCTCGCATTAGGTGCCGCGAGGGCGTGACTGATTATTTAGGTATCTTAGCGCTTAGTCTCATCTCAGAGACAGCACAAAGATACGCATCATGGAGCTAAACCTGCCTAGCTACGAGCCACGCCTCAGCCAGCGCTCGGGCAAGACCTATATATATGATGAGCTACGTCGCAAGGCGGTGCGCCTCACCCCCGAGGAGTGGGTGCGCCAGCACTTCGTGCACTACCTCCTCAGCTATCTAGGCTACCCCTCAGGGCTGATGATGAATGAGGTGGGGCTGGAGCTCGGACAGACCAAGAAGCGCTGCGATACGGTCGTCTACGACCGCCAGCTGCGCCCGCTGATGCTCCTCGAGTACAAGGCGCCCCAGGTGCCGATCACCGACAAGGTCCTCCAGCAGATCGTCCGCTACAACTATGCCCTGCGCGTCCCCTACCTAGTCCTGAGCAACGGCCTCACACACTACGCCTGGCGCATCGACTACGAGGGGCAGAGCTACAGCCCGCTGCCGCAGCTGCCCCGCTATACGGAGCTCTAGCCTCCGACACCACAGAAGACACAGCCCACTACCTTATCTCCCCACCATGGAAGCCTTCCTTCACTACCTCTGGCTACATCAGCGCTACGATCAGCTCATCCCTACGGGAGCGCTGGCTGGTGCACGCATCGAGGTGCTCGACCCAGGCGAACTGAACCTCCATGCAGGCCCCGACTTCTTCGCCGCCCGCATACGCATCGACCAGCTCCTATGGGTGGGCTGTGTCGAGATCCATCATGCCGCCTCCGAGTGGTTTGCCCATGGGCACCACGCAGACCCTGCCTACAGCTCGGTGATCTTGCATGTCGTCGAGGTCGACAATCGGCAGGTGGCGGGGCTCAATGGACAGGAGCTGCCGACCTGCCTCATCCTCGTCCCCCGCACTCAGCCCGAGGAGCAGGCGGCGCTGGTCGAGCAGCTCTACAGCCGTTCCTCAGCGGAGGCGCTCCTTAGCCTCAGTGCAGAGGAGCGCTCCAGCCTCCTCCTTTGTCTCTATAGAGCACGCATGCAGGCCAAGGTGCAGGCCTGCGCGCAGCTGCTGGAGCGTGCCTCGGGAGACTGGGGGCAGTGCTTCTGGGCACAGCTGTTACGCTACTTCGGCGGCGCGCTCAATAGTGAGGCCATGGAGCGCCTAGCCTTTGCCCTGCACCTGCACCTACTGCAGAAGCACAGTGACCGCCTGGATCAAGTGGAGGCGCTCCTACTGGGGCAAGCTGGGCTCATCGAGGTACTGCCCGAGGGCGCCTATAGGACGCAGCTCGCCGAGGAATATCACTTCCTGCGGCATAAGTACGAGCTTCGCGCGCTGGGAGCAGGCACCTTCCGCCGTGCACGGACGCGTCCCGCCAACCTCCCCGAGCGTCGTCTGCTGCAGCTCGCTGCCCTCCTCACGCGCCGTGACTTCCTCGGGGATCGCTGCCTGAGAGCAAAGACGCGCCGCGCGCTGCACGAGCTCTTCACACTACCCGCTGCTGGGGCGGAGGTCGAGGGACAGCCAGCACGCGCCGCGATCACGGGCAGCCTCTGCGACCTCCTGATCATCAATGTCGTCTTGCCCTACCAGGTCCTCTACGCGCAGCGGCAGGAGGGTCTGAGGGACGCTGCCCCAGATCTCGAGCTCCTCAGCTCTATCCCAGCCGAGGACAATAGGGTGACGCGCCTCTACCGAGCGGCAGGGCTAGAGCTGCGGGATGCCCTCGATAGCCAGGCGATACTCCAGCTGGAGCACTACCGCGAGGCGCGGGAGCGTAGGCTGAAGGGCTAGGCAAAGTCCTTCGATCCCCATAGCTAAGCCCGAGGTCCCCCGATACAGATCCGCCCCCACCACGAGCCCATACATGAGCTCGCGGTGGGGGCGGATGTCTTTTGTCCCAAGGCGGCTGCTAGAGCGAGAGGCCGAGGGAGAGGTAGTAGCTACGGCCTGGGGAGGTCGAGCCCGTGACGTTCAGCGTCTCGGGGTGGTAGTCGAAGAGGTTGTCTATCCCTGCCCCGAGACGAACGTGATCGCGCCAGGCGATGCCCGCATGGAGGCGGGAGAGGGTGAAGCCCTCATGCCGCACGGCGAGGTAATCCTTGAGGTCGGTATTGTACTGAGCGGTCTCTACGCTGCTCGACCCACGTAGGGTATAGCTAGCGCTGAGGGCGTATCGACCTAGGCGATGCTCCCAGCCGAGCGTGCTGGTGAAGTTGTGCGGACGCGTGCTGGCGAAGGGGAGCCTGCGTCCAGACTTACTCATCACGCGGTCGAGATCCCGTAGCCATACGTAGTCCCCAGCGAAGTGGAAGCCTAGCGGCAGACGCCAGCGCAGGCTAGCCTGCAGGTTCAGGAGCTGCGCCTTGGTGGAGGTATTGCGATAGCGCTGGGTATCGCCGCCGTCCTCCTCGACCATGCTGATGCGGTTCTTAATCTCATTGTAGGAGGCGATGAGGGTGAGGTTGAGCTGCTGTGTCTGCCACTCGGAGGAGAGGCTAAGCATACGGCTGGTCTCGGGGCGAAGCCCGTCGTTGCCCTTGATGAAGAACATCCCGAGGTGGTCCCAGCTCATGAAGAGCTCCTTGATCGAGGGCGAGCGGAAGCCCTCCGAGTAGGAGGCTCGGAGGCGCATACGGTCTACGCTGTAGAGTACCGAGAGGCGCGGAGAGAGGTGCCCCCCGAAGCGGCTGTGGCTGTCGTAGCGGAGTCCGCCCACCACGGAGCAATGCTCAGTCGCATGCCACTCCCCTTGGGCGTAGAGCGAATAGAGCGCGGCGCGGCGTGTAGCGCCGTCCTCGGAGATGCGGTTGCCCTTGAGGTCCTCGGCGTAGAGCTCGCCACCGATATTGGCCAGTATGGGTGTGGAGCCCTCCTTACCATAGTTGTACTGCAGGCGTGCCGTATGGGCATGGAAGAGGAAGACAGGGCTCTTGCTACCTACGTAGGTGTACCAATAGGAGCGGTCGTAGAGCTCGTTGTTGTAGTCCAGGCTTAGGCTGGAGCGGTCGGAGAAGGCGTAGTAGCCCTTGCCGCCGAGGTTGTGTGTGCGGTAGTGATTGCGCGTGGCGCCGTCCTGCTCCTGGTCGCGGAAGCTGTAGCGGACGAAGGCCGAGAGCTCGAGTCGATCCCCCTCGGGGCGGTAGCGAAGGCTCTGGCCGAAGTATTGGGTCTTGCTCCCCATCACCGCGTTCTGCGCCAGCTGGTCGGTCGCCCCACTACGTGTGGGGATGGTGTAGCCCTTCAGGTCGGTGTAGCCGAGCGAGGTGCTGCTGTAGAGCCCCTTGTAGCGCGCCATGAGCCCTGCCGTATAGCGTGTCTGCCCCTCACTGCTGTAGTCGAGGCCAGCAGTGGCCTGGAGCCGCTTGCTCGCCTTCTTGGTGATGAAGTTCACTACGCCACCTATAGCATTGGAGCCATAAAGGGCGGAGGCAGCCCCACGGATGATCTCGATGCGCTCGATGGTCGTCATGTCGATGCGATTGAGGTCTACCACCCCGTTCCCCTCGGAGGTGATCTTCTCCCCGTCGATGAGGAAGAGGATGTAGTCCCCCGTCATGCCCTGGATTGACACGCGGTACTGTGCTCCGTGGACGGTAACGTTGACCCCTGGGATGGTCATCTGCAGGGCATCGGCTGCCGAGCGTGGCTGCACGCGCTCCAGGTCCTTGCGACTGATGACCTGGGTCATGATGGGGAGCTTCTTCAGTAGGCGCGGGGTCTGTGTCCCCGTGACGACGACCTCTGAGATGGCGTAGCTGCGCGCGACGCTATCCTGCGTAGAGGTCTGTGCCAAGAGCTCGGGCGACAGGCTGAGCGCCGAGAGGGAGAGGAGAGGTAATACTAAGCGCATGGGGTAGGCTTTAATGGGACGCCCCAAGCACGAGTCGGATCGAGGTCGTGCTTGGGGCATACCGTAGGGGCGTGTGGCCTAGGGCCGCATCGCTGCTAGTCGATAGGGTATACGTACTGGAGGGTAATGACGGCCGTCACATCGGCCTTGCCATTGAGGATGCCCTTATGGGAGAGTACCTTGACCTTGGCGTGCTTCCCAGTGGCCGTACGCACGATGTAGACCTTGTCGCTGACCACCGTGCTGGGGCCGCCTGTATTGCTCCCGCCGAGGTGTACAGAGAGGTCCTGGACGATGGCGCCGCGGCGGATGATTTTGAAGACAGGCATAGGGCTACCGGGGACCTCCTTGAGCTCACGCGTCGTGGTGAGGACGAGGTTGGCAGGCGTGTTGACGTAGGAGTCGAAGAGGCTCTTCGATGGATTGCCGCCGCCAAAGTGGGGGGAGGCTATGAGCTGGGGCTGCATCTTGTCGGTCTCCACGCTCGCGGGGACGGGGATGGAGGCATTGATGTTGGTCTCCGAGGTCTCGTAGGCGCCACCCTTGCCCGAGCCTGAGGTGCCGCTATTGGTGCGGAACTCATAGCGGTGCAGCCCGAGGTCCCAGCTCTGGTCCTTCTTGATGGCCTCGTCGTCGTACTTGGCGGTCTTGACTACCTTGCCCTGCTCGAAGGAGAAGTACACATAGTCGGTATAGCTGGTCGCGTCGATGACGACGGTCTTGGCATTCGCCTTGGAGGGTTCGTCCTTCTTACTGCAGCTCGAGGCGAAGAGGGCGAGGCTAGCGCAGGCGGCTAGTAGAGAGATTCTTTTGATCATTGCGGTTAGGTGTAATCGAGATATTGAGGTTCCTAAACTACGGGTGCAAAGGTACGCTAGCTCCAGAGCCTTCGCCATACCCTCATGTAGTGATTTCGACTTCCTCGGCTACCTATCTATAGTTAGCTCGGGCGCTGCCCTTAGCTTGCTGCCGACGGCTCCCGAAGCAAAGGGAGCTCCCCGAAGGGGATCACCTAATATGATACGGAGAGGCGTCCTCTATATCGGTGCGCGCAGCCCCTCTCATATCGGGGGCTCGCTGACTGATATCCCTCACGGGGCTGACTGGCATCCATCAGGAGCTTGACTGATAGCCCTCAGCGCTCTGACGGATATCCCTCAGCCTCGGGAGAGATAGGGTAGGGCTCCGCCTTAGCCTTGCGGTGCTAGCCTCGAGCCCAAAGGCCCGCACTTGCCAGCCTTCCCCAAGAGTGCTTCTCCTGGGTGCAAAGCACCTCCGGACTCTCTATGCTGTAGGGGATCATTGCCTTAGCCCCAGGGGGAGGGCGCAGCAAAAAGATTCATGCTCTCTATTGGGAATTTAAGCACGACCTTGGGAAAGCCAGTAGATATTCCGTACCTTTGAGCAAAGCGAACTAACAACATCAACAAATCTACCATTACTATGGATCTGATTCAGGACATTATCGATAGAGCTAAGGCTAACCCTCAGCACATCGTATTCCCCGAAGGGACAGAGGAGCGTACTCTTAAGGCAGCAGACCGCCTGCTGCGTGACGGTGTCGTCCGTCTAACCCTCATCGGTGACCCCTACGCTATCCGATCTCGCGCACACGACCTCGGTCTACGTAATATAGATAAGGCCGAGCTCCTCGACCCGAAGAAGCACGCCAAGAAGGAAGCCTATAAGGAGCTCCTGCTGGAGCTGCGCCGTAGTAAGGGCCTCACCGAGGAGCAGGCTGCTATCCTCGTCGAGGATCCCCTCTACCTAGGCTGCCTCATGATCAAGGCCGGCGATGCCGACGGCGAGCTAGCTGGTGCGATCAATGCTACGGGGGACGTGCTGCGCCCAGCACTGCAGATCGTCAAGACGACGCCAGGCATCAGCTGCGTCAGCGGGATCTTCCTGATGTTCCTCCCTCATGGAGACTACGGCGACAACGGACTACTGCTCTTCGCTGACTGCGCCGTCATGCCCAACCCCACTGCGCCCGAGCTCGCACAGATCGCGATCTCCTCGGCCGACTCGGCTCGTGCCATCGCAGGCATCGAGCCCCGCATCGCTATGCTGAGCTTCTCGACCAAGGGCAGTGCCCACCACGAGATGGTAGATAAGGTCGTCGAGGCTACGCGCCTGGCTAAGGAGCAGGCTCCTGAGCTGCTGCTCGATGGAGAGCTGCAGCTGGATGCAGCCCTGGTCTCCAAGGTCGCCTCGCTCAAGGCTCCCGATAGCCTCGTAGCAGGCAAGGCCAATGTCCTGGTCTTCCCCTCCCTCGAGGCTGGGAATATCGGCTACAAGCTGGTGCAGCGCCTAGCTGGGGCAGAGGCTGTTGGGCCTATCCTGCAGGGTATGGCTGCCCCCGTCAATGACCTGAGCCGTGGAGCTTCGGTCGAGGACATCTACAAGATGGCTGCCATCACCGCCAATCAGGCCATCGCCCTGAAGGCCAAGAAGGCCTAGCTCCGCCCCCTTAGTCTCACCATCCCAGGATAAACCTTATGAAGATCCTAGTCCTCAACTGTGGGAGCAGCTCGCTGAAGTTTGCCCTCATCGAGCTCCCTACCTACCGTGTCCTCACCTCGGGGAATGAAGAGCGTGTCGGTATCAACGACTCCTTCATCCGCTTCAAGCGTCCCGACGGCACCAAGGAGGAGCGTCACCTACCCATCCCCGACCACACGCGTGGTGTAGAGATCATCCTCGACATCCTCCGCGAGGAGCACTTCGTAGCCTCCTTCGATGAGATCGACGCTATCGGCCATCGCCTCGTGCACGGAGGTGAGCGCTTTGCCTCCAGCGTCCGTATCAATGCCGAGGTCCTCGAGAAGCTCCGTGAGTGCGTGCCCTTGGCTCCGCTGCACAACCCTGCCAACATCCTCGGGATCGAGGCCGTGACCAAGGTGCTGCCCCAGGTGCCTCAGGTGGGTGTCTTCGACACGGCCTTCCACCAGACGATGCCCGAGCACGCCTTCATGTACGCGCTGCCCTACGAGTTCTACTCGGAGTTCGGCATCCGTCGCTACGGCTTCCACGGTACGAGCCATCAGTACGTCAGTGAGGTAGGGGCCGAGCTGGCAGGCATAGACCTAGCGAACTCCAAGATCGTGACCGCCCACGTGGGTAGTGGTGCCTCTATGGCTGCGATCCTGAACGGTCGCAGCATCGATACCTCTATGGGACTGACGCCCAACGAAGGCCTCATGATGGGTACGCGTGCTGGGGACATCGACAGCGGGGTACTAGACTTCCTCCTGGCGAAGAAGGATTACCGTCCCGAGTTCATCGCGCCTTACCTCAAGAATGATAAGGAGGTGGGCAAGACTGAGCTGAGCCTGCAGGACCTGACGCACCTCCTGACCAAGAAAAGTGGGTTGGAGGGCATCAGCACCCAGGGCTCGGATATGCGCGACGTCGCTAAGGCCGCCGAGGGAGGTAGTCACCGCGATCGTCTAGCCATCACTATGCACGCCTATCGAGTGAAGAAGTACGTCGGCGCCTACGCTGCCGCGCTGGGTGGTCTAGACCTACTGATCTTCACCGCTGGGGTAGGGGAGAACCGCCCCCCTATGCGTACCGAGGTGTGCCAGGGGCTGGAGTTCCTCGGCATCAAGATCGATGAGGAGCTGAACCAGCAGGCCATGGGCCGCACGATGCTGATCAGCGCCCCCGATAGCCGCGTTAAGGTCGCTGTCGTAGCCACCGACGAGGAGTATATGATCGCCAAGGATACCTACCGTATCGTCAGCGAAGGCTAGCGACCGCCTTCCTATATAAATAAGGAGAGGGGCAGAGAGCGTCTGTAGCACGCTCCCTGCCCCTCCTCTGTTGTTCTTTGCTTTTTCTTTACCTTTGCCCTAGGGAGTTCTTAGAGCTCCCCATCGTACACGATAACAAACTATGGCTATAATTATGGAGAACAAACAGGAACTTGACTGGAGCTCGCTCGGCTTCGGCTATCATCCCACCCACTACAATGTACGCTGCTACTGGCGTGATGGTGCCTGGGGCGAGCTCGAGGTCTCTGACTCGGAGATGATCACGATTCCGATGGCGGCTACCTCGCTTCACTATGGACAGGAGGCCTTCGAGGGACTCAAGGCCTTCCGTGGTCGTGATGGCAAGGTACGCGTCTTCCGCCCTGAGGAGAACGCCGCGCGCCTGCAGTCCACCTGCCGAGGCATCCTCATGCCCGAGCTCCCTACGGAGCGCTTCCTCGAGGCGATCGACCGCGTCCTGGAGCTCAACAAGGACTTCATCCCTCCCTATGAGAGCGGAGCCTCGCTGTATATCCGTCCCCTACTGATTGGACTAGGGAAGCAGGTCGGGATCGCCCCTGCCAACGAATACCTCTTCCTCGTCTTCGTCACCCCCGTAGGGGCGTACTTCAAGACGGGCTTCCGCCCCTCGCCCATGGCGATCATGCGTGGCTACGACCGAGCTGCACCCCTGGGTACGGGTACCTATAAGGTAGGGGGGAACTATGCCGCTAGCCTCAAGTCCGGTGTCCTCGCCCACGAGCTGGGCTACTCCGCCGTCATCTACCTCGATGCAAAGGAGAAGCTCTACATCGATGAGTGTGGCCCTGCGAACTTCTTCGGCATTCGTGAGAACACCTACATCACCCCTAAGAGTAGCTCTATCCTGCCCTCGGTCACCAACAAGAGCCTCATGCAGCTGGCTCAGGATATGGGGCTCAAGGTAGAGCAGCGCCCCGTGCACGTCGATGAGCTAGCGACCTTTGAGGAGGCTGGCGCCTGCGGTACCGCTGCGGTCATCAGCCCTATCCTGCGTGTCGATGACCTCGATGAGCACAAGCAGTACATCATCAGTAAGGATGGCAATCCTGGCCCTATCTCGACGGCCCTCTACGAACGTCTACGTGCCATCCAGTACGGCGACTACCCAGACGAACATGGGTGGGTGCGCCTCTACGAATCGCTCTAGGCCTGGGAGGAAGATCCTCTAAGGCTGGGGTAACAATAGCCTAGCCAGCCTAAGGCGTCCCTAGTATCACCATTAAGACAAAGGAACAATGAAGAAAATCCTCATCCTCACCACACTCCTCACACTGACCGCCTATACGGCCAGCTCCTGCGGCAGCAAGAATGATGAGCCTAACAAGGAGATCACCGAGCCCAACAAGGCCAAGCCCGAGGCGTCTGCTGCAGCGTCTTCCGTAAAGATTCGTCTGGCAGCAGGTCAGCGCCTACAGATCGTCGCACCCAGCACGGGGCTGACGATCTCGGGGGCTACGCAGGAGGGTAACAGCTTCGTCGCGGGGGCCAGTGGCCTCGTCGGCATCGATGGGATCCGTGACACGCTGAGCATCGAGATCCCCGAGGCTACCGAGCTTGTCCTCGACCAGGATCTCCCCAGACTGAAGAAGCTCGCCGTATCAGCTACGGGCTCCAAGCTCGCCAAGCTCTCCTTCAAGGGGCTCCCTAATCTAGAGGACTTCTCCCTCGTAGGAGCAAATACGCAGGAGGCTCTAGACTTGTCGCACTTCGGTAAGCTCAAGCATCTGACCATCGGCCGACGTCCTACTGCGGACATCGAGAAGGCCGACCTGAACTCGCTCCGCCGCTGGCTGAATGACAATATGAATGATGTCAGTACGACGCTAGGTAAGCTCGTACTACCGCGTAGCCTTGAGACGCTCCTTCTGTATCGTCCCGTCTTCGCCGTCGAGGGCTGGGCGCAGCTCCCTGAGCTGAGAATGCTCGTCCTGCATACGCCCGATGCGGCTAAGCTGGGTACGATCGATCTCGTCGAGAGCAAGAAGCTGCAACGCTTTGGCTTCTCGCATGTTTTAGGATTTACCCCCTTAGCTCGTCTCGCCCTGAAGAACAAGCCACAGCTGCGCGACCTCTTCTGGGGGCCTTCGATCGCTATGGATGTCGTCGAGCTAGATGGGGCCAATCCGAAGCTGGGACCTGTAGGACAGGCTCGCGTTCGTGACCTGCAGCTCCACAACCTAAAGCAGGCGACGATCCTTGGCCTTGTAGGGTATCTAACTCAGGGCCTACAGAGCCTAGACCTCCGAGAGAACCCTGATGTTACCGAAGCTCAGCTCGTACAGATCATCGAGAAGCTCCCTGCCTACAAGGCAGAGCTGGTGCTCTCTGGGAACCAGGCTACCGAAGCCGTGCGCAAGGCTCTCTCTAAGGCTACGACCTGGAGCCTCAGCGTGAAGTGGTAGCTCCACACTCATCTATATATAGGTATCCCTCTAGCGTACGGCCACAAGGTCTAGGCTAGGGGGATCCTTATCTTGATACCCATCGAAATGCTTATCTTTGCCTCAGCGCACACGAGTGCACGAGACGTCGATATATAACTATTATACACATAAGACACATGGAGCAAAACGATCTCCTCGCCCAGGTGCGAGCTAAAGCCAGTGCCTGGCTTGCCCCAGGCTATGACGCTGAGACGCGTGCTGAGGTACAGCGTATGCTAGACAACCCCGATACAACAGAGCTAGTGGAGGCCTTCTACAAGGACCTAGAGTTCGGCACAGGTGGGCTGCGTGGGATTATGGGCGTAGGCTCTAATCGCATGAACCGCTACACGGTAGGGGCTGCGACGCAGGGGCTAGCCAACTACCTCAAGCGCGAATTCGCCTCGCTCCCGCAGATCGCCGTAGCTATCGGCCATGACTGCCGCAACAATAGCGATGTCTTCGCCCGCATCACGGCAGAGGTCTTCTCCGCCAATGGCATCAAGGTCTATCTCTTCGAGAGCCTCCGTCCTACGCCAGAGGTCTCCTTCGCTATCCGCGAGCTGGGCTGCCAGAGTGGGGTGATGATCACCGCCTCGCACAACCCCAAGGAGTACAACGGCTATAAGGCTTACTGGAGCGATGGTGCCCAGATGATCGCCCCGCACGACCGCAATACGATCATCGAGGTGAACAAGGTGACCAAGGTCGAGGATATCCGCTTCGAGGCACGCCCCGAGCTCATCGAGTACATCGGGGAGGACTTTGATAAGAAGTTCATCGAGCGTGTGGCTAGCCTCTCCGCTCCCCAGCGCGAGTCCATCGCCCGCCACCACGACCTCAAGATCGTCTATACGCCCATCCACGGCACGGGCGTACGTATCATCCCTGAGACACTACGCGCCATCGGCTTCACCAATATCATCAACGTCCCTGAGCAGGATGTCGTCAGTGGCAACTTCCCCACAGTCCACTCGCCCAACCCCGAGGAGCCCGCTGCGCTTGAGCTCGCGATCCGTAAGGCTGAGGAAGTAGGAGCAGACCTCGTGCTAGCCTCTGACCCCGATGCTGACCGTATCGGGGTAGCCGTCCGCAACACGGAGGGCAAGATCGTCCTCATCAATGGGAACGAGATCTGCTCCCTGCTGGTCTACTATGCGATCATGAGCCGCAAGGAGTCTGGTCGCCTGCAGCCCCAGGACTACGTGGTAAAGACCATCGTTACGACTGAGCTGACCCGCGCCATCGCAGAGAAGAACGAGGTAACGCTCTTCGACTGCTACACGGGCTTCAAGTGGATCGCCGACGTCATCCGTCAGAACGAAGGCAAGCGCAACTACATCGGTGGCGGAGAGGAGAGCTATGGCTTCCTTCGCGAGGACTTCATCCGCGACAAGAGTTCGGTCTCGGCCTGCGCCATGTTCTGCGAGCTTGCAGCCTGGGCTCTGGATAAGGGTCTCTCGATCTACGAACTGCTGCAGCAGGTCTTCCTTGAGTACGGTCTGTACAAGGAGCAGGGCGTAAGTGTCGTCCGCAAGGGCAAGAGCGGCGCCGAGGAGATCGAGGCTATGATGAAGAACTTCCGCGAGAACCCGCTGAAGACACTAGCAGGCAGCCCGGTCGTTGAGGTGCTTGACTACGCCAAGCTCGAGGGCCGCTGGATCGACAAGGGTGAGGTATTCACGCTCGACATGCCCACGACGAGCAACGTCCTCCAGTACAAGACGGCGGACGGTACCAAGGTCTCTATCCGCCCCTCGGGGACGGAGCCTAAAATCAAGTTCTACATCGGGGTGCGCGGCAAGCTCACCAAGATCGAGGAGCTCGCCGAGGCCGAGGCAGCGTGTCTGGACAAGATCGCCACCATCCGCCAGGAGCTAGGAATCTAAGGTGCCCAGGCTATATGTCGCGCCTTTATCCTCATTACCCTAGAGCTTAGGCTTCTTATTAGTAGAGCCTCCTGTATCCCCCGAGCGGGATGCAGGAGGCTCTTTAGCTATCTGCATGAACATCTATCTCTGTCCTTCCTCCGAGCTCTATCCGCTCTACCATCGCCTAGGCTGCTGTGTGATCGTCGTCGATATCTTCCGCGCCAGTACGACCATGGTGACAGCGCTGGCCCATCGAGCACGCAGCATCATCCCCGTAGCTAGTACCGAGGAGGCCGAGCGCCTGGGGCAATCTGCAGACTGCCTCGTCGCAGCAGAGCGAGACACGCGCCGCTGCGCCTTCGCCCAGCTGGGCAATGACCCTGCCGAGTATAGCTACGAGGCCGTAAGCGGCTGTGACATCGTCTTCACGACGACCAACGGTACCCGCTCCATCACCATCGCCCAGCAGCATGGGGCTGAGGAGCTCCTCGTCGGGGCCTTCATCAATCTCAATGCGACCCTAGAGCATTGTGCTGCCGCGGGGCGCGACATCCTCGTCCTAGCTGCAGGCTGGCGCGGGCAAGCCTCTATGGAGGATATGCTCTACGCGGGAGCCTTGGCCCATCGAGCTGAGAAGCTCGGACTAGGCCAGGCGGCTGACGACGCTACCCGCATGATGTGCGACCTCTGGCGAGCACATTGTCTGAGCCTAGGGGAGCGCGTCCGCTACCTCAGAGAGAGTGAGCACTATCAGCGCCTCGTGGCCTCGGGCTTTGCTGACTCCGTCCCCTATTGCCTCAGCCTCGATCTCCATCCCTTGGTAGCCAGGATGGAGGGCGATAGACTCCTCGCTCTGAACGAACACCCAGCTTATACCTAACTCATACCTATTTCATGATCCGATCTATCACGACATGCGCCCTAGGTCTCCTGCTCCTCACGGGAGGGCAGCTAGAGGCGCAGCAGCTGACTCACGGCAAGCGCTATAGCGAGATCAGCCTGAGACGGCCTATGCTTATCGACTCGGTCAATGTGCAGAATCGCCCCTTCGACCTCCTGAGCCAGATCAAGCAGCCCTATGCCCTCAAGGAGCATAATGCCCAGCCCATCGCGGCCTCAGCGGGGGGGATCTTCTCCGTGCCCAGGGCGCCGAAGGGAGACGCCGCCACGCTGAGCATCTACTCCTTCAACCTCGTCTCCCCAGGCTACACGCGTGGCAAGATCAAGCTGCATGGCCGCGGACGCTATGCCCTCTACCTCGGGGAGCGCCTCCTGGGCTCCAACGAGCAGCGCCCCGCCACCTCAGACTCCGAGCCCGCCCTCTCGCTGCCGCTGAGCCTCGAGGCGACGCATGGCACGCTTCAGGTGCGCGTCCTCGGGATGCCAGGGGATAGTGTCAGCGGAGACTTCCGCCTGGCGTATGAGCCTGAGGCGAAGTTCGCCCCGCTTGACTCCGCTGCTAGCACAGCGGGTACCCGCTACATCGACTGGAACTATATCACGCATGGTAAGCAGCTCTACTCCGCTGCGGTGTCCCCCTCGGGGCGCTACGTCCTGGTGACCTACTCCGACCGAGCTCCAAAGAAGGGTGCCACCTATCAGGAGCTACGCGATGCCTCGGGCAAGATCATCCGCACCACGCAGCACCTCTCGGGGGCTCAGTGGATGCCCAAGCAGGATATGCTCGTGCTGCAGCGCTACAATGGTCTTTCGCAACAGCTGCTCAAGATCAACCCTGCCACGGGCGAGAGCTCGGTGTGGGTGGATCAGCTCCCGGGCACCAGCTATGCGATCGGTCCCGATGAGCAGACCCTCTACATCTACCAGCAGGACAAGGGCCCAGAGAAGCACCCCATGGCCATACGCCGCCTCTCACCCAATGACCGTATGCCAGGCTGGCGCCATCGTACGAGCATCTACCGCTACGACATCCGCACAGGCGCCTATACGCCGCTCCTCTACGGGCTGCACTCGGCCTCCATCCAGGGGATAACGGAGGATGGCAAGCAGCTCCTCATCTCGGAGCACAAGACCAAGTGGACGGAGACGCCCTACAATCAGACGACGCTCTACCGCTACACGCCCGAGACGGGACGCATCGACACGATCTTCCGCGATCAGTTCAATATCGCTGGTACCTCCTTCATCCCTGGCACCGATGACCTGCTCATCGAGGGCTCACCCGATGCCTTCGGTGGCATCGCCAATACGCTAGGCCGTACGGCCAACGGCTACGAGCACGAGCTCTTCCGCCTGCATATCCCTACGGGCAAGGTGACGGCACTGACGCGCGACTTCGACCCCAACGTGGAAGCTGTCCACTACGTGGGGAAGCTCCACGCCTTCGTCTTCACGGCGGAGAACGGCAGCCGCAAGTCGCTCTACAAGCTCGATGTCCGCAGCAATAAGATCAGCCAGATCCCCACGAGCGAGGAGGTCGTCCGCTCGCTAGGCGTGGCCCGCTTCGGTAGTGACCTCTGGTACATCGGGCAGAGCCTCAACAACGCGAGCCGCCTCTACCGCATCGCAGGGGCGAGCAAGGAACAGCTCGTCTGGGACCTCTCGGCCGAGAAGCTGCGCGATGTACGCTTCACCGCTGCCAAGGACTTCGTCTACACCACACCCGATGGCGTGAAGATCGATGGCTGGTACTACCTGCCGCCCAACTTCGACCCCAAGAAGAAGTATCCGATGATCGTCTACTACTACGGGGGCACCGTGCCCCTGACGCGTCAGCTGGAGACGACCTACAACCTCGCGATGTTCGCAGCTCAGGGCTATATCGCCTACTCGCTGAACCCACGAGGCTGCACAGGCTACGGGCAGGCCTTCGCTGCCGACCATCTGAATGCCTGGGGCACTAAGACGGCAGACGATATCATCGGGGCTGTCAAGACCTTCGCCGCGGAGCATCCCTATGTCGACATCAAGAAGATCGGCTGCTGTGGTGCTAGCTACGGCGGCTTCATGACGCAGTACCTGCAGACCAAGACGGATCTCTTCGCTGCTGCCATCAGCCACGCAGGGATCAGCTCCATATCCAGCTACTGGGCTGGGGGCTACTGGGGGGTAGGCTACAGCTCTGTGGCCTCGGCCTCCAGCTATCCCTGGAACAACCCTGAGCTGTACACCAAGCACAGCCCGCTCTTCAACGCCGACAAGATCCACACACCGCTCCTGCTGCTACACGGCACCTCAGACGTCAACGTGCCCCCCAGCGAGAGCACGGCGCTCTACAATGCGCTGAAGATCCTCGGTCGCCCTGTCGAGCTGGTTGAGTTCACGGGCGAAGACCATCACATCCTCGAGCCCGAGCGCCAGGACATCTGGATCCGTACCATCTGTGCTTGGTTTGCCAAGTACCTGCAGGACAAGCCCGAGTGGTGGGATATGCTCTACCCTCGTACGCCCTACGATAAGTAGCAGTGCCTCGCTCCCCTAAGTAGAGAGCGCCTCCTCCGATACTAGTGATCGGGAGAGGCGCTCTTCTTTTTTGCTTGCCCTCCGTCGCACAGTGGGGGACGAGCCTCCGCTTGTCGCGCGAGGGTTAAGGCTAAACAATGCTCGCCGCTTGCCTGGCCTCCTTCGGCAAGGAGCAAAAGGAACAGCTTGTAAAGGCTCACGTCGTCATCCCTTGCTCGTGTCAAGTAGGGGAGCGGTCCTCCCAAGAATGCTATCTCATCGCTGGGAGAGGGTGGTATCCCTGCTGCTGCGGCTGCTCGCAGATATAAGGGGGAGGACTGCTGAGGGATACCAGTGAGGAAGTTGAGGGGTGTCCGTCACGAGCACGAGGGATATCTATCCAGAGGCTGAGGGATATCCTTCACGGAGCTTAGCCTAGGCGATCGCCTCCTTGCTTCGCTGTGCGCCCTTGTCTGGGACAGCTTGGGTGAGCCGCTGCGACTTATCTATTAGTTCGAGCTCCCGCCTCTGTACTTAGGGCTTTGCTTCGCAGTGCCGCTTGGCGAGCCCCAAAGGCCATCCTTCCTCGATCCGATACGGATAATGCCTTGGCCTTTGCTTGTAGCAAGGGTAGGCTAAGGCTTTGTCGTACCTTTGCGGCATGAATAAGATCGATAGACAGACCTTGCTGGCGCACCTGAGCCTCCTTGGGGATGCCTGTTGCTGGGGACTGATGGCACCGCTCGGGAAGGATGCGATGCAGCATGGGATCACGGGCTTCACCTTGGTAGCCTGCCGCTTACTCGGAGGAGCTGCTCTGTTTTGGATTGCTTCGCTCTTCGCCCCTAAGGAGGGCGTAGAGCGGAAGGATCGTTATCGCTTCATCCTCGCGGCGGTCTTCGGGCTGCTGTGCAACCAGTGTTGCTTCACACTCGGGCTGAGCCTTACGAGTCCCGTGAACGCAGGGATCGTCACGACGACGATGCCTATCTTCGCGATGATCCTCGCGGCGCTGATCCTCGGCGAGCCCATCACGGGCAAGAAAGGCCTAGGCGTCTTCCTAGGCTGTACGGGCGCGCTGCTCCTGGTCCTCGGTAGCTCTCGGGCAAGTGGTACCGCTCCTGGGGGCAATATCTGGGGCGACCTGCTCTGTATGGGTGGCCAAGTGAGCTACGCACTCTATCTAGCGCTCTTCAGCAAGCTGGCACGGCGCTACTCCGTCTTTACAGTCAATAAATGGATGTTCCTCTGGGCCTCGATCATGGCGCTTCCGCTGACCGTGGGAGAGCTAAGCGCCACGCCCTGGAGCTCCCTCAGCCTCAAGACGGGCCTAGAGGTAGGCTATGTCGTCTTCTTCGGCACCTTCGTCAGCTACCTCCTCATGATCAACGGACAGCAGAGCCTACGGCCGACAGTGGTGAGCATGTACAACTATGTACAGCCCATCGTGGCCGTCGTGGTGAGCGTGGTACTCGGGCTGGCCTCCTTCGGCTGGCTGCACCTCGCGGCCATCGTCCTCGTCTTCCTCGGGGTATGGCTCGTGACGATCTCGCGCGCCAAGGCCGAGGAGAAGCGTGCCGCTTGAGGCAAGGCGCTCATCTTGGCTGGGCTAGCCTTCCTCTAAGACGTAGCTCCGCCCACCTTAGAGCCCCGAGAATCACGAGGCTAGGCTGAGCGCAAAAAGAGCAAATACAGAGCCCAATATATCGCTGCTCGAGCTGCTCGCATAGCCCCGCTATAGCAGGCTTCTGGGGTGCTTGATAAGGCAAGAAAGGCAGTGGTATAGATGGAATCTATTACCTAGGCGCACAATATCTCATTTATGTGTTATCTTTGTGCAGTCAACATAGCAATAGGCGCACTTATTGAAGAAAGAATTCCTTTAATAGGAGGGCGTACTGAGAGGACTAAGGAGTGAGGGCTATGGAGACACGGAGCGAGCGGCTCTCACGCTGAGCGCTCAGAGCATAGAGACAAAGAGTATCAAACATTTATACAGTTATGGCAAAGCTTAAGAAAGAAGATCTGCTGGAGATGTACCGCAAGATGGAGGATATCCGCAACTTCGACAACAAGGTGAACCAGCTGGTGCGCCGAGGCGAAGTCCCTGGGATGACCCACTTCTCCGTAGGGGAGGAGGCCGCTAACGTCGGTGCTATCTGCGGGCTCGAGAAGGGTGACCTCATCACCTCCAACCACCGTGGTCACGGTCAGAGTATCGCTATGGGGATCGACCTCAATGGCATGATGGCTGAGATCATGGGTAAGGCCAATGGTGTCTGTAAGGGTAAGGGTGGCTCGATGCACATCGCAGACGTAGACGCTGGTAACCTCGGTGCCAACGGTATCGTAGGTGGTGGTATGGGTATCGCCATCGGTGCAGCCCTCACGCAGAAGATGAAGAAGACGGGCAAGATCGTCATCTGCTGCTTCGGTGATGGGGCTACCAACGAAGGCTCCTTCCACGAGACCCTCAATATGGCAGCGATCTGGGATCTTCCCGTGATCTTCTACTGTATCAATAACGGCTACGGTATCTCTACGCCCATCAGCTCCGTGATGCGCACCAAGCACGTCTATGAGCGTGCAGCTGCCTACGGCGTCCCCGGGGTCTTCATCGAGGATGGTAACGATGTGATGGCCGTACGTGAGACCATGGATAAGGTGATCAAGGACGTCCGCGCAGGCAAGGGTCCCGTGCTCGTCGAGGCTATCTCCTACCGCTGGTATGGCCACTCGACCTCCGACCCCGGTAAGTACCGCACCAAGGAAGAGGTAGACGAGTGGAAGAAGAAGGATCCTATCCTCAAGTTCCGCAACTATCTCGTCGACAAGAAGCTCGCCACGACCGAGGAGCTCGATGCCCTCGAGGCTGCTAGCCATGCAGCCGTTGATGAGGCTGTCGACTTCGGCCGCAAGGGACCAGAGCCCGCTCCCGAGTCTGCCTTCGAGGATATCTTCACCGAATAGCATTCGGGCCTTCCATTAACCCCAAGCAAACAAGTAGACTATTATGATAGAAGGACAAGAAACAAAGGTGATGTCCGTGCGTGACGCCATCATCGAGGCTATGAGCGAAGAGATGCGCCGTGAGGAGAACGTCTTCCTCATCGGTGAGGACGTCGGTGTCTATGGTGGTGACTTCGGTACCTCTGTAGGGATGCTGGAGGAGTTCGGTAGCGAGCGCGTCCGTGATACCCCCATCTCGGAGAATGCCATCTCGGGTGCTGCCGTAGGGGCAGCTCTGACGGGGATGCGCCCCATCGTGGACGTGACCTTCATGGACTTCATTGTCTATATGATGGACAACATCGTCAACCAGGCTGCCAAGACGCGCTATATGTACGGTGGTAAGGGCTCGGTACCCGTAGTCTTCCGCTGTGCTGCTGGCTCGGGCCTTGGTTCGGCTGCTCAGCACTCGCAGAGCCTAGAGGCGTGGTTCTGCCACATCCCTGGCCTCAAGGTCGTAGCCCCTGGTACCCCTGCTGATGTCAAGGGTATCCTCAAGGCTGCCATCCGTGATAACAATCCCGTGATCTTCCTTGAGTACAAGGCTCAGTACAACATGAAGGGCGAGGTACCTACCGACCCCGACTTCGTACTGCCCATCGGCAAGGCTGACCTCAAGCGTACGGGTAAGGACGTGACCGTCGTCACCTACGGCCGTATGCTGGAGCGTGTCCTCAAGGCTGCCGATATGGCCCTGGAGAAGGGCATCGAGGTTGAGGTCGTCGACCTGATGACGCTCATGCCGCTGGACAAGGAGGCGATCATCAACTCCGTGAAGAAGACGGGCCGCGTGCTGCTGGTCAATGATGCGCACAAGACGGGCGGCTTCCTCGGCGAGATCGCAGCCGTGATCACCGAGAGCGATGCCTTCGACTACCTCGATAATCGCATCCTTCGCCTTGCAGCCGAGGATATCCCTACGCCTTACAACCACTCGCTGGAGGTCGCTATGCTCCCCGATGCCAACCGCATCCTCGAGTACATCGAGCGCCTCTACACCAAGCGCTAGTTCGCCAATCATGCAGATATCGTGTATAGCCCTCCCACACTGTGCGAGGGCTATGCACCTTAATGAATAATCTATATATGGGAAATGATAAACTAAGAGCCACACCTGCGGCTCGCTCACTGGCACACCGCATGGGGGTCGAGCTGAGCGAGATCGTCGGCTCTGGCTTCAAGGGACGCATCCACGCTGAGGATGTAGCTGACTTCAGCTACGAGCAGGGTGGGGGGATCACGCCCCTAGCAAAGAAGATCGCAGAAGTCTTTGGTCTGGATACTTCCTCCATCAAGGGGACGGGCTTTCGTGGCAAGATCCGCCGTGCGGACGTCGCTGCGGCACTGGGTGATCGCTATACGACCAACCTTGAGCAGATCATCGATCCCTTCACGGCTACTCCCTCTGCTGCTAAGGCTGCTCCTGCGGCTGCTGCGCCCAAGGCCGAGGCTCCCGCTGCTCCTGCAGCTGCGGCACCTGCAGCCCCCGAAGGTGGTGTCGAGATCGTACCGATGAATATGATGCGTCGCGTCATCGCCAAGCGCATGAGCGACAGCTACTTCTCCGCACCGACCTTCGTACTGAACTACGAGGTCGACATGTACGAGGCTACCAAGCTCCGCAAGCAGCTCCTCGAGCCCATCAAGGAGAAGACGGGGAAGAAGCTCACGGTCACGGACATCATCTCCATCGCCGTGGTGCGCACGCTGATGAATCATCCCTATATCAACGCTTCGCTCTCGCCCGACGGCTCTCAGATCGAGCTGCACCACTACGTCAACCTCGCTATGGCAGTAGGTATGGACGAGGGTCTGCTGGTGCCCGTAGTGCATGGCGCTGAGAAGCTCAGCCTCGTCGAACTGATGCTCCGCCTCAAGGACATCACCGAGCGCGCCGTGGGCAAGAAGCTGACGCCCGCCGATCAGGAAGGCAGCACCTTCACCATCTCCAACCTCGGGATGTACGGCGTCGAGTCCTTCACCTCGATCATCAACCAGCCTAACTCGGCCATCCTCTCCATCGCAGGTACGAAGGAAATGCCTGTCGTACGCAATGGCGAGGTCGTCGTCCGTCCGATCATGAAGATGAGCCTCACCTCCGACCACCGCGTCATCAATGGGCTGGCTGCGGCTAAGTTCATGCAGGAGCTCAAGGCTACACTGGAGTCGCCACTGCCTCTCCTCGTTTAATCCCTCTCATACGAACCACAAAAGAAGATCCTAAATAGATATGGCAACAGAGATCATCATGCCCAAAACGGGCCTAGACATGACAGAAGGTGAGATCGTAAGCTGGCGCAAGAACGAGGGTGACCCCGTGCAGGCTGGTGAAGTCCTCCTAGAGATCATGACCGATAAGACGAGCATGGAGCTCGAGGCAGAGGCCTCCGGCGTCCTGCTCAAGATCACCCACCAGGCAGGCGAGACCGTGCCCATCGCTGAGGTCATCGGCTATATCGGTGAGGCAGGCGAGAGCCTCGACACCGTCCCCTCCAAGGATGAGATCATCCCTGAGAAGAAGGAAGGCCCCGCACACGAAGGTGCTCCCCAGCCCCTCATCCACCTCGACGGCTCCTATCACCTCTGCGTCATCGGTGGTGGCCCTGCTGGCTATGTAGCTGCTATCCGCGCTGCTCAGCTCGGTGCTAAGGTCGCTATCGTAGAGAAGGCTGAGTTCGGTGGTACCTGCCTCAATAAGGGCTGTATCCCTACCAAGACCTTCCTGCGCAACGCTGAGATCCTCGACGGGGTAGCTCAGGCAGCTGCTCGCGGGATCAACTTCGCTGACATGAGCTTCTCTGTCGACATGAAGAAGCTCGTCAAGTACAAGGATGGTGTCGTCAAGAAGCTCACCGGTGGAGTCTACTCGCTGCTCAAGAGCAATGGCGTAGAGGTCTTCCGCGGTGTCGGTAAGATCAATCGCGACAAGGACGTCGTCGTCGACGGTAAGGACATCATCAAGGCGGATAAGATCATCCTCGCTGGTGGCTCCAAGGTTGGCCGCATCAATATCCCAGGCATTGATCACCCCGCTGTACTGACCAGCGATGACATCCTCAGCCTCGAGGAGCGTCCTGAGAGCCTAGTCGTCATCGGTGGCGGTGTCATCGGTGTCGAGATGGCCGAGGCTCTGGTCTCGCTCGGGACGAAGGTCACCATCATCGAGATGGCAGACTACATCATCCCTGCTCTGGACAAGGAAGTATCGCAGACGCTACGCGGCGAACTCGAGAAGCGCGGCGTGACGATCATCACCGGTGCCGCCATCGACAAGATCGAGGACCGCTCGGGCAAGCTCGCTGCTATCCTAAAGGATGGCCGTGCGATCGAGGGTGAGAAGGCGCTGCTCTCCATCGGTCGTGTGCCCGACCTCGAGGGTGTCGGCGAGATCGAGTTCGAGATCGAGCGTGGTCGCATCAAGGTCGACAAGTATATGGAGACGAGCGTCAAGGGTATCTATGCTCCTGGTGACGTCAACGGTCTGAAGATGCTTGCCCACACGGCCTTCCGCATGGGTGAGGTCGCTGCTGAGAACGCGCTGCACGGCAACGAGCGCGAGCTGAAGATGCTCTCCGCTCCCTCCGTTGTCTACACGCGTCCCGAGGTAGCTACCGTCGGTCTGACCGAAGATCAGGCTCGCGAGCACTACGGTGATATCCGTGTCGGTAAGTTCCCCTTCGTGGCCAACGGCCGTGCCCTCGCCTCTGGTGAGACCGAAGGCTTCGTCAAGGTCATCCTCGACAACAAATATGGCGAGATCCTTGGGATCCACATCATCGGCGCTATGGCTGCCGAGATGATCAGCCAGGCTTCGCTCATCATGGAGATGGAGGCTACTGCAGAGGAGGTCATCGCTACGATCTACGGTCACCCCACCTATTCGGAAGCCCTCTACGAAGCGATTGCTGACGCTCTTGGTCTGGCTATTCACCTGCCTGCCAAGAAGAAGTAGGCTTCGCCTAGTTTCCACTTACGACGGCCGCCCGATCTACTCCAGCAGTAGGTCGGGCGGCTGCTTTTATGCTCGCTTCCTTTGTGGGGCGCCTTCGCTCAGCCTCAGATGCCAGCTAGGGCCCAAACCTTCCTCCGCTGCTTATGATTTGCTCTAAGCTAAGGGAAGAAGATAGCCCAGCAGTTCACGAGCATAGGAATAGGGCTTCTAAGGGATATCAGTGGGGGCGCTGAGGGACGTCCCTCACGAGCGTGCGGGCTATCAGTCAGGAGGCCGAGGGATATCCCCCGTGGAGCTTGCAGCAGGGCTTCCCTATGGAGGAGTCCTTGGCAGAGCGCTGCGCACTCATGCTAAGTCTAAGCCCTTCAAGAGGCTTAGGGCAAGCTCCCTTAGCAGGAAGAGAAACAATAGGAGCCTGTTACACCTAGGTCGAAAGGTAAAGGAGACGAAGCCCGTAGCGTAAAAAAACAAAGCCCCGAGCAGTATCAGTGCTCGGGGCTTTGTCTTTAGGGAAATAGGGTGGAGCGGCTCTAGGGCAAGGCAGGACGCGGGACTACGTACTCTAGACTGACATTCGGGATCCAGCCATGACGTCCATCGGGCAGGGTGATAGGAATGCGCTGGAGGGCTGTAGAAGGCTCACCCTTGATGCGAATGAGCGTACCCTCATGCAGGCTAAAGAGCGCCTCGGCATCCGCGTCTCCCGAGGCAAATACCGAGATCTCGGGATGGATAATGACCGCTCGATGGCGAGCCTCGTGCTGCTCGTGCACCCAGTGAAGGATGAGGGCCAGCGTGAAGAGGCTCAGGGCAAGCGAGCCCAGCCCCGTGTAGAAGCTCCAGCGGCGAGCGCTGCGCCGCCTCACGAGGAAGAAGCGCACGAAGGCTGCCGCTGCCAGTGCGAAGAGCAGCAGGCTGAGGGCTATCAGTAGGGGCAGGGGTAGGGTATAGGCCATCTGCTCCCCAGTACGCTCTACCCAGCCTTTGCCGTCGGCCAGGCGGTCAATGCTCTTGGCTCGGATGAGCTGACGATTGGCCTGGGCTGCTTCGTCTCTGGGATCAAGCTGTAGGCTACGCTCTATATAGAGGCGTGCGTGCCCTAGATCCCCCAGCTGATAGTAGCAGGAGGCTAGATTATAGTAGATGCCAGCACGTGGCCCCTCCTGCTGGAGAAGTTGCTCGTAGCGAGTGATGGCTTGCTTGTAGTCCTTGCCTTCGTAGAGGCTGGCTGCCTGCTCCCAGGGCTTAGCCTCGGAGGCAGCAGCCGTGACGCTGCCCACCGAGAGGGTCAGGGCAAGCAGGAAAGCGTGAAGTCGCTGTGTCATGAGTGAGATCTCTATCGGCTGAGGTGATGACTATCCATATGACTGATGAGGCGTGCCGTATCGTCATAGAGCTGCTGCATATCGCCCTCCTGGGCTGGTGCGTAGCGGGCGAAGTCTGCCGCGTCAAGTAGGTCGGTGATCTGCGTGATCAGTTCGTCAGGCAGCTGACGCTCGCGTAGCAGCTCGGAGATGCTGCTGCGGCTAAGCTCGGAGAGGGGCAGACGGAGCTTATCTCCGAGGTAGCCCCACAAGGCCTTGGTCAGCTCTTCGTAGAAGGCTTCACGCTTCCCAGCTGTAAGAAGCTCGTGCGCCGTACGCAGGCGACGCGTCGCGACCTTGCTTGCCTTGCTCGCACGATAGCCTACGCTGTCAGCCAGCAGCGCCCGATGTCGGCGCAGCAGGACGTAGCTGAGGAGTGCAGCCAAAGCGATAAAGACGAAGGAGAGGTAGTAGACGAAGCTCTGCACGAAGCCGAGGCCACGGATGGCACGGGCTCCCAGCTCTTGCTTGAGCGGCGCGAGGCTGAGGAGCTGCTGATCGGCGCTGACGACTTCATCCTGGGGGGCATTCTTCCCCTGGGCTATATCGAGGCGGAATGATTGGCTGCGGATCGTCTCGTAGCGCTGCGTCTGCGGGTTGAAGTAGCTGAAGCTGACGGCCGGGATCGTCACGATCCCGACGCGCTTGGGGATGGCATAGTAGTCGATCACCTTATGCCCCTGGACATTGTTCGCCCCGACCTTCTGCTCGTAGCTCTCCTTAGGGTCATAGACCTCGAAGGTATCGGGGAACTTGACCTCGGGGGCCTTCGCGAGCTTTAGGTTGCCTTGCCCCTGCAGGGTGATGCGTAGGGTGAGCGCCTCATTGGTCTTGAGCTTCTTGCTCAGGAGCTCAGCCTTCATCGTGAAGGCTCCCACAGCTCCAGAGAAGTCTGCGGGGCGGCCTTCAGTAGGGAGCGGCTTGACCGAGATCGTCACGGGAGCGGAGCTGACCGTGCGCTCCATGACGCTGGTAGCCCCAATGAAGAAGTCATCTTCGTCCTGAGCCATAGGTGCTGGGACACGCAGCCCAATCTCGCTGGCAGGGATGGTCAGCTGACCACTGCGCTGGGGGAAGAGTACTTCTTGACGCATGACGACGGTACGCCAGTTGCGCCCTTGATAGCTCTCGAGGACAAGCTGTCGGCGTCCATCATCGGGCTCCATCTGTGAGAAGAAGCCCTCGTACTCGGGGGCCTTGAGCGAAGCGATCTCGAACTCCGTGGAGGCATACAGCTTGTACTGCATCGGGATGGCCTCCTGCTCGTAGACCGAGCTGCGCCCAGGGATAGCGCGGTAGAGGTAGTGCCCTACGCTGCTGGCCTGGGCAGACTGCTGCCCAGGCTCCCCTGGGAGGACCTTGATACTGGCCCCGCGTACCTGGACTTGGCGTCCTCCCACAACGGCCGTCGTGGGGGCGATGGAGACTGTACCTACCTTATCGGCCAGGAGGGTATAGGTAAGCTGCGTGGAGACCGAGCTGGTGGTCCTACCATTGACGCTGCTGAAGGAGCTGGAGGTCTGACGCGCTGGGCCGTAGAGGAGATTGAGGCCCGTGAGCTTGGGGGCATCGAGGCGCTCGAGCTCAGCCGAGCCCTGCAAAAGATATACGAGCTGAAAGGGGCGTCCCTTGATAACAGTCGCTGGCACCTCGACCTTGATGGTCTGAGCTGCCAGGGAGACTAAACCTAGGAAGGTCGCCGCACCAAGTAGGGACGTACGGCGGAGAGGCGTGCGAGATATACTTACCATCGCTTCTTGTTCTTGTTGCTATTCTGACTCTGCTCTTCCCGCTGGCGCTGCTCTACGCGTCGGCGTGTCTTCTCGTCGTCGGAGCGGAAGGAGTTGAGGAGCTGCTCGGCTTGCTCCTTGGACATCTGTCCAGGGCGAGGCTCAGCGGGCTTCCCGCCCTGCTGCTTGTCGTCCTGCTTCTGCTGAGCGTTCTGCTGCTGGTCCTGCTTCTTCGGATCCTGCTTGTCCTTCTGCTTGTCTTGCTGTTGCTGTTGCTGGTCCTGCTTATTCTGCTGCTGCTTGTTATCCTTCTGCTGCTCCTGCTGCTTGAGGAGACGCTGCGCTAGGACTAGATTGTAGCGCGTGCCCTCGTTCTGAGGGTTGCGGATCAGCGACTCCTCATAGGCCTCGACGGCCGCACGGTAGTCCTTCTGCTTCATCGCTACGTTGCCGAGATTGTGTAGGACGTCGGCCTGATGACGCTGAGGGAGCTGCGCAGACCCCGCCAGACGCTCGAGGTAGCTCTTGGCCTGATCATAGTGCCCCTCCTGATAGGCGGAGTTAGCCAGGCCGAAGTTAGCCTTAGCATAGAGGCTGTCCTTGAGCAGAGCGCGTCGATATTCGGCTGAGGCAGCGGCATAGTTCCCCTTCTTGTAGAGCTTGCCCGCACGGCGGATATCGCTCTTGATCCACTGGGCCGAGCTGCTGCCATAGGTGAAGGCAGTGAGGCAAAGGATATAGATGAGCTTACTTCTCATGACCGAAGATGTTGTAGCGGATGAGGAACTTGTTGCGGCGTCCCATAATGCCGAACTCCAGGACGAGGAGCACGAAGGCTGCCCACAGCCACGACTCGTAGTCCTCGATGGCGCTGCTATCGGAGCCCCCCGAGACACTGCCCTTAGGTAGCTCGTCGAGCTGCTTCTTCAGCTCCTTCACGACACTCGCCTGTGAGGCTGAGCTGACGAAGACGCCTTCGCCCGCCGAGGCCAGCGACTGGCACATCTCGGGATTGAAGCGCGTGACGACCATGTTGCCCGTCTCATCGGTCAGGGGTCCTCCGCTCGTGGGGATATTGCCCCCCTCGCTGGTGCCGACCCCCACTACATTGATGCGGATGCCAGCAGCCTTAGCCGCCTTGGCCGCCTCGAGGGCATTGTCCTCGAAGTCCTCACCGTCTGTCAGTACGATGATGGCCTTCCCTAGGTCCTTGCGGTCAGAGAAGGACTGACGAGCGAGGTCGATCGCTGCGCCGATGGCCGTACCTTGGTCGGAGATCATGTTCGGGGAGATGTCCCCGAGGAACTCCTGGGCGGTGCTTAGGTCGGTGGTGATGGGGAGCTGGACGAAGGAGCTACCAGCAAAGACGATGAGCCCCACGCGGTCGCTCTTCATCTCGTCGAGCAGCTTGGATATTGTCCGCTTGGCGAACTCAAGTCTATTCGGGGCAATGTCTTCGCAGAGCATCGAGTTGGAGATGTCGAGGCAGATCATTGCCTCGATCCCCTTGTTGTCCTCGCTAGCACCCGCAGTACGGCCTGCGATCTGAGGACGTGCCAGCACGATGAGCAGTAGTGCCCCAGCCAGGAGGATCATCAGGTCCCTCAGGAGCAGCTTGCGTCCCGTAGCCAGCGGCATGATGAGCTGCTGCATCTCAGGGCTAGCATAGCGGGCCAGCTGCCTGCGACGCTGGAAGAAGCGCCACACAGCCCAGCCCAGAAGGGGCAGGAGCCCCAGGAGGAAGCTGAGATACTCGGGGGACTGGAAGTGTATGTTCATACCCTAGGGATTGAGTCGGAAGATGGTAGAGCGTAGCAGCCACTCCAGGAGTAGGCACAGTGCTGCGATGAGGACGAAGAAGGCGAACTGCTCGTAGACCTTGTGGTAGCTGCGTGTCGAGAGCTTGGTCTTCTCTAGACGGTCGATCTCCTTGTAGATCTTGGCTAGGGACTGATTATCCGTAGCGCGGAAGTACTCCCCGCCAGAGATCTCCGCGATCTGACGCATCGTGGGCTCGTCGAGGTCGACGGGCATATTACGCACCACGGTGCCTACAGGTGTCTCTATAGGGTAGGGGGCTTCGCCTGAGCCTGAGCCTACACCGATCGTATAGACCGATATGCCTAGCGTCTTGGCTAGCTCTGCAGCCATAGAGGGAGAGATATTGCCCGTGTTGTTCGCGCCGTCTGTCAGGAGGATGACGACCTTGCTCTTGGTCTTGCTGTCCTTGAGGCGGCTGATGGCCGTAGCCAGCCCAGAGCCGATGGCCGTCTGATCCTCGATGATCCCGGGTTTCATTTGGCTCAGCCTATTGACGAGCGTCGCGTGATCCTGCGTGAGCGGGCAAGCGGTGAAGCTCTCCCCTGCAAAGACCACAAGCCCGATATTGTCATTGGGGCGATTGGCGATAAAGCGCATGGCGACCTCCTTGGCAGCCTCGACGCGGTTCGGTTCGAAGTCCATGGCGAGCATGCTCGTGGATATGTCCATCGTGAGCATGATATCGATACCCTCCACCTGACTCTCCGTCCAGCTGGTGGAGCTCTGTGGACGAGCAAGGGCAATAATGATGGCCGAGAGCCCGAGGAGACGTAGGATGAGGACGAGGTGCCGTAGACGTACGCGCCAGCCAGCGCCTGCCCCTTGGAGTAGCTGCAGGGAGGGCGTGCGTAGCGTAGCCTGCTGCTTGCGCTGCCAAAGGATGTAGAAGAGGGCTAGCGCGGGGATAAGGAGCAGCAGCCACAGGACGTGGGGATGGAGGAAGGTCATGCCGTCACCTCCTTTCTCTCTGAGCCCTCAGGACGCTGAGCAGCATAGAGCTCACTCGCCAGCTCTAGGGCTAGACGACTGGACTCGTGGGCTTCGCTAGGCATCGGGAGGCTCTTGGCGAACTTCACGAAGTCCGCTTGGGCGAAAATCCCTTCTAGGTGCCGCAGTATACGAGGATCGACTTGGCGACCGCTCAGGGCTGCGATGAGCTCCGAGCTAGTCAGCTCGAGGGCCTCAATCCCCCATAGCTCGAGGAAGTAGTGACGCAGCCCCTCGGTCAGCAAGGAGTAGTAAGCCTTGAAGTCCTGCTGGGTCTCCAGCGGAGCCTTCGCAAGTGGGGCGAGCCGCTTCTGCAGCTGCTCTAGAGGCGTATAGGTACGGACTGGGATAGGCTTCACGGGCTTCATATACCGCGCCCTCCTCTTGTACTCGTATACGAGGATTGCAATGAGGAGCAGGCCTGCTATGACGTAGCTAATCCAGCTTGACCAAAGGATAAGGAAGAGATCCAATAGGGTATAGGGCTCCTCCCAGGGATCCATGATGGGCTTGAAGTCGTCGGGCTTGGAGACATCTACCTGTGGGGCGATGACGTTTAGGGCTAGCGCCTTAGAGCTCGCCTGCCCAGAGGGAGTCTCGACGATGATGGGAGGGAGGTTGACAAGTGTCGAGTCGAAGGAGGTCACGATCATACGCGCCTTGATCTCCTTGACCCCATTCCCTATGTCGAGGGTGTCGAGAGCGCCGAACTCAAGGACACGGAAGCGCGCATTGCCCGTGCTGTCCTCGCTGAGCCAGAAGCGTGTCTGAGGTAGGTTGTCCGTGCGGATAATCATATCTATAGCCGCGGGCTCCCCGATGCGTATCTCGGGACGATCCAGGCGCGTCTGTATAGAGACGTTCTGCCCCGAGGCTAGATGGACAGCCCCCAGCATCAAGATACCTGCTAAGCTATAGCGTCTTGTCTGTAGTGACATAGTGTTAGGATCTGCGTCCGAAGAGGCGTAGGAGCTCGGGCGTATAGTCTCGACCCGCAGCGAGCTCGATGTGGTCGACTCCCGAACGAAGGCAATTTTGATGGAAGGCTGCGAGCTGGGCCTCTAGCTGCTGCTCATAGGCCTCCCGTAGGCTACGGGAAGAGGTGTCTACCCAGCGGCACCGCCCAGACTCAGCATCCTGGAGCTGCACCAGCCCAAGGCGTGGCAGCTGCATCGCCCCCGCATCATAGGTACGGATGGCGACCAGGTCATGACGCCGAGCAGCGAGGCTGAGCGAGGTACGATAGTCTGCCCCCCAGTGCAGGAAGTCAGAGATCAAGAAGGCGGTGCAGCGTCGCTTGATGACCTGATTGAGGTAGCTCAGAGGGACGTTGAGGTCCGTCCCTTGGCTCTTGGGCTCGAAGGACAGCAGCTCACGGATCAGGTAGAGGATATGCTTGCGCCCACTACGTGCGGGGATGAAGAGCTCTATCTGATCGGTGAAGAAGATGGCCCCTACCTTGTCGTTGTTCTGTATCGCGGAGAAGGCGAGCGTAGCCGCTAGCTCGGTATTGAGCTCGCGTATGCTCTCGCTTTGCGTCCCGAAGGCGGTGCTACCCGTCATATCTACGAGGAGCATGACCGTCAGCTCGCGCTCTTCCTCGAAGACCTTCACAAAGGGATGCGCATAGCGTGCCGTGACATTCCAGTCGATATCGCGTACGTCATCGCCGATCTGATAGTTGCGCACCTCGCTGAAGGCCATACCGCGTCCCCTAAAGGCCGAGTGGTACTGCCCAGCAAAGACCTGCTCGGAAAGCCCCCTTGCCTTGATCTCAATGCGGCGAACTTTCTTGAGTAGCTCTGTGGCTTCTTGCTTCGATTTCATCTATACCTGTTTCCTGCTCCGATCTTACTTGTCCAGTGTCCTAGTGGGCGACTCCCGCTAGGGCACCTCTACCTTATTAAGGATCTCCTTGATAAGCTCGTCGGCCGAGAGATTATTGGCTTCGGCTTCGTAGGAGAGGCCTATGCGGTGGCGCAGGACATCGTAGCAGATGGCGCGCACATCCTCGGGGATGACGTAGCCGCGGCGCTTGAGCAGCGCGTAGGAGCGAGCCGCGAGGGCAAGGTTGATCGAGGCGCGAGGCGAGGCACCGAAGGAGATGTAGTTCTTGAAGTCCGCCAGTCCGTACTCCTCAGGGCGGCGCGTGGCGTAGACGATATCGACGATGTAGCGCTCGATCTTCTCGTCGATGTAGACCTGGGAGGCCGTAGCGCGCAGGTCGAGGATATCAGCGATGCTGACGACGTGCTTGACCTCGACGGGCTCAGGGCGTATCTGCTGGCGTACGATGAGCGCCTCCTCCTCCTTGCGAGGGTAGGAGATAAGCACCTTGAGCATGAAGCGGTCTACCTGTGCCTCGGGTAGGGGATAGGTACCCTCCTGCTCGATGGGGTTCTGCGTCGCCATGACGAGGAAGGGGTTGGGGAGCTTGAAGGTCTGCTCACCCACCGTCACCTGATGCTCCTGCATGGCCTCCAAGAGGGCACTCTGTACCTTGGCTGGAGCTCGGTTGATCTCGTCGGCGAGGATGAAGTTGGAGAAGATCGGCCCCTTCTTTACCTGGAAGTCCTCGTGCTTCTGGCTATACATCATCGTCCCGATGACGTCGGCAGGCAGCAGGTCGGGGGTGAACTGGATACGCTTGTAGTCGGCCTGTATCAGCTGGGCAAGCGTCTTGATCGCGAGCGTCTTGGCAAGGCCAGGCAGCCCCTCCAGTAAGATATGCCCTCCCGAGAGCAGGCTGATGAGGAGGGAGTCCACGAGGTGTTCCTGCCCGACGATCGCCTGACGCATCCCCGTGCGGAGGGCATCGATGATGTGGCTCTTGCGCTCAATCTCGGCCGTGAGCATGCGTATGTCTACTGATTCCATATATGTCTAAAGTCTAGTGCGTGCTATGATTTTACTTCTTGTTCCAAAGGTTGCGCTGTAGTACTAACGCACGCCTCACCGAATTCGTATCAAGGGCGTTGATACGGTATTTGGAGGCTGCGGGCAGCGTGATACGCTTCCCTAGTGGGAGCTTGTCAGGGTCCTGTAGCTTCGCCTCGTTCTCCTGATAGATGTAGACCCAAAAGGCCTTGTGCCCATACTTCTGATAGGCAAGGCGTGTCAGGCGATCTCCTGGACGCAGCACGCGTGTCTCCGTGCTGTCCCCTCGAAGCCTGGGCTCTAGGGCTCGGGCCAAGCTATCCCGACGAGCACTGTCTAGCCGCAGCTGAGTGCTATCTAGCTGGGCGGATTGGGTAGGACGTGCTGAAGGAGGGGCGGGGAGTGTCGGCTGTGTTTTCTTCGGCTTAAGCGAAGCCGAAGACTGGGGCCTTAGATGCACATTATATAGGTAGTAGCCTCCGAGCCCGAGGAGTAAGCCAGCGAGTAGCCCAAGTAAGAGTAATGCCCACGAGTAAGGGCGGGGCTTTGCCTCCTCTGAATCAGGGGCGATCGTCACAGCAGGCTGTGAGCTTTCTCCCACCAGTGTGTGAGCCTCCTGACTGACGTCAGTGACGGCCTTGACTGGTAAGGGGAAGCTAGGCCCGTCCGCTGCTGGGGATACGCCCTCTGTAGATGGGGCTTCCTTCACCGATAGCGTATCGGCTTCGTGTACCGGGGCGACTTCCTCAGAGAGGACAGTAGGCTCCTCCGGTATAGGTTCGGGCTGACGTGCCTCGTAGCGTAGCGTCGAATAGCGGCTAGCTAGGGATTCAAGGGAGCTCAAGGGGCGCTGCTCCAATTCCCCCTGGGGGAGGTAATCGGGACCAAGTCGTACGGGGACGAACATGGCGAAGGGCTTGTTCAGCCCCTCTGCAAAGCTGGAGCTTAGCTGCAGCGTATAGCCTTCGGGAGCTAGGCGGAAGATACCCAGTCCAGGCCAGTGCAGGAGCTGATGCTGCTCTAGGAAGGTAGCCCAATGGCGAGGCAGGAGCTCCAGCCAAGCGGAGACGAGCCCAAGGCTAAGTTTGCAGGCTTCAGAGAGGGCCGTGGCGAGGGCTGGGAGAGCAATGCTCCCCCCCTCAGTAGCTTCGGCCTCGAGCTCTAGATGCAGCTGCGGAGGGATGAGCCACAGCTCTCCGTCGGGGAGCTCCGCGATCCATTCGATCTCGGTGCGCAGGCTCCAGCAGCCCAGCTCCTGTAGGTCTAGCGTCTGACCCGCCAGGAGGCGCTGCTCGAGCTGAGCGCCCAGCGCCTGCAGCAGCGACTCTACCGTCGTCAGCTGCAGACCAGCGTGCTCCGCTAGACGCAGTACCCAAAGTTCCTCCTGCAGCATCTTAGCTAGGCCTTGAATTGTCCGTAGAGATCAAAGGTGTCGGCGGAGGTGATCTCGATGGGGTAGAAGTTCCCCACCGTGAGCTCGGTCTCCTTAGTGACCAGGACCTCCTGATCGACCTCGGGGGAGTCGTACTCGGTGCGCCCGATGTAGTACTCATCCTCGGCTCTATCGATGAGGACCTTGAAGGTCTTGCCTACCTTTGCTGCATTGAGCTCGGTGGCGATCTCCTCCTGAGTGCTCATCAGTCGATCCATACGCTCCTGCTTCACAGCAAGGGGGATGTCATCCTCGTACTTGTCATAGGCGAAGGTCCCCGTCTCGTGTGAGTAGACGAAGGCACCCATGCGATCGAAGCGAATATCACGGACGAACTGCAGGAGCTCCTCGAAGTCCTGCTCCGTCTCCCCTGGGTGTCCCGTCATCAGCGTCGTACGCAGGTGCAGGCCAGGGACGGACTCGCGCATATAGCCGAGCAGCTCGTAGGTCTCCGCCTTCGTCACGCGGCGACGCATCTGTTCCAGCATGGGGTCACTGATATGCTGTAGGGCTATGTCGAGGTAGTTGCAGATGTTCTCACGCTCCCGCATCACGCTGAGGATCTCGCGAGGAAAGTCCGCGGGATAGGCGTAGTGCAGGCGTAGCCACTCGAGCCCTTTGACATCAGAGAGCCGCTGCATGAGCTCGGCTAGGCTGTTCTTCTTGTAGCGGTCGAGGCCATAGAAGGTAAGGTCCTGGGCTATGAGCTGGATCTCCTTGACGCCCGAGGCTACGAGGGACTCGGCCTCAGCGACCAGCTCCTCCATGGGGCGAGACTGATGCTTGCCCGTGATGAGCGGGATAGCACAGTAGGAGCAGCTGCGGTTGCAGCCCTCCGAGATCTTCATATAGGCGTAGTGGGATGGGGTCGTGATGCTACGATTGCCCCCGAGTGGGTCGTGGTGGTACGCCTTCCCGAGGTCGGTAAGGAGGTTCTTCCAGTTGAACTTGCCATAGTAGCCATCGACCTCGGGGATCTCTGCCTTGAGCTCGTCCATGAAGCGCTCCGTGAGGCAGCCCATGACATAGACCTGCCCGATGCGCCCCTGCTTCTTGGCCTCGACCATGCTGAGGATCATGTTGATCGACTCCTCCTGGGCATCACCGATGAAGCCGCAGGTATTGAGGACAACGATCTCTCCGTTGACTGTGGGCGAATTGTGCTGGACCTTGTAACCGTTTGCCAGGAACTGGCGGATGAGCTGCTCCGAGTCCACTAGATTCTTGGAGCAGCCTAGAGTGATAACGTCGACTTTATTCTTTCTCATTCTCCGAATAAGGAGTCTACAAATGCTTTCTTTCGGAAGAGCTGAAGGTCGTCAATGCCTTCGCCTAGTCCGATATACTTTACTGGGATCTTGAACTGATCGGAGATACCGATGACGACACCGCCCTTGGCCGTGCCGTCGAGCTTAGTGACCGCTAGGGCGTTGACCTCGGTGGCTGCGGTGAACTGCTTGGCCTGCTCGAAGGCATTCTGCCCCGTGGAGCCATCGAGGACGAGGAGGACCTCATGTGGGGCATCGGGGAGGACCTTCTGCATCACGCGGCGGATCTTGGTCAGCTCGTTCATCAGCCCTACCTTGTTGTGCAGGCGGCCTGCCGTGTCGATGATGACCACGTCACTGCCCGCCTTGACTGCAGCGCTGAGCGTGTCGAAGGCTACCGAGGCAGGGTCGGCCGACATATGCTGCTTGATGATGGGCACACCTACACGCTGCGCCCAGATGTCGAGCTGCTCGATGGCGGCTGCGCGGAAGGTGTCTCCCGCCCCGAGCATCACGGAGTAGCCCTGCCCTTTGAACTGATGGGCCAGCTTGCCTATGGTCGTGGTCTTACCCACGCCGTTGACACCGACGACCATGATGACGTAGGGCTTCTTCCCCTCGGGGAGGGCAAAGCTCTCTCCATCCTCCGAGCCGCTCTCCAGTAGGAGCTGGGCGATCTCGTCACGAAGGAGGGCGCTCAGCTCACTCGTGGAGACGTACTTGTCTCGGGCTACACGCTCCTCTATTCGCTTGATGATCTTGAGGGTCGTCTCGACCCCGACATCACTCGTCACGAGGATATCCTCTAGATCATCCAGCACGGAGTCGTCGATGGTACTGCGCCCAGCCACAGCTCGAGCGATCTTACTGAAGACGCTCTCCTTGCTCTTGGCGAGCCCTTCGTTAAGCTCTTCCTTCTTCTTACGGGAGAAGAGTCCAAATAGTCCCATGATCCTTGCTTTAGTTGATGAATCGATGATGTGGGCAGTCTCCACTCCCCATGCGGTAGGGTAGTGGAGACTGTCCTTCGGTGACTAAGCCTCGCAGCTGGCGCAGGTCACCAGGTTGGTGAGCATATCCTTGGAGACACTATTGCTGCGCTGATAGTAGAGCCCCTTCACCCCGAGCTTCCAGGCCTCGATGATGAGGCGGTTGAGGTCCTTGATCGGCATCTCGGGCGGGATGTTGAGGTTGAGGCTCTGCGACTGGTCGATATACTTCTGACGGATGGAGGCCTGCACGATGATGTCCTTCTGAGAGATCTCGCGGAAGGTCTTGAAGACCTCCTTCTCGTGGTCGCTCAGGAAGTCGAGGTGCTGCACCGAGCCTGCATTCATCATGATCTCACGCCATACCTCATAGGTATCCTTGCCCTTGCTCTCGAGGAGCTCACGCAGGTAGCGGTTCTTACGAATGAAGTTCCCCTTAGCCAGCCCTACCTTATAATAGTTGCTCGAGTAGGGCTCGATGCCAGGGCTGACCTGGCCGAGGATGGAGGAAGAGGAAGTCGTCGGGGCGACAGCTAGGCGCGTTGTATTGCGGTACTTGACGCCCTGATAGCTGCCTTCCTCGAAGATAGGCGCTGGCCCGAGGAGCTCTGCCAGGCGCAGGCTCTCGGCCGTGGTCTTCTCCTGGAGCTGCTTGAAGATCTCGGCCGTCAGCTGGTTGGCCTGGAGTGACCCGAAGGCGATCATCTTGCTCTGCAGGTAGGAGTGCCAGCCGAGGACGCCGATGCCGATAGCGCGGTGACGCTTGGCGAAGTTAGCCGCGTACTTGAGGAACTTCTTACCCTCCGTCTTGGCGATGTACTCGGAGAGGATGCCGTCAAGGAACATCACCGCCAGCTCGGGCAGATCGCTGTCGCGCCACTCATCGTAGAGGGCGAGGTTGAGCGAACAGAGGCAGCAGATGAAGGTCTCCTTGTCCGAGTCGGGCAGAGCGATCTCGCTGCAGAGGTTGCTATGGGTGATGTTGCAGCCGAGGTACTGATAGATCTCGGGCTTGTTGATATTATTCGTGTCGCTGAACCAGATGTAGGGGAGTCCCTTCTCTCGGCGCGACTCGAGGACGCGTGCCCAGATCTTGCGCTTGGCCTCATCGCCCTCGATCATCTCTACCATCCAGTAGTCGGGGACGCATACGGCGTAGAAGATATTCTGCAGCTCGTTACCGATGTCCTTGATGGCAAGGAACTCCTCGATGTCCGGATGGTCAATATCGAGATAGGCGGCGAAGGAGCCACGACGCGAGCCCTGCGTGACGACGGTCATCACCGTGTCAAAGAGCTTCATGAAGGATACAGCGCCTGTGGACTTCCCATTGTTGGCGATCGAAGCCCCACGGCCGCGGAGCGAACCGAAGTAGGCAGAGGTCCCCGCACCCATCTTGGTGTGCATCATCACCTCGCCGAGCTTGGTCGTGATGTCGGCGATGCTATCCCCGATATAGCATCCCTGGCAGGATATAGGCAGCCCACGAGAGGTGCCGGCATTGGTCCAGATAGGGGAGGAGAGGGACAGCCATCCCTTGTAGATGGCATCCTTGAATCGCTCCTGCAGCTCGGGTGTGCCGAGCTCGCCCAGGTGCTGGCACACCGAGGCTGTGATGCGGTCTATGGCATCGTGTATCGTCTCCCCGTTGAGGAGGTAGCCGCGATCGAGTACCGCACGGGACTCATCGTTGTACCACCAGGGTTCTTGTCTTGTTTGGTTCATCTTGTCTCTAGGCTAGGGGCTAGAATAGGTCGTTAGCGGTGACGGGTTTGTCGTGCTTGGTGTAGGCGGTCGGACGCTTGGCGAAGAAGTCGTCAAGGTCGTTGGCGAACACGTACTCATCAAACCACTCCATGGGCATGTATTGTTCGGTGCTGATGTTGTAGACCTGCCCGTAGGACATCTGCGTCAGGGCCTTGTCGACACGGTACTTCATGAAGTTCAGCATGTCCTGCTTGCTGAAGAAGTCCAGCTCCCCAGGCTCGTAGATCCAGTTGAGCAGCTCCTCCTCGTAGCTCAGGTAGCTACGCACCATACGCTCTACCTCGCTGTAGTCGAGGCGAAGGTCTGGGCGCTCCTCGAAGATCTTATTAATAATGTATACCCCCGCATCGGCGTGGCACTGCTCATCGATACTGCTCCAGGAGACCATGTTTGCCGTGTTCTTCAGCATACCACGGAAGTGGGAGAAGGCCACCATATTGGCGAACTGCGAGAAGAGCGAGGAGTTCTCGATGACGATGGTGAAGAAGAAGAGCTTATGGATGAAGTCCTGCTGGCTCGTCAGATGCTCCTCCGTGAGCTCCAGCTTGCGCTTGAAGACGGGCACCTCAAGGATGCGCTTGAATTCCTCCTCCAGCCCGACGACCTCCAGGAGACGAGCATAGGCCGAGGAGTGGCGGCATTCGGATTCGCTGAAGGTAGCCCCGAGGTCGTTGAACTCAGGCTTGGGGAGGAAGTCGTAGAGCTTCCCCCAGAAGGTCTTGACCGTCACCTCTACCTGGGCGATGGCCAGGAGGCTTCGCTTGATGACCTCACGCTCCGTGTCGCTGAGCTGCGTCTTGAAGTCCTGTATGTCGTCGCTGAAGTCCACCTCCGAGTGTACCCAGAAGGTACGGTTCATATTGTCGATGAAGACCTGAACCTCGGGGTACTCGAAGGGCTTGTACTCCGTGCGCTTATCGAAAATCATAGTTATATCTGTTTGGCTGAATAGGTTTGGCTCTAGTCCATACGCCCCTTGTAGTCGCTGTAGTCAAAGGTGCGTAGCAGCTCTACCTCGCCTGAGCTCCTCAGCAGACTGATGCTGGGGTGGGAGATCCCGTTGAACATCGTAGTCTTGACCGTCGTGTAGTGCAGCATATCCTCAAAGATGATCTGCTCGCCGATCTCTAGGGGGTGGTCGAACTCCCAGTAGCCGATGAAGTCGCCACTCAGACAGCTATTCCCCCCGATACGATAGCAATGGGCCTCGGGACGATACTCCCCGCTGGTCTTAGCCCCGCGGATCGCAGGCTGATAGGGCATCTCGAGGCAGTCAGGCATGTGGCAGGTGAAGGAGACGTCGACGATGGCTGTACGTATCCCGTGGTGCTCCACGATGTCGACGATGCGAGAGGTGAGGAAGCCGGTCTGCCAGGCGAAGGCACTCCCAGGCTCGAGGATGAGCTGGAGCTGGGGATGACGTGCCTTGAACTCCTGCAGCACGCGCACGAGGCGCTCCACGTCGTAGCCCTTACGCGTCATCAGGTGTCCGCCGCCCATATTCAGCCACTTGATGCGGGGGAGAATATGGGCAAAGTTACGCTCGATGAGGCCAAGCGTTACCTCGAGGTCCTCTGCCGAGCCCTCGCAAAGGGAGTGGAAGTGCAACCCCTCGATCCCCTCGGGGAGCTCTGAGAGCTCGCAGGCAGGGACGCCGAAGCGTGAGCCTGGGGCACAGGGATTATATAGGTCGGTCTCGACCGCTGAGTACTCGGGATTGATGCGCAGCCCGAAGGACACGCTGCCGTCACGTGGCATCAAGGGGCGCATACGCTCGATCTGCGATAGCGAGTTGAAGCTAACGTGCGAGCTGTAGCGTAGGATCATGGGGAACTCCTCCTCGTTATAGGCGGGACTGAAGGTATGCGCCTTAGCGCCCATCTCCTCATAGGCTAGCTGCGCCTCCCATATGGAGCTGGCCGTGCTGTGGGCGATGTACTCACGTATGATGGGGAAGGTCTTCCACAAGGCATAGGCCTTGAAGGCTAAGATGATCTCCACGCCTGCACGGTCGGCGACACTACGGATAAGGCTTAGGTTGGCTCTCAGCTTATCTTCCTCGAGGACGTAGCTCGGTGAAGGTAGCTTGAGGGTATCTAGGGATGGGGCTTGAGTCACTGTTGTTACCTTTCTGTTGATTGAGCTGCAAAGATAAGTAATAATAATCGGAGCGCTTCGGAGAGGCTGACTGTGCTTAATGCTAGCTGCGATGCGTCCGCTCCCTGAAGGGAGGGACTGCCAAGGGGGAGGGCTGAGCTGTCTATGCTATGCGTGCAGCAATCACCGCCACATACTAATTAAACATAACACAACTAATCATTTGATAGGCTCTGCGGAATGAGCTGATGGATTGCTGTGCGGCACGGCGCCCGTTTATCGGACCTTTGTCCCAAGCCGAGGGACTAGCCCTTGGAGGGCAGCTGGAGAGCCCCGACTAGGTCACTGACTGAGGCGAAGCCATGACGGCGCATATAGTCCTCGATGCCGTCTACGATCTTGACTGTGGCCGTGGGGTCGACAAAGTTATAGGTACCGACCTCGATCGCGGAGGCCCCTGCGAGCAGGAACTCGATGGCGTCACTGGCAGTGGCGATCCCTCCCATACCGATGATGGGCAGCTTGATCGCCTGCGCCGTCTGCCAGACCATACGCAGCGCTATGGGCTTGACCGCAGGTCCCGAGAGCCCTCCTGTGACCGTCGAGAGGACGGGACGGCGACGCTCGGCATCGATGGCCATGCCGAGGAGCGTATTGATCATAGAGACGGCATCCGCCCCCTCTGCCTCTACGGCACGGGCGATCTCGGTGATGTCCGTGACATTGGGCGAGAGCTTGACGATGAGCGTCTTGTCGTAGACGGCGCGTACGGCGCGCACCACGGAGGCAGCCCCAGCACAGGTCACGCCGAAGGCCATACCGCCCTCCTTGACATTGGGGCAAGAGATATTGAGCTCGATGGCAGGGATGCGCTCTAGGGCATTGATGCGCTCTGCCGTAGCGATATAGTCCTCTACCTGCGAGCCACTCACGTTGACGATCATAGCCGTATCGTAGTCCTTGATGCTCGGGTAGATGTGCTCACAGAAGTAGTCGACGCCCTTATTCTGCAGCCCTACGGCATTGAGCATCCCCGCTGGGGTCTCGGCCATACGCGGATAGGGATTCCCCTGGCGCGCATGCAGCGTCGTCCCCTTGACCATGATCCCGCCGAGGCGCTGCAGCTCTACGAAGTCCTCGTACTCTAGGCCATAGCCGTAGGTGCCCGAGGCCGTCATGACGGGATTCTTGATGTAGAGCCCTCGCCCGATATGTACGCGCGTATCTAGTGTATTCATCATCACTTATTTCTTGAGTAGGCGGGAATCGAAGACAGGCCCCTCAGTGCACACACAGGTGTTGCCCTGGTCGACGAGGTCCTCCACGCAGCAGAGGCAGGCTCCGATACCGCAGGCCATAGTGTTCTCCAGGGAGACGAAGCAGGGGATCCCACTTGCCTCGGCGACCCGTGCTACCGCGAGCATCATCACCTTGGGCCCGCAGGTATAGATGCGATCAAAGGCTCCCTCCGAGAGAATGGGATGATCGGTCACCCTGCCCTTGAGGCCATCCGAGCCGTCATCCGTCGTATAGTAGACATCCCCCAGCGCCTCGAAGTGCTCGCGCAGCACGATATGCCCTGCTGTGCGCCCCCCCAGGAGAATGCTCGGGCGGAGGCCACGCGCGGCAAAGGCCCGCGCCAGATAGAGCATAGGCGCTATGCCGACACCTCCACCGATGAGCAGGGGGCGATGTACGCCCTCCATAGGGAAGGTGTTGCCCAGCGGGAGCAGGAGGCTAAGCTCCGTACCGTCGGGGAGCTGCGTGAGGACAGAGGTGCCCGTGCCCACCCGTGCGATGAGTAGCCATAGCTCGCGCTGCTCGGGCAGCACATTACAGATCGATATGGGGCGTCTGAGCAGGACAAAGCCACCAGGTACAGCGACCTGGACGAACTGCCCCGGGCGCATCTCGGGGAAGTCTCCAGCCTCACGGGGCAGCACCAGGCGCAGCAAGTGGTTGCCTGCACCCAGTGCCTGCGTCTCCACGAGCCTAAAGCGGAGGGAATATTTTTTCATTGATCTATGCGTAAGGATTAGCTCTACAAAGATACTCCTTATTATATAGAGCCCCCAGCGCTACTCTGTAGGGAGCTCGCTGCGGAAGCGCTCGAAGCTATGATCACTGTAGTAGATGGCGATGTGGTCTATGCTCCTCGTGTGGCTGAGCGCTGCCAGCTCGGCCTTCAGCCGCTCGATCTCTAGGCACTGCGCCTCCAGCCGATCCAGCAGCAGAGCTAAGGCTGGACTATCTGCTGCAGCATCCGCACGAGGAAGCTGACTCGCCCCCTCGAGGGGAAGCGCCTCACCGCCTCCGAAGAGTAGCCAATAGGGATCCAGCTCCTCAGCGCTATGCGTCGCGATAACCTTATTGATGATGGGGACATTGATCTCCTGCTTGGCATTGAGGATACCCGAGAGGGTCGATTGAGCTATGCCCACCTTCGCAGCAAATTCCTTTGCCATCATCCCACTTCGTTCGTAGAGCTCTCGCAAGCGTTGAGAGATAGCTCCGAGGTCGAGAAAGTCTGCCATTACGTCTCTGTTTTAGCGGTTCCAAACTGTGATACAAAGATACACAATTAAGTATTCGCGATTAGCTAATTCTGAATTAAGAAATCGCTCATCGCGAAGCTCGATCTAAGTCAAACAAGTGTATTTCCACTCTTTGCAAAGCCCTAACTGACACAAGTAAAACTTAACAAATCAAGGACAAAATACTGGGAAACAATACACTAAGCATTTCACCACAAGACGCAGGCCTCTATTCAGATACTCCAATGAGCAAGCGTACTAAAGCGTTTCGTGATACTACGGCTTAGAACGAAATGAATGCAAGATACTTACGTCACCCGATCGACAGCTAAGTCGCGGCGGCAGTTCGACCTACCGAACCGCTACCGCCCCACCCGATGCAACCCCGCTCCCCTACCCTTCAATTCGCTCCTTCGATTTATGGATATGCGCTATTCGGAATATACTAAGCGCTTGCTGATTGATAAAATTCGGGATCATCAAAGCAGTGACAGCTTGTCACGCTCCTTATACAAAGGCTCAGCTCCTAAGCCTTCGGGAAGAAAGCAGACTGCAAGCACGAGTGGCAGCCCGAGGCGAGACGTAGTCCAGTCCAAGCTCGGAGAGCAGCAAGCCCTCCCCAAGCGAGGCTAGAACTTCGGAGGCAAGATGAAGGGAAAAGGAACGAGCTATGCCGAGCGGCAAGGATAGGCCTCGGCTCCGTGAGGGACATCAGTCAGCGCCGTGATGGATAGCAGTCAGCTCGCCGAGGGATATCTGTCAGCAGGCTGAGGGATATCAGTCACGGCGCTAGGCGTCGTCAGTCAGACGAGCGAGAGAGGAAGTTCAGACTAGACAGCCAAGCCTGGACGGAAGCCAGCAGGATGAAGCTGGAGCTTGAGAGGCTAAGCGAAGAGAGGCGAGAGGCGGACAGCAAGGCCCTTGAGAGCACCACACCGCACGCTTCTTCAGCTCCTCAGGCAAGGAGGCGGAGCAAGTCGGGATTTGTCCGCCACGGCCTTTTTTCGTACTTTGGCTTAGCCCTAGGCGGCTGTCCCCAGCATGATGGAGCTAGCCTGCCCGTGGCCCCTTATCCTAAACTCGATACATTATTATATATATGGAGAGAAGCATCAAGATCAACTACCAGGTGCTCCAGCGCAGCGAGCTATCCGAGGAGCAGCTACGCCTAGAGGTCGCCGCACTCAAGGCGGCCGAGGGAGCCTACGCCCCCTACAGCCACTTCCATGTAGGGGCAGCCGTTCTGCTCGATAATGGCGAGATCGTGACGGGCTCCAACCAAGAGAACGCTGCCTACCCCTCGGGGATCTGCGCCGAGCGTACGGCCCTCTTCTGGGCAGCCTCCCAGTGGCCCGAGGCGGCAGTAGAGTGCCTGGCCATCGTGGCGACGAACGAGGCTGGGCGCGTCCCCTTCATCTCCCCCTGCGGTGCCTGTCGCCAGGTCATCCTCGAGACCGCTACCCGCTACCACCCATTCCCCGTGCTCCTCTGCGGGGAGCAAGAGGCCTTCCTGCTGGAGGACTCCCGTCAGCTGCTGCCCTTCGGCTTTGATGGTAGTGCCCTATAGCCCCTAAGACCACCCGCTATGACCCATCTCAGACGACGGGGACAGCACTTCCCCTACATAGAGCGCGACACGAGCTGGATGTACTTCAATCGGCGCATCCTCATGGAGGCCATGCGCGAAGACCTCCCACTGCTTGAGTGCTTCAACTATCTCGGGATCTACTCCAATAATCTAGACGAGTTCTTCCGCGTACGCGTGGCCTCCCTCAGACGCGTAGTCGACGCTACGACAGAGGCGACCGAGCCCGAGCGTCGCAAGGCCAGGGAGACGCTGCGCAGCATCCTGAGGCTGAACCAAGAGTACTCCGAGATCTTCGAGGAGACACTCGAGGCGCTCATGCGTCGCCTAGCCGAGGAGCACATCCACTTCGTCAACGAGCAGGAGCTATCGCCTGCGCAGGCCGAGGAGGTCCTAGACTTCTTCATCCGCAAGATCAATGGCACGACGAGCCCGATCTTCATCAATAGCCCGACCTTCAGCCCTGAGCGCCACCTCCGCGAGACACTCTACCTGGCAGTCGTCCTGTGGCACGAGGCCACGGAGCCCGAGGAGAAGCACGAGATCGCCCTCTTGGAGGTGCCGACGAAGGCGCTGGGGCGCTTCTTCCGCCTCAAGGATCAGGGCGGCGAGAGCTACCTCATGTTCCTCGACGACGTGCTGCGCTACTGCCTCCCCTATATCTTCGTAGGGACGAACTATGCCCGCTACGAGGCCTATGCCTTCAAGTTCACCAAGGACGCCGAGTTCGAGATCGAGCAAGACCTGCGCACCAGTGTCATCGAGAAGGTCTCGCGCGGCGTCAAGCGCCGCAAGCGTGGCGAGACGGTACGCGTGGTCTTCGACGCCGCTATGCCTCCAGACGTCCTGAAGCGACTGAGCGATATGGCGGAGCTCAACTTCAGAGACACGCGCGTCGGGGGCGGGCGCTACCACAACATGCGCGACCTGATGACGCTCCCCGACTTCGGGCGCCGCGAGCTGCGCTTCGCCCCTCAGCCCCCGCTGCGCCCCTCGGCACGCTGCTACCGAGAGAGCCTCATCGAGCGCATCCTGCAGCGTGACCTCTGCATCCACCTCCCCTATCAGAGCTTCGACTACATCCTGAGGCTACTGCAGGAGGCGGCGATCAATCCTCTCGTCACCGAGATACGCATCTCACTCTACCGCGTAGCGCACAACTCCAAGGTCATCCGCGCGCTCACCGCCGCTGCGCTCAATGGCAAGCGTGTCACCGCCGTCATCGAGCTGCTCGCCCGCTTCGACGAGGAGTCCAATATCGGCTGGAGCAAGAAGATGCAGGACTCGGGCATCAACGTAGTCTTTGGGCACGAGAAGCTGAAGATCCACTCCAAGCTCATCTACATCGCCACCAAGCAGGGCAATATCTCCTGTATCGCCTCGGGCAACCTCCACGAGGGCACGGCTGAGCTCTATACTGACCTCATGCTGATGACCGCCCACGAGGGGATCTGCGCCGATGTGGCACGTGTCTTCGACTTCATCGAGCGCCCCTTCCTCACCACCAAGTTCAAGGAGCTGCTGGTGGCGCCGAACGAGCTGCGCGGCAAGCTCTACCAGCTCATCAACCGCGAGATCCGCCTCGAGCGCAGCGGACGTAAGGGGCTGATCCGACTCAAGCTGAACCACATCGTCGACGAGCGTATGGTGCAGAAGCTCTACGAGGCCTGCCAGGCGGGGGTCCAGGTGGAGCTCTGCCTGCGCGGCAACTGCTCCCTCGTCCCCGAGGTCCCAGGCTACAGCGAGGGGCTCTACATCAATGCCATCATCTCCCGCTATCTGGAGCATACGCGCATCTACATCTTTGGCAACGACGGGGCTCCCCGCTACTTCGTCGGCTCCACGGACTGGATGCCGCGCAATCTCGATAAGCGCGTAGAGGTCATGACGCCCGTCTACGACCCCGACATCCAGCGTGAGCTCGACCTCATCGTAGAGGCAGGGCTCGCCGATACCTCCCAGGGCTACTATACCCGCGAGGGCGTCGTCCATGCCCGCCGCGAGGAGCTCCCCCCAGGCACCGAGCCGTACAACTCACAGCAGGTGCTCTACCAGTATTACAGCGATCGACAAGCCAAGGAACATGAGTAAGTCCCACTACGCAGGTATAGACATCGGCTCCAATGCCGTGCGCCTGCTCATCAAATGCCTCAACGAACCCGGGAGCAGCGAGCCCCTATCCAAGGTGCAGCTCGTGCGCGTGCCCCTTCGCCTCGGGGAGGACGCCTTCACCGAGGGGCGCATCTCCAAGAAAAAGGCTAAGCAGCTCGTCTCCCTCATGAAGGCCTATAGCTCCCTGATGGAGATCTACGAGGTGACAGCCTGGCGCGCCTGTGCCACCTCCGCCATGCGTGACGCGGAGAACGGGCAGGAGCTCGTCGAGCGCATCTACGAGAAGACGGGCATCAAGATCGAGATCATCGACGGCAAGGAGGAGGCTCGCCTCATCTCGGCCGACCTGATGCGCTCGCTCGCTGGGCGCGATGGCGACACCTATTTATATGTAGACGTCGGTGGGGGGAGTACGGAGCTCAACCTCGTCCAGGGCGATCAGCTCATCGACTCGCGCTCCTTCGACATCGGTACGATACGCCAGCTCAATGGGCGGGTGCGCGACGAGGTGCGCGAGGCCTTCGCGGGGCACATCCACGAGCTACATGCACGCTTCGGAGAGTTGCAGCTGGTGGGTACTGGGGGCAATATCAATAAGCTCCTACGCCTGGGTGCCCCCTCCGAGCGCGCCAATATCAACATCCTCTCGGTCGATAGCCTGCGTGAGGTCGCCGATCAGCTGCGTCAGCACACGCCCGAGGAGCGCATGCAGCTCTTCCGCCTCAAGCCCGACCGCGCCGAGGTCATCGTACCCGCAGCAGACATCTTCCTCACCGTCTCCGAGCTTACGGGCGCCAGCGAGATCATCGTCCCGACGAAGGGGCTCGCCGACGGTATCGTAGATTCCATCTGCCCTATCCTGGCAGGCTAAGCATCCCCAGCGAGCGCCCCTAGCGACTGAGCCGCCCCGTAGACCACCTCGTCCGCGGAGCGGCTCAGCACTTCGCTAGCCCAGCCCTCCTAGCTCTATCGCACATCACGTAGAGCCTACGCCCCTTTCCCCCTCCTCTCTACACAAAGCCTCTTCAAGGGGACGACAGCGAGGGTAAGACCTGCCGCAAGCGGGCACTCCTGAGCGATTTGCCTAGGCTCCGAGCAAGCAGAGACCCCAGCTCCACTGCAGTTAAGGCTTTTTGTTACCTTTGCAGCCGGAGGTGCGACGAGCCTTCCCCAGCATTATATACGTAGGTGCAGCCAAATCAGACGATGAACCTAGTCATAGTAGAATCCCCCAAGAAGGCCGAACTCATCCAAGGCTTTCTCAAGAAGCATAAGCTCAACAACTATAAGGTCATGGCTAGCGCAGGTCACGTGCGTGACCTCAAGAGCCATTCCTTCAGCATAGACGTAGCGGACAACTTCCGTCCCGAGTACGTCATCACGGAGGACAAGAAGAACCTTGTGCGCGAGCTGAAGGAGCAGGCCAAGAAGGCCGACATCGTCTACCTCGCCTCCGATGAAGACCGCGAGGGAGAGGCCATCGCCTGGCACCTCAAGGAGGCGCTGGAGCTGAAGCCAGAGAAGACCAAGCGCATCGTCTTCCACGAGATCACCGCCGAGGCCTTCCTTCACGCCCTAGAGCATCCCCGCGACATCGACATGCACCTAGTGGACGCGCAGCAGGCGCGCCGCGTGCTTGACCGCATCGTGGGCTTCGAGCTCTCGCCCGTACTCTGGAAGCGCATCCGTCCCTCGCTCTCCGCAGGGCGTGTGCAGTCCGTAGCCGTGCGCCTCATCGTAGATCGAGAGCGCGAGATACGCAGCTTCGTCGCCCAGAGTAGCTATCGCGTGCAGGCCGACTTCCTCCTCCCCTCGGGGCAGACCCTACACACCGAGCTCAATGAACGCTTCGCCAGCGAAGCCGAGGCCCAGGCGCTGCTCGAGCGCTGCATCGGTGCGCCCTTCCAGATACAGAGCATCACCCGCCGTGCAGGTCGCCGCTCCCCCGCCGCACCCTTCACTACCTCTACGCTGCAGCAGGAGGCCGCGCACAAGCTCGGCTACTCCGTCTCGCAGACCATGCGCCTGGCGCAGTCGCTCTACGAGTCGGGCTACATTACTTATATGCGTACCGACTCGGTGAACCTCTCGCAGCAGGCGCTGGCGGCTATCGGCCGACAGATCGCCCAGCATCCAGGCGTCGAATACCATCAGCCGCGCCAGTACCATACCCGTAGTAAGGGAGCCCAGGAGGCGCACGAGGCTATCCGCCCCACCTACATCGACCGCGCTCAGATCGAGGGCAGCGCACAGGAGCAGCGCCTCTATGACCTCATCCGCAAGCGCACACTAGCCTCGCAGATGGCCGACGCCCAGCTGGAGCGCACGACCGTGAGTATCCCCGTCGAGGGGACAGAGCATGCCTTCGTCGCTCAGGGCGAGGTGATCACCTTCCGAGGCTTCCTAGACGTCTATATGAGTGCCGGGGATGAGGAGCAGGGCAAGGCCAACCGCATCCTCCCCCAGGTCGCCGAGGGCGAGGCACTCAGCCTCCAGAGTCTGCAGGCCGAGGAGCGCTTCACCCAGCGCCCCGCCCGCTACACCGAGGCCTCCATGGTCAGCAAGATGGAGGAGCTAGGCATAGGCCGCCCCTCGACCTACGCCCCGACGATACAGACCATACAGAATAGAGGCTACGTCGAGCGCGGTGACCGCCCTGGTAAGGAGCGTAGCTATACCATTCTCCAGCTGCAGGACGGCCAGATCAAGCGATCGACCAAGACCGAGATCTACGGCGCCGACAAAGGCAAACTCCTACCGACAGATGTCGGCATCGTCGTCAATGACTTCCTCGTCGAGCAGTTCCCCAACATCGTGGACTACAACTTCACGGCGCGTGTCGAGGAGGACTTCGACACCATCGCCGAGGGAGGCACGCAGTGGGATGGCGTCATCGGAGACTTCTACACGGGCTTCCATCCCGAGGTGGACCGCGCTATCAGTGAGCGTAGCGAGCACCGTGTGGGGCAGCGCGTACTAGGGGTAGATCCCGCCACGGGGCTACGTGTATCGGTGAGCATAGGCCGCTATGGCCCCATGGCGCAGCTCGGGACGCAGGAGGACGAGGCCAAGCCTCGCTTCGCCTCCCTCCAGTCGGGGCAGTCCCTCGAGACCATCACGCTGGAGGATGCGCTGGAGCTCTTCAAGCTACCCAAGGTCATCGGCCAGTACGAGGGTGAGGACCTCCTCGTCGCCACGGGACGCTTCGGTCCCTATGTACGCCACGCAGGGAAGTTCTACAGCCTCCCCGAGGGACTGGACCCGCTGAGCTGCACCGCCGACCAAGCCATCAAGCTGATCCAGACCAAGCGTCAGGCCGAGCAGCAGAGCCTGCTGCGTAGCTTCGATGAGGATCCCGAGCTTGAGATCCGCACGGGACGCTTCGGCCCCTACATCAAGTACAAGGGCTCGAACTACAAGCTCCCCAAGGACAGAGATATCCCCTCCCTCAGCTACGCGGCTTGCCTCGAGCTAATCCAGAGTAGCGGCAGCAAGCCTAGCCGCAAGGGCTCGAGCCGTGCACGCTCCAGCGCTACGACGAGACGACGGAAGTCCTGATGCGTTACTTCATCAACCTTCTCTATAAGGGTACGGCGTATAGCGGCTGGCAGACGCAGCCCGACGCCCCGACGGTACAGGAGACCATCGAGCGTGCCTTGACCTTGGTCTCTCGCAGCCCCAAGCCTATCAGCATCGTGGGCGCAGGACGTACTGACGCTGGGGTGCATGCCCGTGCCATGGTAGCGCACGTCGATCTCGACCTAAGCCCTGAGGAGGCTGAGGAGCTACGCTTCCGCACCGACCGCTACCTGCCCCACGACATCGCCCTACGCAGCATCGTCCCCGTCAGCGAGGACGCGCATGCCCGCTTCAGCGCTACGGCCCGCACCTATCGCTACTATCTGACGACGAAGAAGAACCCCTTCGCCGAGGAGCAGATGCTACGCATGCACTTCGACCTTGACTTCGAGCGCATGAATGCCGCAGCCGCCCAGCTGATGGCGTACAGCGACTTCACGAGCTTCAGCAAGCTACACACCGACGTCAAGACCAATAACTGCCGCGTCACCGAGGCCTATTGGCAGGCAGGGGCCCACGACGGCGAGTGGGTCTTCACCATCACGGCAGACCGCTTCCTCCGCAACATGGTGCGCGCCATCGTCGGCACGCTGCTGCAGGTCGGCAAGGGTCGCCTGAGCCCCGAGGACTTCGCTGCCATCATCGAGTCCAAGGACAGAGGCCGAGCAGCCGCCTCTGCCCCAGCACATGCCCTCTATCTAGAGCATGTCGCCTATCCCCCCTCCATTTACCTATAGCCCTATGCGTATCCTTACGATCATCCCAGCACGCTATGCCTCCACCCGCTTTCCCGGCAAGCCACTAGCCAAGATCGGAGACAAGGAGATGATCCTCCATGTCCTTGAGCGGGCCAGTCGTATTAGCCCCAGCCTCTACGTCGCGACCGATGACGAGCGCATAGCCAGCTGCGTACGGCAGGCGGGCTACGAGGCCATCATGACCTCGAGCGACCTACGCTCGGGCACAGAGCGCTGCATCCAGGCCTATGAGCGGCTGGGCCAGGAGGCCGACATCCTCGTGAACCTGCAGGGAGATGAGCCCTTCATCGCCGCCGAGCATATCGAGCTGCTGCTCTCTGCCTTCGAGAATCCCGAGGTAGACATCGCTACCCTAGCGCAGCCCTTCGGCGAGGAGTGTAGCGATGAGGAGCTGGCGAACCCCAACGCCGTCAAGGTCGTACGCGGCCAGCGTGGACAGGCGCTCTACTTCAGTCGCTCGGTTATCCCCTACCTAAGAGGCGCGCAGGAAGGCTGGGCTCGCCAGCATCGCTACCTCAAGCACATAGGCCTCTACGCCTTCCGCACCAAGATCCTCTCCCAGCTACAGCAGCTCCCCGACTCCCCGCTGGAGCTCGCCGAGAGCCTAGAGCAGCTGCGCTGGCTCGATGCAGGCTATTGCATACAGGTGCAGTACACCGAGCTCGGGACCGTCGGTATCGACACGCCTGAAGACCTCGAGGAGCTCAGCGCGCTGATCCTCGAGCGCGGCCACACGCAGGACTAAGGGTATGATAGACCAGCAGACCCGACAGCGCATCATCGATACGGCGCAGATCCTCGATGTCGTCAGCGACTTCGTCAGCCTACGACGTCAGGGGATCAGCTACGTGGGTCTGTGCCCCTTCCACAGCGACCGTCACCCTTCCTTCTACGTCACTCCCTCCAAGAATATCTGCAAGTGCTTCTCCTGCGGTGAGGGCGGTACGCCGCTCAACTTCATCATGAAGCACGAGCAGCTCTCCTACACCGAGGCGCTGAAGTACCTGGCGAAGAAGTACAACATCGAGGTCGTAGAGCGTGAGGAGACCGAGGAGGAGAAGCAGCGCAACAACGAGCGCGAGAGCCTCTTCATCGTCAATGACTTCGCTGCGAAGTTCTTCCAGCAGCAGCTGACGGAGACCGAAGAGGGCCGCAGCATAGGTCTCAGCTACTTCCGCGAGCGAGGGATACGCCCCGAGACCATCGAGAAGTTCGGCCTGGGCTACTCTCCCGAGGACAAGTCCGCCCTCAGCACACAGGCGCAGAAGGCAGGCTACAGCCTCAAGCGCCTCATTGACGTAGGGCTGTGCTCGCAGTACGAGGATAGGCCTGGGCTCGTACTGGATCGCTTCCGTGGGCGCATCATCTTCCCCGTGCGCAACCTAAGTGGACGCTACGTAGCCTTCGGGGGACGCGTCATGAGTAGCCAGGCCAAGACGGCGAAGTACGTCAACTCCCCCGAGAGTATCATCTACTCCAAGAGCCGCGAGCTCTACGGCCTCTACTGGGCTAAAGGTGCGATCTCCAAGGCCAATAAGTGCTACCTCGTCGAGGGCTACACCGACGTCCTCTCCATGCACCAGGCAGGGATAGAGCACGTCGTCTCGAGCTCGGGGACGGCGCTTACCCTCGATCAGATCCGCCTGCTACGACGCTTCACGCCGAATATCACCGTCCTCTACGACGGCGATGCTGCGGGCATCCGCGCTGCCCTCCGCGGGATCGACCTTCTGCTGGAGGAGGGCTGTCGTATCAAGGTCGTCCTGCTCCCCGAGGGCGAGGACCCAGACTCCTTCGCCCGCAGCCATAGCCCGAGCGAACTGAAGGCCTTCCTCGATGCCGAGGAGACGGACTTCATTCACTTCAAGATCCAGCTCTATCAGGAGGAGATGCAGCGCGACCCTATGCGCCGTGCCGAGCTGATCTCGGACATCATGCGCAGCATCGCCCTCATCCCCGACAGCATACAGCGCGCCGTACTACTCCAGTCCTCGGCGAGCCTGCTGCGTATGGACGAGCAGCTGCTGATCTCTGAGGTCAACAAGCTACGCCGCCAGGGCATCACCGCTCATCCCTATGCCACAGCTCCAGCTCGTCCCGCCCCGCTAGCGCAGCCACAGCAGAGTGCAGCGACTGCAAGCCCAGTGCCCCAGCCCAGCTCGAGTACCCCCGCGGCTGCAGCAGCCGACAGTGGCCCAGCCCCCCTAGCCTCTCCCCCAACTCCTTCCCAGTCCATTGCCCCAGCGGAGCGAGAGCTCATGCAGCTGCTCCTGCTGCATAGTAGGCAGACGATCCTCATCGGTACGGGACTGGCTAGCCCCGATGAGGAAGGTCAGCCCTACCCTAGCGAGCCCACAGAGTTCGTCCTCGGCCCCTTCGTCCAGCGAGAGCTAGAGATCGATGGCCTCAGCAGTCTCTACACGCCCCTCTTCGCCCACTTCATGGAGGAGCTCCAGGCATTGCCCCCAGAGGGACAAGATCCACTGAGCTACTTCACCAACCACCCCAACCCCGACCTACGTAGTCTCTCCACCGAGCTCCTTAGTGGTAGCGAAGCGCTCGAATACCGCCCCAGCTACACCAGCTCCCTAGCCTTCACGCGTATGATGGGCCAGAGCTCGGAGGCTGACGCCGAGAGCCAGCTCCTACAGCAGGCCGAGGAGACGCTCTACTATGGCTCCCTCACGATGCGCGTGTGCAATAGCTACAAGATGGCCATGCTGATCAAGTACATGGTGGAGATCAACCAGCAGATCAAGCAGGCCCAGCGCGCGGGGGATCTAGAGACCCTCACCGAGCTCGTCCAGGAGCTCAGCCTGCTCAACGAATCCAAGCGCCGCCTCTCCGCCCTGCTCGGAGACCGCACCATCGTGGGCTAGTCAGCCTATCCCTAGCCGCGGCCTAAGCCTAGCCCCGACAGCCCACATTCACCTTTACCCAAGCAAGATGACCGTACCCTTTCTTCCTGGCGAGCTCGAGCTACTCCAGGCGATCAATGGCACGCATAGCCCCTTCTGGGACGCAGCCATGTGGCTGATCTCGAACTTCGCCGCATGGATCTACCCAGGCCTCGCCCTACTCTTCTTCCTCTTCTGGCGCAAGCCCACGAGCGAGGCCCTACTCCTCCTACTCTGCGTCGGGCTCTGCATCGCGCTAGGAGATCTGATAAGCTCGGGTATCGCGAAGCCCTTCTTTGCCCGTCTCCGCCCCACGCACAGCCCTTGGCTGCAGGAGGGACTGCACTACGTCTACGGCTACCATGGGGGAAAGTACGGCTTCTTCTCGGGACACTCGGCCAACTATACTTCGGTAGCTACGCTCCTCTGCCTCACCTTCCGCGACCGCCGCTTCTCCTTAGTGCTGGCTGTGCTCGTTGGCTGGGTCGTCTATAGTCGTATGTACCTCGGGGCACACTTTCTCTCGGATTGCCTCGTAGGCATCGCCGTAGGGCTCGTGGTAGCGCAGCTCGTCTACCGCATCTACCTCTGGCTGCGTAGGCAGCTCCTCTCCACGGGCAAGCGTCAGCCTCAGGCGATCTACCGCCCAGGGCTAGGCTACCTAAGTCTCGCGCTGGCGATGACCATCCCCCTGACGCTGACCATGGCGCTGCAGGTGAGCCGCATCGTGCGAGATGCACTGGCAGCGGCGGCCTAAGACGCACATCCTCCCAAGCAATAAAGCGGGGCGGCTACACTACTGTAGTCGCCCCGCTTCGTTTAATGAGGCTCTGAGCACCCCTCGGGTGCATAGATCAGTTGGACTGCATGCTGCTGATAGAAGACTTAGCCTCGCCCAAGGAGACGGTCACGAACTAGGCTGATTCGCCTAGCTCAAGCCACCGATAGAGTGGCTTCGGTTAAGTAAAGCAAGCTGCCATCCTTCGACGAGCTTACCGAGGGATATCCCTCAGCCGCCTGACAGCTGTCCCTCTCGCCCGTCATGGATGCCCCTCAGCCCCCTCACTGATATCCCTCAGGAGCCCCTCCCCCATAAGCGAAGCGCCCCGCTGGAGCTATATGCTCCAGCGGGGCGCCTAAAGGATGAGGAAGGCGGACTATCAATCCGTCAGCCCTCGGCGGATAGCCTAGCGCAGGCTCAGCTCCTCGATGAGGCGGGGGCACTTACCCCACTTGTCGATGGTGAAGAGGACGTAGCGGATGTCTACGACGATCGTGCGCTGCAGCTGGGGCTCGAACTCGATATCACCGCTCATCGCATCCCAGTTGCCGTCGAAGGCAAGCCCGAAGACACGCCCGTTCTTATCGAAGACAGGGCTACCCGAGTTACCACCGGTGATATCGTTGTTGGAGATAAAGTTGACATGCAGTTCGCCGCTCTTGTCCGCCCAGCGTCCCCAGTCCTTCTTCTTCAGCAGATCGAGGAAGGAGTCAGCGACCACATAGTCGGGGTTCGCGGCGTCGGCATTCTTCTCCAGGATACCACGAGGCGTGGTGAAGTAGTCGTACTCCGTAGCGTCGGCAGGCGAATAGGGCTTGATAGAGCCATAGCTGAGGCGCATGGTCGAGTTGGCATCGCTAGGCATGGGCTTCGAGGGGTTCATCTGCTGACGGCCTGCGAAGTAGAGGCGATTACCACGGCTGATGGCCTCATCGTAGCGGTTCAGCTCCTTGCCGAGTGGGAGGATGATCTCACGCAGGCTCAGAGCGAGCTTGTAGGCAGGATCCTCCGCGAGGACGTGGGAGAAGTCCTCACGCTCGATCGCAGCCAGCACCTTATCCTTGTAGGGGACGATGCTCTTAGCGAAGAGGGCCTTAGCATAGGCCTTCGTGTCGCCCTTGTAGTCGCGGTCGATCTGGGCGAAGAGCGCCGCTACACGCTCAGAGCTGACGCGCTGGCGCAGGATGTCGAGCATCGCGGGGAGGACGCGCTCATCGAGGCTGGGGACGTAGTTCTTGTACACATCCTCGATACCGGCCTTGATCTTAGCGCCATTCTCGGCCATGTCCTTGTAGCGGATGTCCTTGAGCCCGTAGGCAAGGGCCGCAGCCTCCATACCGCTATAGGCCTCGGTGAGGTAGGTATAGTCACGCATCAGCGCCGCCTGCCCCTTATAGGCCTGCTCCATCTCGGAGAGAAGCCCCTGGTAGACCTTGGTAGCCTTGCCACCCTGGGCGACCCACTGGTTGAAGGCCTGCTCCTCGGCGCGCTTAGCCCCGAGGACATCGAGCTTGACCAGGGCCTTGTTCATCCCGATGGAGTTCTTCCAGTAGTTGGAGCTGCGGGCGTACTTGGAGGCGTACTTGATGCGCGTCGCCTGATCGGCCTGCATCGCGGCCCACCAGAGCTCCTGCTTGGCGCCACGCACCTCGATACGAGGGGCGTTCTGGTCCGCCATACGGTTCTGGATCGCGAAGGAAGGGATATAGCGACTCGTCGATCCGGGGAAGCCGATGGTCATCGCGTAGTCGCCCTTCTGATAGCCCTCGGTGGAGACCGTAGCGTGGTACTTAGGCTTGTAGGGGACGTTGTCCTTGCTGTAGTCAGCGGGCGCATTGTCCTTGCCAGCGTAGACGCGGAAGACGGAGAAGTCCCCCGTCTGGCGAGGCCACATCCAGTTGTCCGTATCACCGCCGAACTTACCTACCGATCCCGGAGGAGCAAAGACAAGGCGGATGTCGGTGAAGACGTCGTAGGTCAGCAGATAGTACTTATTGTTGGCGTAGTAAGGACGCACCTCGATGCGCTTGTGGTCCGACTTGAGGCGGCGTCCCTCAGCGATCTCCAGCGCATCACAGATCTTGCGGATCTGAGCTAGGCGGTCGAGCTCATCCTTGGGCTTCTTGAGCTGAGCGAGGATCTCCTTGGTCACATCCTTGATCGAGCTCAGGTAGCTGATGGTGAGGCCCTCGATGGGGAGCTCCTCGGAGAACTGCTGCGAGACGAAGCCGTCACGCAGGTAGTCATGGTCGACGGCACTCACCGACTGGATAGCGTCGAAGCCACAGTGGTGATTGGTGAAGACCAGCCCCTTATCCGAGACGGTGACCCCCGTACAGCCGCGTCCGAAGATGACGACAGAGTTAGCGACGCTGGGCTTATCCAGCGAATAGAGGGAATCAATGGGCAGACGGAAGCCAAGCTCCTTCATCTGCGCAATGTTCTCCTTCGTGAGCTCGTTGAGGAGCCACATCCCCTTGTCGGCACGTGCCTGTACGCCCAGCGAGAGCGCAGCGACACCGAGGACAAGAGCCTTGCGAAGTAGTTGCTTCATTGGTTCATTATTATAGGGTAATCGTGAATGTACGTATCGTCCGAGAGCGGCTAGGCCTCTAGCCCATCTCGGCGCAGGAGCGCTGCGATGCTTGCCTCCTTGCCTCTGAAGGCCTGGTAAAGCACGGCGGCATCACGCTTGTCGCCATGAGAGAGGATCTCGCGGCGGAAGCGCTCGGCCGTCTCCTGAGAGAAGATCCCCTCCTCCTGGAAGGCGGCGAAGGCGTCGGCGTCAAGCACCTCGGCCCATTTGTAGCCGTAGTAGCCAGCGCTATATCCTCCAGAGAAGATGTGCCCGAAGGAGGTGCTCATCAGGCAGGGAGCGGGCGCTGCTGGCAGCAGGACAGCCTTAGCCCAAGCCTCTTCCTCAAAGGCCTTCGCGTCCAGATCCTCGGGCAAGGCCTCCCTAATCCCATGCCAAGCAAGGTCAAGGTAGCCGAAGCTCAGCTGGCGGCAGGCAGCATAGCCCACGAGGAAGTGGCGTGCACGATCCATACGCTCTAGGAGCGACTCGGGTAGCGCCTCGCCGCTCTGATAGTGATAGGCGACGCTCTCGAGCCAGCGACGCTCGTCGAGCCAGTTCTCCATCAGCTGGCTAGGCAGCTCGACGAAGTCACGGACGACGTTCGTCCCGCTCAGCGATCGGTAGCGACAGGCCGCGAACATCCCATGCAGGGCATGGCCGAACTCGTGGAGGAAGGTACGTACCTCCCCTGGCGTCAGCAGCGCAGGGCGCTCAGCCGTAGAGGGCGTGAAGTTCATCACCAGGACGATATGCGGACGATGGTCCTCACCCGTAGCCTCGTGATACTGCTCCTGCAGGTTGTTCATCCAGGCCCCACTCTGCTTACCCTCCCGAGGGAAGAAGTCCGTATACAGCAGTCCGAGGTACGAGCCTTCACGGTCGTGCACCTCGTAGGTATGTACGTCGGGATGATAGACGGGGAGGTCCTTGCGCTCATGGAAGCTGATGCCATAGAGCGTCTGGGCGAGGCCGAAGACGGCCTCCGAGACGTGGGAGAGCTCGAAGTAAGGACGTAGCTCCTCCTCGTCCAGCTCATAGTAGGCTTGCTTGTAGCGCTCAGCCCAATAGGCCCAGTCCCAGGGCTGTAGCGGGAGTGTCTGTCCCTTCTTCTGGGCAAAGGCTGCGACCTCCTCCAGCTCCTGCTCGGCTACGGGCTTATAGGCCGCCAGTAGCTCGTCCAGCAGCTTGTAGACAGCTTCGGGAGAGCCTGCCATACGCTTCGAGAGGACCTTCTCAGCATAGGAGCCCGCACCTAGGAGCTGGGCGTACTCCAGGCGGAGATTAGCCAGACGGCGAACGATGGCTCGGTTGTCATACTCATCGTCCTTAGCCCCTAGGCTCATCTTCGCCACGTACATCTGCTCTCGGAGCTGGCGGTCGGGGCAGTGCGCCATGAAGGGGAAGAAACTCGGGGCCGCGAGTGTGAAGACCCAGCCCTCGAGCCCACGAGCTCGCGCAAGCTCGGCTGCAGCCTCTAGGCTTACAGCGGGTAGACCTGCCACCTGCTCGGAATCGGTGAGGTGCAGGCTGTAGCGCTGCTGATCCTTGAGATTGTTCTGCCCAAAGCGTAGGCTCAGCTCGCTCAGCTCCTGCTTGACCTGACGGAGTCGCTCCTTCTTCTCGGGCTCTAGGGCCGCCCCACTCTCACTGAAGTACTCCCAGGTACGCTGCAGCAGGCGTGCATCCTCCTCGTCTAGGGCCAGCGAGGCACGCTGCTCCCAGAGCTGGCGCACGCGAGCGAAGAGCGGCTCGGAGAGGAGTATATAGGAGGAGAGCTCGGAGAGCTCGGGCGTCAGCTCCTGGCTGATCTCCATCAGCTCGTCGCTCGCCTCGGCATGCAGGAGGTTGTAGAAGATCCCCGAGACCCACTCGAGCTCGGCGCCGCTACGCTCCAGGGCAAGGATCGTATTGGCAAAGGTCGGCTCCTCCCTCTGGGCGATCAAGGCGTCGACCTCCACACGCTTAGCTGCGATGGCTCGGCGGAAGGCCTCTCGGAAGTCCCCAGCCTGCACTTGGTCGAAGGCATAGGCTCCGTGCGGTAGGGTGCTGGACGAATAAATGCTATTCATACACTAGGATAAAAAGACAAGAGGCTACCTGCCCTCGCTCCTCCGTATCGGGAGGAAGAACGGCAGGTAGCCTCTAGGCGCACGCAGCGAACCTTAGGCGGCAAGCCTAGAGGATCGGTCAGCGTGTGATTGATTAGATACGGTCGTTCGAACCGAGGACGTTGAGCACCTTGTGCATGTACAGCTTCTTGAGCGAGTCACGAGCTGGGCCGAGGTACTTGCGGGGGTCGAACTCTGCGGGGTTCGTAGCGAAGACCTTGCGGATAGCAGCGGTCATAGCCAGACGGCCATCGGAGTCGATGTTGATCTTGCAGACAGCGCTCTTAGCAGCCTGACGGAGCTGCTCCTCGGGGATACCGACAGCATCCTTCAGTGCACCGCCGTACTGGTTGATCGTAGCGACCTCGTCCTGGGGCACGGAGCTGGAGCCGTGGAGCACGATGGGGAAGCCAGGGATCTGCTTCTCGATCTCAGCGAGGATGTCGAAGCGGAGGGGGGGAGGTACGAGGATGCCGTTAGCATCGCGCTTGCACTGCTCGGGCGTGAACTTGTTAGCCCCGTGCGAGGTGCCGATCGAGATAGCGAGCGAGTCTACCCCCGTCTTGCTGACGAAGTCGATCACTTCCTCGGGCTCGGTGTAGGTGTGGTGCTCAGCTACGACATCGTCTTCGATACCAGCCAGGACACCGAGCTCACCTTCTACCGTGACATCGTACTGGTGTGCGTAGTCTACGACAGACTTGGTCAGCGCTACGTTCTCGTCGTAGGGCAGGTGCGAGCCGTCGATCATCACAGAGGAGAAGCCCATCTCGATACAGCTCTTGCAGAGCTCGAGGCTATCGCCGTGGTCGAGGTGGAGAGCGATCTGGGGGTTGGGGCAGCCGAGTTCCTTAGCGTACTCTACAGCACCCTGTGCCATGTAGCGAAGGAGAGTTTGGTTAGCGTACTTGCGTGCGCCACTGGACACCTGAAGGATGACAGGAGACTTCGTTTCAACGACAGCGCCGATAATTGCCTGGAGCTGCTCCATGTTGTTGAAGTTGAATGCTGGGATAGCATAGCCACCCTTGATAGCCTTAGCGAACATCTCGCGCGTGTTCACCAGGCCGAGTTCTTTGTAACTAACCATTGTTGTTATAACTGTTAATCTAGGTTTGACTTCGTAGTTGGACTTCGTTGTCTATACCGCAAAGATAAGGCAAAAAAGGATACGGCCGTCGCCTTTCCTTAAATTATTCACGAATCTACCTAATCCTTGCTAGTCAGCGTAGTAAGACGGCTAGCTCTGCGGTCTCGAGAGACGCGGAGCTAGCCGTCGCGATATGGCTGCGAGCCTCGCTCCGTGGAGCGTCACAGCGAGAGCTGACTTAAGCGTTCAGGTCGAGAGCTGCGCCAGCCTTGAACTTGACCGCCTTGCGTGCGGGGATCTTGATCTTTGCCTTGGTGGCGGGATTGATGCCTTCGCGAGCGGGCTTATCCTGAACGGAGAAGGTACCGAAGCCTAGGAGAGAGACCTTCTCACCCTTCTGCAGCTCCTCTGCGACTACTGCTGCGAATGCATCAACAGCCTTGCGAGCCTGTTCCTTGGTCAGACCAGCCTTCTCAGCTACGCCTGCGATGAAATCAGTTTTGTTCATAAACAACGATCTTATTATAGGTTGGACAAATTGCGTTGCGCCTTATGCTCTGGCTCGGCCCCTTCCCTACTGAGCGGAGGCCACTAGTCCAGTACTTTGTGTATCCAAATGTACTACAAATCTTGGACTATGCAAGCCCTGAGCCGCTTAGGGACTCAAACTGCTGCTCCAGAGGCTAGCTAGCGGCCTAGGCTAGCGCTACTTCGGCTGCGTCAGATAGCGTAGCTCACCAGCCCCCGTCAGCTCTGCGTGCGTGAGTCTATACTTATTGCTATACAGCTTATTAGCCACTTGGATCTGGGTGAAGTAGTCGCCTCGCTCGGCTCCCGCAGCGCCCTTATGGATGACCAGCTTAGGCTGCTTGTAGTACTTAGAGTCCAGATGGATCGTGACCTTGTCAAAGACGGGCGTCGTCAGCGCATAGCTCGTACTACCCGGACAATCGGGGTAGAAGCCGAGCATACTATAGATGGCCCAGGCGCTCATCGCACCCGTATCATCATTGCCAGGAATGCCGCTGGGGCTATTGTGGTAGTACTTTTCGAGGAGCTCCTTCACCAGACGCTGCGTGCGCCATGCCTCCTTGGGGAAGTAGGTGAAGAGGTAGGCGTAGGCGATGTCAGGCTCATTGGCGGGGTCATAGTTGCCCTGATCGAAGATCCCCTGCAGCTTAGAGACGAACTTCTGCTCGCCGCCCATCAGCTTGCTCAGCCCCTTGATGTTGTGGGGGACGAAGAAGCTATAGTTCCAAGAGTTCCCCTCGTGGAAGCCAGGGTTGGGCTCGAAGTCACGCCCCAGCGTAGGATTGAAGGGCGTGAGGAACTTGCCATCGGGCAGGATAGGACGCAGCAGCCCCGTCTCCTTGTCGTAGTAGTGGCGGTAGCCCTGAGCCCTACGCTCGTAGAGCTGCGCCTCCTTGGTCCTGCCCAGGCCGCGGGCGAACTGACCCAGATTCCAGTCTGCTATATAGTACTCCAGTGCATGGGAGACGGAGTTGTCGAACTTCTCACGCAGGGGCACATAGCCTCGGCTCAGGTAGTCATCGTTGTCGGGGCGCAGCAGGTTAGCCTTGCCCGGGGTATCGGCACCCTTGCGCATGGCCTCATAGGCCAGCTGCACGTCGAAGTCACGGATCCCTCGCTGCCAAGTGTCATTGAGCACGATGATCGAGGGGTCACCCTCCATCGTCATCGTCTCCTGCGAGTAGAGCTCCCACTTCGGGAGCCAGCCCCCCTCCTTATACATATCGAGCATCGTCTGCACCATCGCTAGTTGCTTGCGCGGATAGAGCAGCGAGAGCAGCGGATGCACATTGCGGTAGGTATCCCACAGCGAGTAGACGGTGTAGCGATCGTGCTGTGTCTTGCCCGTCTTGAGGCTGCCCATCATCGGGTACTCGCCGTTGACATCCTGCAGAATATTGGGGTGGATGAGCAGGTGGTAGAGTGCAGTGTAGAAGACCGTACGCTGCTCCTGGGTCCCGCCCTCGACCTCGACGACACGCAGCGCGTCCTCCCACTGCTGCTCGGCAGCTGAGCGGACGGCGGCGAAGTCCAGGCCGGGCTGCTCGGTCTGCAGATTGAGCAGCGCATTCTCCTCACTGACGAAGGAGACGCCCGTCTGCACGTAGATGACCTCTCCGGGCTGCGTCTGGAAGGAGAACCATACCCCGACGTCGTTGCCGCTCATCTGCTTGCGGTAGTTGGGATAGAGCTTGTAGCGGCCATGATCCTTGTCCCACTCAGCCTCTACACCCTGCATCGGGGGCTGCTTCTTCCAGTAGCCGCTCTGGGGAGCACGGCGACTGATACGGATGGCAAAGTACTGGTTGAAGACTGCCTGCGGATTGTAGCAGAAGGTCCCCATCAACTTGCTCCCCACGAGCGTCGAGTCATTGAGGAAGCGCACCGTCGCACCACTCTCATTCGTCAGCCCCTGACCGAGGTTCACGAGGATATGGCTCGGGCCGCCCTTGGTGAAGGTAAAGGCCGTGATGGCCGTACGGGGCGTAGCACTCACCTCAGCACGCACCTGATGCTTGTCAAGGGTCGCACTATAGTAGCCCGGGTGAGCACGCTCCGCACTCAGGGTCGTCCCGTACTGCGTGTAGTCCACGTTGAGCTGCCCCGTCGAGGCGCTCACAAGGATACTCCCCAGCTCGGGGCAGCCTACCCCACTGAGGTTGACATGGCTGAAGCCCGTGAAGTACTTGTTGTCCGCCGTATAGGGCGTACTCCACCAGCGGGCATCCTTGTCATACTTGTTCAGCTCTCCTCCGCCCATCACGTTGAAGGGGGTGATGCTCATGAGCCCGTTAGGTACGACAGCACCGGGATTGGTCGTCCCGAAGTTGCTCGTCCCGATGAAGGGGTTGACTTCATCGATCAGTCGGCGCTGCGACTGAGCTGCAGCGCCGAGGCTAAGCAGCAGCACGAGGGCTACCGCCCTCACGGGTCGCGTCTTCTGTAGATTCATTCGTATATTCTTGTATGTATGGATACGTGTCTGTTAGCTGCAAACATAAGGAAAAGCAGGCAACTATGCGGTACGGACGTCTGAGCGAGCAACGCCGAGGCCGCATCCGCATCGCAAGTTCGGCGGGTAAGTCTTAGGCCTCACTTCCCTCTTGAGCGAAGCACCGAGCCAAGCCAAGGAGCAGTATTCTACCAAGGGATCCAGCCTAAGCGAAGGAGCAGACGGCAAGATCTCGGCCAAGCGCACCCAGCGGCGGCGCGCCAGGAGGGGCAGCGAGGTGCTAGTCTTGCCCTAGCTTCGCGAGGGATATCCCTCAGCGGGCTGACTGACGCCCTTCACGCGCCTGACTGACGTCCCTCAGCCTCGTGACGGATATCCCTAAGCAGCCCCCTCCCTAGAAGCTGACAACGGCGACGCACAAGCCGTACCCCAGCGCAGCAAGGATCAAGCACAGCAGACAGCTGCTTTGCTTGCTCCTTACCTACTGCTACGGGCAAAGTTATCCCATTAGGGGCTTGGCCCCTTCTCTGAGTGACGTAAATTCTAGGAGATAGCTAAAGCCTTCCCTGAGGTATCCATCCTATCTAAGGATACCCTTAGCTTACAGCGGGGGAAAGGCGCAGGCGGAGTATGCGCTGCGTGTACTCGGTGACTCGGTAGCGACGATCGGCCAGGTGCCCCACGAGCCAAAGCACTTCGTCTCCACGACACAGGAGGAGTGCAGCTCGGCGCTCGGCAGGGGCGAACTTCCCATCAATGAAGATGCGCCTCAGGAGCTTCTTCCCCTTCATCCCATAGGGGTACAGCACATCGCCCTCACGGCGATGGCGTAGGACAAGACGGTCAGTACCCAGCGCCTCATAGTCAAAGGCCGCCTCGCCCTCCGCCAAGGGAAAGAGCTGCGCTAGGTCTCGAGGTCGAGGCTCGATCTGCCAGCTCAGGCACTGCCCGCTCGGCAAAGCACACTCCCCCGCCTCCCCGATCGAGAGCTCCTGCTGGTAGACCTCCTCGGAGGACTGCACTCGGGGCCGCAGCTCGAGGTAAGTCTGCCCGCGCAGCAGCTGGTGCGTCGGGCTATCGAAGCGAGCCCCTGCGTGTCCCACATGCAGCTGGGCCATCACGCCACGCACGGTCTCGGGGCTGAAGCCGTAGGGGCGCAACAGCTCGTAGAGTAGCGCCTCGGGGTACTGCTGTTCGAGGAGCCTCATGATGTGGATGCCCCGAGGCTCCAGCACGTGCTGACGCAGCTGCTCGACTCGCTCGAGGTAATAGCATTCGCTCGCTCTGAGGTGCGCGATAGTGCGGGTGGCAGCCTCGGCGAAGGAGGGATTGAGTTGCTCGAGCAGCGGGATGAGCCTATGTCGGATCAGGTTGCGCTTGTAGCGCGTATCGGCATTAGAGCTATCACTGCGGTAGTCCTGCCCTTCGGCAGCTAGGTAGTCGAGGATCAAGGTGCGGGGGCAGTCCATGAGCGGGCGAATGATGCCCTCCTCGACCTTGTGGTAGGGCATGCCGCTGAGGCCGCGGATGCCTGTGCCCATAGAGAGATTGAGCAGCAGCGTCTCCACCTGGTCATCAGCATTGTGCGCGACGGCTACGACGCTCGGTGTGGGGTCTGCGGCACGCTGCTCGGCGAACCAGCGGTAGCGAAGCTCACGCGCCGCCATCTCGATGGAGATGCCACGCTCCCGAGCATAGCCGCCGGTATCGAAGCTCGTGACGCGCAGCGCTACCCCGAGTCGCCTACAGAGCTCCTCGACAAAGCGCTGGTCGCCCTCACTCTCCTCTGCCCGCAGGCGGAAGTTGCAGTGCAGGGCTACAAGCCTAGCCCCATAGCCAAGACGCAACATAGCCATCAGCAGAGCGAGCGAATCCGGTCCTCCACTGATGGCTATGTATAGGATCCCCGCTGGGGGTAGTAGCTGCTGCTGTCGCAGCGTCAGCTCAACTTGGTCGAGCAGGGCATGCTGCAGCATAGCGAGCTAAGATGGGCAGCCTGCTAGTGCTGCTGATGAGCCTCCTCTACGAGCTCGGGGTCGACGAGGATACGCCCGCAGTATTCGCAGACGATGATCTTCTTATGGAGCTTGAGGTCTACCTGACGCTGGGGTGGGATCTTGTTGAAGCAGCCACCACAAGCATCGCGATCTACGGGCACGACGGCCAGGCCATTGCGTGCACCCTCACGGATACGAGCGAAGGCATGCAGCAGGCGCTCCTCGATGTGCTCCTCGAGCTGGAGGGCCGTAGCACGTAGCGCCTCTTCCTCCTGCTTCGTCTCGCTCTTGATGCGAGCTAGCTCCTCCTCCTTGGCCGCGAGGTCAAGACGACGCTCAGCGATGGCCTCACCGAGGGCAGCGATACGCTCGGTACGCTGCTGCAGGTCGCCTGCGGCCTCGTTGATACGCTTCTGCGAGAGCTCGATCTCCAGTCCCTGGAATTCGATCTCCTTCGAGAGGTTGTCGTACTCGCGGTTGTTCTTGACGTTGTCTAGCTGCTCCTTGTACTGGGCGATCTTAGCCTCTGCCTCCGTGATGCGTGCCTTCTCGGTGGCGACCGCATTCTTCTGGCGCTTGTTGTCCTCCTCGAGGTGGGCTAGGCGGGTCTCCATGCCCTCGATCTCGTCCGAGAGATCCTGTACCTCTAGGGGAAGCTCTCCGCGAAGCGTCTTGATGTGATCTATCTTCGTGTAGGTCTCCTGCAGGCGGCTCAGGGCGATCAGCTTGTCTGCGACGCCACGATCGGCTGCGGCTGCTGCCGCAGGTGCTTCAGCAGCAGGGCTAGCAGTCTTGGTAGCAGCCGCCTTCTTTGCTGAGGATGTCTTCTTTGTAGTTTCTTTCGTAGCCATTATAGTGCTATGACGCTATTTATAGGGTTGGAGTCGATCTCGCTTTGGTAGACCGCAAAGGTAGCTAATTTCTGTGACAATAGCTCGGTAAAGAGCTGTGCGCTGATGCGTTCGCTCTCGTAGTGGCCCACCGTCGCAAGGATGGGGGCGGACTCGCAGTCGAAGTAGTCGTTGTACTTCGCCTCTCCTGTGATCAGGATATCTGCCCCAGCTCGGCGCGCCTCGGGCCAGAGGAAGGCCCCAGCCCCACCACAGAGGGCGACACGCTGGATCAACCGCGTCGCCTCAGCTCGGCTATAGCGCAGCTGCTCGGTAGCAAAGTAGCGCTTCACCTGGGCAAGGAAATCACCAAGAGCTACGGGCTGCGGGAGCTCACCGACAATGCCTGCGCCCGTAGTGCCGCGCGTATCAAGGAGCTGCGTAAAGCTATAGGCGGGGACCTCGTAAGGATGTGCCTTGAGGAGGGCTGCCTCCACGCGAGCTCTGAGGTGACTCGGGAGCACCAGGCTAAGCCGCTCCTCGGGCTCGTAGTGCAGCGCTCCGAGCTCACCGACGTAGGGCTGGGCACCTGCCAAGGGGCGGAAGGAGCCTCGTCCCGAGCAGCGCCAGCTGCAGCGGTCGTAGCTCCCTACCCGACCTGCACCCGCTGCCCACAGCGCCTCTGCCACCGCAGCGGTAGCGGCCTCGGGGACGTAGACCGTGAGCTCCAGTAATCGGTCGGTCTGGGGAAGCAGGACACGCGGCTGCAGTAGGCCGAAGTCCTGAGCGAGACGCCAGTTGAGCCCCTCGGCGGCATTGTCCACCGAGGTATGCGCTGCGTAGATCGCTAGGTCATGCTTGAGGGCGAAGCGCACGCAGCGCTCTATATAGGATGAGGTGCCGAGGCGCTTGAGCCCCTTGAAGAGCAGGGGATGATGGGCGATGACGACATTGCAGCCGCGCTCTACGGCCTCCTGGAGCACGGCCTCGGTGATATCCACGCAGCAGAGTACCCCAGTGGCGATCGCCTCGGGGTCGCCTACCTGCAGGCCACAGTTGTCATAGCTCTCTTGGAGCGAGGAGGGGAAGTGCTCCTCGAGCACCTCCCATATCTGGGCGACACGTAGCATCATACTAGTTATCCGAGTCTTGTTGGGGACGAGGCTTCCTTGTCTTGAGGCGCTTGAGGCCCGTCATGAGGACGATCACCGAGACCAGACCAAAGAAGAAGATGAAGAGATCCGTCCCCCACTGCCCGAGGAAGGGCTTGTAGAGGCGGCCTGCGTGCAGCTCCAGTGCGGCCTGCCACAGGGAGTAAGGTGTTTCGTTCAGCTCCTTAGGTTGGGCGACAAAGGAGGTCGCAGCGCTGAAATCTCCCCCTCGGAGGAGCCCCTGATCGTAGAGGAAGACGCGATCCTCGGCAGGCGTCGCCCCCAGGATAGCCCCAGCGATGAGGTGCCCGCCTATAGGACGTGAATAAGGATCGGCAAGGACGGTCTCCCCACTGAAGTAGTCTCGGGGGGCGTCATCTTGCTTGGGGGTGAAGCAGCTCATCCCGCTGAAAGAGCCGATCACCCAGCTGCTATCCGCACGCTGCTCGAGCACGTTGACCCCCATAGGGCTGACCTGAGGCTGCCCCCACCAGTACTCGGGCTGTCCCTGCAGCGAGGCAGGGAGCATGAAGAAGCCCTCACTCGTGGAGAGCAGCCAGTTATCCTCGACCTTATTGTAGCGCAGGGCACGCAGGCGCTCGAACCATGGGTTGTCACTCCCCAGCTCGCTCCACCCAGCAGGGCGCATCTCATTGAAGATCAGCGGCAGCATCAGGGGCGGACGAAGCACCCAGCCCGTGACGACGACGAAGGTCGTCAGCCAGATGAGGCGCTTCCCGAGGAACTTGTGCCAGCGGAAGTGCCAGCCCAGTCGGCGCATCAGCCCTTGCTTGCGCTGCACGCCCTCGGGGCTATGCTTGCGGGACTTCCAGCGCTTGAGCCGCTCCTTATATAAGGTATAGAAGATCCCTGTCAGGCATAGGAGCATGATGACGACCCCTATGAGGTCGACAACGAGTCGCCCCACGAGGCCGAAGTACTCTCCACTATGCAGCGCCCAGACGATACGGAAGAGCGTGATCTCCCCCGTATAGGTATCATGCGCCTCCCAGGAGATGGGCTGCCACTGGCTCTGCCCTGGCGCACGGAGGTAAAGCCGTGAGCGCGAGAGCAGCAGTAGGCTATCACCATGCGCTACGAGGTCGGCAAGGCGGCCATGCACACCCTCGGGTAAGGGCTGCTCCTGCCAGCGCCGACGCTGCTGGTCGAGGCGGTAGATGCGGAACTGTGAGGCCAGCCAGATATCACCCGAGCGCAACTGAGCCATGCTCATCACCTTGCGCTCGTCACCCCCAGGAGCGAGGCCATCATTGAGCGCTACGGCGGGAGCCTGCATCGCGCTATCGCTCCGCCACACGCCCGCCGACCCATAGAGGTAGCTGTCCGTAGCTGTGCGCAGGGCCGAGCGTACTGCTCCGCCACTCCAGTTGGTATAGCTGTACTCGCTGGGCAGGAGAGCACGCGGGACATCGACCGAGCGCAGGAGCTCACGATGGTTCAGGAGGATCCCCGACAGGGCAGCCAGGAAGAGCAGGACGCAGAGTGGTAGCCCAAGCCACTTGTGCAGCTGGCGAGCATTTGGCCGCCTCATAGCGCAGTAGCAGCTAGAGCCTTCCGCTGGTTGCGCAGCGGATTGGCGTACATCGTGAGGATGCAGTGTCTGAGGAAGGCCTTATCAGGCTCAAGCCCCTCGGGCAGCTGCACCAGCTGGAGGCGTGCCTCGATGTAGCGCAGGGCCTCTGCTCGCTCCTCGGCCGTGTAGTGCTCGGAGCTGTCCGTGCCCTCGAGCTCGTCGTAGGCGACGTAGTTGAGCGGATAGAGGACATAGTAGCGATGGATCTCCGCATCCATGAGGCTCGCCAGCTCCTCTACGCTCAGCTCCGAGGCGTCGGCGGGTAGTAGCTGGTTTAGGGGACGGCCGATGTGGAAGATCACGCGTCCCTTCCAGCCCTGGATCCCCGTGCGCATATTGATGCCATCGTCGGCAGGGCTCTTCTTGTAGCCCGCGACGTCACGCTTGAGCTGCATCTCCTGCGCCTTGAGGTAGTCACAAGGGTCGTACTCGTAGCTGCAGGTCACGGGGACGATGTTGAGCGAAGCTAGGGCGGCGGCAGGCTGACGCTCGGGACTACCCATCGCCAGCATCTTGAGGAGCGCTGGCTGCGTATGATCCGAGGAGTCCTTCGCCCTACCCTCGCGCTGCGCGATCCAGATGCTCTGTCCCTCGGCCACCGCCTCGTGCATGTACTCGGAGAGGAGCTTGGCCGCGAGCAGCACCTGACGTCCCTGCAGTCCACGACGCACGAGGAAGCTCCCATTGAGCTTAACCAGCGTCTCCACCCAAGGATAGATCATCAGGTTGTCCCCGATGGCGATCTGCGGATACTTAGCCCCTACGTCCGCCAGGAGTACGTTGAGGAAGGCCGAGTCCAGCACGATGTCTCGGTGATTGGAGACGTAGGTATAGGCGCTGCCTGGGCGCAGCTGCTCGGTTCCTGTGAGCTCGACGCTGGTGCAGCAGCCACGCATCACCTGCTTGACCCAGTGGTAGCTGACCCGCTGCTTGAAGTCCTCCACGCTGCGGCAGCTGCGCAGGAGCGCGCTGAGCTCCTCCCAGCTCCAGCTGAGGCCCAGGCGCTCGTAGATCGCGCGCAGCTCGGGCAGCGCGATGAGGCCCTCGATGGCACCCGGCACCTCCTCGGGGAGCAGCGGGCGTATATCGTCGTACTTAGCGTAGTCCATGATTACACATATATAAAGGGGTTAATGCTGGGCGGGACGAAGGCCCTCCTCAATGAGCGCCGTCAGCACCTGGGACATCTCGAGGCCTGCGGCGCGCACCTGCTGGGGGATGAAGCTTGTGGGGGTCATCCCTGGGGTGGTATTGACCTCGAGCAGCGTGGGATAGCCGTCGGCCTCGATGATGAAGTCCACGCGGATGATCCCACGGGCATCGACATAGCGATAGATCTGCTTGGTCAGCTCCTGCACCAGCTTGGTCTGCTCGGGACGGATGCGGGCGGGCGTGATCTCCTCGACTGCTCCATTGTACTTGGCGTCGTAGTCGAAGAAGCTATTCTTCGGGACGACCTCGGTCACGGGCAGCACCTGCAGTCCTCCGCCAGCCTCATAGCAGCCACAGGTAACCTCTGTGCCCGAGATGAAGCGCTCGAGCAGCACCTCCTCACATTCGGTGAAGGCCTCGTTGATAGCAGACTCGAGTTGCTCGATGGTGTTGACGCGTGAGGTAGCCACGCTCGAGCCACCCGCGTTGGGCTTAGCGAAGAGGGGGAGCCCTAGCCTATCGAGGATATCGGCAGTGCTGGGGCGCGGGAGATCCTTACTGAGGCGCAGCGAATTGGCCGTACGCACCTGAGGGAAGGAGGAGAGGAAGTGATTGCAGTAGTACTTATTGAAGGTCAGCGCCTCCGTCAGCACCCCCCCCGTATTGTAGGGGATGCCGAGGAGGTCTAGGTAGCCCTGCAGCAGGCCATTCTCTCCAGGCGTACCGTGGATCGTGATATAGGCGTACTCAGGACGGATGCGCCCTTCGGGAAGCTGGCAGCTGAAGTCATTCTTATCTATAGGATAGCGCTCGCCCGAGCTGAGCTCTACCCACCAGCCCGTGCGATCGATCAGTACGAGGTAGGGCGTGTAGCGCTCTCGGTCGATCCAGGACAGGATACCTGCAGCGCTGCGCAGGGAGACGGGCTGCTCGCCCGAGAAGCCGCCTGCGACGACGGCGATAGTACGTGGACTCATCTGTTGAGTTTATATAGTCTGAGTTTGGTTCGAGATTTAGCTTACGTATACAAAGGTAGGCCTTTCCCCTAGCTACGGCAAAGGCAAGGCTAGCCCTATAGGCTACGGCACCTAGTCTAGGGCCTCCCAGCGAGGCCCAGGCAAAGGCGCAGCGAGGCGACAGTCCTAGCCCAGCTCCGTGAGGGATATCCCTGAGGAGGCTGATGGATATCCCTCACGCGCTCTGACGGATATCCCTCAGGAGCCTCCCCCCTTATATGTGCCTGCCGCCCCTGCCTATTCGCCCCAGGGCCTTGCCCCGCCTGTGAGGGCGAGCGAGGGCGGCATGACACGCCCCGCCCCACAGCTTCGGCAGCGGCACTCCGCTAGTCTTTGGCGCTTTTCGTACATTTGCATTCACAAATCATAACCATAGGGCGCATCCGTGCCTATACAATAGACAAGCGAACGATGAATATATCCTACGACCTGCTACGCTCCTATGTGGCTACCGATCTGAGCCCCGAGGGAGTAGCAGAGGCGCTCACCTCGATCGGCCTTGAGACCGGTGGTATCGAGGAGGTAGAGTCCATCCCTGGCGGCCTGAAGGGGCTGGTGCTGGGGAAGGTGCTGACCTGCGTCGAGCACGAGAACTCCGACCACCTCCACGTCACGACCGTCGATGTAGGGGACGAGGAGCCCCTGCAGATCGTCTGCGGAGCGCCTAACGTAGCCGCAGGCAAGGGCGTCGTCGTAGCTACCATCGGCACGGTGCTGCCCGCAGGAGAAGAGAGCTTCACCATCAAGAAGGGCAAGATACGCGGCGTCGAGAGCTACGGCATGCTCTGCAGCGAGGTAGAGATAGGCGTAGGCACAGACAACTCGGGGATCATCCTCCTCGAGACTGACAGCATCACCCCAGGGACGCCCGCGGCGAGCCACTACGGCGTCAGCTCGGACTACATCCTCGAGGTAGACATCACCCCCAACCGCGTAGACGCCACCTCGCACTACGGCGTAGCACGCGATCTGGCTGCCTACCTGACGCAGCAGACGGGCTCTGTAGTCAGCGCTCAGCTCCCCGAGCTCAGCGCCTCTCCCAAGGCTGGCAGCTGCCCCCTACCCGTCTCGGTCCAAGTCCCCAGCACGCTCTGCCCCCGCTTCCAAGGGCTCGTTATCCGCGGCCTCAAGGTCGGGGAGAGCCCCAAGTGGCTGCGCCAGACGCTGGAGCGCATCGGGCTGAAGCCCATCAACGTCGTGGTAGACGTCACCAACTTCGTCCTGCACGAATACGGACAGCCCCTACACGCCTACGATCTCTCTAAGGTCGGGGCTGGGCTACGCGTCAAGCTCGCCGAGGAGCAGAAGATGACGCTCCTCGACAAGAGCGAAGGCCAGCTAAGCGGACAGGACCTCGTGATCGCCTCCACCGACGGGACGCCGCTCTGCGTGGCGGGTGTCATGGGAGGGCTCGACTCGGGCACTACGGAGCAGACGACGGAGATCTTCCTCGAGGCAGCGAACTTCAACGCCAGCTCCGTACGCAAGACGGCACGACGCCTTGGCCTAAATACCGACTCCTCCTTCCGCTTCGAGCGCGGGCTCGACCCCGAGCGCACGACCTGGGCGCTGCTGCGTGCTGCGAGCCTCATCCTCGAGCTCTGCCCCGGCAGCAGCATCGACGGCGGCCTCTTCGACCACTATCCCGAGCCCAGCGAGCCCTATGCGGTGACGCTGGACCTGGGGTACATGCACCGCCTCATCGGGCAGGAGATCCCCGAGTCTGACGTAGCCCGCATCCTCGCCAGCCTCGAGATTGAGGTCACCGAGCGCCAGGGCAAGCTCTGGTCGCTGCGTGTACCCCGCTACCGCGTCGACGTCACGCGCCCCAGCGACGTCGTCGAGGAGATCCTCCGCATCTATGGCTACAACCGCATCGAGCTGAGTGGCTACATCCATGCCAACCTCAGCCCTAAGGGCGCCGTCGACCGCTCCTACAGTCGCAAGCTCCTCCTCTCGGAGCAGCTGACGGGCGCGGGCTTCAACGAGCTGCTCAATAACTCCCTCTCCTCCGAAGCCTACTACGAGGGCCTCACGAGCTACCCTGCCGAGCGCCTCGTACGCCTGGTGAATCCGCTCAGCGGCGAGCTGAACGTGATGCGCCAGACGCTGCTCTTCGGCGGACTGGCGGCCATCAGCCGCAATCTACGCCGCCAGCAGCGCAGCTTCTACTACTATGAGTGGGGCAACTGCTACGAGGCCGCACCCGAGCAGACCAAGTCCGACGCGACGACCCTGGCAGGCTATCGCGAGCGTCAGACGCTGGGCCTATGGGTCGCAGGAGAGCGTGTCACGGGCAGCTGGGCACACCCTGACGAGGCAGCCTCCCCCTTCGAGCTCAAGGCACAGGTAGAGCATATCTTCGAGCGCCTAGGCATCGCCCTCTCCGGGATCAAGACGAGCTTCGTCGAGCGCGATATCTTCGCTGGCCCCGGCTACGCCTATAGCACCTATGAGGGCAAGGAACTCGTCGTCCTCGGGCAGGTACATCCACGCCTCGTCGCCGCATGGGACATCGAGCTACCCGTATACTTCGCCTCGGTCGACTGGGAGCAGATCAATCGACTCGCCGAGCGGGTCAAGCTCGAGGCCAAGGAGCTGGCGAAGTACCCCATCGTCAAGCGTGACCTTTCCCTCCTCATCGACAGCAAGACGACCTTCGCCGAGCTCGAGCAGGCTGCACGCCGCGCCGAGAAAAAGCTGCTCAGGAGCGTCAGCCTCTTCGACGTCTATGAGGGGAAGAACCTCCCCGCAGGTAAGAAGAGCTACGCCCTCTCCTTCTACCTCCAGGACACGGAGCGCACGATGAGCGACAAGCAGATCGACGCCATCATGAGCAAGATACGCAAGAGCCTCGAGGACGGCTTCGGGGCCGAGCTACGCTAGTATAAAGACTGATTGACAACACTATATTCACGACATACACATTATGGGAAGAGCATTTGAATATCGTAAGGCTCGTAAGATGAAGCGCTGGGGTAATATGGCCCGCGTCTTTACCAAGCTCGGCAAGGAAATCACCATCGCAGCTAAGGCTGGCGGTCCTGACCCCGAGACCAACCCCCGTCTACGCGTCCTGATGCAGACTGCCAAGAAGGAAAACATGCCCAAGGACAACGTAGAGCGCGCCATCAAGAAGGCGACGTCCAAGGACTTCTCCGACTACAAGGAGATGAACTACGAGGGCTATGGCCCCTTCGGTATCGCCATCTTCGTCGAGACCGCTACGGACAACACGACGCGTACCGTGGCCAACGTGCGTAGCTACTTCAACAAGTTCGGTGGCAGCCTCGGCACGACGGGTAGCCTTGAGTTCCTCTTCGAGCACAAGTGCATCTTCCACATCGTCAAGAAGGAGGGCATGGACATCGAGGAGCTGGAGCTGGAGCTGATCGACTATGGCGTCGACGAGCTGGAGGACGATGAGAACGAGATCATCCTCTACGGGGCCTTCAGCGACAACGCGCAGATCCAGGCCTATCTCGAGAGTGCTGGCTACGAGATCACCTCGGCGGAGTTCGTCCGCCTGCCCAATGACACCAAGCCTGTGACAGCTGAGCAGCGCGAGACCCTCGCCAAGCTCATCGACAAGCTCGAGGAGGATGAGGACGTGCAGAACGTCTTCACCAACATGCAGGAAGAGGAAGAAGAGGAATAGCCTCCCTCCCCTCTGACAGAAGACAAGCACCCCCAGGGAAGCCGCACGAGCTGGCTTCTCTGGGGGCGCTCACATTATGGGTTGGAGGCTGAGGCCTATAGGCTGCGCGGGGCGAGCGCCCTACCCTAGGGCATGCTGAGGGATATCAGTCAGGAGGCTGAGGGACGTCCATCACGGTGCTGAGGGGTAGCAGTCAGCCCGCCGAGGGATATCAGTGACGAGGCTGCCTCTTGCCCCTGCCCCACGCTCCCCCACAGCTGGCGGGACGGGGAGCTACGCCCTAGGATGCATCACGTGCAGACCTTGAGGCAGATATAGTCCTTTTTCGTATCTTTGCCTTAGTACGCCCTGCCCTGGCTGCTGGACGCTGACGCTGCCCCACCGGGCCGCATCTTAGTCCCCCCGAGCACCGTACAGCATATCAGCCTACTAGACATATTCAACATCGCGATAATGAACACGCTACAACTCGACCTCACGGGAATCTATCCCTTTGTATCCCAGGACACCGTCTACAGCTGGGCAGACAAGAGCAATGCCTACCAGGCCGCCCTACATGCGGGCACAGGCCTCGGCAATGACTTCCTCGGATGGATCAAGCTCCCCAGTGAGATCAGCGAGCAGGACTTCGACGCTATCGAGGCAGCCGCTCGCACGCTACAGCAGCACTGCGACTACGTCATCAGCATCGGCATCGGGGGTAGCTATCTAGGCGCCCGTGCCGTCATCGAGGCTCTGAGCCCCAGCTTCGCCCCCAAGACAGACGCCCCCCAGGTGATCTTCGCTGGGCACAATATCGGCGAGGACTACCTGAGCGAGCTCGTCAGCTTCCTCCGCGGCAAGCGCTTCGGCATCATCAATATCTCCAAGAGCGGCACCACTACGGAGCCCGCCATCGCCTTCCGCATCCTCAAGGCGCTCCTAGAGGAGCAGGTCGGCAAGGAGGCCGCTCGTGAGCGTATCATCGCCGTCACGGACAAGGCTAAGGGCGCCCTGCGCAGCCTCGCCACCCAGGAGGGCTACCAGACCTTCGTCATCCCCGACGACATCGGCGGCCGCTTCTCCGTACTGACCCCCGTAGGGCTGCTGCCCATCGCCGTAGCAGGCTTCGACATCCGCGAGCTCGTACGTGGCGCTCGGGATATGTCCGCCCTCGTAGGGGAGGATGTAGCCTTCGAGCAGAACCTCTCCGCCCTCTATGCCGCTGCCCGCAACAGCCTCTACCAGGCAGGCAAAAAGATCGAGATCCTCGGTAACTACCACCCCAAGCTGCACTACATCGGTGAGTGGTGGAAGCAGCTCTACGGCGAGAGCGAGGGCAAGGACGGTAAGGGCATCTTCAACGCCTCGGTAGACTTCTCCGCCGACCTGCACTCCATGGGCCAGTGGATCCAGGAGGGCGAGCGTAACATCTTCGAGACGATCATCAGCATCGCCCAGCCCGACAGCGAGCTGCGCATTGCCCCAGATGCAGAGAACCTCGATGGGCTCAACTATCTAGCGGGCAAGCGCGTCGACGAGGTCAATAAGATGGCCGAGCTCGGCGTACGTATGGCACACATGGACGGCGGCGTGCCCAACATCCGCATCACTCTCCCTCAGCTCAACGCCTACTACATCGGCCAGCTCTTCTACTTCTTCGAGAAGGCTGTCGGCATCAGTGGCTACATGCTCGAGGTGAACCCCTTCAACCAGCCCGGCGTAGAGGCGTACAAGAAGAACATGTTTGCCCTCCTCGAGAAGCCCGGCTATGAGGAGGCTACCCAGGCCATCAAGGCACGCCTCTAATCCACTTACCTCAATGAGTATAGGATACAACAACCAGCTCCCCGAGATCATCATGCCTGAGTATGGTCGCAATATTCAGAACATGGTCGAGTACTGCAAGGGGCTCACGGATCGCGACGAGCGCAATCGCTGCGCCCACGAGATCGTCCGTGCTATGGCTGCCCTCGCCCCTGAGAAGGAACAGGGCTTCGGCCGCGAGACCATCTACTGGGACCACCTGGCGATCATTGCTGACTTCGAGCTCGACGTAGACTATCCCGAGGGCACGATCACGCGTGAGAAGATCGACCTCAAGGCCGACAAGCCCGAGTACCCAGGGGCCGAGATCAAGTACCGCTACTACGGCCGCTTCATCGAGGGTATGATCCAGAAGGTCTGCGCCATGGAGCTCGGCCCCGAGCGAGCAGCCGCCGAGTACTTCATCGCCCTGCAGATGAAGCGCGACTACATGACTTGGAACCAGGGCAACGTCGAGGACTTGAAGATCTTCAAGGACCTCTTCGAGCTCTCCGACGGACAGATCCTCCTGACGCCCGAGAACTGCAAGCTCAACATCAACCCCAACACTATTGACCGCCCTGGCAAGCTCCAGAAGCCACTCAATAGTAAGAAGGGCAAGAAACGCTAACTACGTACACATATACTCTAGCAACACTAGCGCATGGCATCATACGTCATCGAGGGCGGCTACTCCCTACAGGGGAGCATACGCCCCCAGGGCGCCAAGAACGAGGCCCTACAGATCATCTCCTCTGTCCTGCTCACCCCCGAGCTCGTCACGATCCACAACATCCCGAACATACTGGATGTGAACAACCTCATCGACCTGCTACGGCAGATCGGGGTGAAGGTCAGCCGGCTCAACGACGAGGGCAGCTACAGCTTCCAGGCAGACGAGATCAGCATCGACTACCTACATAGTGAGGAGTTCCTCAATCGTAGCCGTGCCCTGCGTGGCTCCATCCTGATGGCAGGTGCCCTCCTAGGACGCTTCGGCTATGCGCTCTTCCCCAAGCCCGGGGGCGACAAGATCGGCCGCCGTCGTCTGGACACGCACCTGATAGGCTTCCAGGAGCTGGGCGCTAGCTGCCGCTACGACAGTGACAAGCAGAGCTACGTGCTGGAGGCCAGCCAGCTCAAGGGTAAGTACATGCTCCTCGACGAGGCCTCCGTGACGGGTACAGCCAATATCCTGATGGCCGCCGTACTAGCCGAGGGCACGACGACGATCTACAATGCCGCCTGTGAGCCCTACCTGCAGCAGCTCTCCAAGCTGCTGGTGCGCATGGGTGCCCATATCGAGGGCATAGGCTCCAACCGCCTCACCATCGAGGGCGTCAAGGAGCTGCACGGCGCCGAGCACACCATGCTCCCCGACATGATCGAGATCGGTAGCTTCATCGGCATGGCCGCCATGACGAACTCCGAGCTACGTATCACCGACGTCAGCATCCCCGACCTCGGGATCATCCCGCAGGCCTTCCGCCGCCTCGGGATCACCATCGAGGAGCAGGGCGACGACCTCTTCATCCCCCGCCACCCCAACGGCTACGAGATCGACACCTTCATGGACGGCTCGATCCTTACCGTGGCGGATGCTCCTTGGCCAGGGCTGACGCCTGACCTCCTCAGCGTCTTCCTCGTCACCGCCACGCAGGCTAAGGGAAGCGTACTGATCCATCAGAAGATGTTCGAGAGCCGTCTCTTCTTCGTCGACAAGCTCATCGACATGGGCGCTCAGATCATGCTCTGCGACCCCCACCGCGCTGTGGTCATCGGCCTCGGGCAGTCGCACCGCCTGCGCGCCTCTACGATGGCCTCGCCCGACATCCGTGCTGGGATCGCGCTCCTCATCGCTGCGATGAGCGCCGAGGGGACAAGTGTCATCAACAACATCGAGCAGATCGACCGAGGCTATCAGGATATCGCAGGCCGCCTCAACGCCCTCGGCGCACGTATCTCTCGCCTATAGCCCCGCTCCTATGCTGGATAAGGCAGACTTCGAGCCCATAGGCCGTCTCGGCCGCACACACGGCATCGGTGGCGAGCTCAGTGCCAAGCTCTCGGTAGACCTCAGCGTCCTTTGGGAGGAGGACGAGCGACTCTTCCTCTTCCTCGAGGAGCAGGAGCTGCTCATCCCCTACCGAGTGCGCAGCCTGCGCGCCAAGACCGATGAGCTCGACCTCATCGCCTTCATGGACGTCATGACCAAGGAGGCGGCCGAGGCGCTCGTGGGGCGTGAGCTGTGGCTGGAGCGTGCCTACCTCGACCACGACGAGGCGGAGGCCGTCCTCGGCCTAGAGCACTACGTCGGCTTCGAACTCTACGAAGCGGACTCGGGGCAGTACCTAGGACGCATCACGGACGTCGACGACAGCACGCTGAACGTACTGATGCGGGTCGAGACGCCCCTCGGGGACGAACTCGTACTGCCCATCGCCGAGGAGCTCGTCAGTGAGGTGAAGCTCGCCGAGCACCAGCTCTACCTACAGGTTCCCCAGGGCCTGCTTGATCTCTAGCTAGGGTATGATGACCGGGACGAACACGCAGCTCAAGGCGGGCATCTATACACTGCTGACGCTCTTCGCGCTCTTCCTGCTGGTCCAGCTGCTGCTGGGAGCCCTCTACATGCTCGTCTCTCCAGGGGCGCTCAGCAGCCCCTCCTCACTCGAGCCTTTGCTCCTCATCACAGGCCTCTCCTTCATCACGCCGCTGCTCCTGCTTCCGCAGGGGCGAGCGGCGTTCGCTTTACTACGCCTCCCTCGACTGAGCCGCAGGAAGCTCGGGCATTGCCTCCTCGCCTCGGCCGCTATCCTCGCGCTGGCCTTCGCCGTCGATGAGCTGGAGTTTCGCCTCTTCTCCTGGCTGGGCTGGGAGCTCAAGGACGAAGCGACGGAGCTTATATGCCAGGCGATCAACTCTGGCACGCCTAGGCTAAAGCTGATCCCCTACATATCCCTCCTCCCCGCCTTCGCCGAGGAACTCTTCTTCCGCGGAGCCGTACAGGGTACCCTAGAGCGCCTAGCTCCCAAGCGGCCACGGCTGGTCTGGGGACTGACGTCGGTACTCTTCGCCCTCATGCACCTGAGCATCCTCGGCTTTGTCACACGCTCCCTCCTCGGCTATGGCTTCAGCTATCTATGCAGCAGGACGCACAGCCTCTGGCCAGGGATCGCCCTACACGCGCTCAACAACCTCATCGTACTATACCTACTCTAGCCCAACGCCCCCAAGCTCATGACTACATTACTACAGAATGCCCTGATCATCAACGAAGGGTGCAGCTATACCGCCAGCCTCCTCATCCGCGACAGCCTCATCGCAGCCATCTACGAGGGGGAGCACAGCTACCCCGAGGCGCTGGAGCGTGAGGTGGACGAAGTGATGGACTGCACGGGGCTATGGCTCCTACCAGGCTGCATCGACGATCAGGTACACTTCCGCGAGCCGGGGCTGACGCACAAGGCGACCATCGAGAGCGAGAGCCGCGCTGCGCTGGCAGGCGGCACGACCTCTTTCATGGAGATGCCCAATACCAATCCCACCACCACCACCCTCGAGGCCTGGCAGTGGAAGATGGAGCGCGCTGCCGAGAGCTCCTGGGCCAACTACTCCTTTTTCTTCGGCGGGAGCAACGACAATGCCGACGAGCTCCGACGCATCGACCGCCGCCACACGCCAGGGGTCAAGCTCTTCCTCGGCTCCTCGACGGGCAACATGCTCGTAGACGATCCCAAGACGCTGGAGCGTATCTTCGGGGAGACGGACCTCGTGATCGCGGCGCACTGCGAGCGCGAGGAGATCATCCGTGCCAACCGCCAGCACTACCTCGATACCGTGGGGGCCGAAGGCCTCGACGTGCGCTACCACCCCCTGATCCGTAGCGAGGAGGCCTGCTACCGCTCCTCGAGCGAAGCGGTAGCACTAGCCACACGCCTCGGCAGCCGCCTACACATCCTGCATATCTCCACAGCACGCGAGCTCTCACTCTTCAGAAACGACCTCCCGCTCTCCGAGAAGCGCATCACCGCCGAGGCCTGTGTGCACCACCTCGTCTTCTCCGATAGAGACTACGAGCACCTAGGCAATCGCATCAAGTGGAACCCCGCCGTCAAGCGCCTAGAGGACCGCGAGGCCCTACGTGCCGCCGTGGCCTCGGGGCTCATAGATGTCGTCGCTACGGACCATGCCCCCCACCTCCTGAGCGAGAAGGAGGGCAACTGCCTCACGGCTGCCAGCGGGGGGCCGCTGACGCAGCACGCACTCGTCGCCATGCTCGATCTAGCGGCCGAAGGGCTCTTCAGCCGTGAGCTCGTCGTCGAGCGCATGGCACATGCCCCAGCGCGGCTCTTCGACGTCGACCGCCGCGGCTTCGTCCGAGAGGGCTACTTCGCCGACCTCGTGCTGGTGGATCCGCAGCGCCCCACCCTGGTCACACCAGCCTCCATCCTCTCCAAGTGCGGCTGGTCGCCCTTCGAGGGGCATAGCTTCGGGCACAGCATCGCGGCCACCTTCGTCAACGGCTGCTGTGCCTGGCGCGGGGGCGAGCTCTCTCAGGAGCGCCCCGAGGCACATGCCTTGACCTTCAACCACTGACCTTAGAGCCCCATCCCGATATACCATGTCCACACTCCCTCGCATCCCCTGCCGCGCGCTACGTCCTGGCGAGCGCCTGCAGGACTTCGTCGCCTTCGACTTCGAGACGGCGACCTACCAGCAGATGCCTTGCTCGCTAGGCATCACCCACGTCGTCCATGGGCAGATCCGATCCAGCTTCTCCCAGCTTATCCAGCCCCCAGAGAACCGCTTCGATGAGGCGCTGACGAGGATCCACGGCATACGCCCCGAGCATACCAAGGACGCCCTCGAGTGGCCTGCCCTCTGGCACATCCTCGCACCCTACTTCGAGTCGCACCTGCCGCTGGTGGCGCACAACGCCCCTTTTGACCTCGGCGTCCTCACCAAGGCCTGCCTCCACTACGAGCTGACGCCACCGAGCCTCGACCTCGTCTACTGCACCTACAAGACGACCAAGATCCGCCTGGCGAAGTGGATCGCCCACCTCAACCTCCGTGAGGAGGATCACCACGAGGCGGCCTTTGACTCCAAGGTCTGCGCGCTCCTCGCTCTGGAGTACCAGCGCGACCCCAGCCTAGGCGGACTCATCTAGCTAGGCTAAGGCTGCCTAAGGCCTGCCTTGCTCGACTAACTAAGTCCCCCACGTCTAGTCTCAGAGGCTGGACGTGGGGGACTGCTTCGCTAGCTATAGCGAACAATAAGCCACACAAGCTATTATATAGTAGTAAGGCGCTAAGTAGAGCGTCCTGATACGCAACTCTAAGAACGATTCAATGCAACACGCTAAGCGCTACAAGGCGCTACTCCTCGACGTAGACAATACGCTACTGTCCTTCCGCCCCTCCTCCGAGGCCGCCCTTAGGAAGGCCTTCCAGATCCATCACCTGCCCTACGAGGACGTCTACTACGAAGTCTTCTACTGGGTGGGCGAAGTGCTGTGGGAGCAGCAGCGACGGGAGCGTCTGTCGGTCGATGAGATACGCACGCTGATCTTCCCCCGACTCCTCTCCGCCATCGGGATAGAGGCCGACGGGAATGCGCTTAGTGATACCTTCCACCTCCAGCTACACGAGGAGGCCGTGCCCGAGCCTGGTGCCGTCGAGACGATCGCCAAGCTCAGCGAGCGCTACCAGCTCTACGTGGCCTCCAATGGCGTCCTAGAGATGCAGCGCTCACGCCTCGAGATCGCAGGACTAGCGAACTACTTCACCGACCTCTTTGTCTCAGACGACATCGGTGCGGAGAAGCCCTCGGAGCGCTTCTTCCACGAGGCAATGCGCCGCAGCAAGACTGAGCCCAGGGAACTCCTCTTCGTGGGGGATAGCATCGAGGCCGATATGATAGGCGCTGCCCGCTCGGGGATCGACCGCTGCTGGTACAATCCGCAGCAGCTCACTGCCCCTGCCCGCCCCAAGCTCAACTACACCATCACCGCCCTGAGCGAACTGCCGCGTATCCTCTAGGCATAGGGCTGAGGCTCCCTCAGGGATATCCATCAGAGCGCTGAGGGACGTCCGTGGCGCGCCCCAGGGATATCAGTCAGCCCCCTGAGGGATAGCCTTCACAGAGCTAAGCTAAGGCAGTCGCCTTGCTGCGCTCCTTAGCAGCCTATCCTAAGGCACTCGGGCTGGATGCTAGAGGCTTCGTGCTGAGCGCTACAGCCGTAGGGAGGCGAGGTCGGCTAGACTGAGCCCCTTGACCTGCTCTGCCTGATGCCCAAGGAAGCGCACAGACCTAGCATAGCCCGCCTAAGCCTTCCCTGCGGGTGAAGCGATAGCGCTGCCTCAGCGCCTCGTGCACCCTAGAAAAGAATAGACCAGAGCCCCAGCACTCCCCCACCGTACGATGAAGGGGAGCGCTGGGGCTCCGGTCTATTGCTAAGCTAAGCCTGGGAACTTAGCGCTGCGGGACGAACTCGAAGATATAGTCCTCGGGGCGTGCCTCGCGTCGGTAGTGGATGCGTAGCTTGCCCTCCTTAGTGACGGCCCACATGTAGCCGAGCTTATCGAGGGAGTTCTGCAGAGCGAAGTGACCCTGAGCGTCCTTATGCAGGGTGAAGCACTCCTTCGTCAGGTCGGCCTGCTGCAGGAGCTTGAAGTCCGTAGTCACGATACGCTGATCCTGAGCCGAGCGCATGGTGTAGCGCCCCGCCGCATTGTCGTAGCTGAGCAGCCAGAGCTGACGCTGAGGATTGATGCTATCGAGCTCGGCGACGATCTGAAGGCCCTGCTTGGGATCCATGCTGTTGGAGAGATAGCCACCTGCTACACGGATGAGGTACTTGCCCTCCTCAAGGGGAGGCTGAGGCAGCAGCTGTGCCTGGTAGCCGAAGCCCTTACGGTAGTCGGCATAGAGCTCACGCTTGAGTTGTGCAAGGAAGGGGGCGAGCACCGCATCGGCTGGCTTGGGGAAGGGGGCGTTGATCGAGCCCTTGAAGTCACGCGAGCGGATGGCACCCTGCAGGGCCTCCAGCACCTGCAGCTGCTTGAAGCGCTCGATGAAGCCCGTGCTGTCCTTAGCCGCGAGGAGGCGCTGCATGTCGATCAGCACCTTGCCCTGACGTGCCATGTACTGGTAGACCTCGAGCCAAGGCTTGAGCTCCTCCTGCATGTCCGCATTGTGCTTGTCTGCCAGTAGCGTCGCTGCATCCTGCTCCATACGATCGAAGTGCTGCCCCAGGGCCTGACGCAGCTCGTCCGTCACCGAGCCCGCACTATAGGCAGCCTTGTACTGCTCTACGATGGGGCGTAGGTCTAGGGACTCCCCCTCGATGCGGAAGCGGTGACCATTCGTCCCTGGGTCGACATTATCCAGCGCGAAGCGGCGGAAGGCCTCCGTATTCTTGGGATAGAGGTAGCGCGTAGCCTCACGCCAAGAGCGATCGGCATCGTAGTCCTGCATATTCCACAGGTAATCCGCTACGGCGAAGACACCCACCTTAGAGGCCTCGGCGTACTCCATGGGGTTGGAGACAAAGCCGCTGAAGAGTGGAGCCAGGTCCTGCTCGTTGCCCTTCATCGGCCCGAGTAGCAGGTGGTCGACGGCGAAGTCAGAGACGGGATAGTTCAGCCATACGTAGCCCTTGCGGCGTATGCGGCTATTGACGTACTCCATCGTCTTACGGTCGATCATCGTCACCACGGTCTTCCCCGTCCACATGATATGGATCTCGGGATCCATCGTCTGCCCCAGGATGTCGAGGTAGCCACCGCGTGCCCAGGCTTGGTTGTACTGCGTGGGGCAGAGGATGAGCGACTTGACCTGCATCCCTGCATTTGGGAAGTAGCGCCACAGGTAGTTGAGGAGCTCAGCCTGGTGGCGTGCGCTCTCATCATCGGCACTGATGTCGTCGAAGAAGACCGCGAAGGAGCGCACCCCGAGGCGATATATGTCCTCCAGCTTGCGCACGACGGCCTGTCTGTCCTCCTCCGTCCACTTGATGTCTAGCCCCGGATGGATCGCCCAGACGAACTGCACGCCGCGGGCGTGGGCTGCCTGGACGAGCTCCGCGATGCGCTGACGCTCTCCCTCGGGGTACAGCTCACGCCACTTCTCTCTGTGGTAGCGGTCGTCCTTAGGCCCATAGATATAGGTATTGAGCTTGGTGTCGCCGTAGAAGCGGAACTGCTCGAGGCGATTGCGGTGGCTGTAGGGATTGCCGTAGAAGCCCTCAACGACGCCACGCAGGGCCACGTCTGGCCAGTCGGTGATGGTTGTGGCCTTGAGGCGGGGCTGGTGTAGCAGCTGGCGTAGCGTCTGCAGTCCATAGTAGAGACCGACCGAGTCCACGCCTGCCAGCGTGATGCCCTGAGGCTTGACCTCCAGGTAGTAGCCCTCGGCCTGCGCGGGGAGCTTAGCCGCGACAGAGGCTACCGCCGCATCCCCCTTGACCCCTAGACGAAGGCGAGCCTGAGCGAAGATACGCCGCTGCTGCCCGATGTAGGGCATCGTGAGCGTATCGAGCGTGCTGCTGAGGCGGCGCATGATGGGGGTAGAGACACGCACCTGAGACGAGGCTGTCGTCATCTGCTGCGGCTTCGGGAAGAGCTCGGACTCGGCCGAGAGGAGCGTAGCGCTGCTGAGCGCTAGTGCGATGCTAAGTAGTGTACGCATAGATGGTAGTTGATTAGGGATAGGCTTATGATGGTATGAGGCATCGATCAGTAGAGGAAGCCGAAGAGCCACACGGGGATGCTCTTATCACGGGTGAAGTCCCCTTGGCGCAGGGCGTAGTGGCGGTCGCTACGGTAGCGCCCCTCTAGGCTGTCCTCGATCTGCAGGAGCCAGTGGCCGTCGATCTCAAAGAGGGAGCGGGCCCCGCGAGGCGAGAGGCGGAAGTCATGCTCCTTGCTCAGCTGATTGAAGACGAAAGTACGCAGGTGCTCCCCACGGTCGGGGTGCTCGGGCTGCAGCACTTGGTAGAGGTTGGGATTGCCTAGGTAGACCTGCGAAGGACGACGCAGCTCGCTGTCGTCCTGCTTGAAGACGGGACGCAGCACACGGGCATCCGCGAGGTAGCGGATGTAGTTCATCACCGTGAGGCGAGAGGTCTCGATCGCGGCCGCGAGCTGGGAGACATTGAGCGCTGTGTGTGGGGGCTGCTGCGCCAGCAGGTAGATGAGCTTGCGCAGCTTGTAGAGGAGGCGCTGCTCCAGCTGCTTGATGAAGAGGAGATCCACCTCAAGGGTCATGTTGAGCGTCTTCAGCAGGTTCTCCGAGTAGAGACGGGGCTCGAGGTGGAAGGGATAGTAGCCGTACTCGAGGTAGCGCTCCAGCCAGAGGTCGGGGTTGAGCGTGCGGGCAAGCTCTGCCACCAGCTCCTGGGGACGCGTCATGACGTCCTCTAGGCTCACCGCAGGCAGGGCGATACCGCTGTCCAGCTGGATGAATTCTCGTAGCGAGAAGCCCGCTAGATGGTAGATGGCTGCTAGGCGTGCCAGCTCGGGGTCGTCCTCCTCGAGGTTCATCACCGCCGAGGCCGTGAAGATGATCCGTAGCTCGGGATGGCGATGGTAGCACTGCTTGAACTCCTCCGTCCAGTTGGGATACTTGAACACCTGGTCTAGGAGCAACGTGCGCCCACCTTGCTCCACGAAGCTATCGACGAAGCTCCCGAGGGAGTCAACCGTAAAGCAGAACTGGTTGAGGTTGATGTAAAGACACTCCCGCGAGGTCGGGGCATAGTGCCGACGGGCGTAATCGAGCAGGAAGGTGGTCTTCCCTACTCCACGTGACCCACGTATCCCGATGATACGCTGGCTCCAGTCAATCTCCTCCATGAGCGAGCGCTGCAGCCCCCGACGGGTATGCCTCAGCAGGTACTCATGCGTGCGGTATAAATGATCCACTCGGTCTTAAAGCATTAGCATCTAGTACTACGGCTCATCCCTGACCCTTGAGGGAGCAGACTGAAAAGCCGACAAGACAAAAATACGCCTTTCCCCCCGAATAACCAGTACTTGCCGCTCTTTATCGTGACAGCTGCCTCCAAGCCTCCCTCTCCCCCGCTACAGAAGGCTGCTCCTCCCCTAGGGGCAAGGCCGCCTCAGAGCATACTAAGGTGACCCCAGCGGGAAGGCAAGACCTCCCTCAAACGCAGAGAGGCCACCCAGCTGAGCTGGGTAGCCTCTCCCTATACCTTTCTACAGATCTTACTACAAGCGCCTAAGCCTTCTTCGACATCACGATGTGACCGAGGTAGCCAAGGACTACGAGCACGAGCCCGATGCCAAGGTAGGTATTAGCGTTCTCTACCTGATCAGTGAAGTAAGTGAAGATCTGGAGCAAGGCTCCGATGAGCATAACGATGATGCCGAGATACTGCTTCATAAACGTCTCTGTGTATTATGTTGATTACTTATTCTATACCTGCAAAGTACGCAATAATTTGCCAAATAACGAAATCCTCCCGCTGCCCCAGGGGGCCCCCTAGGCTATCCCTTTAGTTCTAAGGGCACTAGAGGGTCGATATAAGGGAGGCGCCTGGGGCTGACTGCTTGCAGCCCCAGGCGCCTGGCCTAGGATAATCCAATCGTGTCGCGGGCGACTAGCGAGGACGACGCTCGGGACGAGGACGACGCTCGGGCTCCTTGTAGCCCTCGGGTTTCTCGAGGAGGGCGCGGCGACTGAGCTTGAACTTGCCCGTCTTCTGGTCCACGTCGATCAGCTTGATCTCGATGGGCTGACCAGCCTCAAGGCCCGTCTCCTCGATGGTCTCATAGCGCTTCCAGTCGATCTCGGAGATGTGGAGGAGACCATCCTTACCGGGGAGGAACTCGACGAAGCAGCCATAGGGCATCACGGAGCTGATCTTACCCTGATACACCTCGCCTACCTCAGGCATAGCGACGATGCCCTTGATCAGAGCTACGGCCGTGTCGATAGCTTCCTTGTTAGAGGCGCTGATCTCTACGACGCCCACACCATCGACCTCGTCGATGCTGATGGAGGCACCGCTCTTCTCCTGCATACCCTGGATGACCTTACCACCAGGGCCGATGACAGCACCGATGAATTCCTTACCGATGCGCAGCGTGACGATGCGTGGAGCGTGGGGCTTGAGGTCATCGCGGGTCTCAGGCTGAGCCTCCATGATCTTACCGAGGATGTGCAGGCGACCCTCTCGAGCCTGAGCCAGTGCACGCTCGAGGATCTCGTAGCTGAGGCCATCGACCTTGATGTCCATCTGCGTGGCGGTGATCCCGTCAGCCGTACCCGTTACCTTGAAGTCCATATCCCCGAGGTGGTCCTCATCGCCGAGGATGTCGGAGAGGATGGCATAGTTCGTACCCTTATTCTCGGAGATCAGCCCCATCGCGATACCCGATACGGGCTTAGCCAGAGGCACCCCAGCATCACGCAGGGCAAGCGTACCGGCGCAGACCGTAGCCATGGAGGAGGAGCCATTGGACTCGAGGATATCCGATACGACGCGTACGACGTAGGGGTAGTCCTTGGGCAGCATGCGCTTGAGGGCGCGGTGTGCGAGGTTCCCGTGACCGATCTCACGACGACCTACACCACGCTGTGGGCGAGCGTCACCCGTGGAGAAGGGAGGGAAGTTATAGTGCAGCAGGAAGCGCTCCTTGCCGTAGTTGAGCACGTCATCGACGAGCTTCTCATCGCTCTTGGTACCGAGCGTAACAGTCGTCAGTGACTGCGTCTCACCGCGGGTGAAGACAGCCGAACCGTGGGGACCTGGGAGGTAGTCAGTCTCGATCCAGATGGGGCGGATCTCCGTCGTCTTACGACCATCGAGACGCTTGCCCTCATCGAGGATAGCGCGACGCATAGCTTCCTTCTCTACGTCGTGGTAGTAGCGAGCGATCAGCGGAGCCTTGGTCTCGAGTTCCTCTTCGGTAAACTTAGCCTTGTACTCCTCGACGATTGCTTCGAAGGCCTCAGCACGAGCGTGCTTGTCCGTGCCCGAGATGGCGACAGCATAGGCCTTGCTGTAGCAGGAGTCATGGACGTCCTTGCGCAGCTCCTCGTCGTTCTCCTCGTGGCAATAGGTGCGCTTGACGAGCTTGCCTACTGCTTCGCTGAGCTCGAGCTGAGCCTGGCACTGTACCTTGATGGCTTCGTGGGCAGCCTTGATAGCCTCGAGCATCTCGGCCTCCTGGACCTCCTGCATCTCCCCCTCGACCATCATGATGTTGTCCAGCGTAGCACCGACCATCAGCTCGATGTCGGCACGCTCTAGCTGCTCGAAGGTGGGGTTGATGATGAGCTCGCCATCAACGCGCGCTACGCGCACCTCACTGATGGGGCCATTGAAGGGAATGTCGGATACAGCCAATGCAGCAGAGGCAGCGAGCCCAGCCAGTGCATCCGGCATATCTACCCCGTCGGTAGAGAAGAGGATGACGTTGACGAAGACCTCTGCATGGTAGTCATCTGGGAAGAGGGGACGTAGTGCACGGTCGACGAGGCGGCAGGTCAGGATCTCATAGTCCGAAGCCTTGCCTTCACGGCGCGTGAAGCCTCCAGGGAAGCGACCAAAGGCGGCGTACTTCTCCTTGTACTCCACCTGCAGGGGCATGAAGTCTACCCCGGGGTTGGCGTCCTTGGCGGCGCATACGGTAGCTAGCAGGACGGTGTTCCCCATGCGTAGGGTAACAGCACCGTCAGCCTGCTTGGCTAGCTTGCCTGTCTCGATGACGATCTCTCTGCCATCGGGAAGGATGATTGTCTTGCTAATTGGCTGTAGCATTTTATACTTACTTGAATGATATAGTCCTTGAAAAGTCGGGGACAAAGGTAGTCAAATTAACGCTATTCGCCCTACTCCACCTCATAGATCAGACTAATTAGGCTCACAAAGGTGCTCTGTGAAGGCTCAGAACGCCCCTGACAGCGGGGGCCAAGCCTAGCCCTCCCGCTCGTCGTGCACTCCACGTAACAGCAAGCGAACGAGCTAGCTACAAAAGATGAGAGCCAAGGGATCAAGGGTAAAAGCAAAGCCCCAGCCTCCTTGCTGTGCCTGCAAGCCTTAGGCGAAGCGCTCAGCCCACGCTGCACACAAAAACTCCGCGAGGGCGCTTAGCCCAGAATTCCTTCCAAGGGGGAGCTAGGCTGAGGGATATCCCTCAAGGCGCTGACTGACGCTCCTCAGCGAACTGACTGGCGTCCATCAAGAGGCTGACTGATATCCCTCAGAGCCGCCCGCCTTAGCTTGGTTTATCTCAGGACACAACTCGGAGCACCCCAACTCGGACGCTAAGCCCTAAGTCCTACCTACATAATAAGGTAGCGAGCCACCCATATAAAGGTAGCGAGCACACATGACGCAGCGAGCTACGAAGGTAGCCGCACAAGGACTCAAGGCTTTTCCTTATCTTTGATGGAGAGGGAACTGGATGCAGTTCGCCTATACATCAGTCACACATCACAAAAGCTATAGAGCGCCCTATGGATATCAACGAAGAACGGCTGCACCATCCTGAGAACGACCCCGCCTACCTCGGGCTCAAGGTCAACGAGGGGGTGAGTGCCAAGCCCATGATCAACCCCAACCTACGCCGCGTAGCACGACGCAACTATACCGTAGATGAGTATGTCGAGGGTATCCTGCAGTCGGATATCACCTGCCTCAGCCAGGCCGTGACCCTCGTCGAGAGCAATCGCCCCGAACATCAGGCCATAGCACAGCAGATCATCGAGCGCTGCCTCCCCTACTCGGGCAAGTCCATGCGTATAGGCATCACAGGGGTTCCTGGGGCGGGTAAGAGTACCTCGATCGACAGCTTCGGGATGCATCTCGTCAAGCAGGGACGCCGCCTGGCGGTCCTCGCCATCGACCCCAGCAGTGAGCGCTCGGGCGGGAGTATCCTCGGGGACAAGACGCGCATGGAGCAGCTCTCCCGCGAGAAGAATGCCTTCATCCGCCCGAGCCCCACGGCTGGATCACTGGGCGGCGTAGCGCGCAAGACCCGCGAGACGATCATCCTGTGCGAGGCTGCGGGCTTCGACACGATCTTTGTAGAGACCGTCGGGGTCGGTCAGAGCGAGACGGCCGTACACTCGATGGTAGACTTCTTCCTCCTCATCCAGCTCGCTGGGACGGGGGATGAGCTCCAGGGGATCAAGCGCGGCATCATGGAGATGGCCGATGCCATCGTCATCAACAAGGCCGATGGCGACAACATCGACAAGGCCAACCTCGCGGCCACCCACTTCCGCAACGCCCTGCACCTCTTTCCCCCCACGGAGTCGGGCTGGCGTCCGCGCGTGCTAACTTACTCGGGCTTCTACGCCCTCGGCATCAAGGAGATCTGGGACATGATCGATGAGTACCGCCACTTCGCCATGGACTCGGGCTACTACCACGAGAAGCGTCAGCGTCAGGCCAAGTGGTGGATGTACGAGAGTATCAACGAAGCGCTGCGCAGCTCCTTCTACCTCAATGAGGAGGTGAAGGCCCTGCGCCCCCAGGTCGAGCAGCAGGTGCTGGGCGACGAGCTCTCTTCCTTCATCGGCGCACAGCGATTGCTGGAGTGCTACTTCGCCTCCCTCGGTGCACGCAAGAGCTACCTACGGAGCTCAGCTAGGAGCTACCTAGGCATATAGCACTACGAGACGGGGAGTGCCCCTAAGAGCACTCCCCGACCGCTATCTATTGCCTATCCAAAGAATTGCTGTATATTTGCACGGCAAAAAAAGGAAGAATTCATATCATATAACAACCCATCGACTATGACGAAAGCAGAAGTGGTGAGCGACATCGCTAAGACTACAGGTATAGATAAGGAGACCACGCTGGCTGTTGTAGAGGCCTTCATGGACTCAGTGAAGGAGTCCCTAGTGCGTGGCGAGAATGTCTACCTCCGTGGCTTCGGTAGCTTCATCATCAAGGAGCGTGCAGAGAAGACGGCTCGTAACATCTCACAGAAGACTACGATCATCATCCCCAAGCGCCGTATCCCTGCCTTCAAGCCCTCTAAGCTCTTTGCCTCCAAGGTGAAGTAGCCCACTAGACCAAGCTCAGATCATCACATAATCATATAATAAGAACAGCTATGCCAAGCGGAAAGAAAAGAAAGCGCCATAAGATGGCTACGCACAAGCGTAAGAAGAGACTGAAGAAGAACAGACATAAGAAGAAGAAATAATGTCTTGTACGAGGGGACTGGATCAGCTTGCGAGCTCGCTCCGTCCCCTCGTGCGCTTCTTAGCACTCCCTCTTACTCACCATTTATAACAGACGCAGCCAGTGACCAGTGAACTAATCGTAGACGTCTCCGCTCGTGAGATCTCTATGGCTCTACTCGAGGATCAGAAACTCGTGGAGCTGCAGAGAGAGCGTAGAGACCTAGCCTTTGCCGTCGGGGATATCTACCTCGGACGGGTCAAGAAGGTGATGCCTGGACTCAATGCGGCCTTCGTCGATGTGGGATACAAGAAGGATGCTTTTCTTCACTACCTAGATCTCGGCATGATCTATCAGGCGCAGCAGCGCTTCCTCGAGCAGATCGAGAAGACGAAGAGCGTGCCTGCCCTACACAAGATCCCCAGCTTCCCCGACCTCCCCAAAGACGGCAAGATAGCAGACTACATCAAGGCGGGACAGAACGTCCTCGTGCAGGTCGTCAAGGAACCCATCTCTACTAAGGGGCCCCGCCTCTCGGCGGAGATCTCCATCGCAGGACGAGACCTCGTCCTCGTCCCCTTCTCAGACAAGGTATCCGTCAGCTCCAAGATCGAGTCCCCCGAGGAACGCACGCGCCTCAAGCAGCTCGTGCTCAGCATGAAGCCTAAGAACTTCAGCGTCATCATCCGCACCTCGGCCGAGGGCAAGCGTGCCTCAGAGATCGACCAAGAGCTACGTCGCCTGATCCGCCGCTGGGAGGAGAGCATACAGAAGCTGCCCAAGATCACCAAGACACCCAAGATCGTCTACGAAGAGTCCAGCCGTGCGCTGGGGATCCTCCGCGACACCTTCAATCCCTCCTTCCAGAGCATCTTTGTCAACGACAAGGCCTACTACGAGGAGATCCGAGAGTACGTCGCCCAGATCGCCCCAGGCCGTGAGGACATCGTCCGCTACTATACGGGCAAGCTACCCCTCTTCGATGAGAAGGGTGTGACCAAGCAGATCAAGTCTGCCTTTGGCCGCACAGTCACCTGCAAGAGCGGTGCCTACCTCATCATCGAGCAGACGGAGGCGATGTTCGTCGTGGACGTCAATAGCGGCAATCGCTCCCGCAAGAGCACCGAGCAGGAGGGGACGGCCATCGACGTCAACCTCATCGCTGCCGAGGAGCTCGCACGCCAGCTACGACTGCGCGATATGGGCGGGATCATCGTGGTGGACTTCATCGACATGCACGATCAGAAGAATAGGCAGCTGCTCTTTGAGCATATGACCAAGCTCATGGAGAAGGACCGCACGCGCCACAACATCTTGCCGCTAAGCAAGTTCGGCGTCATGCAGATCACCCGCCAGCGTGTCCGTCAGGCCACTCAGATCAATACGGATGAGACCTGCCCCACCTGTCTGGGCACGGGCAAGATGAAGTCCTCCATCCTCTTCACCGATCAGCTAGAAGAAAAGCTCCGAGACCTAGTCCTCCGACTGGGTATCACTCACATCAACGTCCACGTACATCCCTACGTGGCCGCATACCTCACCAAGGGTCTCTTGATGTCCATCGCTCGCCGATGGAAGGTACAGATCGCCCGTGGTATCCGTATTACCCCTAACGAGAGCCTCGGCTTCCTCGACTACAAGTTCCTCGACTCTGAGGGCAACGAGTTCGAGGGTCTAGAGGAATAAGGCTCCGCAGAAGGTCTATAGTCATCGCCCCCTCGGTGGGAGGATGATTATAGGCCTTTTTTATTTCGCCCCCACTACAGTCCCAGCCTCCTCAGTCTCATGACAGCCTATCCCTCCAAGCTCGTCGAGCGTGCTGTCGAGCAGCTCTCCTCCCTCCCTGGGATAGGACGCAAGAGCGCGCTACGCCTAGCGCTGCATCTCCTGGGGCAGCCCGAGGGGATGGCGCACAGCCTAGCCGACTCGCTCGTGGCGATGCGTGACGGCATCATCTACTGCAGGGAGTGCTACAACATCAGCGACACCGAGCTATGCCCCATCTGCGCTAGCCCGGCGCGCGACCGCTCTACTGTCTGCGTCGTGCAGCACGTGGGCGATGTCCTCGCCATCGAGAACACAGGGCAGTACCGCGGCCTCTACCACGTCCTCGGCGGAGTCATCTCCCCCATCGACGGCATCGGCCCAGAGGACCTGCGCATAGACGAACTGATCGCACGCGTAGCCTCGGGCGAAGTTCGCGAGGTCATCCTTGCCCTCGGGACGACGATGGAGGGGGACACGACGAACTTCTTCATCCACCGCAGCCTGCAGGGCTACGAGGTACAGGTCTCCGTAATCGCCCGAGGCATCGCCATCGGGGACGAGATCGAGTACGCCGATGAGGTCACCTTGGGCCGCTCTATCCTGAGCCGCACCGACTTTGACCATTCAATTAGGTTCTGATGCTACACCAAGATCGTCTGAAAGGCCAGCACATACGCCTACGTGCCCTTGGGCAGGCTGACCTCCCCGACCTCATGCGCTGGGAGAACGACCCTATGGCCTGGAGCTCCAGCAAGACGATCAATCCCCTCTCCCCAGACTTCATCCAGAGCTACATCACCTCCTCGACGCAGCACATCCTCGAGACGGGCTGTATGGGGCTGGTCATCGAGCTCATCGCCCCCCCGGCTACAGCTGTGGGGCACCTGATGCTCTATGACTACTCAGCCATCCATCGGCGCCTTGCTCTAGGGCTCTACGTAGCTCCCGAGCATAGAGGCCGAGGCTACGCCCGAGAGGCACTGAGCTGCGCCATCGCCTACGCCTTCGAGCAGCTGCGCTGTGAGCAGGTCTACGCCGAGATCCTCAGAGACAACCTTCACTCGCGGCAGCTGGTCAAGGACCTAGGCTTCGTCGAGACAGCCTGCCTCCCGCGCTGGCACTGGGACACGAGGACCTACCAAGACTTATTCTACTATCAGAAATGGAACGAATAGAGGAGCACATCGAGGAGCTGCGTAGGGCCATCGCCCAGCACGAGCATGCCTACTACGTGCTCTCCTCCCCTACCATATCGGACTACGACTTCGATCAGCTGGTCAAGGAGCTCGAGGCTCTAGAGCAGCAGCACCCCGAGCTCGTCACCCCCGACTCCCCTACGCAGCGCGTGGGCTCGGATAGTACGGAGGGCTTCGTCCAGGTGGCTCATCGCTACCCCATGCTCTCCCTGGGCAACACCTACAGCTATGAGGAGGTCGAGGCCTTCTACCAGCGCGTGGAGAAGGAGCTCGGTGGTAAGCGCTTCACGATCGACGCAGAGCTGAAGTACGATGGTCTCTCCATCTCCCTCATCTACGAGCAGGGACGCCTCACGCAGGCCATCACCCGCGGCGATGGGACTATGGGCGACGACGTGACGAAGAACGTACGCACGATCCGCTCCATTCCCCTGCGCCTACAGGGCACAGGCTGGCCGGACGAACTCGAGATGCGCGGGGAGATCCTGCTGCCCTTCGCAGAGTTCGACCGCATCAATGCAGCACGCGCTGCCGAGGGTCTGCCGCTCTTCGCCAATCCCCGCAATGCAGCTAGCGGCACGCTCAAGCAACTCGACCCTGAGGTCGTCGCAGAGCGCAGGCTCGATGCCTACTTCTACTACGTCCCCGCTCACCCCGAGCTCCCCGACAGCCACTACGAGCGTCTGGAGCTCTGCCGCAGCTGGGGGCTCAAGGTCTCCCACGCCATCCAGCAGTGCACGAGCCTCGAGGCCATCCTAGAGTTCCTCGACCGCTGGGAGGTGGCTCGTCATCAGGCGCCCGTAGCTACCGATGGCGTCGTACTCAAGGTCGACTCCATCGCCGAGCAGGAGGAACTGGGCTACACGGCCAAGAGCCCACGCTGGGCTATTGCCTATAAGTTCGCCGCCGAGCAGGCCAAGACGACGCTCCGCTCCGTAGACTTCCAGGTCGGGCGCACTGGGGCAGTCACCCCCGTGGCTAACCTCGATGCCGTCAGCCTCTCGGGGACGCAAGTGCGCCGCGCCTCGCTACACAATGCCGACTTCATCGCTTCCTTTGACCTCCACCTCGGGGATCAAGTCTTCGTGGAGAAGGGCGGTGAGATCATCCCCAAGATCGTGGGCGTCGCCTCCGAAGAGCGTCAGCCCGGAGCCGCCCTCGTCCTCTTCCCCAGCCATTGCCCTGCCTGCGGCGCCCCGCTACACCGCAGCGAGGGCGAGGCCGCCTATTACTGCACCAATCAGATGGGCTGCCCTCCCCAGCAGACTGCACGTATCGAGCACTACGCTGGGCGCAAGGCTGCCGACATCCGTATCGGGGAGGAGACGATCGCACTGCTTTTCGAGCACGGCCTCGTCAAGAATATCGCCGACCTCTATAGGCTCAGCGTAGAGGATCTGCTGGGACTACCAGGATTCCAGCAGCGCAGCGCCTCGCGCCTCGTGGAGAGCATCGCTGCCTCCAAGGAGCGCCCCCTACGTGCCCTCCTCTTCGGCCTCGGTATCCGCTTCGTCGGTGAGACGGTGGCCAAGACCCTCGTGCGCTACTACCCGAGTGTCGACGCCCTCTCCAAGGCCAGCGTCGAGGAGCTGACCCAGCTGCCCGATATCGGTAAGGTCATCGCCCAGAGCGTCGTGGACTTCTTCGCCTCGGAGGATAACTGCCGCTTCATCGCTGAGCTCCACGCACTCGGCCTAGCTCTGCAGCGCCTCCCAGAGGAGGAGCCCCTAGAGGTGAAGGCACACGCGGAGATCGAGGGCAAGAGCTTCGTCATCAGCGGAGTCTTCACCCAGCACAGCCGCGAGGAGTACAAGCAGATGATCGAGTCCCTCGGCGGCAAGAACAGCTCCTCGATCTCGAGCAAGACGGACTATGTCCTAGCGGGGGCTAATATGGGCCCTGCGAAGCTCGCCAAGGCCGAGCAGCTCGGCATCACCATCCTCAGCGAAAAGGACTTCCTCGAGCTCATCGGCTCCGCTGCACCTACACCTTCGGTGGATGAGCCTACGACAGCTGCAAGCCCCGTAGAGGACCTCTTCCCCCTGACATGATACAGACATTCACCACTACTCTCTAGCATATTCTCTATCTCGTGTAATGGAAATTATCTTCATCTGCATCCTGGGCTTCCTCTTGATCCTGGCCTGCTTCGACCTAGTGGCGGGAGTGAGCAATGACGCTGTGAACTTCCTGAACTCTGCTATTGGGGCTAAGGCAGCTCCCTTCAAGGTCGTCCTTGGGGTAGCAGCCGTAGGGATCTTCCTCGGGGCATCGCTCAGTAACGGGATGATGGACGTAGCGCGCAACGGGATCTACAACCCCGCCTACTTCACCTTCCAGGAGGTGATGACGATCTGCCTCACGGCTGTCGTCACGGACATCATCCTTATCAATATCTTCAATACCCTAGGGCTCCCGACCTCGACGACAGTATCCATGGTCTTCGAGCTCCTTGGGGCGGCCTTCTGCATGGCTATGCTCAAGAGCATTGACGACCCCTCGCTGCCCATGCTCGAGATGCTGAACACCTCGAAGGCGCTGCAGGTCATCATCGCCATCTTCCTCTCCGTGGCCGTGGCCTTCTTCTTCGGCTCGGTCGTGCAGTGGATCACGCGCGTACTCTTCTCCTTCAACTATAAGAAGACGCTCCCCTACCTAGCAGGGATCTTCGGTGGCATAGCCCTGACCTCCATCGTCTACTTCATGCTCATCAAGGGGCTGCAGGAGTCGACCTTCGCCTACAAGGACTGGGTCAACACCCACACGGGAGAGCTCGTCTGCTACTGCCTCGCGGCGAGTATCGTCCTGATGCAGATCCTGCACTGGTGCGGCATCAATATCCTCAAGATCATTGTCCTGGCGGGCACGCTGGCCCTCTCCCTTGCCTTCGCGGGGAATGACCTGGTGAACTTCATCGGGGTACCCCTCTCGGGGCTCTCGGCCTATCAGGACTACGTGGCCAATGGCAATGGAGCCTACGACAGCTACCTCATGGCGGCCAATAATCTCCCTGCCAAGACCCCCTACATCTTCCTCCTCGGATCGGGTATCATCATGACGCTGGCCCTCTTCTTCTCCAAGAGTGCGCAGAATGTCATCAAGACCTCGGTCAACCTCTCCCGCCAGGACGACGGTGAGGAGACCTTCGGCTCCTCACGTATCGCCCGTGGCCTCGTACGTACCAGCAGCGGTATCGGCAACTTCCTCGAGCATGCCGTATCCAGCCGCGTACGCCTGTGGATCGACTCGCGCTTCAACAAGCAGGAGCTAACCCTCGAGCAGGGGGCGGCCTTCGACCTCGTACGTGCCTCGGTCAACCTCGTACTCTCGGGGCTCTTGATCGCCGTCGGTACCTCCTTCAAGCTCCCTCTGTCGACGACCTACGTCACCTTCATGGTCGCCATGGGCTCATCGCTCGCCGACCGCGCCTGGGGACGTGAGAGTGCCGTGGGGCGCCTGACGGGGGTGATGAGCGTCATCGGGGGCTGGTTCGTCACCGCAGGCGCCGCCTTCATCATCGCCATGGTCATCGCCACGATCATGCGCTACGGAGGCTTCCCCGCTATGGTAGTACTGATCGGGGTGGCACTCTTCCTCCTCTTCAACTCACATCTGCTCAAGCGCAAGAAGGACGATGCCAACGATGAGCTCTTCGTCGCCATCCTCAACGCCGAGACGCCCGAGCGTATGTGGACGCTCCTCTCTGAGCATGTGCGCCTCAATCAGACGACGCTCCTCGACCGGGTCAGTACCGACTACCTAGCCCTCACGAATGGTATCTTCCACGAGGACTTCAAGACACTGCGCAAGCTGCGCCACCACCTGGAGAACCACAAGCGCGCCTTCAAGACCATGCGTCGCAAGGAGACTATCGGGCTGCGCCGTATGGCCACCGACGAGGATGTACTGGAGCGCAACATGTGGTTCCACCTCGGGGCCAATACCTGCCTACAGATGATCTACGCCCTCGAGCGTGCTGCTGAGGTGGGCTTCGACCACGTGGACAACAACTTCAACCCCATTCCCGCACCCTACCGTGAGGAGTTCGAGCCCATCCGCGACCGTGTCGTCGACTACATTGCCCAGGTGCATCAGCTCATCGCCAGCGAGCGTATGGAGGATGCCAAGAAGGCGAAGAACATGGGGAAGGAGCTGCGCAACATCGTTAAGGACATGCGCAAGACGCAGATGAAGCGCACCCACAAGATCGCCCGCGAGGATCTGCGCGCCTCTCTCGTCTACCTGAACCTCCTCATAGAGACCAACGAGCTGCTCAACAACCTCCGTCACCTGGTAGGCTACAGCCAGCAGCTCCTCGACGAAGAGGCCGAGGAAGCCTAGCCGCCCAGCTAAGCTCATACAAGCATCAAGGGGGCGCTCTCCAGCTGGAGAGCGCCCCCTTGTAGTTATGCTCCGTAGAGGACGGCAGCTAAGCCCCCTCTAGAAGACGAAGCCGATGCGCAGGCCACCGAGCATACCAGTAGCTACATTGGTGAAGCTAGCTTTCCGGCCTCCGGCCTCGATGCTCCCCACGTGCAGGCCTAGGCCAGCCTCTGCCCCGACGTAGATCTTAGGCAGGACATAGTAGTCTGCACCGAGCAGGAGGTTCAGCCCGACGGCATGCCCATCTCGCTGCCCCGTGTGGATCCCGCCGCCATTGGTGTCAGCGTTCAGCAGCGACAGCTTGAGGTCGGCACCTACATAGGGGGATAAGCGGCGCGTGCCGCGGAAGTGTCTCTCGATACCAAGGCCAAGGTCGAAGAGCGTGCTGCTCACCTTCTGAGAATTCACCTCCTCGCTCATGATGCCGAGCCCTAGGCTACCACGTAGCGCCAGCTGATCCTGCAGGAAGTAGCGGGCACGCAGCGCACCCGTACCGAATCCCGATACCTGTGACCCGTCCTGCAGCTGCAGCAGAGGATTACTCCCCTTGAGCGAGAGGGCGAACTCGGTGGTCACCTTACCCTTGCTTGCCTTGAGGCCAGACTGTCCCTTGCAGCAGCTAGGAGTCAAGGGGAGACAGCTCTGTGGATGCTTAGGACTCTGTCCCTCGGGATGATGCTGTGCCTGTAGGGATCCGACCGCAGCTACAGCGAGCACTGCGGCGAGAATCATCTTCTTCATACTTTCCGAATAATGTGGGTTACTTGTTCCTTTATCAGGGCTCTATCATGAGCCCTGTCCACGCAAAGGTACGATTTCTCCTCAGTCGGCAATGCACAAGCATTGAGTAAGCTGTGATGCGGTCGCAGCCCCTGCCTCTCCCTTATGGAGAGCAGCTAGTCGAAGAAGACCAAGCAGCACGCCCTCCTAGGGGGGGTATCCTAAGCGCTATCAGTCAGGGAGCTGACAGCTATCCCTGAGCGGCGTGAAGGACGTCTCTCAGCTCCTTGACTGATATCCCTCAAAGCAATGGGACGAGGCACTTGCCGCACTTAGCTCCTTAGCTAGGATACCTCGGACGAGAACTCAAAGCCACCCTATAGGACAAGGCGAGGTAGCCAAAGCAAAGACTAAGAGGCACATCCTCCCCTAGCCTAAGTGAAGCAAGCACTAAAAAGGCAGCCGCCCCGAGACCGCCGTAGAGGACTCGCGGCAACTGCCGTAATTAGGGAAGGAGCTGGCAAGGAGATCCCCCTAAGCACCAGTGAGGAGAAGGCTAACTAATGAGCTTGACCTGGAGCTCCCCCTCGGTGATGTAGCAGAGGTAGCCCGTCACGCGCTCGTAGCCCATGGCACGCATCAGCTGCATGTAGCGGCGCACCTGCGCGGGATAGCCAGGCTGAGGCTTGCCGAACTTATAGTCTACCAGCTCAACCCGCTCCCCTTGCTCATCCTCGTAGAAGACGATACGGTCGGGGCGGCGTACCTCGTGACGCTCCCCGCCGATGATCGTAGCCTCGGTACGCACACGCCCTGAGCCGTCAAACCAGCGCCGCGTCGCCTCCGCAGTCGTGATCGCCTCGAGCTGCTCCTGGATGCTAGGGCGGTGCTCCTCACTGACGAGGCCATCCAGCACGGCCTCATCCAGGGCAGCGGGGATATCAGCCGTCGTCGTGATACGCTCGAGGATGCCGTGCATCACACGGCCATTGCGTATGGGGCTGTCCTCGATGAAGTGATCCAGCCCCTCCCTAAGGACAGCGATACGCCGACTCGAGGGATAGGCCTCTAGCTGCTGGATACGGAGGGGCAGACCTTCCTCCGCCGCTGCGCCCTTCGGGCTATAGCTTGGGAGCTCGGGTAGGCTATAGGCCAGCGGATCTGTAGCTGGCGTCGTCACAAAGCGCGGCGAGGAGCCTCCGAGGCTCGAGAGCAATTCCTCTAGCCCCAGCATCGTGAGGAGCTCAGCCACTGTGCTCGCCTGGGGCTTCTCCTTGGCCTCCTCGGGCTGAGGCAGCCACAGATGGAGCTCTCGGGCGGGGCGTGTCGTCGCCACATAGAGGAGATTGAGGGCATCGAGGGCACGGTTCACACGATCCTCGTAGTACTCGGGGGCAAAGGAGCTATAGGCGAGGCTACTGGTAGCCTCCACGGGGACGTAGGCCACGCGCGGCACCGCCCCCAGCTCCTCATCGCGGCGCATAGGCAGCTGGAGCTCCTCGGGGAAGCGCTCCCGCTCGAGGGGGCACCACAGCATCTCAGCTCGCCGCCCTCCGTCATAGATCTTCCAGTCGAGGTCGGGGAGTAGGACAGCGGGGAAGTCGAGCCCCTTGGACTTGTGGATCGTCATGAGGCGGAGGTTGCGCTCGTCTTCTGGGGCAACGATAGTCAGCCCTGATCCGCGCTCATCCCAGTAGCTGAGGAAGGCCGCTAGATCCGAGCCCTCATGCACCTCATGCTCCTGGAGGAGCTCGAGGAAGAAGATCACGTAGGCCTCCTCCGCCTCAAGGAGCAGGCGGCCGAAGTAATGGATCAGCAGTTCGCCGAGCTCGAAGAGCCCACGCCGCCCAGCATGCGCCAGCGTCGCGAGGAAGGACTCAGCTAGCTCTCCCGCCTCCTCCAGCTCGGAGAGATGAGGAGCCTCTTCGCAGCCTAACTCCTGCCCCTTCTGCAGCCGCAGTTGCTCGTAGTAGAGCTGCAGATATGTACGATGGTAGCGCGACGAAGGCTGGGCGATGTAGCGGAAGACCGAGATGAGGAAGCCTACACTATAGGCTCCGCCTAGGACAAGGGCCTCCTGAGAGGTGAAGTCGAGGCTACAGCGCTCGGCCTCCTCACTCGGGAGGACGGTCGTCTGCAGCACCTCGGCGATAGCCTGAGCCTCCTTACTCCCACGCACGAGAATAGCGATATCGCAGGGTCGATAGCCGCGCCGCTGGAGGTCAAGGATGACGGGGATGATGGATTGGTAGCGGCTGGCGTCGACCTCGCCCTCTTCGCTTCCCTCCGTCTCGGAGGGCTCAGGCTCCGTCTCCTGCTGGGCTCCGAGGTCGACATAGTGCAGCGCGACGAGCCCCGCACGCTCGGCATGTGCCTCGGGCACCTGCTGGGCGACCTGCTCGGTGCTGTAGATGCCGAAGGACTGATCGATGAGCTGGCGCAGCCGCTGCTGCTCTGCTGCCCCGAGCCCGCTCTCCTCGACCTGCTGCTGATCGGCTAGGAGGCGTGCCAGCTCGGGATAGAGCGCGTTGTTGAAGTGGATGATCTCGGGGGTGCTGCGCCAGTTCGTATCCAGCGGGATGGTCTCGGCAGCCTCCTCACCGAAGTAGCTCCCGACGGACGAGAGGAGCCTGCTATCGGCATTGCGGAATCGGTAGATGCTCTGCTTGGCATCCCCGACGAGGAGGCTGTCCTGCCCGTTACCCACGGCCTCGCGCAGCAGCGGGAGGAAGTTCTCGTACTGCATCTGGCTCGTGTCCTGGAACTCGTCGATCATGTGGTGCGCGATGCGCGTGCCGATACGCTCGTAGAAGAAGGGCGACTGCCCAGGGTCGACGTGCCGCAGCAGGTGGGCGATTAGCGTAGGCGCGTCACTCAGTACGCTGAGGCGCTCGGTATTGCGCAGCGTGTCCAGCTTCTCCTTGATCTTGATGAGGAGCCGGTAGAAGCTCAGCTGCCTGAGCATCGCTGTCACGGCCTCGAGGCTAGGGGCATGGTCGCGGCAGAGCTGGTCGAAGGCCTCCCCGAGCTCCCTTAGAGTCGCCGCCGAGAGCCCTGCGGCCTTGCCCTCCTGCCCCTTCTTCAGGAGCCCCTCCACGTTGTAGCCCGTGGCCTTCCAGTCCCTCCAGCGCTTGGCACTGGTCAGGGGAGCCTTAGCCTTGAGGAGGCTCGTCCCCTCGAGCTTCGCGGCATGGAGCACTGCTGCCAGCGCACCCTGCTCACCGTAGCTGAGGTCCTGGAGTGCCAGTCCTGCCTGCTGCAGCTCATCGAGGAGGCCTCGATGGATGCGTATGACCTCGGCCTTAGCCCAGGCGCGATAGGCTCGGAGGCTCTGCTCCAGAGCGTCCAGATCCTCGTGATGGGGGAAGGTGCCCGCGATCAGCTGCTTCTTCACAGCCTCGCGCTCCAGCTGCCCTGCGAAGTTCTTCAGCCCTGTCTCAACCCGTATGCTCCGCCCTTGGTCTATGCTATCCAGGGCTAGGTGCATGATCCAGTCCCTAAGGGTCTTGTCGGCCTTGCCCTGGTCGATGTCGGCGAAGAGGGCCTGGATGGCGTAGCTGTGGACGTAGACCGTATCCGTCTCCAGACGTAGCGCTCCGCTGTGCCCGAGCTCGTGGGCAAAGCTGCGGATGAGCTCCTGGAAGAAGGAGTCAATGGTACGTATCCTGAAGCGCTGATACTCCTCGAGAAGCGTGCGCAGCATGAGGCGAGCGCGACGCTCCAGCTCAGACGAGGAGCAGCCGAGCTCCCTGAGGAGCTCGGCTGCCATACGAGAGCGCCCTTGACTCAGCTGATGGAGCTCCTCTAGGATACGCTCCTTCATCTCCGCAGTGGCCTTTCGGGTGAAGGTCACTGCCTGTATGCCTTGGTAGCTGCGCGGGTCTCCGTCGAGGGCGAGACGTAGGTATTCGCGCACGAGGGCATAGGTCTTACCCGAGCCTGCCGAGGCGGTGTAGATCTTTAGTGGGGGGGCACTCATAGATTGTAGCTAGGGGGGAGCGGGGCGCTAGTAGTCGTCGCGCACAGCGCTGAGGTCTATGCGCTCATCGTCGCGGCCCCTATTGTGGTAGTGACGGCGCAGGGGGTAGCGTGTCGCCTCGTCATAGCGCTGACGGCAGCGATAGATATCCAGCGCCCAGTAGATGGCCGTACGTAGACTGGTGGGGTCAGCGATCCCCTTGCCCGCTATGTCGTAGCCCGTGCCGTGGTCGGGAGAGGTACGGACAAACTGTAGCCCCAGCGTCACGTTGACGCCCTCGTTCATATAGAGCGCCTTGAAGGGCGCCAGTCCCTGATCGTGGTACATGGCCAGGATGCCGTCGAAGCTATCCACCTGGGAGCTTCCCCAGAAGCCATCTCCAGGGTAAGGGCCGAAGACGAGCTGCCCCGCATCGGAGGCGCGCTGCAGCGCAGGACGGATGATGGTGTCCTCCTCCTTGCCGATCAGCCCCTTGTCTCCCGCATGTGGGTTCAGCGCTAGCACCGCTAGACGCGGCTTGACGATGCCGAAGTCACGCTGCAGACCCTGCTCCAGCAGGCAGAGCTTCGTCAGTATGAGCTCCTCACTGAGACTACGGGCGACCTCCGCCACAGGGATGTGTGTCGTCGCGAGCGCCACGCGGCAGTCCTGAGCCCCGAGTACCATGAGGCTCTCGCCAGGCGTCACCGCCCCGAGGGCGTCGAGATAATCGGTGTGCCCCTTGAAGGGGAAGAGCTGCTGCGGCATGACCGCCTTATTGATCGGAGCCGTGACGAGGACGTCACAGAGGCCATTGCGCAGGTCGGCCGTAGCCCGCTCCAGCGCCTCGAAGGCAAGCATCCCCGCCTCCTCATGCGCCTCCCCAGGATGTACCTCTACCTTGCGCGAGCCTGCGCAGTCGATGAGGTTGAGCTGTCCCTCCCGTGCCTCCTCGGCGCCCGTGATAAGCTGCCAGCTGACGGGCTGCTCCAGCTGGAGCTGTCGCTGCCACCATTGGGCGGCAGCCTCCGAGCCATAGAGTACAGGCGTGCAGAGCTCCGTCATGCGCTCATCGGCGAAGATCTTGAAGAGGAGCTCGTAGCCTATGCCATTGATATCGCCGTGCGTGATGGCGACCTTGATACGTCGTGCTGCCATCTCTCGCTAGAAGCCCTTAGTGTAAGCGGCCTTGAGGATGAGCTCAGGGTCGAAGGCCTTGACGCTGCTGGGGCGCAGGCTGTAGAGCGCTGCCTCCATCATGCGGATGAGGTGCAGCTTATCCTCGTTGGGGCGGTAGACGAAGCCCTCGAAGACGAGGACACGCTGCGCGGCCTTATCCAGGATCGCGTGGCTGACGAAGGGACCGCCCATCATGGCGCCGCCCGTCATCTTCCACAGGCCGCGCACCTCGGCGCGTGGGCTCTCCTCGCCAGGGAGCTGTACGCGGCGGTAGAGCAGGCCGTAGTTCTGCTCCGTGCAGGGATAGCTGCCCTCGAATTCGCCTGCAATATTGGTACGCAGCACGCTATCGCGCTTGGCCACGAGGGCATCGAGGCCCATGCTCTTAGGCCCTGTGTAGGGGTAGCTATAGACGAGGATATCGTGACGCGAGCGCATGGAGGAGTTGGACATCCAGAGGAAGTCCTTCGCCACCTTCTGATTGCGGATGTCCTCAGGGACGTTGACGCTACGTCCGAAGAGGCTATCGGTGAAGTGCTGGGCACGCGTGCTGTACTGCTTAGCTAGCAGTTCGCCGAAGAGGAAGAGCTCGTGGCGCACGAAGACGTTCATGATCCCCTCGCCCTTGCTCCCTAGATAGTTCATGATCGAGTCGGGGGTGGGTGAGGTCATACGCATCACGACCTGCCCCTTGGCCCAGTCGTCGTAGCTGTACTTCATCGAGGTCGTCGTGTAGCGCTCCTTATCTACGTCGACGATGAGGACATTGCGCACCAGCTGCATGAAGCCCGTGAAGGACTGTGTCGGCACGCGCGAGATGCGCAGGCTGGGCTCAGCCTGAGGCAGGGAGGGGGCATCCTCCTCGAGGAGATCGTAGAGCTTGAGCCCCATAGGAGCCTCGAAGTACTGCTTGTCCATGACGAGCATCAGCTCGCCGGGCTTACCCGTGGCCTTCTGCTGCAGGGCGCTGCTGCCCGAGCTCTTACAGCCGACGAGCACGCTTATCCCTAGGGCGAGGCAGGGGAGCCCTAGGCTAATCCATCGCTTCATACTATATATATGTATAGGTTGACTTGTGTTACTGATAACGCAAAGATAAGGATTCTGCTGAGCCTAGCCCTCGCTACCACCAGGCTGAGTCACCGCACGGCAGTGGCTCGGATAAGGCCCGCGGCCTGCTACAGGCTAGCCCCCACCGAGCTCCGAGCTAAGGCGGGCTGAGCTGAGGGATATCCCTCACGGAGATTTCTTATATTACTTTTAGCCAATTATTATATTACTTTCAGCGGATTATTATATAACTTTCCTCCAATTATTATATTACTTTTGCCCGTCCCCCATATCCCTCAGCTTCGTCAGCCTTATCCCTCGCCCCCGCCCAACGAGTCTTGGAGCTCGGGGAGGCTAAAGGCGAGCCCGGACGCGGTATAGATCGGGACGAAGACGAAGGGCCAGGGAGGGTGTACGAAGGCAGTCCACGGAGGGCTGGTGCTAGGCGGCTGAGCGGTTTGGGGACTAGCAGCGAAATATGTACCTTTGGTATGCTGTAGTCCAGCTACAGACCTTGACTCACTAACATTATCACTATAGCACCGTTCGCCTATGAACACCAATGACTTCTCCCTCCGCCATATCGGCGTAGGAGCCCAGGATGCCGAGGAGATGCTACGCACCATCGGGGTCAAGACCCTCGATGAGCTGATCGCGCAGACCCTCCCCGACAACATCCGTCTCTCCGAGCCCCTCGACCTACCCGAGCCCATGACGGAGCGGGAGTTCGCCGAGCATATCGCCGACCTCGCCTCCAAGAATGAGGTCTTCACCTCCTACATCGGTCAGGGCTGGTACGACACCGTCCTGCCCCCAGTCATCCAGCGCAACGTACTGGAGAACCCCGCTTGGTACACCTCCTACACGCCCTATCAGGCCGAGATCTCGCAGGGACGCCTCGAGGCGCTCTTCAACTTCCAGTCCGTCATCACTGACCTCACGGCGCTGCCACTGAGCAACTGCTCTCTGCTCGACGAGGCTACGGCTGGGGCGGAGACGGCCTTCCTGCTCTTCAACGAGCGCAGCAAGGCCAAGACCAAGGCAGGAGCCCGTCGTCTCTTCGTCGACAAGGATGTCTTCCCCTCCACGCGCGACGTCATCACCACGCGCTGTATCCCGCAGGGTATAGAGGTCGTACTGGGCAAGTGGCAGGACTTCGACTTCGGGGCGGACTACTTCGGGGCTGTCGTCCAGTACCCCGGGGCTATGGGTGGAGTCAACGACTACAGTGACTTCGTAGCGAAGGCACACGAGGCAGATATTAAGGTAGGGGTCGCTGCTGACCTCCTCGGGCTTGTACTGCTGACGCCTCCAGGCGAATGGGGCGCAGACGTGGTCTTCGGCTCGGCACAGCGCTTCGGCATCCCCATGTACTTCGGTGGCCCCTCGGCAGGCTATATCGCCTGTCGCATGGAATATAAGCGTACCCTCCCTGGCCGCATCATCGGTCTGAGTAAGGACCGCATGGGCAAGGAGGCCTACCGCCTAGCGCTGCAGACGCGCGAGCAGCACATCAAGCGTGAGCGCGCCACGAGCAACATCTGTACGGCGCAGGCCCTGCTAGCGTCGATGAGTGGCTTCTACGCCGTCTACCATGGTCCCGAAGGGCTAAAGCATATCGCTCGCCGCGTACACTCCTACGCGGGCTTCCTCGCGGGCAAGCTGCGCGATCTGGGATACCGTCTGCTGCATGAGGACTTCTTCGACACGCTCTGTGTCGTCCTGCCTGAGGAAGCTGGCTTCGCCGACAAGCTGCGCGAGCTCGCCCTTGAGTGCCGCGTCAATCTATTCTACGCACCCTGCGGCTGTGTCGTCCTTCTGAGCATCGACGAGACGACCCTGCCCGAGGATCTGAGCGTGCTCTGCTACATCTTCGCCTCGGCCCTCGGCAAGGAGAGCAACTTCAACGACGAGGTCAGCGAGCACAGCATCTACATCCAGCGCAAGCATCTGCGTACCTCGCCCTTCCTCTCCTACGAGGTCTTCAATAAGTACCACACCGAGACCGAGATGATGCGCTACATCAAGCGCCTCGAGCGTAAGGACATCTCCCTGGCGCACTCGATGATCTCCCTCGGCTCCTGTACGATGAAGCTCAACGCCGCCAGCGAAGTCATTCCGCTGAGTAATCCCGCCTTCTGCAACATTCATCCCTACGCGCCCGAGGACCAGGTGGCAGGCTCGCTGGAGCTGCTGGAGAACCTCAAGGAGCTCCTGGCGACAATCACGGGCCTACCCGTCGTCTCCCTCCAGCCCAACTCGGGAGCAGCGGGCGAATACGCAGGTCTGCGCACCATACGCTCCTATCACGAGGCGCATGGCGGTGGGCATAGGGACAAGGTCCTCCTACCTGCCTCGGCCCACGGCACCAATCCCGCCTCGGCCTCGCAGTGCGGCTACCAGTGCGTCATCGTAGCCTGCGACGCGCAGGGCAACGTCGACTGGGACGACTTCATGAAGAAGACCGAGGAGCACCGCGACAGCCTCGCAGCGATGATGATAACCTATCCCAGTACGCACGGGATCTTCGAGACGAACATCATCGACCTCTGCAAGCGGGTCCACGACTGCGGCGCGCTGGTGTACATGGACGGGGCGAACATGAATGCTCAGGTAGGCCTCACCAACCCAGGATTCATCGGTGCTGACGTCTGCCATCTCAACCTACACAAGACCTTCGCCATCCCCCACGGCGGTGGTGGCCCCGGTAGCGGCCCGATCTGCATGACTGAGGCCCTCGCTCCCTACCAGCCCACGCACGGCTACGGTGTAGACTTCGAGCCCATCGAGGGCAATGTCGTAGCGGCCTCTCCGCTGGGTAGCGCCGGGATCGACGTCGTCTCCTACGCCTACATCCGTCTACTGGGGGCTAAGGGCCTGGAGCGCTCCACACGCACGGCCATCCTCAATGCCAACTATCTGGCCGTCCGCCTCAAGGATACCTACGGCATCGTCTACACGGGTGCTACGGGACGCGTCGGGCACGAGCTCATCCTCGACTGCCGCCGCCTCAAGGACACCTGCGGCGTCGATGAGAGCGATATCGCCAAGCGCCTCATGGACTTCGGCTACCACGCCCCCACCCTCTCCTTCCCCGTCCACGGCACGCTGATGATCGAGCCTACCGAGAGTGAGAGCAAGGCCGAGCTGGACCGCTTCCTCGAGGTCATGCAGTGCATCTGGGAGGAAATCCAAGAGGTCAAGGAAGGGCGCATAGACGCCGAGGACAACGTCCTGAAGAATGCCCCGCACCCCGAGTACGAGGTCGTCTCCGACAGCTGGAGCCACAGCTACCCACGCGAGAAGGCAGCCTACCCGCTGCCCTACCTGCGTGAGAACAAGTTCTGGATCAACGTCGCACGTGTCGACAACGGCTTCGGGGACCGCAACCTCGTCCCCTCCTTCTGCGCCTGCATAGCCCCTTCGACTGAGGGCTAGCCATTCAACCGACGATGCCCCCGCGGCTCCCTCCTAGAGAGCACGCGGGGGCATTATCTTTATCCCGATTATGCATAGCTACATCGTACTCCTCAGAGGCGTAATGCCCAGCGGCAAGAACCGCATCCCCAAGATGTCCGAGCTACGTGAGGCCATCGAGGCGGCAGAGTTCGCCGACGTCACGACCTACATACAGAGTGGGAATATCGTCCTGCGCTCGCCCCTATCCCCAGAAGAGACCTCCGCACGTATCGCCGAGATCATACGCGCCTACTGCGGAGCCGAGCTCGGCGTCATCACGACCACGGCCGAGGAGCTGCGGGCGCACCTCGCCTGCAGTCCCTTCGGTACGGACTACCTCGAGGAGCGCGTCTTCTACCCCACGACGATGGACACGATCGACCCCGAGCGACTGGAGGCTCTATGTCAGGAGGACTACGGCGCCGAGGAGCTGCGCGCCGTCGCGGGACGTCTCTACCTCTATATTCCCACGGACGCCAGCCGCTCTAGGCTCAGCAATAACTTCGTAGAGAAGAAGCTAAAGATCACCGCCACCACGCGCAACCGCAAGACCCTCGCCCGCCTCATCGAGCTCGCCGAGGCCCTCTCCCCCGCTTAGCCCCTCCTATATAATAAAGGAGTAGACGCAGGGAAGCAAGGAGGTCGAAGAGCGCCAGCAGCGAGCCCCAGCCTCGGTCTCGACGGAGCGAGCCAGGAGGCGAAGCGAAGCGGCAGCCTCCCTTGAGCTCCGCGAGGGATATCCCTCAGCGGCGTGACTGATAGCCCTCGCGCGCGTGATGGACGTCCCTCAGCCTCCTGACTGATATCCCTCAGTGCTCCTTCCCCTATGCCCGCATCGCGCTAGGGGCTCTCTGCCCCTGAGCTACGCCCCAAGGCAGAGCCGAGAGGAGGGGAGCCTCCCCCTACCCGAGCGCTTTGCCTTAGGGCGCATTGGGGCAAAAGGCGTATATTTGCGAGACACATAATACAACATAGACGCAATGAAGTTCGTAGTATCCAGCAATGAGCTTTACCAGCAGCTACAGACCGTAGCCAAGGTAATCAATAGCAAGAGCAGTGCAGCCGTACCTGTACTGGAGAATATCCTCTTCTCGCTATCCGGAGCAGAGCTAACCCTCGTAGCTGCAGATCAGAGCAATCGCATGACCAGCAGGCTCTCCGTCGAGAGCCTCGAGGGTGATGGCAGCTTCGCCGTACGCGCAGACACCATCCTCAACGCTCTACGTGAGCTCCCCGATCAGCCCATCGAGCTGGAGGTGCAGGAGGGCAAGGCCAACCTCGTCTACAGCAATGGACACTACAGCTTCCTCGCCATCGATAGCGACAGCTTCCCCGAGTCCATCGCCTTCGACCCCGAGCACAGCATCGAGCTACCCGCCCCCGCACTATTGCGCGCCATTGAGTCGACGGTCTTCGCCGCTAGCGACAACGAGCGCCGCCCCATCATGACGGGGGTCTTCCTCGACTTCTTCGAGGAGAAGCTAGTAGCCGTGGCCTCCGACGGACGCATCCTCGTACGCTATACGGACAATAACATCAAGAGCGGGCAGCAGATGTCCTTCTGCCTCCCCTCGCGCATCGCGGCGCTCCTCTCCCGCTACCTCCTGGTGAAGGAGACAGGCATGGTACGCATCCGCTTCAACCAGCAGAATGTCTCCTTCGAGCTTCCCCACGTCGAGCTCACGGCACGCCTCCTAGAGGGCAAGTACCCCAACTATAATTCGGTCATCCCGCCCTCCTCGACCCATCACATCACCGTCGACCTGCCGCTACTGATCTCTGCCAGCAAGCGCGTGGCGCTCTTCGCCAGCAAGGCCAGCACGCTCATCATCTTCGACTTCACCGAGGGCAGCGCACGCATCTCCGCTCAGGACTTCGACATCTCGACCTCTGCCGAGGAGACCATCCCCGCCAGCGGTCAGGCTGCTGGGAGCCTCGTACGCATAGGCTTCGACTACAACTGCCTACAGAGCCTACTGCAGAGCTTCGCTGGCGAGCAGATCGAGATCGCCCTCACCGACCAGACGCGCGCTGGGATCATCACCCCGCTGCAGACCGAGGAGGGCATAGAGATCTGCACGCTTATCATCCCTATGAAGCTCATCGGCGAGTAGACGCCAGGCTATCCCGACAGACATGAAACTACAGCTCCAACGCCCTGCCGTAGTCTTCGACCTAGAGACTACGGGGGTGCAGATCACGCGTGACCGCATCGTCGAGATCTCCATACTCAAGGTACATCCCGACGGCGAGGAGGAGACCAAGACACGCCGCATCAACCCCGGCATGCCCATCCCCGCCGCCGCGACGGCGGTGCATGGCATTACCGATGAGGATGTGGCCGACCAGCCGACCTTCGCCCAGGTAGCCCGTAGCCTCTACGAGTGGATCGACGGATGTGACATCATTGGCTTCAATTCCAATCGCTTCGACGTACCCATGCTCGTGGAGGAGTTCCTTCGGGCAGGGATCGCGGTAGACTTCAGCGACCGTCGCTTCGTGGACGTGCAGACCATCTACCACAAGCTGGAGCGTCGCACCCTCGAGGCTGCCTACAAGTTCTACTGCGGCAAGGAGCTAACCAACGCCCATGCTGCGGATGCTGACACCCAGGCTACCTACGAGGTGCTGCAGGCACAGCTGGATCACTACCCCGACGAGCTGCAGAATGACATCGCAGCCCTAGCGGAGTTCTCCAGCTATGGGCGCACCGTGGACTTCGCTGGGATGCTAGCCTACGACGAGCAGGACGAGATCATCATCAACTTCGGCAAGTACCGCGGGCAGCGGCTGCAGGAGGTGCTACTCCGTGACCCAGGCTACTACGGCTGGGTACAGGGCGCACAGTTCCCCCTCGAGACCAAGGCTTGGTTCACCCGCGTCTATCAGAGCCTCATCGCGAAATAAGGATTATGGGCGTACTACAGGGCAAGCACATCGTACTGGGCATCTCGGGGAGCATCGCGGCCTACAAGGCTGCCTCTCTGACACGCCTGCTCGTCAAGGCAGGGGCGGAGGTGCAGATCGTCATCACCCCCGCAGGGAAGGAGTTCATCACCCCGATCACCCTCTCGGCACTAAGCTCGCGGCCCGTCATCAGCGAGTTCTTCAGCGGTCGAGACGGTACCTGGAATAGCCACGTAGATATCGGTCTTTGGGCCGACGCTATGGTCATAGCGCCCGCCACAGCCGCCACCATCGGGAAGATGGCCCACGGCGTAGCGGACAACATGCTCATCACGACCTACCTCTCGATGAAGGCGCCCGTCTTCGTCGCCCCCGCTATGGACCTCGACATGGCGGCCCATCCCTCCACCCTCGACAACCTCGAGCTGCTCGCCCAGCGAGGGAACTACATCATCGAGTCTCAGTCGGGCGAGCTCGCCAGCCACCTCGTAGGTAAGGGACGCATGGAGGAGCCCGAGGTCATCGTCTCCATCCTAGAGGACTACTTCACCGAGAGCCTCGACTTCGAGGGGCGTCGCGTACTGATCACAGCAGGCCCCACCCATGAGGCCATTGATCCAGTGCGCTTCATCGGGAACCACTCCTCGGGGCGCATGGGCATAGCTCTGGCGGATGAGTTCGCTCGCCGCGGAGCTGAGGTCAGCCTTGTCCTTGGACCCAGCAGCCTCAAGCCCAGCGAGCGCGTGGAGCTCATCTCCGTGACGACGGCCGAGGAGATGCTGGCAGCCTGTCAGGAGCGTATCGGGACGGCACACCTAGCGATCTTCGCTGCCGCCGTAGCCGACTACCGCCCCCGCTACAGCTCCGCGACCAAGATCAAGCGTGAGGGGGAGGACTGCCTCGAGCTGGAGCTCGTACAGAATCCCGACATCGCCGCGACTCTCGGCGCTGCTAAGGAGCCGTGGCAGTACTTCATGGGCTTCGCCCTCGAGAGTGACGCGGGTGTCGAGGAGGCCAAGCGGAAGATGCAGCGCAAGCACTTAGATGCCATCGTCCTCAACAGCCTGCAGGACGCTGGTGCGGGCTTTGCCCATCCAACCAACAAGGTTACGCTCTTCGACCGCGAAGGGGCTATCGAGGCCTACGAACTAAAGACCAAGGAGGCCGTCGCCCACGACATCGCAGACTTCGTCGCCAAGCGTCTCGACGCCTAGGCACGGCCGTCCGAGCCGCGAGGAGACTACCTTCCCCCCTCTGCCCACCCTAGGCTCACCGCACCGCTCCCCCTTGCCCCACATCTTCCCTACCCCTAGTAACGGATTATGCTTACACGACTCAGCATTAAGAATTTCGTCCTTATCGAGGAGCTCGTCATAGAGTTCTCGCCTCGCTTCTCCGTCATCACGGGGGAGACGGGAGCAGGTAAGAGCATCATCCTCGGCGCCATCGGGTTATTGATGGGCCAGCGGGCAGATAGCTCTACCCTACTGACGGGCGCCGAGCGCTGCGTCATCGAGGCACACTTCTCCCAGCTAGATGCTGCTGCCAGTGCCATGCTGGAGGAGGAAGACATCGAGGCTGACGAAGAGGAGTGCATCATCCGCCGCGAGATCACGGCCAAGGGCAAGAGCCGCGCCTTCGTCAACGATACGCCAGCCTCGCTGAGCCTACTGAAGCGCCTCAGTGAGTACCTCATAGACATACACTCCCAGCACAAGAACCTGCTGCTCGGGGACGCTCAGTTCCAGCTCTCCGTCCTAGATCTCTACGGCGGGAGCGGCGCGCTGCTGCACGACTACCAGCGGCAGTACCATGCCTACAAGGCGCTGGCCAAGCAGCTCGAGGAGACGCAGACCCGCGCGGAGAGCCTACGCAAGGAGCAAGACTACCTACAGTTCCTCTACGACCAGCTCGAGGAGGCAGACATCGAGGCCGAGGAGCTCGAGGGGCTCGAGGAGGAGGAGAAGCAGCTCGCCCACGCCCAGGAGATCCAGAGCATGCTGCAGCAGGCCGTCTCCGCCCTAGAGGACGATGAGTCGGGAGCTATCCAGGCCCTAGCCTACGCCCTCAAGTCCGTCGAGAGCATACGGTCCTACCACGGCTCGGCCGAAGAGTGGTGCGAGCGCCTGCAGAGCCTGCGCATCGAGGCCCAGGACCTAGCGGCGACGCTGAGTGACGAGGGTGAGAGCATCACCTTCAGCCCCAAGCGCCTGGCACGCATCCAGGAGCGCATCGACCTCATCCGTGGACTGCTGCACAAGCACAATGTGGAGGACTGCAGCGAGCTCCTAGAGATCAAGGACCAGCTGTCCGATCAGCTCACCCAGATCACCAGCTCAGACGAGGAGCTCAATCAGCTCAGAGAAGCACTCGCCACGGCAGGTGAGGCACTCATGAGCAAGGCACTCGAGCTACGCGAGCTGCGCATCACTGCGGCCCGAGCTATTGAGGGCGCCCTCCTCGGCTCGCTCCGAGAGCTCGGGATGCCCTATGTCCGCTTCCTCATCGAGCTGCAGCAGCTCGATAGCCCAGGGGCTATGGGCATAGACCAAGTTACCTTCCTCTTCTCCGCCAACAAGGACATAGCCCCCGAGCCCGTTGCTGACATCGCCTCGGGTGGGGAGATCTCGCGCCTCATGCTCGCCCTCAAGGCGCTGATCGCTGACCGAAGGAGTCTCCCCACGATCATCTTCGACGAGATCGACACAGGCGTCTCGGGAGAGACTGCCGAGCGTATCGCCACCATCCTACGCCGCATGGGGCAGAGCATGCAGGTCATGGCCGTGACGCACCTACCACAGATCGCGGCCGCGGGCGTAGACCACTTCTACATATATAAGGAGCACGGCTCCGACAGCACACGCAGCCATATCCGCCACCTCTCCGAGGAGGAGCGCGTCGACGAGATCGCTCGTATGCAGAGCGGTAGCCAGCTCAGCCAGGTGAGCCGAGCCGCAGCACGCGCCCTGCTCGACTCTGTCAAGGACTAAGCCAAGAGGCAAAGTATGATCGATATAGCCATCATCGGCGCAGGGCTCACGGGCCTCACCGCAGCCCTCCAGCTACAGCAAGCGGGATACAGGGTACAGATCCTAGAGCGCGCCCAGCGCATCGGCGGCGTGATCCAGAGCCACCATGAGGCAGGCTTCACCTTCGAGCAGGGACCGAGTACGGGCGTCATTGGGAACGCCGAGCTCGCCGAGCTCCTCCAGCAGTTCCCCGAGCTCAAGCAGATCGCCGACCCCAGCGCCGCGCGTCGCCTCATCCTCAAGACACACAAGGGCAAGCAAAGCCTCTTCCCCCTCCCCTCAGGGCCCAAGTCTGGGCTACAGACCCCGCTTTTCTCCTTCCGAGATAAGCTGCGCCTGCTCACAGAGCCCTTCCGCGCGGCCGGCAGCAATCCCAACGAGCCTCTGGCCGAACTGGTGCGCCGTCGCCTCGGCAGGGACTTCCTGCGCTACGCCGTAGATCCCTTCATCGGCGGGATCTATGCGGGCGACCCCGAGCGCCTCATCACCCGCTTCGCCCTGCCGAAGCTCTACGCGCTGGAGCAAAACTACGGCTCCTTCATCCGCGGAGCCATCGCTAAGCGCAAGGAGCCTAAGAGCGACCGTGATCGGCTCGCGACCAGGGAGGTCTTCTCCGTCCATGGCGGCCTGCAGCAGCTAGTCTCGACGCTCGGCGAAGCACTCGGAGAGGAAGCCCTCATCCTCGGGGCGGAGAGCTGCCAGATAGCTCCCGAGGGCGACCACTGGATCATCCGCTACACCCGTGACGGGCAGCTACAGCAGCTAGAGGCACGCCAAGTCATCTCGACCGCCCCAGCCTACGAGCTGCCGACGCTACTCCCCTTCCTCTCTGAGGCCGAGCTCACCCCCATCACCGCACTACGCTACGCCCCTATCGTACAGGTTGCCTGGGGCGTGGAGCAAGCCTTACCTCAATTCCATACCTTCGGAGGACTCTTCCCCTCCTCGGAGGATAATAAGGTCCTCGGCATACTCAATCCAGGCGCCTGCTTCCCCGATCGCGTGCCCCACGCAGGGGCCTCGATGCTCTCCATCTTCTTAGGCGGCATGCGTGCTCCCGAGGTGATCGACTATAGCGACGAGGAGATCAGGCAGCTGGTCACGGAGCGTCTCGAGCGCATCCTAGGGGTCACCACTCCGCCCCGAGTCTTCCATATCTTCCGCCACCGCTACGCCATACCTCAGTACGAGGCGGGCAGTCAGGAGCGCCTCGAGCAGATCCAGCGTCTCGAGGCACAGTACCCTGGGCTCCACCTCGCTGGGGCTATCCGAGACGGCATAGGCATGGCAGATCGCGTCAAGCAGGCCACCCTCATCACAGACTCGATCATAGGCTCGAGCCATGGAGCGCAATGCTAGCAGGCTAGCTCCACGCACGGAGAAGATCCTCAGGGTCACGCTCCTAGGGAGCCTCTCCAATGCGCTACTCGTCGTCCTCAAGCTCACCGTCGGCCTCCTCGGGCATAGTAGCGCCATGATCGCTGAGGCGATCAACTCACTCTCCGACTTCGCCACCGACCTCATTGCCTTGATCTTCATCCGCATCTCGGGCAAGCCTCAGGATGAAGACCATCACTATGGGCACGGCAAGTTCGAGACGCTCGCCACCCTCGTCATGGCGGGCGTCATGCTCGGCGTCGGGGGCTCCCTCCTCTATCGGAGCCTCAGCACGACGCTCCAGCTGCTGCTAGGCAGGCTCGTTCTCCCCCAGCCGAGTAGGCTTACCCTACTGATTGCAGCCCTCTCCCTCCTTATCAAGCTCGTCCTCTACCTCTATACCCAGCGCTGGGCCCAGCGCCTCGACAGCTCGGCGCTGCGTACCAAGGCCCTCGACCACAGAGGCGACATGCTCACGCTCTGCGCCGTACTGCTGGGGATCACGGGGGCTATTGCGCTCGGGCCTCGGGGGCTCTTCCTCGAGCCGCTCGCAGCGGCCATCGTCAGCCTATGCATCATCTACATGGGCTGGAGCTCCCTACTGCCAGCGTGCAAAGAGCTCACTGAGGTCTGCCTCAGCCCCGAGGTCGAGGAGGAGATCCGCAGCATCATCTACACCGCCGAGGAGGTGCAGGGGATCAACCAGCTCCATACGCGTAGCCTCGGCCAGTGCTATGCCATCGAGGTCGACATTCTCGTCTCGGGGAGCATGACCGTACACGAGGGGCACGAGGTGACCATAAGGCTAGAGGAACAGCTACAGGCACGCTTCGGCCAAGAGACACATATCAGCATCCACGTCGAGCCCGCTTAACTTGGCCTTCCCGGCTGAGGCTAAGCTACACCCCTAATCCCCCCTCAGCTCCTATTCATTAATATATAGAGCGAGGGATGAAGAAGCCCTCAAGCGGCTAAGCCTCCAACACAGCCTAAGCAAAGACAGAGCCCTACGAAGGCTACACGCAGATCACAGCAGCATCAGCTGCTCGTCCCGCGTGTCGCCTTCCTAGGGCTCTATTCGTTTGGGCTGTAGGCTCAGGCTTGGTCTGTTCTTAATGACGACAAGGCTGCGACGCGCCGTGAGGCAGCACACAGTATCAGGGGGAGGCTCCATGAGGGATATCCGTCAGCGATCTGAGGGACGTCCATGACGCGCGTGAGGGATACCCGTCAGGAGGCTGAGGGATATCCCTTGAGAGCACTGCGCCTTGGCTGTCGCCGCGCTGCGCTGCCTCGCTTACGCTGGCGAGCGTACTGCGGCGGTAAGCCTGCGACCTGCAGGAGCGCTTAGCCAGTAGACGAGCGGTACGGACTTAGGGCTATCCCTCACGCGGATGATGCTGATAATCTACCCGCTCTAGGAGTCAAGAGCAAGCATTTATCTTGGCTATGTGCGAAGTTTTTGTATATTTGAAGTCGCAATATCCGCTCCTTAATATACAAGCAATAGACTACACTTGCTATGAGCAACAAAGCACAACTCGACCCTAAGGCCTTCCAAGGGGTCGTCGACGGCAAGGAGGTACGCCTCTACAGCCTCACCAATAAGCAAGGCGCCGAAGCACACTTCATCAACCAAGGCGCCAAGCTCGTCTCCCTCATCGTCCCTAGCCGCTCGGGCTGGACGGATGTCGTCATCGGACACGACAGCCTCCAGGAGTATCTCGATAGCGAAGAAGCCTACTTCGGTGCCATCTGTGGCCGCTATGCCAATCGCGTAGCCAAGGGCAGCTTCAGCCTCGACGGGGAGAGCTACCAGCTCCCGATCAATAACGGCCCGAACACACTGCACGGCGGCCTCAAGGGCTTCAACGCCGTCATCTGGGACGCCGAACAGACTGCGACGAATAGGATCGCCTTCCGCTACGTCGCTGCCGACGGCGAGGAGGGCTACCCTGGCGAGCTCCACGTAGAGGTCGTCTATACCCTTACGGAGGAGCACGAGCTGACGATCGAGTACCGCGCTACCACGAGCAAGCCCACCATCCTCAATCTGACGAATCACTCCTACTTCAATCTCTCTGGCGACGGGGATGCCTCTGTGCATGACCACAGCCTGCAGATAGACGCCAAGGAATACCTCCCCACCGACGAGACAGCTATCCCCTACGGAGCCCCCGCGGCAGTAGAGGGCACGCCCATGGACTTCCGTGAGCCTCATCTCGTGGGCGAGCGCATCGACACTGCCTGGGACCAGCTCGTCTGGGCACGCGGCTACGACCACACCTACATCCTCGACAAGCCCCTGGGCAAGCTGGGTCGCGCCGCACGCTGCTCCTCGCCCAAGACAGGCATCGTCATGGAGGTCTACACCGACCAGCCTGGTGTGCAGCTCTACACGGGCAACTGGATGAGCGGCAATATGCGTGGCAAGCACGGACACCGCTACCCTGCGCGTGCCGCTCTCTGCCTGGAGACGCAGCACTACCCCGATAGCCCCAATCGTCCCGAATACCCCTCGACGCGCCTCGACCCAGGGCAGGAGTTCCGCTCCACGACGGCCTTCCGCTTCACCGTAGAAGGCTAAGGCAACGCTAACTAACAAACTCCATTCACATAAACAGTAAGTAATGACACAACAGAAACAGACGCAGAGCTACCTCGTGCCCTTCGTCATCATGGTAGTGCTGATGGCCCTCGTGGGACTGATCACGAACCTAAACGGGCAGTTCCAGGCACCTATGCAGGCCGCCTTCCTGCAGAAATCAGGCTCACTGACCAATGCGCTCACGACGTTCATCACCTTCGCCTTCTTCAGTGGCTACCTAGCGATGGGTATCCCCAGTGCTAAGAGCATCGAGAAGAAGGGTTACAAGACGACGCTCATCAGAGGGCTGTTCGGGCTGATCGTAGCCTTTGGCCTGTATGAGCTCTCAGCCTATACATTCGAGGCCGTAGACCTGGCAAAGTTCCAGGCTGTTCAGGACGATCCCAATGCAGTGATCATACCGGTAGCCTACTACATCTTCCTCTTTGCAGGCTTCGTCGCAGGCTCGGCTATGACCTTCCTGCAGGCAGTGCTCAATCCCTACATCGTCGCTTGTGACGTGAAGGGTACGACGGGGGTCACGCGTCAGTCGATCGCAGGTACGGCTAACTCTACGATGGCTACGATCGCTCCGCTACTTGTGGCTTCGGTGATCTTCGCCGGCAAGAGTGGTCTGGACATCGCTCTTAGCTCGCTCTACATCCCCTTCCTCATACTCATCGTCCTGGTCGGTGGCCTCATCGTCGCTCTGATGAAGATACACCTTCCCTCGATCGCTAGCGCAGAGAAGAAGGAAGGCGAAGTCCTCGAGAAGAGCGTCTGGAGCTTCAGCCACCTCGCCCTCGGCGTCGTCGCCATCTTCATGTACGTAGGGGTAGAGGTCGCTGTCGGGAACAACATCAACCTCTATGGACAGAGCCTCGGCTTCCAGCCCAAGGACGCTGCCCTACTGGCTACGATCTACTGGGGCCTGATGCTCGTCGGTCGTCTCTGTGGTAGCTTCCTCAGCAGCATCAGCGCCAGCAAGCAGCTCACCATCACGGCTAGCGGCGCTGGCCTCCTCGTCCTGGGAGGTATGCTCCTAGACAATCCCTACCTCCTCGTCGGTGCTGGGCTCTTCCACTCCGTCATGTGGGGAGCGATCTTCTCACTGGCTATTGACAAGCTGGGTAAGTACACCTCGGCTGGCTCTGGTGCGCTGATGATGGGTATCGTCGGTGGTGCTATCCTACCTTTCGCACAGGGTATTCTCGCCGATAGCCTCGGTGGCTGGCAGTGGACCTGGATCATCGTCGTGGTGGCAGAGGCCTATCTCCTCTTCTACGCGCTGAGTGGTCACAAGGTCAAGCAGCTCCCCTAAGCACGCTACTAAGCATCACTCCCCATGCTCCTGGGCGCCGCGTGCGCTCCTGGAGCATGGGGAGTCTCCTCTACACACACATATCAATACACAGACACAAGACATGGACACGACACAGATCCGCAGCAAGTTCGCCGAGCTCTATGGCGAGCCTGGCATCCTCTTCACCTCCCCTGGACGTATCAACCTCATCGGGGAGCACACCGACTACAACGGTGCCTTCGTCTTCCCCGGTGCGGTAGACAAGGCCATGGTCGCTGAGATCCGCCTCAGCGGCACCGACCGCGTACGCGCCTACGCCCTTGACCTGGGCGAGAGCGCAGAGTTTGGTCTCAGAGAGGAGGACGCTCCGGAGCAGTCCTGGGCACGCTACATCTTCGGCGTCTGCCGCGAGATCCAGAAGCGTGGCGGCAAGATCGGTGGCTTCGACACGGTCTTTGCTGGCGACGTGCCTCTGGGTGCTGGGATGTCCTCTTCGGCTGCGCTGGAGAGCACCTTCGCCTTCGCGCTCAACGACCTCTACCACCTCGGCATCGAGAAGATGGAGCTGGCCAAGATCGGTCAGGCAACGGAGCACAACTACATCGGGGTCAAGTGCGGCATCATGGACCAGTTCGCCTCCGTCTTCGGCCAGGCAGGCAAGCTCATCCGTCTCGACTGTAAGAGCATGGAGTACGAGTACCACCCCTTCGATCCCAAGGGCTATCGTCTGCTGCTGGTAGACTCCGTCGTCAAGCACGAGCTCGCTAGCTCGGCCTACAACAAGCGCCGCGAGAGCTGCGAGGCTGCCGTCGCTGCGATCGCTAAGCGCCACCCTGAGGTCAAGTTCCTCCGTGACGCCTCCTTCGCCATGCTCGATGAGGTGAAGGCTGAGATCAGCGAAGAGGACTACAAGCGTGCCTCCTACGTCATCGGCGAGGTAGACCGCGTGCTGGCCGTCTGCGAGGCCCTCGACAAGGGCGACTACGAGACCGTAGGGCAGAAGATGTACGAGACGCACCACGGCATGAGCAAGCTCTACGAGGTCAGCTGCGAAGAGCTAGACTTCCTCAACGACCTAGCCAAGGAGCTGGGCGTCACGGGCTCGCGCGTGATGGGCGGGGGCTTCGGTGGCTGCACCATCAACCTCATCAAGGACGAGCTCTATGACCGCTTCGTCGCTGAGGCTAAGAGCCGCTACGAAGCTAAGTACGGCCGTACGCCTAAGTTCTACGACGTAGTCATCTCCGACGGCTCGCGTCGTCTCTAGGAGCGACTCCACCTATATCCAAGTGGCAGGCCGCTGCTCCTCACGCGAGGGGCAGCGGCCTGTCCTATTCTGCGACACCCTAGAGCCTACGCTCCTGACAGATATCAGTGAGTGCTCCGAGGGACGTCAGTCAGAGCGCTCACTGGCGTCCCTCAGCGCGCTCCGACTATAGCCTAAGGAGAAGCCCCTCAGTATCCGCCCGCGGGGAGGCCTTGACTGAAGCATCCCCTGAGGCCTAGAGTAGCTCTCTGCAAGGCTAATTAGCACCTCTTCCCTCGCCGTACACTGGGCTGCGCCCTAGCTACACGCATCTTGCTGCCCCTAGGGTGATTAAGGCTAAAAACGTATCTTTGTAGCGCTTTTGAGACCAGAGTGAGGCAAGAGCGCCACGTGCGTGCACCCTCTGAGACAGTTAGACCTAAATAGAATAGATACGCTATATGAGCTTCAAATTCCCTGAATACGAGGGGCTCAACCTCTCGGGAATCAACAAGTCCGTGCTACAGCGTTGGCAGGACGAGCACCTCTTTGACCGTAGCCTCCAGCTCCGTGAGGGAGCCCCTTCCTTCGTCTTCTACGAAGGCCCTCCCTCAGCTAATGGGATGCCTGGTATCCACCATGTCATGGCGCGCTCGATCAAGGATATCTTCTGCCGCTACAAGACCATGAAGGGCTATCGCGTAGATCGCAAGGCGGGCTGGGATACCCACGGCCTGCCCGTAGAGCTCGGCGTAGAGAAGGCTCTCGGTATCACTAAGGAGGACATCGGGAAGAAGATCAGCGTAGACGAATACAATGCCGCCTGCCGCCGCGAGGTGATGAAGTACACGCAGGAGTGGGAGGAGCTGACCCGCCAGATGGGCTACTGGGTCGACATGAAGCACCCCTACATCACCTACGACAACCGCTACATAGAGACCCTATGGTGGCTGCTGGGCGAGATCTACCAGAAGGGGCTGCTCTACAAGGGCTTCACCATACAGCCCTACTCCCCTGCTGCGGGTACCGGCCTCAGCTCGCACGAGCTGAATCAGCCAGGCGCCTACCGCGACGTCAAGGATACGACCTGCGTGGCGCTCTTCAGCATCCTCGACCCGAAGGCTGAGCTCCTCGGGCACGGCGCGCCCTACTTCATGGCCTGGACGACCACGCCCTGGACGCTGCCCTCCAATACCGCCCTCTGCGTCGGCCCCGAGATCGACTACGTAGCCGTACGTACCTTCAATCCCTACAGCGGCGAGCCCATCACGGTCGTCCTCGCCGAGCAGCTGCTCCACAGCTTCGTCTCTGCTGAGCACGAGGGTGAGGAGGCGCTAGCCGCCTACCAGCCTGGCGACAAGAAGCTCCCCTACCTCATCGTAGCCCGCTACAAGGGGCAGGAGCTCGTCGGCACCCGCTACGAGCAGCTCCTCCCCTGGATGCGTCCCGACGGCGAGGCCTTCCGCGTGATCGCGGGGGACTTCGTCAGCACGACCGATGGTACGGGTATCGTACATATCGCCCCCACCTTCGGGGCCGACGACAGCAAGGTGGCTAAGGCCGCTGGCATCGCTGGGCTCACGGTGCTGGACCGCGAGGGCAACATCCGCCCCATGGTCGACATGCAGGGACGCCTCTACCCGCTGGAGCAGCTCGACGAGCAGTTCGTCCGTGATTTCGTGAACGTAGACCTATATAAGGAATACGCTGGGCGCTACGTCAAGAACGCCTACGACGATACGCTGGGGGATGACGATGAGACGCTCGACGTGACGATCGCCCTCCTACTGAAGGGGCAGGGCAAGGTCTTCCGCATCGAGAAGCACGTGCACTCCTACCCCCACTGCTGGCGCACGGACAAGCCCGTCCTCTACTATCCGCTGGATAGCTGGTTCATCCGCTCCACGGCTTGCCGCGAGGAGATGATGCGCCTCAATGAGACCATCAATTGGAAGCCTGAGAGCACCGGTACGGGCCGCTTCGGCAAGTGGCTGGAGAACCTCCAGGACTGGAACCTCTCCCGTAGCCGCTACTGGGGTACACCGCTCCCAATCTGGCGCACCGAGGATGGCAAGGAAGAGCGCTGCATCACCTCCGTCGCCGAGCTCTATGCGGGCATAGAGGAGGCGGTAGCTGCGGGCTTCATGACCGAGAACCCCTGGAAGGACTTCGAGCCTGGGGTCTACACTGAGGAGAACTATCAGAAGATCGACCTCCACCGCCCCTACGTGGACGACATCATCCTCGTCTCCCCCTCGGGCAAGCCTATGCGTCGCGAGACCGACCTCATCGACGTGTGGTTCGACTCAGGTGCCATGCCCTACGCTCAGGTACACTATCCCTTCGAGAACAAGGAGCTACTGGACAGCGGCCGCGTCTTCCCCGCAGACTTCATCGCCGAGGGCGTAGACCAGACGCGTGGTTGGTTCTTCACCCTGCACGCCATCGCTACGATGGTCTCGGGGACGAACTCCTACAAGGCCGTCATCTCCAACGGGCTCGTGCTGGACAAGAACGGCAACAAGATGAGCAAGCGTCTCGGCAATGCCGTCGACCCCTTCGCGACGATCGAGCAGTACGGCTCCGACCCGCTGCGCTGGTATATGATCAGCAACTCCTCGCCTTGGGACAACCTCAAGTTCGACCTTGAGGGCATCGACGAGGTACGCCGCAAGTTCTTCGCTACGCTCTACAACACCTATCAGTTCTTCGCGCTGTATGCCAACCTCGACGGCTTCGACACCGAGGCTCCACAGGTAGCACTTAGCGAGCGCGCCGAGATCGACCGCTGGATCCTCTCCAGCCTCAATAGCCTCATCCTCCAGGTAGACAGCGACCTCAACGACTACGAGCCCACACGTGCTGCCCGTGCTATCAGCGACTTCGTATCCGAGCAGCTGAGCAACTGGTACGTACGTCTATCGCGGCGCCGCTTCTGGGCTGGGGAGATGACCACGGACAAGCTCGCCGCCTACCAGACGCTCTACAGCTGTCTCGTGACGGTCGCCAAACTCATGGCCCCCATCGCACCCTTCTACGCGGACCAGCTCTACCGCGACCTCGTCGCAGGCCGTGCAGATGCTACCGAGAGTTCGGTGCATCTGGCGGACTTCCCCGTGGCGGATCGCAGCTGCATCAACAGCTCGCTGGAGCGTAGCATGGCCCTCGCCCAGTCCATCTGCTCGATGGTACTCGCCCTGCGCCGCAAGGTCAGCATCAAGGTACGCCAGCCCCTACAGCACCTACTCATCCCCATCGTCAACGAGGAGGACAAGCTCGCCATCGAGCCCGTCGTACCGCTGATCCTGAGCGAGGTGAACGTCAAGGAGCTCAAGTTCGTCTCCGACGGCGACGGCGTCCTCGTCAAGAAGATACGCCCCGACTTCAAGCGCCTCGGCCCACGCTACGGCAAGATCATGAAGGCCATCGCGGCCACCGTCGCCGAGCTGAGCCAGGAGCAGATCTCTACCATCGAGCGCACGGGCTCCCTCCAGCTGACGATCGCCGACACGCCAGTCGTCATCGAGCGCGAGGACGTAGACATCTACTCTGAGGATATCCCTGGCTGGCTCGTAGCCAACGAGGGGACACTCACCATAGCCCTAGACATCACGCTCACCGAGGAGCTTCGCCTCGAGGGCACGGCGCGCGAGCTGATCAACCGCATACAGAACCTGCGCAAGCAGAGCGGCTACGAGGTCAGCGACCGCATCACGATCGTGCTCCCCGAGGATGATGAGCTGACGCGTGTACTCGCTGTGTATGCCTCCTACATAGCCAAGGAGGTACAGGCCGACAGCCTCAGCCAGAGCGCTAGCCTCAACCCCACAGCAGAGCTAGAGCTGGACGACAAGCAGCTACCTATAGCTATCCAACGAGTCAATTAACCGTACTTCGCCCCACCATGCAGCCTTTCGGGACCGCATGGTGGGACTTACTCCACTACCCCCTATCCTATGAGTATCGAAAAGACTGCGTACACCGAGGAAGAACTTCAGGAATTCCGCGAACTCATCGAGGCCAAGCTCGAGCAGGCCATCCGTGACTACGAGCAGCTGCGTGAGAGCGCCACTAATTCCTCTGAGAATGACGTCGCAGACACCCTCCCGACGTTCAAGGCCGTGCACGAAGGTGCAGCCTCCCTCTCCAAGGGCGAGGCAGGGCGCATGGCCGAGCGTCTGCTCAAGTTCATTCATAACCTACAGGCCGCACTGCGCCGCATCGAGAACCGCACCTACGGCGTCTGCCGTCAGACGGGGAAGCTCATCCCCAAGGAGCGCCTACGTGCTGTCCCCCATGCGACGCTGAGCATCGAGGCCAAGCTCAACGAGAAGAAGTAACATGACATCAAGCAAGGGCACTAGCAAGGCTCTAGCCCTATGTAGCGGGCTCATCCTCCTACTCCTCATCATCGACCAGGCCTCCAAGATCTGGGTCAAGACCTCTATGGTAGAGGGCGAGATGATCGAGATCGCATCGTGGTTCAAGTTCTACTTCGTGGAGAACGAAGGCATGGCCTATGGCATCACGATAGGGAGCAAGCTGCTACTGACGCTCTTCCGCATCATCGCGATGAGCGCCGGGCTATACTACCTCATCCGCATCATACGGATGCAGCGCTTCTCGCTGGGCTTCTTGCTCACCCTATCGCTGGTTATCGCTGGAGGCTTCGGCAACATCATCGACTGCCTCTTCTACGGCGAGATCTTCAGCTCCAGTAGAGGAGCTGTCGCCCAGCTGGTACCCTGGGGCTCGGGCTACGGGGACTTCCTCCACGGCAAGGTCGTAGACATGCTCTACTTCCCCATTATCCGCACCACTTATCCCGAGTGGAGCCCGGTGCACGCGGGGGAGCCCTTCATCTTCTTCAGCCCGATCTTCAACTTCGCTGACGCCTGCATCTCTGTCGGGGTAGCGCTCCTGCTGCTCTTCTACAGACGCAGCTTCTCGCTCGCCCTAGAGCTCCTCTCGCCCCAGCGCACCGAGGAGACAGACAGCACAGCCCAGTAGTATGGCTCGTCCCTCGCGTCACGCATCCTCCCTCGCGCTGGGCTGCGGCCTTGCGCTAAGCCTCAGCCTCCTCTCCAGCTGCGGCTCCAAGCCCTGGAAGCGGCTTGGGGTCAAGACGATGCAGGAGCTGCTGCCTGAGATGGTCATCGCCGAGCAGAACTTCGCCGAGCGTAGCCTCCCCGACAGCCTACGCCTGGTGGGCTATGCGGCTATCCTTAGCCGTCACGACGCCACGCTCGCCGACTGGGATAGCTCGCTCGTATGGTACAGCCAGCATGACCTCGAGAGCTACAAGGACATCTACGACGCAGCGCACAAAGAGCTCGAGCAGCGGCGGCAGCTCTTGCAGGCTCGTAGTGACAGCCTCTCTACCCTTCAGACCAAGCTCTGGCAGTGGCAGGCGGGCAACGTCGACTCCGTGAACCTACTGCGGGATAGCGTCAGCTTCCACGCGGGGAAGGCCTACCTGGAGCGGAGCTTCAGCTACACGCCGGACCAGAGCTACGCCGCGGGCACGGAGCTGGCTTTCGTCCTGCGCCTCTCGGGGCAGTCTGCGCAGACGAAGCGAGCGCTACGCATGGAGCTCAGCCTCTGCTGCACGGACTCCACCGTGATACGCAAGACGCTTGAGCTCAAGGCCCCAGGCAAGCTCTACCGCATCAGCCTCCGCGTCCCCGAGGGCAAGCAGATGCGCTCCTCCTTCGGCCGCATCGTAGGCTACGTCCCCCAGCTCCCCAAGCGCGGCTTCTGGGCGATCGACAGCTTCAGCTTCGCTCGCTACACGGCCGCTGCTCTGACGGCACCGCCCCCTAGCCTCAATGGAGGAGCGGATACCCTACGAGACGCGCCAGCTCCAGGCAATGAAGTCCCGCCACCTCCGACGACGGCGGATACGGAGAGTAGCTTCTAGTACGTTTAGCTGATGCCTACCCCTCCCCCTAGCTACGTGAGCCATTACCTGCAGGTAGGCTCCCTGCTCTGCCCCATGGTGCTGGTGCGTCCGCTCGAGCATGGAGGCTTCGAGCTCGAGCCCTTCACTGGCGAGTGTGCCCGCACCGTCTTCCTCGAGGGGACGCTCCGACTGGAGGCTCCGACCTGCCCCTTGGCTGCCGAGGCTCGTCGCGCCCCGCTCGCCGAGCTGCAGCAGCTCCTCGCCAAGCATAGCGGCTGGCAGCTGCTCCTACCCTCCGTCCAGTAATCACTTACGGTCCACACATCTAACACCTCATTACCGATGACTAATAGAAAGGTCCGCGTACGCTTCGCCCCCAGCCCTACAGGGGCGCTCCACATCGGTGGCGTGCGCACAGCACTATATAACTACCTCTTCGCTAAGCGCCACGGCGGCGAGCTCCTGCTGCGCATCGAGGATACCGACAGCCAGCGCTTCGTCCCTGGGGCGGAGGCCTACATCATCGAGGCCCTCCAGTGGCTCGGGATACACTTCGACGAAGGAGTAAGCTACGGCGGCGACTGCGGCCCCTACCGCCAGAGCGAGCGCCGAGATATCTACCGCAAGTATGTGCAGCAGCTCCTCGACGCCGGCAAGGCCTACATCGCCTTCGACACGCCCGAGGAACTCGAGGCGCAGCGCAAGGCGCAGGCCAACTTCCAATACGATGCTACGACGCGCGGCTCGATGCGTAACTCTCTGACGCTCCCCGCTGAGGAGGTCGAGCGCCTCATCGCAGCAGACCAGCAGTACGTGGTGCGCTTCCTCGTAGAGCCCAATGTAGAGGTCGAGGTCGACGACATGATCCGTGGACGCGTCAGCTTCAACAGCTCGGTGCTCGACGACAAGGTCCTCTACAAGAGTGCTGATGACCTGCCCACCTACCACCTGGCGAACATCGTGGACGACCATCTGATGGACATCTCCCACGTCATCCGCGGCGAGGAATGGCTCCCCAGCTCTCCGCTGCACGTGCTCCTCTACCGCGCCTTCGGCTGGGAGGACACGATGCCCCGCTTTGCCCACCTGGCGCTGCTACTCAAGCCCGAGGGCAATGGCAAGCTGAGCAAGCGTGATGGCGACCGCCTTGGCTTCCCCGTCTTCCCCCTGCGCTGGGTCGATCCCAAGACGGGCGACGTCTCCTCAGGCTACCGCGAGAGCGGCTACCTTCCCGAGGCGGTGGTGAACTTCGTCGCACTCCTGGGCTGGAATCCCGGCATGGAGCACAGCGAGGTCATGAGCATGGAGGAGCTCGTCCAGTACTTCAACATCGAGAAGTGCAGCAAGGCTGGGGCTAAGTTCGACTACGAGAAGGGCAAGTGGTTCAACCATCACTACATCCAGGAGGCGTGCAACGAGCGCCTAGCAGAGCTGCTCCGTCCGCGCTTCGAGGAAGAAGGTATCCGCTACGATCAGGCCTTCGTCGCTAAGGTCATCGCGCTCGTCAAGGAGCGTGCCCAGACGCTGCCCGAGCTCTTCGATCAGGCCCTCTTCTTCTTCGTCGCACCTACGGAGTACGACCCCAAGACGGTCTCCAAGCGCTGGAAGGAAGATAGTGCCGCCCAGATGCGTGCCCTCGGCGAGCTCCTCTCAGGCCTCCAGCCCGAGCTGCCCGCAGGCAGCACCGAGGAGCAGGTCAAGGCCTGGATCGAGCGTGAGGGCTACGGCCTCGGAGCGGTGATGAACTGCTTCCGTCTCGCTCTGGTAGGTGCCGCCAAGGGTCCTCACCTCTTCGATATCACAGCGCTCCTCGGTAGGGAGGAGACCCTGCGTCGCCTCGAGCACGCGATTAACCAGCTAGGCTAAGTCACCGAGTTTGAAGAATCCGCTCTATAGCTTCGCGGGTATCCTTGCCTCGGCAGGGCTACACCTAGCGGCACGCTTCAGTCCCAAGGCACGCCTCATCATCGAGGGGCGCAAGGACACGCCGCTGCGCCTCGGGCGACTGGACGCGACGCGCCCCGTCGTATGGTTCCACGCCTCCTCGCTCGGCGAATTCGAGCAGGGACGTCCCCTCATGGAGGCCGTGCGTCGTGCGCACCCCGAGTATCAGATCCTGCTGAGCTTCTTCAGCCCCTCGGGCTACACCGTACGGCAGGACTATGCGGGAGCTGATGTGGTCGTCTATCTGCCCTCCGACCGCAGCTCCTCCGTCCGCCGCTTCCTCGACCTAGCACGTCCGTCCAAGGCTATCTTCATCAAGTACGACTTCTGGCCGACGATGCTCTACGAGCTGCGAGAGCGTGGGATACCGACCTATCTGATCTCGGCGATCTTCCGCCCTGACCAGCTCTTCTTCCGCCCCTGGGGCAAGTGGTACCTGCGCCTGCTGACGCTCTTCGAGCACCTCTACGTACAGGATGAGGACTCGCGCCAGCTGCTACAGCGACACGGCATCACGGCCGTCTCTGTGGCGGGGGATACACGCTTCGACCGCGTCATCGAGATCGCCAGCACCGCCCAAGAGATCCCCGAGGCAGCTGTCCTAGAGGGCAAGGTACTCGTCGCAGGCAGCACCTGGCCCGAGGACGAGGCCATCCTACTGCCCTACTTCAATCGCCTCTCGAGCGAGCACAAGCTCATCATCGCCCCCCACGAGATCCACGAGGAGCACCTCCAGGCCATCGAGGCTCAGCTTACCCGCCCCTATATGCGCTACAGCCAGCTGAAGGCAGGAGCGACGGGGGACTACGACTGCCTGATCATCGACTGCTTCGGCCTGCTCTCCTCCATCTACCGCTACGGGCGCTACGCCTGGGTCGGGGGAGGCTTCGGCAAGAGCGTACACAATACGCTGGAGGCAGCCGTCTACGGCATCCCCGTCTTCTTCGGGCCCGAGGTGCACAAGCACCGTGAGGTGCGCGAGCTCATTCGGCGCGGCCTCGGCTTCGTCCTCCATAGCGAGGAGGACTTCGCTGCCCTACTGCAGCGATTCGACGACGAGGCCGCTTGCCGCGAGGTCGCCCAGCAGCTCGAGCACTTCTTCGCAGAGCAGCGTGGAGCCACCGAGCAGCTCCTCAGCGAACTCTTCTAGGATAAGTCCTATATAAAGGCCAAGCCCCCGCATCTCGGATGATGCGGGGGCTTGGCCTTTTGGGTAGCTCGCGTACGGAGGCTAGTAGACGGCCTTGTAGCGGCTAGGGGTAAGGCTGGGGTCAAAGAACCACAGCTGTAGGTCCAGCAGGTCCAGCACCAGCTGAGGCTGTAGCTCGGCACGCAGCTGCTCGAGCTGTCGCCCGAAGCGGGGCCGCGACAGATGGGCGAAGAGCATCAGCTCGGGGCTCTGCCGACAGAGCTCCTGGAGCTGACACGTCAGTTCGTCTAGCTCCGCACCCTCCGTGGGCCAGCTCTCGAGGATGAGGCAGCTCCGCGGGGCGAGCTCCTGCGTCTGAGGCTCCAGCCCGAGGCAAGGCAGCCCCGCATGCTCTAGGTAGCGCGGCAGCATGCTCACGGCAGCCGTTCGGTAGGCGACCTCACTGGGGCGAAGCTCCTGCAGCAGGCGGTAGATGAGCTCCAGCGCTGCAGGGCTACGCAGCGCCTCCTGCGAGAGGCTACGCGCACGGACTCGGAGCTCCTCGCGCAGCGGAGCGAAGCAGTAATAGGGACGGCGGTTGCGTATCACGCTATGGATCAGCCCAAAGGCGAAGGGCGAGTGCACGCCGTCGCCACGCTGATTCAGCAGCAGGCGCTTGGCTCGCTTGAGGCCTTGCCCGAGCTGGAGCTTAGCCCCCAGCCGTGGTAGGCGGCGACGCAGGCGGGTGATGCTAGGCCTGCGCACCTTCTACTGCATCAGGCACGCCCTCAGCGCGCAGATAATAATAGAGCTGGGCAAAGTAGAGCCGCAGCACGGGATAGGCGATATAGATGCCGAGGACGAAGCTCGAGGCGAGGAAGCTAAGCCCCAGCGCAAGCCCCAAGGCTGCGAGCTGGAGGTAGAAGTGCCCCTCGGTCAGACGCCACGAGGCACGTAGCGCGGCCCATACCCCAAGGCCTTGGTCTACACTCAGGCTAGGAGCAAAGCTGAAGCGTAAGAGAAGGTAGGCACCAGGCACAAGCATGAGGCTGCCCCCTACTAGGAAGACCAGCTGCAGCACCAAGGCTAGGCCCATATAGGGCAACCAGCGGCGTAGCGCCTCTTTCCAGGGGAGGCGGTAGCTGCGGTCCCCCGTCTTGATCATCCCGAGGGTCGTCTGCGTCAGCCTGAGGTCAAGGAGCTGAGTGAGGCTCCACCAGACGAGGATAGGGAGGATGTAGCCCAGCAGCGATAGCGAGCTTCCCCCCTGCTCTAGCCCCAGCAGCAGCTTATCTAGAGGAAGGATGCTCCATACCCAGAAGCTGCCTAGACAAAAGATATAGAGGAAGGTCAACCATACGAGCCCCCGACGGCGCGTCAGGAGCAGCCAGCTGTGCCGCAGCGTGCGCCGATGCTCGAATGGTGGGAGAGGATGCTGTATCATAATGGAATAAGTTAATCGAGATTGACTCAAAAGCAACAGGACAAAGATACGGAATAAGGCTCCTTAGCGCAAGCAAACGCCGCTTCCCTGCTGGAGCTAAGGCTCCATACCGCCCGCTTAGCCCTTAGCCTAACTTACGACCAGAAGAGCCAGCACCTCAGCCCCAGCGGCGCACAGCTATGGGTGGAGTGCCCGTGAGGGATAGCAGTCAGCCCCCTGAGGGACGGCAGTGACGCGCTCCAGGGATATCCGTCAGGAGGCTAAGGGATATCTCTCACGAAGCCGAGGCGAGGCAGTCGGCGCACTTAGACTATACTCGGACTTAACCAAGGGCCTTCTGAGAAGATCTACAGTTCCTTGACTTACAGGTTCTTCATGAGCTCCACCAGGCATGCGCAGGCCGCTCCCGCTGCCTCTACATCCCAGCTAGATAAGTAGCGAGTGCTTAGGGCGAGTAGCCTTACTCGATGGACGAAGTGCAGGTCTTCCCCAGCCCTTAGAGCGCGGCTCTAAGGAAGGGAAGGTGCTTGGTGTGCTCCTTGCGCGCTCTATGTGCGGTAGTATCAGATAGTTTTTATACCTTTGTGGCACTTTTCACCCGCCCGTCTGAGCGCTGACTCCACGCGAGGGGCACGGCAGGGGCGGACGAGAGGTAACTCGTGTGTAATAATTAGTATGTTTAACTCAATGGAAAATTTGAACGCTATCAAGCCACTCCAGGACTTCAACTGGGATGAGTTTGAGCAGGGAGAAGTCTTCGGCACTGGCTCGCGCCAGGAGCAGGAAGCAGCCTACGAAAGCACCCTCAGCAAGGTGAAGAACCAGGAGGTTGTAGTAGGTACAGTCACGTCTATCAACAAGCGCGAAGTAACGGTCAACATCGGCTTCAAGAGCGAGGGGACGATCAGTGCCTCCGAGTTCCGCTACAACCCTGAGCTGCAGGTAGGCGACAAGGTAGAAGTCTTCATCGAATCGCAAGAAGATAAGAAGGGCCAGCTCGTGCTCTCGCACAGACAGGCTCGCATCGCACGCAGCTGGGATCGTATCAACGAAGCCCTCGAGAAGGACGAAGTGGTACGAGGCTACGTCAAGAGCCGCACGAAGGGCGGTATGATCGTCGACATCTTCGGCATCGAAGCCTTCCTCCCAGGTTCACAGATCGACGTACGTCCTATCCGTGACTACGATGCCTATGTAGACAAGACCATGGAGTTCAAGATCGTCAAGATCAACCAGGACTTCAAGAACGTCGTCGTATCGCACAAGATCCTCATCGAGGCTGAGCTCGAGGCCCAGAAGGCTGAGATCATCAGCAAGCTCGAGAAGGGCCAGGTCCTCGAAGGGGTCGTCAAGAACATCACCACCTACGGGGCCTTCATCGACCTCGGTGGTATCGATGGTCTGGTACACATCACGGACCTCTCTTGGGGCCGTGTACAGCACCCCAGCGAAGTCGTATCGCTCGACCAGAAGCTCAATGTCGTCATCCTCGAGTTCGACGAGGCCAAGAAGCGCATCGCCCTTGGTATCAAGCAGCTCCAGCCACATCCCTGGGATTCGCTCGATCCTAACCTCAAGGTGGGTGACAAGATCAAGGGTAAGGTCGTCGTCCTCGCTGAGTACGGTGCCTTCATCGAAGTCGCTCCCGGCGTCGAAGGGCTCGTACATATCTCAGAGATGTCCTGGACCCAGCACGTACGCTCCGCTCAGGATGTCCTGAAGGTAGGCGAAGAGGTAGAAGCTGTCATCCTCAGCCTCGACCGCGAAGAGCGCAAGATGAGCCTCGGCCTCAAGCAGCTCAAGGAAGACCCATGGGAGAACATCGACAAGCGCTTCCCCATCGGCTCGCGCCACACGGCACGTGTCCGTAACTTCACCAACTTCGGCGTCTTCGTAGAGATCGAGGAAGGCATTGATGGCCTTGTGCACATCTCTGACCTCTCCTGGACCAAGAAGGTCAAGCACCCCAATGAGTTCACCGAGGTTGGCGCTCCTCTGGACATCATCGTCCTGGAGATCGACAAGGAGAACCGTCGTCTCTCGCTCGGCCACAAGCAGATCGAGGAGAACCCTTGGAACGCCTTCGAAGCTAACTTCCGCGTAGGTAGCATCCACGAAGGTACGGTCAGCGAGATCGTCGAGAAGGGTGCTGTCATCGCTCTGCCCGAGGGTATCGAAGCCTTCGCTACGCCTAAGCACCTGGTCAAGGCCGATGGTACGCAGGCAGTCAAGGGCGAAGTCCTTCCCTTCAAGGTCATCGAGTTCAACAAGGATGCACGCCGCATCATCGTCTCGCACAGCCGCACCTTCGAGGACGAAGCTAAGGCTGAAGCTCGTGCCGGCGAACGTGCCGAGCGTGCTGAGCGTCAGCAGCGCCATCAGGATGCTAGCGCAGCCGTAGCAGCTACCAACGCCGCTACGGAGAAGGCCACCCTCGGTGACCTCGATGCTCTGGCTGCTCTGAAGGAAAAGCTCTCCTAAGAGCTCGCTCCTAGCAAGCTAACGACTCGCCCCCCTGAGGTTCATCCTTAGGGGGGCGAGTCCTATTATATATAGGAGTGGTGGGACTATGCTTGGCCCGCCCCACACAGAGAGCAGCGGCAGGGCACAGGGGTTTTACCCTACCCCTCTGAGGCTATAGGGAAAGACTCAGGAGAAAGCAATTGAGGGCGGGCGCCCACCCTTGGGGAGCCTTTCTCCCCTTGAAGCAGGGACTGGACCCGCTACCTTATTGAGGCTCGCGAGCATCCCCATTGGAAGAGGCTAGGAGAATGTGCTACCTTTGTGGCCGGATCTTCGAGACCAAGACTTAACTCTATTAAGCAAGCAGCAGGCTATAACTATAATGATACTTATCTTCGGTGGCACGACGGAGGGACGCATCGTATGTGGCGTCCTCGATGAGTCGGGCAAAGAATACTATTACTCTACCAAGGGAGCCTTCCAGGAGCTCGAGATGGTACACGGCAAGCGTGTCTCGGGCGCGATGACGCATGAGGTGATGCGCCAGTTCATCACCGAGCAGGAGATACAGCTCGTCATAGACGCGGCGCATCCCTTCGCTGCCGTCCTCCACAAGACGATCGGTGAGGTGACGGCCGAGCTCGGCATCCCTGTCATCCGCTACGAGCGACGCTACAGCGAGCGCACGGGGCAGGTCATCGAGTGCGCCAGCTATGAGGAGATGATCGCCAAGCTCGAGGCGCAGCCCTGCCATCGGCTCCTTGCGCTGACGGGCGTCAATACCATCGCTCCGCTCAAGCCCTTCTGGTCGCGCCACGAGAGCTACTTCCGCATCCTCGACCGAGAAGACTCGCGGGAGAAGGCAGAGGCAGCAGGCTTTCCCTTCGACCATATCGTCTACTTCCAGCCAGGGGAGGACCAGGAGCTCTTCGACCGCATACAGCCCGACGCCGTCATTACCAAGGAGAGCGGAGAGAGTGGCTTCTTCGACGAGAAGATCGCCCCTGCCCTCGCTGCGGGCGTCCCCGTATATATGATCACGCGCCCGGCTCTGCCCGAGCACTACCAGTATGTCTACGGCCCCGTAGGGCTGCGCAAGGCTGTGCAGCGCCTTGCCCCTGATTTCTTCCCGCTCAAGACGGGCTTCACCACTGGAAGTACTGCCACGGCGGCGACCATGGCGGCACTGCACGCCCTGCTCCATGACGGAGAGGCGCTAGAGCAGGCTACGATCATCCTGCCCTCAGGGGAGGAGGTCGAGCTCCCCGTCGAGCTCGTCGAGCCCACAGAGCGCGGCTACCGAGCTCGCGCCCGTAAGTACTCGGGCGACGACCCCGACGTCACCCATCTGGCAGAGATCTACTCGGAGGTCGTACTGACCGAGGAGCACAGCGGCATACGCTTCCTGCAGGGCGAGGGCGTAGGGCGCGTCACCCTCCCAGGCCTAGGCCTCGAGATCGGCGGCCCAGCTATCAACCGCGTGCCACGCAGCATGATGGAGGCCGTCGTGCGCCGTGCCTACCCCGTGGGAGGTGTAGATATCACCATCAGCATCCCTACGGGCCGCGAACTGGCCGTCAAGACCTTCAACCCCCGCCTGGGTATCCTCGACGGGATCTCCATCGTCGGCACCTCGGGCGTCGTCAAGCCCTTCTCCTCGGAGGCCTTCATCGCCTCCATCGTACGTCAAGTAGATGTGGCGCTGGCCCTAGGCGCTGATACCGTCGTGATCAATTCGGGCGCTAAGAGCGAGAAGTACCTCAAGGGAGCCTTCCCCGAGCTGCCCTTCCAGTCCTTCATCCAGTACGGCAACTTCATCGGGGAGACCCTCGAGAAGCTCTCCACCCTCTCCGTCCCCAAGGTCTACATGGGTATCATGCTCGGCAAGGCGGTAAAGCTCGCCGAGGGCAATATGGACACCCACAGCCGCAAGGTCGTGATGAATAAGGAGTTCATCCACCGAATGGCCGAGGAGGCGGGTTGTAGCGAGGCAGCGCACAGCCTTATTGATGGGCTCACGCTGGCCCGTGAGCTGTGGAACGGACTCAGTCCCGAGGACCTCGACCGACTGATGCTGCGCGTCGTCGACGCCTGCTACGAGGCCTCGAGCCGCCTTGTCCCAGACTCTGAGCTCTCCCTGCTCCTGATTGACGACGAGGGGAACATCCGCTACACCTACCCCCACGACTTCCTCTCCCAGCGCTAGCGTATGGCCAGTATCTTCTCTCAGCTCGCCGAGTTGCTCGTCTCGGGTGAGTTCTTCGGGATCCTCTTTGATAAGGACCTCTATCCCTTCTTCTGGATCCCTATCCTCCTTGGGGTACTACCCATGTTCCTCGCCTTTCTCCTCGATCGCAGGCTGGGGGATCCCGAGGGCGCACCACATCCCATCATCACCTTCGGGCGCTGGATCGCCTGGGGCGAAAGGCGCTTCAATCAAGGCACGCACCGACGTCTCAAGGGAGCGCTGTATAATGGGCTGCTCGTCCTCCTGGTCTTCGCCCTAGGCTCCCTTCTCTCGGGGATGGTCCTCTTCTTCGCCTTCTCCATCGTGCCCTACCTGCTGTACATCGCCCTCTGCTTCTATATGTTGGCGGGGCGTACCCTAGAGCGGGAGGTCAAGGCTGTCTTCACGGCCGCCGATCAGGGACTAGAGGAAGGACGAAGGCAGGTAGCGCGTATCGTCGGGCGCGATACCTCGCAGCTCAGCGACCAAGAGGTACGCAAGGCCGCCCTCGAGACCCTCGCGGAGAACCTCAGTGATGGAGTCATCGCGCCCATGCTCTCCTGGGCCTTCCTCGGACTGCCTGGTATCCTCAGCTACAAGATGATCAATACGCAGGACTCCATGGTCGGTTACCTCACCAGCCGCTACCGCGCCTACGGCTACTTCTCGGCAAAGCTCGACGACCTGGTAAACCTCCTGCCCGCTCGCCTGACGATGCTGCTGATGCTCCTCGCCTCGGGCGATCTCGCGCTCCTGCGTAAGGTATGGCGTCACGGAGGGCGCCACCTGAGCCCCAATTCGGGCTACCCCGAGGCCGCCCTAGCCTTTGCCCTCGGTCTGCGCTTCGGAGGCCCACACGAGTACCACGGCGAACTGATCGACAAGCCCTATATCGGGGAGAACGACCGCGCCATCCTGCCTCAGGACGTAGACGACGCGATCGCGATCACTCGCCGAGCCTCCTGGATGGGCCTCGTCCTCTGCCTCCTCATCCGTACCGTGGTACTGGCGCTGCTGAGCTTCGTCCTATTCGTCCTTTTCTGTGGAGCCCTTGCTGAAGCCTTAGCGGCGTTCGACTAGAAGCCTCTTCCGTATAGGGTCTAAATAAGGCCTCTCAGCCCAAGCCCTCGCTACCGCCTAAGTCTGCCTCTACGGCAGGTTTAGGCGGTATTCTTTTGTCTCCTAGCGAAGAGCGCTCTAGCCCACAAGCTGTGCAGCCAGCGCACAAGCTCTCCCGACACAAGCCGGAAGGCGCCGCAGCAAGGCGACTGCCTTGCCCCAGCGCGCTGAGGGATATCCCTCAGCCTCGCCACCGATAGCCCTCACACGCGTCACGGCCCTCCCTCAGCGCCCTGACTGATATCCCTCACGATCCCTACCCCTATATCCATAGGATGCCGAGTCTTACCCGCCCCTTCGCTTTGCGTAAAGGCGGGGTAAAGCGGGCGGCGTCCTCGGGCGTCCGCCGAGCAGGCTGACAGACGTCTACGCCCAGGGGCGGCAGATTACTTGTATCTTTGCTGCAGCGGGGTGCGCGCCTAGGAGGTACAGCCACCCCGAGAGCTAACTATGGACTTCAAGACACAACTCGTCTATCAGGCAGCCAAACTGCGCCTGCGCAAGATCGAGCGCTACACCGCCGAGGCAGAGGACCTACAGCGTGCCCAGCTGCGCCACATCCTCAGCCGAGCGCGTGGCACCGAGCTCGGCGAGCGCTATGACCTAGGTCGCGCTACCGACTACAAGGACTTTGCCCAGCGCCTCCCCCTCGTGGAGTACGACGCCGTCAAGGGCGACATCGAGCGTATGATCCGAGGCGAGCGCGACGTACTCATCCCCGGAGGCTGCCGCTGGTATGCCAAGTCAAGCGGCACGACCAGCGACCGCAGCAAGTATATCCCCGTACCCTACCTGCACCTACAGGACTGCCACTACCGCGGCGGTAGTGATGCCCTATGGATCTACCTGAGGAACTACCCCGACAGCCGCTTCTTCTCTACCAAGGGGCTCGTCCTCGGCGGCAGCCACAGCCCGATCAGCCTCGGGAGCCAAGCCTCCGTAGGCGACCTCAGCGCCATACTCGTGGAGCACATGCCCCTGCTGGGCAACTGGCTGCGCGTCCCGAGCCGCGAGACGCTGCTGATGAGCGAGTGGAATGCCAAGATGAGCGCTATCGTCCACGAGGTCGCCCAGGCGCCCGTCGGGAGCCTCTCGGGCGTCCCCTCCTGGATGCTCGTCCTGCTACGTCAGCTGCTGGAGTACACGGGCGCAGCTGACATCAGTGAGCTATGGCCCCAGCTGGAGGTCTTCTTCCACGGAGGGATCAGCTTCAGCCCCTACCGCAGTATCTACCGCGAGCTCATTCCCTCTCCACGGATGCGCTACGAGGAGACCTACAATGCCAGCGAAGGCTTCTTCGCCATACAGGACGACCCGAGCGAGAGCGGCATGCTGCTGATGCAGGACTACGGGGTATTCTACGAGTTCATCCCCATGGACGAACTGGAGTACAGCGCCGAGGGCTCTGTCGCAGGGCACGTACGCGCCGTCCCGCTCTGGGAGGTAGAGCAGGACAGAGACTACGCCCTCGTGATCACGACCCTCGGGGGGCTCTATCGCTACCTCATCGGGGATACGGTGCGCTTCACCTCGACCGCCCCCTATCGCATCGTCATCACGGGGCGTACCAAGCACTTCATCAATGCCTTCGGCGAGGAGCTGATGGTCACCAATACTGATACGGCCATAGCACGGACGACGGAGCGCACGGGGGTGCAGGTCGCCGAGTACACGGTGGCACCGCACTTCCTCCTCGATGAGGGTAAGGGCTACCACGACTGGATGATTGAGTTCGTCGAGCCCCCCAGCGACCTCGCCGCCTACGCACGTATCCTCGACGAGGAGCTGCGAAGGGCCAACTCCGACTACGATGCCAAGCGCTACGACGACATGACGCTCCTGCCCCTACAGCTCGAGCCCGCCCCCGCAGGCCTCTTCCACCGCTGGCTCGAGGAGCAGGGCAAGCTGGGCGGGCAGCACAAGGTACCCCGCCTCTCGAGCTCACGCCACTACCTCGAGGAGCTCCTCGAGCTCAAGCAAAGACTTAGCCCCGCCGCTCCCCAGCTATGAGACGCATCCACCTGAGCTACCTCCTGATCCTCCTCTACCTAGGGGGCTTTGCCTTCTTCACCTACCCGCGTGCCGAGGGCATGCAGCAGCCCGAGCGCGGCAGCTGGTGGCTGAGCTTCGGGCTCTGCCTCCTCGTCTGGGCGCTGGCCTATGCCTTAGCCTGGTACCGACGCCGTCGCACCACGCGCTACGAGTACGGCTACTACCCTGAGCACAAGGAGCTGAACCAAGGCTAGGTGCAGGGCTTTGCGTATCTTTGTGCGACTGATAAGACAACTAGAATAAGGACATGGCGTCAGAAGAAACGATCCTGAGCTACCAGGGAGTACAGATAGCGAGACGTGAGCACATCCTCTTCGAGGACTTCGACCTAGAGCTCAGCGCGGGCGAGTTCGTATACCTCGTAGGCCCAGTAGGCGCGGGTAAGAGCACGCTGCTGAAGACCATCACTGCCGAGGTACCCATAGCTAAGGGCTCGGCGCGCGTACTCGACTACGAGCTCACTCGGATCAAGCGCCGACAGCTCCCCCAGCTGCGTCAGCGCCTCGGCATCGTCTACCAGAACTTCCAGCTCCTGCCCGATATGACCGTGCAGGGCAACCTCGACATCGTGCTCCGCGCCTACGGCGTCAAGCCCCCTGCCGAGCGTGCCCGCCGCATCGAGGAGGCTCTGCGTGAGGTAGGCCTCGAGCTGAAGAACTACAAGTACCCCCACGAACTCTCGGGAGGCGAGCAGCAGCGCGTAGCCATCGCACGTGCCCTGATCGGCCACCCCGAGCTGATCCTAGCCGACGAGCCTACGGGCAACCTCGATAGCGCCAGTGGTCTGGCCATCGTGGAGCTCCTGCAGCGCCTAGCTGCCGAGCGAGGTACAGCCGTCATCATGGCCACGCACAATCGCCTCGTCCTCGAGCGCTTCCCCGCCCGCTGCATCCATCTCGAGGGGCACAAATAGCGCCCCTTCCCCTAATCCCCCTCATAAAGACATCGCTGGTGAAAGTAATGAAGTTCGGAGGTACCTCTGTGGCCTCCGCCGAGCGCATATCCCATGTAGCTGACCTCATCACGGCTACGGACGAAGTAAAGATCGTGGTCCTCTCCGCTATGGCAGGGACGACGAACGCCCTCGTAGAGATCGGCCACCAACTCATGGCCCATCACCAACACGAGGCACTGACCATCCTCACCAAGCTCAAGCATAAGTACGAGGCCGAGACCCGCCTGCTCTTCCCCAATCCACAGAGCTACGACAAGGCCTGGACGCTGGTCAATGAGACCTTCTTCTTCCTCGAGCAGATCTGCTACGCCGAGAGCTTCACCCTCTTCGACGAGAAGAAGATACTGGCGCGCGGCGAGCTCCTGAGCACCGCGATGATGCTGCGTCACCTCACCGACCGCGGGGTGCAGGCCATCGGTCTGCCCGCCCTCGAGTACATGCGCACCGACAAGCAGGCCGAGCCCGACGAGGGGTACATACGCACGCACCTCGAGGAGCTCATCAGCCGCGCCCCCGAGGGGACACGCCTCTTCATCACCGAGGGCTACATCTGCCGCAATGCCTTCGGCGACATCGACAACCTGCAGCGCGGGGGGAGCGACTACACCGCGACGCTCGTGGGATCGGTGCTGCGCGCCGACGAGATCCAGATCTGGACAGACATCGACGGCATGCACAACAATGATCCCCGCTACGTCGATGCTACGCGCCCAGTGCGTCGCCTGCACTTCGAGGAGGCCTCCGAGCTCGCTTACTTCGGGGCCAAGATCCTCCACCCTACCTGCATCCAGCCCGCCAAGCGCCACGGCATCCCCGTGCGCCTGCTGAATACGATGGAGCCTAGTGCCCCAGGGACGCTCATCTCTATGGATACGGACAAGGACATGATCAAGGCCGTCAGCGCCAAGGACAACATCACCATGGTACGCGTCCGCAGCAGCCATCAGCTCTCGCACTGGAGCTTCATCGGCAAGGTCTTCTCCGTCTTCGAGCACCACTGCATCCCGATTGACATGATCGCCTCCACCGAGACCTCGATCTCGCTGACCATAGAGCGCAGCCAGCTCCCCAGCGAGGTGCGCCGAGGTCTAGAGCAGCTCGGGACGGTCGAGGAGGAGCGTGAGCTGACCATCATCTGCGTCGTGGGGGACATGGAGTGGGAGAACATCGGCTTCGAGGCACAGATCCTCAAGGCGCTCGAGGAGATCCCCGTACGGATGATCTCCTACGGCGGGAGCGACTACAACCTCTCGCTGCTGGTCTCGGCTGCCGATAAGCGCCGCACGCTGCTCGCCCTTAGCCGCCAGCTCTTCGGGGCTGCTTGTCCAGGCTAGGCCATGCAGCAGTCCGCCTCCTCCCCAAGTAAGCTGAGCCTCTGGATCGGCCTCACGCGACCCAAGACGCTCTTCTCTGGCCTGAGCTCAGTGCTTGTAGCCATCTTCTACGCAGCCTCGCTCGGCGCTATCGATGTCCTACGCACGCTGCTCCTGGTCGTAGTAGCGGTCGCGGCACAGATAGCCAGTAACATCGCCAACGACCTCATCGACCACCGCAAAGGGGCGGATACCGACGAACGCAAAGGCCCTCTGCGCCCCCTCTCCCGCGGGCTCATCAGCGAGCGGGAGGTACGCATCGCCCTCTACCTGAGCCTCGCTGTGCTCCTCGCCAGTGGCCTCAGCCTCATCGCTCTGAGCTCCTGGTGGCTGCTGCTCGTGGGGCTCGCCGTCGTGCTGGGGGTCTTCGCCTACTCGGGCGGGCCCTATCCCCTCTCCTACCACGGCTGGGGAGACGCTGCTGTCCTCGTCTTCTTCGGCTGGGTCCCCACCGTGACGAGCTTCTATATCCTACGCGGCTATGTGCTCGACCAGACGCTCTGGCAGCTAGCCACCGCCATAGGACTCAGCAGCGTCAATATCCTCGTCGTGAACAACTACAGAGACGTCGCCGAGGACAGCAAGGCAGGCAAGCGCACCCTCATCGTCCGCATGGGACAGGACTTTGCCCCTAGGCTCTACCTCACCTGCGGACTACTCTCGATGGGGCTCCTCTACCCTATCTACTCCTTCTGGGGCATGCTCCTACTGCTGCCCTACGTGCTCCTCTTCAGCCAGACGCACCGTGCGCTCCAGACCAGTCGCGGGGCGGAGCTCAACGGCGTGCTTGCTCGGACGGCACGCAATGTCTTCCTCCTGGCCCTCCTCATCGGTGCTATGCTTTGGCTCAAGCCTTAGTTCAGCGCGCTCCTTCCCCCTTCCTCAGCCCCTCCCTCTAGGCCCTAGCCTAGGCGGAGGGGCGCTTTGCATTTGCAGGGAGGCAAAGGAGCGGAGTACTAAGCGCCCCCTGTCACCTCCTCCCCTCCTAAGTCAGGCGACACCCCCTATAGGGGGTGAAGGAGGCCAAGCGCCCTCCACTCATCTAGGTATATTGGTCTTGCAGCCTACCTAGAGGTAAGTATTTTAGTCCTCCTTCCTAAAGCGTGAGGGCTAATTGTCCTTACTTTTGACGCGCTATAGAGCACCTAGTATTAACACTTTATCTTATTCATCCTCTATGCGAAAGATCTATTCGCTATTACTACTGCTAGGCCTAGCCCTCCTCTCCGTGGGGCTGCCAGCCGAGCTCCGGGCACAGAGCAAGCCCCCTACTGACGCTAACGTCATGGGGCACGTGGTCGATGCCAAGACGGGCGAGCACCTAGCAGGTATCACGATTGCCATCAAGGGCAGCACCTACGGCACCGCTACCGATGCCACAGGGCACTACTTCCTGAAGAACCTCAAGCAGAAGCACCTCACGCTCGTCATGCGCGGCCTAGGCTACCTCAGCCAGGAGCGTAGTATCACCATACAGCCAGGGAAGACCATCGAGGTGAACTTCGACGCAGAGGAGGACAACGTAAAGCTCGACGAGGTCGTCGTCTCCTCCAACCGCCAGGCCACCCTGCGCCGCCTCGCTCCGACGCTCGTCACAGTACTGGACACGAAGCTCTTTGAGAACGCCAATGCCAACAACCTAGCTCAGGGACTGATCTTCCAGCCTGGCGTCCGCGTGGAGAACAACTGCCAGAACTGCGGCTTCAACCAAGTACGCATCAATGGGCTCGACGGCCGCTACTCACAGATCCTGATCGATAGCCGCCCCGTCATGAGCGCGCTGGCTGGCGTCTACGGGCTCGAGCAGATCCCTGCCAACATGATTGACCGCGTAGAGGTCGTCCGCGGTGGGGGCTCGGCGCTCTTCGGCTCCTCCGCCATCGCAGGGGTAATCAATGTCATCACCAAGGATCCCTCCAGCAATAGCTTCAGCTTCAACGAGAGTGCTGGCTTCTCAGGCTTCAAGAGCCTCGACAACAACCTCTCCTTCAATGGCTCGCTCGTCAGTGCTGACGGTCGTGCCGGAGCGATGCTCTTCTCACAGGCACGCTACCGCAAGGAGTATGACGTCAATAGCGACGGCTACAGCGAGCTCGGCCGCCTCGACTCCCGCTCCCTCGGTGCACGTGGCTACATCCGCCCCAGCGACCTGACGCGCGTGACTGCCGAGCTGCACACCTTCTCGGAGGCACGTCGTGGCGGCGATCATATCGACTGGCCCGAGCACGTAGCAGGCGTGGCAGAGTCCATACGCCACTCGGTCTACAGTGCCAACCTCAAGTTCGACGCCTTCACCGCCGACCTCAAGAGCCACTTCCAGCTCTACGCCTCTGGCCAGCACATTACCCGAAATAGCTACTACGGGGGTATCGGTGAGCCCAAGGCTAAGGATAAGGACGGCAATGAGGTACTCGTCGGGGGCAAGACCGTCCCTGCAGGACGCCTCGGCTACCCCATCCACAGCTCGGACTACGGCACCAACTACGGGGTGACGCGCGGGCTGACAGCCGTCGTCGGGGGGCAGTACACCTACGACTTCGAGCGCCTCTTCTTCATGCCCGCCCAGCTGCTGGCTGGGGTCGAATACAGCTACGACAGACTGCATGACGAGATGCCGCTGCGTGGCTGGACGACGGAGAAGAGCAATGCTGATGGCTACGACCCCTCCAGCAATCCCGTCGCGCTCTCTCCCGCCCTCCATCAGGTGATCAAGAACGCCAGCCAGTTCGCCCAGCTCGAGTGGAAGAACGACCGCTGGAGCATCCTCCTCGGGACACGTCTCGATGAGAACTCCGCCGTCAAGAAGGCGATCTTCAGCCCACGCGCTACCCTACGCTTCAACCCCACGAAGAACATCAACCTCCGTGCTACCTACGCCAAGGGCTTCCGCGCTCCCCAGGTCTTCGACGAGGATCTACACGTAGGGGTAGTCAATGGAGAGGCGCAGAAGGTGGTGAATGCTGATGACCTCCGTCCCGAGGTCTCGCACTCCTTCAGCCTGAGCAACGACATGTACTTCCGCGTCGGCCAGACGCACCTCAACATCCTCCTCGAGGGCTTCTACACGCGCCTGCTGGACGTCTTCACCAACTATAAGACGGGCACGCGCGATGGCATCACCTACTTCACGCGCCACAACTATGGCATCGATGACCAGGGCCGTCAGGTAGCCTCGGGAGCCAAGATCCTCGGGGTGAACCTCGAGGGGAAGCTCAGCTACAGCTGGCTCTCGCTCCAGGGCGGACTGACGCTCACGAGCAATAAGTACGACGTCGCCCAGGAATGGGGTGTACGCAGTAAGGTCAAGGAGGACATCTCCGACGCTGCCTACATGAGCTACGTCCCCAAGGCCGATGGATCGTCCTTCGACCCCGTAGCGCAGGATGACGAGGTGCAGACGGTCTCGATGACCAGCAAGGAGATCATGCGTACCCCCTCTGCCTACGGCTACTTCACCATCAGCATCAACCCCATCAAGCCCCTCAATATCGCGCTGACGGGGACCTTCACGGGCTCGATGTACGTCCCACACGCCGTCAAGTGGGGGCAGAACTCTGCCGTCACCGACCGCCAGGCGATCGCTGCAGGCCAGCGCATCGAGGGCTATCAGCTCGCCCTCACCGATGCTCAGGGCAAGCCCATCATGGATGGCACTGCCCCCAAGAAGGTAGACGTAGACTGGAACGAGCTGACCCGCTCCCAGTCCTTCTTCGACCTAGGGATGAAGGTCAGCTACGACCTCCGCCTCTTCAAGAGCAAGGTGCAGCTCTACACGGGCATCAGCAACCTCTTCAACTCCTTCCAGAGCGACTACGACTTCGGTCCCAATCGTGACAGCGCCTATATCTACGGCCCCACGACCCCTCGCTCAGGCTACTTCGGCGTCAAGCTCAGCTTCTAGCGCCAAGGCCTAGACACGATACCGCCCTAGTGGCGTCAGCTCCCCGAGGATACGACTGCGTATCCTCGGGGAGCTTGTTTTTGTAGCCTCCCTGCCTAAGGGAGGACGTACTGTAGTGCTCGGGGGAGCGCACAGAAGGGATAGCTATCGAGGCGATTGACTGATATCAGTCAGCTACCTCAGGCCTATCCCTAAAGCAGCTGACTGATATCCCTGAGCTAGGCTGAGGGATATCCCTCAGCGCGCCCTAGCCCAGGGAGCAGCTCGGGAAGTCCCTAGTCGGGGCACGGATAGCCTACTCGGTGGAGGGCTCTCGGAGCAGGAATTTAGCCCCAGAGGAAGAGGTGCCTGGGGGCGGGGACTGAATTATATAAGATTATGTATATTTGTCACATAGCGAGTCGTGAAGACACGCTAGGGCCATACACAAACACTACAGACAGCCTCGGGGAGGCGTGCGCTGTAAAGCTATGAAGAGACGATGAAGAAGGCAATGCAACTGCAGGATAGCCGTGCCGAAAAATTCTGGCGAATAGAGACCATGGGCGTAGACCTCATGGTCAACTGGGGGAAGAAGGGTTCCTCTGGTCACTACGAGATGTATCGCTTCCCTAGCGAAGACCACTGTCTCAAGGAGGCGGCGAAGCTGAGCCAAGACAAACAGGAGAAGGGCTACAGCGACTACCCTGAGTTCGACCCTATGGACATCTACTACTATGACGACGACACGATGGGGCTCCACCCCTTGACGAGCCACCCCCTCTACCGCAAGTATTTTACCTCCCCCTTCTACTACTCCAATACTGAGCGCAGTGTTCCCTTCGGCAGCGACGAGGGCAGCGATGCCCTGTGGGAGATGGAGGAGGTACTGCGCCGCCGTCCTAAGGCCGACCTGAGGGACTTCCCCGCCCACGTCCTGCGCAAGCTCCATTCGCTAGCCTACTACCCTCCCCACGGCGAGAGCATCGAGGAGCTGCGGCGTATCGATGCCGCAGCCAGCGCCGAGGCACACCCTAGCCTCAAGGAGCTGCGCAGCACCGACCGCATGATCATCGCCTCAGCCCTGGCACAGCTCAAGATCACGGGGAGCCTCAGCGAGCAGCTCTATCAGCTGGCCTTGCTCGCCATCGCACGCCTGGAGCGCATACGAGGCCTAGGCCAAAACGTCTGGCTCACCTCCTCCATGCTGATGACCATACAGCGCGACCTCAAGCTCTACCGATCGAGCTGCCCCACCGCCCAGCAGGCTGTCGGCGCCTAGTCCGCGCAGCCCTCGCAATAAAGTAGCGCCCCCATACTCCACGTGGAGTATGGGGGCGCAGTGCTTAGGGGGAAGTTCGTGCTAGGTCAAGCCGAAGCCTAGCCTAGAGTCTAGGGCGCATCGGGTGTGAACATAGGATCCCAGGCGGGGAGCTGTACGGGCTTGGTCTTCAACAGCTCCAGCACCTTGGCCGTCGCATACTTCTTGTTCACCACGAGACGGAAGGTATAGGCGTCGAACCACCCGTCCGTCATGATGATATGGCCCTTGACGCCCGACTGCTCACCCCAGCTATTCTCGACCTTCCACTTGGTAGGCTTGCCCGAGGCATCTAGGTCTACGGCCTTGAGCGTCATGGCGTGCGTCGAGCCGCTATCGAAGCTCTTGATACGCTCGGCCTTGTCCATCGTGAAGTCATAGCCCAGGAGGGAGGCATAGTCGTAGTTATTGAGCGCGGCGATGCCCTTAGAGCGGTCGAGCTCACGGCCTACGTCGCAGGAGTAGTACATCATCGTATTGTCCTTGAGCGAAGCGATGGCCATGCCCTTGATCTCCTCCATGGGGAGGTTGACGTAGGTCCAGTTGCGCCCGTCGTAGCTGTGGCGGTCGAAGTCGATCTCGTAGGTCTTGTAGTAGGGACGCGAGGGGTCATTCATCAGCATGACGAACTGATCCTTGAGGTCGATCCCCACGAAGCGCTGGTAGAAGCTCTGCGGCGTGTAGGTGTCGGTAGAGATCGCCTCACCCTTGGCATTGCGCAGCGTGTAGCTGAAGCTCGTAGGGGGCTCCCCGAGGTTCAGGCTCAGGATGCGGTAGACCTGCTTGAGGCAGGCCTCCTTGCGCTCACGCAGCTGCGCGAGGCTCTCACCCTTAGCAGAGGCCTTACGCAGGGCTATCCCTGCCTGACGTAGGGTACGGGTGATCATCTGCCCCATCAGACGCGTGTCATTGCTCGAGGCCGTCTCAGGCATGACCTCCGCAGGTACGACGCCGTACTTGGAGAGGATGTCCGAGATCCCCGTGAACTGGCCGCCGTCGCTGAGCGGATGCTTGAAGAGCCACTCTACCTTCTTATCGTCATCGCTCGCCTTGCGGGTCTCGATGATGCCCTCGAGGAAGAGGTTGGCCTTCTCAAGCTGGTCCCAGAAGAAGCCATAGTTCTGCGAGAAGAAGAACTTGCCCGACTGCTCGCGCGCCATCAGCTGGGCACGTAGCACATTCAGCCCCGTGAAGAGCCAGCATCGACCGCTCTGCTTCTGGTCCGTGATGCCCTGGCTCTTGACCTCGATGCTGAACTTGTCCTCCAGCTCGCGGGGACGCTTCGGGTTGACGAAGAAGTCCTTCATGCCCTGCAGCGCGATGGCGTTGTGTAGCGCCTGCTCGCTGGGGCTCTTGGACTCACTCTTGCGTAGGGACTCCAGGATACGTGGCGTGATAGCACCGTCCTTGGTGGACTGCGCCGAGAGGGAGGTGCTGAGGGCGGAGGTGAGGCCGAGGGCTAGCACCAGGCTTAGTTTAAGCTGCATAGTAGTATCGTATGAGAGGGGTGAGACTTAGCGCGGGGCGGCGTTCTCCTCCTGGTCGAACCACGAGGCGTACATCTGGTAGTTGTTGGCAATGCGCTCATTGAGCTCCTTGCTCTGCTCGGGGGAGACCTTCTTGATGAACTTGGCAGGGGTCCCAGCCCAGAGCGTGTAGGGCTCGATGAGGGTATTGGCTAGGACGACAGAGCCTGCCGCGACGATGGCGCCCTCGCCGACGACGGCGTGGTCCATGACCACGGAGCCCATGCCGATGAGCGCGAGGTTCTCGATCTTGCAGCCGTGGAGCGTGACGTTGTGCCCGACCGAGACGTTGTCGCCGATCTCTATGGTAGACTTCTGATAGAGCGTGTGCACGACGGTGCCGTCCTGGATATTGACGTTGCGCCCGATGCGGATCGAATTGACGTCGCCGCGGAGCACGGCGTTGAACCATACGCTGCAGCCCTCGCCGAGGACGACATCACCGACGATGGTGGCGTTGACGGCGAGGAAGCAGCCTTCGCCGATCTGAGGCTCGAAGCCTCGTACCTTCTGTATATAAGCCATAGTAACTATGTTGGGATAATGCTGTGATTATAGGGCTAGGCACTCGGGCCTAGGGGTTAGGAGAAGCGGCGCTTGAGCTTCGCCAGTTGCTCTCGAGGCAGCTCGTAGTAGCCCACCACGAGAACGAAGACGAGCAGCAGCACGCTATTGAGCCCGAGGCGTAGATAGACGGACTCGGGCAGTAGCTGCGTGAGGCCAAGCTCGAGGGCATAGAGCGCCATGCAGAGGAGGCTGTAGCCGAGGAGCTTCGCCAGCTGATAGCGCACGGGATAGTAGCGCTGCCCGAGGAAGTAGGAGGCGACCATGACGGCGCCATTGGCCACCACGGAGGCCCAGGCACAGGCCATGAAGCCGTAGCGCGGAGCGAGTAGGACGATCATCACCACGGTGAGCGCACAGCCCAGCACCGAGAGGATCGTCCCCCAGTAGGTACGGTCGGTGACCTTGTACCAGAGGGAGAGATTGAAGTAGACACCGAACATCAGCTGCCCCATCATGATCCAGGGCACGACGACGAGCCCTGGGTAGTAGGCGGGCTTGATGAGGAACTTCAGCACGTCGATATAGCTCATCACCCCGAGGAAGATGAAGAGGGTGAAGAGCACGTAGTAGGTCATCGCCGAGGAATAGGCACGGCGTGCCGCCTCGTCCCCCTTCTTGGTCTCAGCGAAGACGAAGGGGTCGTAGGCATAGCGGAAGGCTTGGGTGAAGAGCACCATCACGACGGCGAGCTTGTAGCAGGCGCCGTAGATCCCCAGCTGCGTGTGGGCGTAGTGCACGTCGTCGAAGAGCAGGGGGAAGAGCACCTTGTCGGCCTGGTTGTTGAAGTTACCCGCCAGCCCCAGCAGCAGCATCGGCAGGGCATAGCGCAGCATCTGCCCCAGCAGCCCGAGGTCGAGCCGCCCCCGCGCCTTGCGCAGCGTGGGGAGTAGCATCACCAGCTGCAGAGCGTTCCCCAGCAGATTGATCCCTAGGATGATGGGCAGCGCCGTCTGGCGTGGATCTAGCCCTAGGCCGAGCTGCGGGTAATGCGCTGAGAGCCAGGGCAGGCCGTAAAAGGCGAAGAGCGTCGCTAGGATGGTGAAGAAGACGAAGCTCAGGCGGATGACCGTGAAGCGCCACGGCCGCTGCTCGTAGCGCAGGTAGCCCAGCGGGATGGCCATGAAGGCATCGGAGGCGACAATCAGGAGCAGCAGGCTGAGCAGCTGACGCTGCCCCTCGACCTGCAGCGCTGCGGCTAAGGGGTCGAGGAAGAGCCAGCCCAGCAGCACGAAGAAGCTGGAGCTAATCCCCAGCGCACTGAGGGTCGTGACGTAGACATCCCCAGGGCGCTCGTGCTTATTGGCAAAGCGGAAGAAAGCCGTCTCCATCCCGTAGGTCAGGAGGATCATCAGGAGCGCCGTCCAGGCATAGAGGTTGGTCATCTGCCCGAACTCCTCCGGCTGCATCACGCGTACGTAGACATAGGTCAGCAACCAGTTGAGGAAGCGGCCAAACATACTGCTCAGCCCGTAGAGCGCGGTGTCCTTGACCAGAGACTTGAAGGTACCCATAGCTGTGTGTCCTTAGCTTAGTGATCGCTCTACTACTCCTCGTCGAAGAAGATGCTGGCTGGTCGTACACGGGGCGTACGCCCGAGGTGGCTGTAGGCGAGGTCTGTCGCCTCACGGCCGCGAGGCGTGCGCTTGATGAAGCCCTCCTTGATGAGGAAGGGCTCGTAGACCTCCTCGATCGTCCCCGAGTCCTCACCGAGCGCCGTGGCGATCGTGCTCAGACCGACGGGACCGCCCGCGAACTTATCGATGATGACACCCAGTAGCTTGTTGTCTATATAGTCCAGGCCGTAGCGGTCGATATTCAGGGCCTCGAGGGCATAGCTGGCGATGGCTTGGTCGATGCGTCCGTCGCCCTTGACCTGAGCGAAGTCACGGACGCGGCGCAGCAGGGCGTTGGCGATACGCGGCGTCCCGCGGCTACGTGAGGCCACCTCGACGGCAGCGCTCGTATCACAAGGGCTACCGAGGAGCTCGGCCGAGCGTAGGACGATCCCCGCCAGCGTCTGTACATCGTAGTACTCGAGGTGGAGGTTGATGCCGAAGCGGGCTCGCAGGGGCGCCGTCAAGAGGCCGCTACGCGTCGTGGCTCCGACGAGGGTGAAGGGATTGAGGTCGATCTGTATGGAGCGAGCACTGGGGCCCTTGTCCAGCATGATATCGATGCGGTAGTCCTCCATGGCGGAGTAGAGGTACTCCTCTACGACGGGACTGAGGCGATGGATCTCGTCGATGAAGAGCACATCGTTGGGCTCGAGGGAGGTCAAGAGCCCCGCGAGATCCCCAGGCTTATCGAGCACTGGGCCTGAGGTCACCTTGATGCCGACCCCGAGCTCCGAGGCGATGATGTGTGAGAGGGTCGTCTTGCCCAGCCCCGGAGGGCCATACAGCAGGACGTGGTCTAGTGCGTCGGAGCGCAGCTTAGCGGCTTGGACGAAGACCTTGAGATTCTCCACGGCCTTGTCTTGACCGCTGAAGCTAGCGAAGGACAGCGGGCGTAGCGCCTTGTCTATATCTTGCTCCTCCTGCGGGAGCACCTCTTGATTGCGTATGTCGAAGCTATCGGGATAGGGCATTACTTAGTGCTGTGGGGGAAGTTGGTCGAGGAAGCGGAAGAGCTGACGATAGGCCTCCGCGTAGGCCGCGCTATCGCTCGAGAGGAAGAGATCGTGCAGTCCGCCTACGATGCGGACGGGCTGCACCTTGTCCCCGAGCATGAGGCCGTAGCGCTGGATGTCGTCTACGTCGAGGACGAGATCAGCACGTCCGTAGGCGGGCTGCCAGGCGCCACGAGCACGAATGGAGCTGTCGGAGCTCATCAGCAGGATGGGCATGCGCAGGCTGAGGCCGCGCTGCACCTGCTGGTGGCCGCGTCGTATAGCACGCAGCCACTCGAGACGAATGGTGTGCCCCTTAGCCTTCTTCCACTCCGTATTATAGTCCCACAGCCCGTGGTAGCGCTTCAGGAGGCTCTGCGCGTAGAGGTCGGGCTCCTCCGAGATCCCAGCGACGATGGTGCGGGGACTTACTCGGCCTATGCCATCAAGCATGGGGATGACGAGCCGCTCCTGCACCTTGCTGAAGTTGAAGTCAAGGAAGGGACTATTGAGCACCAGTGCCTGGATGCTGTCGCTATTATGCGTGTCCTCTAAGTAGAGGCTGGTGATGAGGCCGCCCGTAGAGTGCGCCATGAGGACGAGCTCCCGAGCGCCCCCCGCCTTGATCTGCTGGATGGCCTTGGCTAGGTCAGCGTAGTACTCCCTCAGGTGGCGCACCTCGAAGGGGTCCTGCCTGCTGGAGAGGCTGCGCCCATACTTGCGCAGGTCTAGCGCGTAGAAGGCATAGCCGTGCCGTGTGATGCTGTCGCCGAGGGCAGACTGGAAGAAGTAATCGTTGTACCCGTGTACGTACAGCAGGGCGCGCGGTGCCTCGAGGAGCGTGTCGCACCGTACGAGCGTCGCCGTGACGGGCCCAGAGTAGTCTCGCCCTTGGTCTATGGTGAGGCAGCTGTAGCCCTCGAGGATATCGGGCCGCCACTGAGCCTCGGCTCGGGAGACCAGCAGAAGCGGCAGCAGCAGGAGCAGTCCCAGGAGGAGCGCTCGGTGGTGGAGTCCTTTCGTCACTAGCATAGGATCATAGGAATTAGCGTACCGTGAGACGGCAGACGAGGGTCTGTGTGGGGAAGATCGCACGCAGGAGATAGACGCCTGCGGGCAGCTGTAGGGGGACCTCACGGCTGCCGCGGGCGGAGAGGAGCTTACGACCTGAGAGGTCCATGATGTCGAGCTGCGTGAGTTCGGTCGAGGCTCGCAGCTGCTTGCCATAGAGCCAAACTCGCGAGATCTCCTGCACGCTATTGGCCTGGTCGGTGGCCCTGAGACGCGTGCTCTGAGCCTGGGAGCTACGGTAGTAGAAGCCCCCGATGACATTCCCCCCTGAGATGAGATAGGTGCCGCCATTGGTCAGCTCCACCGCCCCATGCTCTGGAGCGGCGAAGATGCGTGTCGTCAGGCGAGGCGTCTGGATGCGCTTGGTCAGCGAGGGGAAGCGTGTGACGGTGTCGGCTAGCGCATTGTAGCTCGTCGTGTAGGCGGCGTACTGGTAGCCGGGGCTCTGTGCCTGCAGTCTTGGGGTAGCCAGTAGGCAGAGCCCGAGCGAGAGCAGGGCAAAGCGGCGAGACGTGCGGTGGAGGGTCTGTCGGAGCATGAGGACGGCTATTCTTGGGTGAGCAGCTGGCGCAGCTCCTCTGGGGTGATGTCTACGAGGATCTCCCCGCTATAGGCCAGAGAGATCGTGCCACGCTCCTCGCTGATGATGATGACCTTGGCATCGGTCTTCTGCGCTAGGCCGAGTGCCGAGCGGTGGCGAAGCCCCAGGTCCTTATTGAGGTCAGGGTTGCTCGCTACGGGCAGGATGCAGCCCGCGGCACAGATCTTCCCCCCGGCGATGATCATCGCCCCGTCATGCATGGGGCTATTCTTGAAGAAGATGTTCTCGATGAGTCGGGCATTGACGCTGGCTGTGAAGCGCTCCCCCGCGTGCTGATAGGACGAGAGGTCCATAGAGCCCTGCACGGCGATGAGTGCCCCCGTCTTCTTACGCGCCATATTCATACACGCCAGGACAATAGGAGCGATGTACTCGGCCTCAGACTGCTCCTCCTGCCCTACACGCAGCAGGCGCCGTAGGCGACGCCAGCGCTGGGCCGAGCCTATGGTAACGAGGATCTTGCGTATCTCCTCTTGGAAGATGATCACCAGGAGCAGCACCCCGATGTTGGCAAACTTGTCGAGGAGCGCCCCCATGAGGCGCATCTGGAGCACCTGGGAGATCAGCAGCCAAAGGACGACAAAGGCGATGATCCCCGAGAAGAGCGAGCGGGAGCCTGAGTAGCGCAGGGTCACATAGGCGTAGTAGAGGCAGGTCGCCAACATGAGGATATCGATGATATCCTTGATCGAGATCTGTAGCCAGGCAAGCATATAGTCAGTCGAGATGAGCTAGTAGGATGAAGGGAGCACGCTAGCGAGGCTCAGCCTCGTCGTGGGGCGTCAGAGAGTCACGCCGCTCGTAGTAGTGTAGCGCCTCGTCAGCGCGCTTGTAGGGCTGGAGCTGCTGCCACAGACGCACGGCCTCGACAGCCGCCGCCACATCGTGGACACGCAGGATGGAGGCGCCTCGCTCTAGGGCAAGGGTATTGAGGACGGTGGTACCGTTGAGCGCCTCCTCAGGGGAGATGCCGAGGCTACGATAGATCATACTCTTGCGCGAGACGCCTACCAGCAGGGGCTGAGGCAGGAGGCGATGCAGCTCCCCAAGGCGCTCCAGGAGCTCGAAGTTCTGCTCCAGCGTCTTGCTGAAGCCGAAGCCTGGGTCTAGGATCAGGTCGTGTAGCCCCAGCGCCGTCAGCTCCCCGACGCGCTGGATGAAGTAGTCGAGGACCTCCAGCGTGACGTCCGCGTAGTCCGTCTGCTGCATCATGTCCTGCGGTGTCCCGCGCATGTGCATCAGGATGTAGGCTACCTGTAGCTCGGCTACCGTGCGGTACATCTCGGGGTCGAGTGCTCCGCCAGAGATATCATTGATGCAGGCTACACCCTGCTCCTCGACGGCCCAGCGTGCGATGTCGGCACGGAAGGTGTCGAGCGATACGGGTAGCTCGGGATAGTCGCACCGTAGGATGCTGAGGACGAGCTCCAGACGCTGGCGCTCCTCCTCGGGGCTCACCTCGGCTGCCCCTGGACGCGAGCTGTAGGCTCCGACATCGGCGATGCTGGCCCCCTCGGCAATGAGCTGCTGGATACGCACATGCAGCGCCTCCTCCCCCCCGACACGGCTCCCCGCGTAGAAGGAGTCGGGAGTCACGTTGATGATCCCCATCACGAGCGGAGTGTCGAGGCTGTAGAGGCGAGAGCCGAGCCTAAGGGTAGTGCGTCGCAGCATGTATCTATAAGGATGCGTTAGGGGTAAATCAATTCGTCCATCGGAAGGTCCCAGTCCTCGCGGGGTAGTCGGTCTACGCGCTCTATGCCGTAGCTGACCCCAATGCGATAGGCACCCGTCCGACTGAGGTAGCGGTCGTAGTAACCCTTGCCGCGGCCGAGGCGATAGCCCTCGCGGTCGAAGGCCAGGGCTGGGATGATGAGTAGCTCCAGCTCCTCGGGGGCTATGGGCTGCGCGCCCTCTAGCTCGGGCTCCTCGAGGCCGAAGTGCCGCGAGCGCTCCAGCTCCATCCCTGGGCTGTAGGGAAGGTACACGAGCTCCGTATCGGAGACGACGCGCGGGAGGTAGAGCTCCTTGCCCGAGCGAGCCATCAGCGGGCTCAGGTCGGGCTCGTCGGGCAGCGCCCGATACAGCCCCACACGCCGAGCGGCCTGCCAGCGGGGGTGCTGCTCTAGCTGCTCGACGATACGCACGCTCCAGCGCTCACGCTCCTCGGCGGTGAGTAGCCTGCTGGCTGCACGTAGCCTCTGACGTAGCTCCTGCTTCGACTCCATGATGGGACGGGCGGGCACTTAGCCCTTCTTCGGCTTCCAGTCGGGCGACTCGAGGATCTCCAGCGCTTTGATCACCTCGGGATCACGCTCGTTGCGCAGCTCGTAGAAGAGGTTCCTGTCCCCGCCGATGAGGTCGGCGATGAGCGCGATGAGATCACGGCGTAGGAGCGGCGCGCACTCCAGCAGCATCCCAGGACGCTGGGGTACTCCGTAGCGCTGCGCATAGACGGCATAGCTGGAGACCAGCTGGTCGCCTATGCCCTGCAGGTGCTTGTCGAGGGCGCTGGCGGTCTGGTGCGCCAGGAGCTCCGTACGGTGCGCATCGGCGTAGCTGAAGGCGAAGCGCATCAGCGTCCCCGAGCGCATCAGCCGCACGTAGTAGGCATTGAGCCCCGTGCTATCGCGGGGGACGAAGATATCGGGCGTGATGCCGCCGCCGCCATAGACGACGCGCCCCATGCGCGTGTAGTAGCGGGTCGTGTCGGGACGTGAGACGCTGTCGGCCGAGAAGAGCTCACCATGTAGGTAGCGCTCCTCGATGTCCTCGGCGTAGGCCTCCAGTCCCTTGGCATAGCTCTTCTGTATGCTACGCCCCGAGGGGGTGTAGTAGCGGGCTACGGTCAGGCGCAGCACGCTGCTATCCGAGAGGGTGAAGGGCACCTGGACCAGCCCCTTGCCGAAGGTGCGACGCCCTACGATGAGGGCGCGGTCTAGGTCCTGCATCGCGCCAGAGAAGATCTCGCTGGCGCTGGCGCTATTCTCATTCACGAGCACCGTCACGGGCGTCTGACGTAGACGCCCCGTGCGTGGGCTGGTGAAGTTCTCACGTGGGTAATGTGCCCCTTGGTTATAGACGAGGAGGTTGCCCTTATCGAGGAACTCGCTGAGCAGCGTCGTAGCTGCCTGCAGGTAGCCCCCGCCATTGTCTCTCAGGTCGATCAGAATGCGCTCTATCCCCTCGGATGCGTGATCCGCCCAAGCCTGCTGGAACTCCTGAGGCGTCTGCGCGCCCCACTTATTGAGCCGCACATAGAGCACGTGCGGACGTATCATATAGGCGGCATCGATGCTCGAGACAGGCACCGCACCGCGCACGACAGCGCTCTCAAAGGTCTTCACCCCGCGCTTGATGAGCAGCCGCACGACGGTATCCTCAGGGCCCTTCAGCGCCTTCATGATCTCCTCGGTGGTGATGGAGTCCTTGACGAGGTTCGTCTGCCCTGCCTTGAGGATGCGGTCCCCAGGCTTGAGGCCCGCACGCTCACTCGGCCCTCCCTCGATCACTCGGACGACGACGACGGTATCCAGCAGCGTATTGAACTGTACACCTATCCCTGCGAAGGAGCCTTCGAGTCCCTCCGTCTCCTGGCGATTGGCCTCGGCATTGAGGTAGACCGAGTGCGGGTCGAGCTGAGAGAGGATGAGGGGAAGGGCCTGCTCCTGCAGGCTATCGAAGTCTACCGAATCGACATAGTAGCGCTCTATGAGCCCGTAGATCGTCCCGAGCTTACCGAGGCCAGCGGAGGAGCGACCTAGACCTAGGTACACTCCCGTGAAGATGCCCCCGAGGAAGAGGAGGCAGATGATCGTGATGTAGGCGAGCCAGCGCAGGAGGCGTCCCCCCTTGGACTTGGGGGCTGGAGCCTCGGGCTGGGAGGGCTGGGCGTTTGCGTCCTTGAGTTCTTGCATACCCTTATATATACGGTGTATTATTGGTCGGTCGTGTGTGTCCTCGGGCGGGGAGGCCTAGGCCTCGTCCTCGAGCGGGATATAGTCCACCTGGATGCCCGCACGCTCCAGCAGGTCGATCCCGTCACGCAGACGGTACTCTATGCTGTAGACGACACGGACGATATGGCTCTGGATGATGAGCTTGGCGCACTCGATACAGGGGGCATCGGTGACGTAGACGGTAGCACCTATGCTGCTCTGAGTGCTGCTGGCGAGCTTGGTGATGGCGTTGGCCTCGGCATGGAGCACATAGTGCTTCGTCAGTCCGTCCTCATCCTCACAGACGTTCTCGAATCCCACGGGCGTGCCGTTGTAGCCGTCCGAGATGATGCTCTTATCCTTGACGATCAGGGCGCCGACCTTGCGGCGCTCGCAGTAGGAGTTCTCCGCCCAGATCTTAGCCATACGCAGATAGCGTCGGTCGAGTGCGAGCTGCTTATCGTCCTGCTCCTTGGTGCTGCTTACTCCCATCATTAGAATACTGCTTAATAAGTCTTTCCGCAAAGATACGGCTTTTGACCGTTCGGGGGGACGCCCCAGCGCCCGAGCAGGTGAGGGGAGCAGCCTCCGAGCCCAGCTAGGCTAGCCGAGGTACTGCGGGGAGCGCCCATAGCTGGGATTCAAACGCCAGCCCTAGGGCCTCGTGCGGCGCGTGCCTCCTAGCCCCTTCCCCTCAGCTCACAGCGAGACGCCACTATAAGGGGAGACGCGCTGAGGGATATCAGTGGGCGCGCTGAGGGACGTCCATCAAGGCGCTGAGGGATATCAGTCAGCCTGCTGAGGGATATCTTTCGTCGCAGGGCAAGGCGGCGAGGAGCTCGCTGCACCGCTTCGCTCCCTTCATCGGAAGGGCTTGGGCTGAGCTCCGCAGCCCGCTTAGCAGCTTGACTTCGTACCGCTCGGCGAAGGCCACGACTTCGCCTGCCGTCGCGACATCCCGAGGGCCGGAGGAACACCTTAGCACTACTCACCTAGCCCGCGTCGCTCAGCTGCGGCAGGCTCCATGGCGTGGGTAAGTGGGCGTAAGTGGGGGATTTAGTATATTTGCTACGGCCTTGGGACCTACGAGAAGGCTCCCCAGCAGCCGAAGTAACTCACAGCAAGAGACACATTAGAACGATATGCTTGACAACCACTACCACGAGGCAGCCAACTACCTAGCCTCACGCCTCCCTAAGGACATCAAGACCGCTATCATCCTCGGCAGCGGCCTAGGTAAGCTCGGCGAGATGCTCCAGCAGCCGACTGTCATCCCCTACAGCCAGATCCCCCACTTCCCCCACTCTACCGCCATCGGGCATAAGGGGAACCTCATCGCAGGGACACTCTCTGGCGTACCCGTGCTGTGCATGCAGGGACGCTTCCACTACTACGAAGGCTACCCCATGGAGCAGGTAACCTTCCCCATCCGCGTGATGAAGCTACTCGGCATCGAGAACCTCCTGGTATCGAATGCAGCTGGCGGGATCAACAAGAACTTCCGCGTCGGTGACCTGATGATCATCCGTGACCACATCAACAACCTGCCCAACCCACTGATCGGGCCCAACGCAGAGATGTTCGGCCCCCGCTTCCCCGACATGACGCGTGCCTACGACCGCGAGTTCATCACCAAGGCCAAGGCCATCACCCAGGAGCTCGGCATCCCCACGCACGAAGGGGTCTACGTCGGCCTGACTGGCCCTTCCTATGAGACGCCAGCCGAATATACCTTCTGGAGTCAGGTCGGTGGCGATGCCATCGGGATGAGCACCGTACCCGAAGTGATCGTAGCCCGCCATGCAGACATCCGCGTCTTCGGGATGTCCGTCATCACCAACGAGGGTTGGCACTTCGACGACGACTTCGTCAACGACGGAGAGGATGTCATCCGCGCCGCCAACGCTGCCTCCGAGCGTATGGGACGTATCTTCAGCGAACTCGTCCGCCAGCTCTAAGGCACTTACGCCAAGCACACTACACGAGGGGCTCCTACCGCACTAGCACGGTAGGAGCCCCTCGCGCTTAGTCTCCGACAGCGGAGGCGCTGGCCTCGCCGCAGGCAGTCACTTCGGGCAGATAATTTCTTGCGCAGAATATGTATATTTGTGTACCAACACAAAGGCACGATGAGACAGCTCAAGCACGACTCCTTGGACTGGAAGTCCTACTACACTACACACACGACGACAGCTCGTGCTGCCGTCCGCGCAGCCGTTCAGGACGGCGCCCACCTCGTCTTCGGCCACGCCGTAGCAGCCCCCGAATCTATTGCCGAGGCGCTCTTCCTCGAGCGCGAGCACTTCCGCGACCTTACGATCTTCCACATGCTCTACTTCGCTACCCCCTGGCACCTACGCCCGGAGATGGAGGGGCATGCACGCGGCCGGCTTAACTTCCTGGATAAGCACAGCCGTCCCGTAGTGCGCGAGGGACGGGCAGACTTCGTCCCCTGCCACTTCCATGAGGTGCCGCGCCTCTTCCGCGAGGGGCTCTACCCCGTAGACATCGCCGCCGTGCAACTTAGCCCGCCCAACGCCGAGGGCTACTGCTCGCTCGGCGTCTCCTGCGACTATACCAAGGCTGCCATCGAGGAGGCCAAGGTCATCATCGCCGAGGTCAACGAGCAGATGCCCTTCATCGCGGGGGACAACCTCGTACACGTCACCGAGCTCGACTACATCATCCCCGTCGACCGCCCCCTCACCGAGATACCGCTGCCCGAGATCGGGGAGGTAGAGCAGCGTATAGGTGAGGTCTGTGCCGCACTCATCCATGATGGCGACACCCTGCAGATCGGGATAGGCGCCATCCCCGATGCCGTACTGCAGTGCCTGGGGGACCGCAAGGACCTGGGGCTACACACCGAGATGTTCACCGACGGGGTGATGCACATGATGCGCCGCGGGGTGATCACGGGCGCACGCAAGACACTGCACCCTCGCAAGGTCGTCAGCTCCATCGTCATGGGCTCACGCGAGCTCTACGACTTCGTCCATCAGCACCCCGACATCGAGCTCTACCCCGTGGACTACACCAATGATCCCTACATCATCGGGCAGAATGAGGACTTCGTCTCCATCAACTCCTGCCTCGAGATCGACCTCTGCGGACAGGTGGCCAGTGAGGCCATCGGGCAGGATCAGTTCAGCGGCACGGGCGGGCAGGTGGACTACCTCCGAGGCGTGCGCCGTGCCAAGAACGGGCGCTCCATCCTGGCCTTCACCTCCACGGCCAAGGGCGGGACGGTCTCCCGCATCGTCCCCACGCTCAGCGCTGGAGCTACCGTCACCTCGGGACGCAACGAGGTGGACTACATCGCCACGGAGTACGGTGCAGTGCGCCTGCAGGGTCTGACGCTGCGCGAGCGAGCGCTCGCACTGGTGAGCATCGCCCACCCCGACTTCCGCGAGGCACTCCTAGCAAGCGCCGAGGAGCGCTTCCCCCAGTAAAGCCCGTCCTCGAGCTACCCGACGACTCGGCCAAGGCAAACCTTGAGGACCACAAAAGCAGCGCGGCACGGAGATCAGTATCTCCGTGCCGCGCTCTTATTTAGCTAGCTAGGCCTTAGCCTGCGAAGGCAACCTTGAGCTGCTCCAGCCAAGCGGCAAGGCGCTGGTCGGTCAGCTCGGGCTGATTGGTCGGATCCAGCACGAGGCCAAGGAAGCGGCCATCGCGCTCCGCTACCGAATGCTCGTAGCTATAGCCCTCCGTCGAGGTCTCCCCGACGATCGTAGCCCCCAGCTCCTCCATATAGGAGGCGAGGAGCCCCACGCCATCGGCGAAGCTCACGGGATAGTGCTGCTGATCGCCGAGGCCATAGACAGCAACCTTCTTCCCCGAGAGGTCGGCATCCTCCAACTCGGGGAGGAACTCATCCCAGCTATCGGGCAGCTCGCCGTCGAAGTAGGTCGGCGTGCCGAGGATGAAGCGCTCGTACTTCATCCAGTCCTCCAGACGCGTCGTATCAGGGTCGAGGTAGACCACCTCCGAGCCCCAGGCGGCAGCGATGCGCCCCCCGAGCTCTGCGGTCTGTGCTGTGTGCTGGCTGTACACCAGTGCTACAGTCTTCATATACTCTAGTTTATTGGTTTAGTACTCGATGAGTTCCTTGGCTGCGGCGTAGATCTTCTCCTCACTGGGGAGCGTCGTCAGCTCGAAGCACTTGTGGAAGCCCACGGGCGTGCCCAGCGACCCGACACGATATACGGGCGCATCTAGATCACGGAAGGCCTTCTTGGCGATCGAGGCCGCCAGCTCAGCACCGAAGCCGCCGAAGACGCGGTCCTCGTGGACGATCAGCACCTTGGAGGTCTTCTTGATGGAGGCGTAGACCGTCTCCTCATCCCAGGGCGAGAGGGAGCGCAGGTCGATGACCTCTACGCTCTTACCCAGGTCACGCTGGATCTGCTCGGCCACGTGGAGCGATAGGAGCAGCGTATTACCGTAGGTGACGAGCGTGATGTCCGAGCCCTCTCGACGGATACGTGCCTTACCGAAGGGCACCTCGAAGTCCTCGGGGATGACGGCCGCAGCCTCAGTATTGTTGTACTGTCCCTTGGGCTCCATGAAGACCGTCACCCCACGCGAGCGCATCGCTGTACGTAGCAGCCCCGCGGCATCATCGGCAAAGCAGGGGTAGACGACACGCGCCCCAGGGAAGGTCGTTAGTACCGCCTCGATGTTCTGCGAGTGGTAGAGCCCGCCCTGGATGTAGCCCCCGGAGGCCAGGCGGATGGTGATGTTGGGAGAGAACTGCCCATTGCTGCGCCAATACTCGTGCGTGCAGTTGACGAACTGCTCCATCGCTGGCCAGAAGTAGTCAGCGAACTCTGCCCCCTCGATGACCACACGGATCTTGTCGCTGAAGCGGCTCATCCCGTTGGCCGTACCGACGATGTAGTCCTCGGCGATCGGGGCGTTGAAGACACGCTTGTGCCCGAACTCCTGCAGCATCCCCTTGGTCACATTGAAGACACCGCCCTTGTCCTTATTCGCTACGTCCTGCCCCCAGATGAAGGTATCGGGGTTGTGACGGAACTCCTGCTTGAGCGTCTTATTGATCGCCTGCACCAGCGTCAGCTCTTCACCTGTGCCGTCGGGGATCCCTGAGCCGTACTTGTCGCCCGGATAAGCCTCCCCGATGACGTAGTCCATGACGGTATCACTCGTGGGGTCGGGAGCCTGCAGAGCGTTGCGGTTGGCTACCTTGAGCTCCTCGCGCGCCTCGGCCTCGATCTGCTGCAGCTCCTCCTCGGTGAAGCGCTCGTAGCGGAGCAGCATGCGGCGGAACTTAGGTAGCGGGTCGGCTGCCTTAGCTCGGTCGAGCTCTTCCTGATCGCGATAGAGGGTGTGCTTATCCGAATTGGAGTGCGCCCCGATGCGTACGCAGGAGGCGGTGACGACGACAGGCGTACGATGCTCTACGGCGTATTCGCGCGCTGCCGCCATGGTGTTCATGGAGTCGAAGACGTCCTTACCGTCGCAGAAGAGTACCTTGAGGTGGCGGATACCGGCGTAGTTCTGCCCTACACGTGGGTTCGCCGTCTGCTCATGCGTCGGTACGGAGATGCCGTAGCCATTACTCTGCAGGACGAAGATCACTGGCAGACGCTCGCGAGCGGCACCGTTGATCGCCTCGTAGACGTAGCCCTCGGAGGCCGAGGACTCCCCATGGGAGGCGATGGCACAGCCGTCGACCTTGTAGTAGTCCAGGGCACGCGCCAGACCCACAGCCTGGGAGTCGTGCGCCGCGACGCAGGAGGAGATGTTGTGTATGCCCCACTCTACCTTGGCGTAGTGGTCGGACATATGGCGGCCCCCACTGGTGGGGTCGGTCGCCTTGGAGATCCCATTGAGGATCATCTCCTCAGCGGTCATCCCTGCTGAGAGGGCAGCGGTGAGGTCTCGGTAGTAGAGGAAGAGGTGGTCCTTACCCCGCTGGAAGGTCTGCCCTATGGCCAGCTGGATCCCATCATGCCCTGCATTGGAGGCATGGAACTGCCAGCCGATGGACTGGAGGAGATAGCTAGGGGCCTTCTCGTCCAATAGGCGTCCTAGGTAGAGGAGGTAGTACCAGCGACGGAGGGTCTCCTTGTCCGTCTTCTTGATCCCGTATCTTTTCTTTACTGCGTTCATAGGGCTCTAGTCTTGCTTCCAGTCCTCGAGGTGCTGTGCTATGGCGTGCAGGAAGGCACCGCCTAGCATACCATCGATGATACGATGGTCAAAGGACAGGGAGAGGTAAATCTTGTGGCGGATAGCGATGACATCGCCTGCCTCGGTCTCGAGGATGCTAGGCTCCTTCTCGATCGCCCCAATGCCGAGGATGGCCACCTCAGGCTGGTTGATGATGGGCGTACCGAAGAGCGTGTGTGAGGCGCCATAGTTGGAGATGGTGAAGGTGCTGCCCGCCATCTCGTCTGGGCTCAGCTTGCCCTGGCGGCTCTTGGCCGCAAGAAGGCTCACCTGCTCAGCGATACCGGAGCGGCTCAGCTTGTCGGCGTCACGCACCACGGGCACGACGAGGTTGCCATCAGGCAGCGCCACGGCCATACCCACATGGATATGCTTGCGCTCGATGATGTTATAGCCATCGACAGCGGCATTGATGCGGGGGAAGTCCTTGAGCGCCTTGGCCACGGCCTCGATGAAGGGCGTCATGTAGGTCAGAGCGACGCCCTCACGCTGCTTGAACTCGTCCTTGTGCGCCTCGCGCCACTTCACGAGGTTCGTGATGTCGACCTTGATGAAGCTCGTCACATGAGGCGCTACCTGCACGGACTGCACCATACGATCGGCGATGATGCGGCGGATGGGATCCATGGGGATCACCTTGTCCTCGGGCCCTACGCTGACGGCAGGAGCGCTGACGGCGGGGCGTGCAGGCGCTGCGGCAGCTGCCGCGGGCTGTGCGGCACGTGGCTGCGGAGCGGGAGCGCCCTTCTGCTGCTCGATGTAGCGGGTGATATCGGCCTTGCTGACGCGACCGCCGAAGCCCGTCCCCGAGATCTTGTCGAGCTCGTCCTGACTTACCTTGGCCTTCTTCGCTAGCTCAAGGACGACGGGCGAATACCAGCGCTCGATGCTCCCCTTGGTGAGCGTCTGCTCGACGACAGGGCTCGCTGAGGGCTGCGCGCTCACCGCTGGAGCGGGGCTAGCTGCAGCGGTAGGAGCCGCTGCGGGCTCTGCGGTAGCACCAGCTGCGGTATCGATGACTAGGAGCACCTGCCCCACGGGGACCGTCTCGCCCTCCGTATAATTGATCTGCACGACCTTCCCTGCCACGGGCGAGGGGACGGAGGCAGCGGTCTTTGCCGAGGTGACCTCAAAGAGTTCGTCATCCTCCTGGACGAGGTCCCCGACCTTGGCATGGATGACGGTGATGGTACACTCGGTGACGCTCTCCCCAGTCTTGGGGATCTTGATGTCGAATGTAGGCATAGCTTAGTTCTTTATCTTGCGTGTGTTGTTTGCTTAATGTAAGGCTCAGGAGGCCGAGCTCTAGGAGAGCAGTACTTCGTGCAGGATCTCCCCGACCGTAGGATGCGGGAAGACGTGGCGGCGGAAGTCCTCGACGCTCGTACCGTCGGCAATGGCGATGCCCGCCAGGAGGATCAGTTCGCTAGCGGGCGTGCCGAGGATGTGGCAGCCGAGGATGCGGTCGTTCTCATCCACCAGCACCTTGCACAGGCCAGGTGCCTGTCCCTGCTCCACGACATAGCGACCAGCGTAGGCCATAGGGAGCTTGAGCGCGCGGTAGTAGCGCCCCTCAGCCTGCAGCTGCTCCTCGGTGGCGCCGACCCCTGCCAGCTCGGGATGCGTATATACAACGCCTGGGATGGCATCGTAGCGCATAGGATGCCCCGCCCCAGAGACGATATGCTCTACGGCTACCTCACCCTCGCGGATGGCGGTATGTGCCAGCAGCGAGAAGCCCGTGAGGTCGCCCACGGCGTAGACCTGCGGGTGCGAGGTCTGCATGTATTCATTGACCACGACGGCGGCACGATTCTGCTGGATGCCGAGGCTCTCGAGGCCAAGGCCTACGCTAAGCGGACGGCGACCTACGCTCAGCAGGATCTGGCTGGCGGCGATGAGCTCCCGCTCGCCCTTCTTGGTCTCGATGGTGACGCCCTCGGGCGATACCTCTACGACCTTGCTCTCGAGGTGGAACTTCACCCCGCGCTTCTTGAAGAGCTTGCGCAGCGTGGCGGAGGTCTCCTTGTCCATAGCCCCGAGGATCTCGGGTGCCATCTCGATGACGGTCACGGGCACCCCTAGGCTAGCATAGACATCGGCGAACTCCATGCCGATGACGCCCCCACCGATGATGGCGATGTCCCTCGGGAGCTCGGTCGCAGCCAGCGCCTCACGGCTCGTCCAGTAGCTGACGCCGTCCAGCCCTGGGATGGGCGGGATGACGGTCTCGCTCCCCGTGGCGAGCAGGACGTAGCGCACTAGGTAGGTCTCCGTATCGGTGGCAACACGGATCAGCTCCCCCTCCTGCCCCTCGAGGCGTGCGGAGGCGGGGACGACCGTCACCCCATGCTGCTTCATCTTGTAGGCTACACCCGAGGTGAGGGTCTTGACGACCTCATCCTTGTGCGCCGCGATGCGGCTATAGTCGGCCTTCACCGAGCCCTCGATCTCTATCCCGAGGGCAGCGCTAGAGGCCACGTCGTGGTAGAGGTGTGCCGCGTGCAGGAGGCTCTTCGTGGGGATACAGCCTTCGTTGAGACAGACGCCCCCCAGCGTAGCACGCTCGAAGAGGATAACCTGAAGACCCTGATCTGAGGCCTGAGCCGCAGCATTATAGCCTGCTGGCCCACCGCCAATAATCGCTATGTCGAAGTTCATGATGCTTGTACACTTAGGTATGTTAATGTACCCAAAGGTACGTTTTTTTTACCCAAGAAGCAGTGCGTCCCGTCCCTTGGCTTCGGGAGGGCTCACTCCCGCGGCGCTAGGGGCTTTGGAGCAACCTTGCTAAGGGTATCGGGGCAAGGGCTTCACTCCCCAAGACTTAGAGCTCCTGCGGCCTTAGCTTGGCACCCGTCCGAGCTAAGGGGAGGCGCGGGCTCGGCGAAGCCTTGCCGAGCTGAGGGATAAGGGAGGGTGAGGATTCTTATATTACTTTTCGGGAAAAGTTATATTACTTCTCAGCAATTATTATATAATATTCGGCGGAAAGTTATATTACTTTTCTCCAAATATTATATCATTTTTCGCCCTAAGCCACTGCTCGGAGCTCGGCGAGACCGAAGGGGGAGCTTCGCGCGACCAGGCAGCGAGCCTCGACAGTAGTTCGGCGGAGCGGAGCGCAAGGAGGCAGTCCACCGCTTACGACGAGGCAGCGTACCCAGGCACAGCTCCTCCCGAGCGAAGCGGCACGAGAACCAGCGTAGCCCCCAAGGCCTCCCCGCAGCGCGCCACGCTATAGCTCGTATCTTAGTCGTATCTTTGCAGCCAAGATGAAGCATATACGCAACTTTTGTATCATAGCCCATATTGATCATGGGAAGAGCACGCTGGCAGACCGCCTCCTAGAGACGACGCAGACCGTCTCGGGTAAGGACCTACAGGAGCAGGTGCTTGATAATATGGATCTCGAGCGCGAGCGCGGGATCACCATCAAGAGCCACGCCATCCAGATGAACTACCGCCTGGACGGGCAGGACTATGTCCTCAACCTCATCGACACCCCAGGACACGTGGACTTCTCCTACGAGGTCTCCCGCTCCATCGCCGCCTGCGAGGGCGCGCTGCTCATCGTCGATGCAGCTCAGGGCATCCAGGCACAGACCATCTCCAACCTCTATATGGCGCTCGAGCACGACCTCGAGATCATCCCTATAGTAAATAAGGTAGACCTCCCCAGCGCTATGCCCGAGGAGGTCGAGGACCAGATCATCGAGCTGCTGGGCTGCAAGCGTGAGGAGATCATACGCGCCAGTGGCAAGACGGGCCTCGGCGTCGAGGAGATCCTCCACGCCATCGTGGAGCGCGTCCCCGCTCCCGTAGGCGACCCAGAGGGGCCGCTGCAGTGCTTGATCTTCGACTCGGTCTTCAATCCCTTCCGCGGGATCATCGCCTACTTCAAGGTCGTCAATGGCTCCATCCGCAAGGGGGACCACGTCAAGTTCATCGCCACGGGCAAGGAGTACGACGCCGATGAGATCGGGGTACTCCGCCTCGACATGGAGCCGCGCACTGTCGTCAGCACGGGCGACGTAGGCTACATCATCTCGGGCATCAAGACCAGTAAAGAGGTCAAGGTCGGGGATACCATCACGCACGTCACGGGCGGCGCAAGCGAGGCTATCGCAGGCTTCGAGGAAGTCAAGCCTATGGTCTTCGCAGGGCTCTACCCCATCGAGAGTGAGGACTTCGAGAACCTGCGCGCCTCGCTGGAGAAGCTGCAGCTCAACGACGCCTCCCTAACCTTCCAGCCCGAGAGCTCTATAGCGCTCGGCTTCGGCTTCCGCTGTGGTTTCCTCGGTCTGCTGCACATGGAGATCATCCAGGAGCGCCTCGACCGCGAGTTCGGGATGAATGTCATCACCACCGTGCCCAACGTATCCTATAAGGTCTACGACAAGAAGGGCGGCGAGCACGAGGTGCACAACCCCTCAGGCCTACCCGACATCACGACCATAGACCATATCGAGGAGCCCTACATCCGCGCCTCGGTCATCACCAACACAGCCTACATCGGCCCCATCATGACGCTCTGCCTCGGCAAGCGCGGGCAGCTGATCAAGCAGGAGTACATCTCGGGCGACCGTATCGAGATCTTCTTCGACCTGCCGCTCGGAGAGATCGTCATCGACTTCTATGACAAGCTGAAGAGCGTCTCCAAGGGCTATGCCTCCTTCGACTACCACCTCAGCGACTTCCGCCCCTCCCGCCTGGTGAAGCTCGACATCCTACTCAACGGCGACCCCGTGGATGCCCTCTCGACGCTGACGCACGTGGATAATAGCGTGGCCTTCGGGCGCCGCATGTGCGAGAAGCTCAAGGAGCTCATCCCCCGCCAGCAGTTCGACATCGCCATCCAGGCAGCCATCGGCGCCAAGGTCATCGCCCGCGAGACCATCAAGGCCGTGCGTAAGGACGTGACGGCCAAGTGCTACGGCGGTGACGTCTCCCGTAAGCGTAAGCTCCTGGAGAAGCAGAAGGAAGGGAAGAAGCGCATGAAGCAGATTGGTACCGTCGAGGTGCCGCAGAAGGCCTTCCTCGCTGTCCTCAAGCTCGACTAAGGATCAGATAAAGCACCAGCTAAGATGCCAGCACCCAGCCAGCCCAAGGTAGCTCGGAAGCGCCCCACCACAGTGGCGCCGCTCGAGCTAGACGGGCGTATCCCCCCCCAGGACTTAGCCATCGAGGAGGCTGTCCTCGGGGCGCTTCTCCTCGAGAAGGACGCCTACCCACGCGTCAGCGAGCTACTCCGCCCCGAGACCTTCTACCTACACACCCACGAGCTGGTATACACCGCCATGACGCAGCTGGCTATGGAGCAGAAGCCCATAGATATGCTGACCGTCATCGAGGAGCTGCGCCGCATGGAGGTACTGGAGGAGGTCGGCGGCCAAGCCTTTATCGCGGGGCTCTCGACCAAGATGCTCTCGACCTCGAGCCTTGAGGCCCACGCCGAGATCCTCGCGGACAAGGCCCTCAGCCGCAGCCTCATCGGCATGGCCTCCCAGACGCTCAAGGACGCCTTCGACGACGTCGTAGCCGTCAAGGAGCAGGTACAGCGTGCCGAGGCTAGCCTCTTCGAGCTGTCGCGCGACGAGAAGAAGGGCGACTTCGAGCCCATCCGTCCGCTGGTCAAGAATGCCATCGAGGAGATCCAGATCGCGGCCAATAGGACGGAGGGGATCAGCGGCCTGTCGACGGGCTTCCCCAAGATCGACGAGATGACCTCAGGCTGGCAGAACTCCGACCTCATCATCATCGCGGCGCGTCCTGCCATGGGTAAGACGGCCTTCGTCGTCTCTATGGCGCGCTACATGGCCGTAGACCAAGGGATCCCCGTAGCACTCTTCAACCTCGAGATGAGCTCCGTGCAGCTCGTCAAGCGCTTCCTATCCAACGTCTGCGAGATCGATGGGCAGAAGATCAAGAGCGGACGTCTAGACGACGTCGAATGGGCACGACTGAATAACCGCATGGCGGGTCTTGAGGCTGCGCCACTCTACATCAACGACACGCCCTCGCTCTCGGTCTTCGAGCTACGCACCAAGGCGCGTCGCCTCGTGAGCCAGCATCAGGTCAAGCTGATCATCATCGACTACCTCCAGCTGATGAATGCCAGCGGGATGAGCTTCGGCAACCGTGAGCAGGAGGTCAGTACCATATCGCGCTCACTAAAGATGCTGGCCAAGGAGCTGAATATACCCATCATCGCCCTCTCCCAGCTCAACCGCGGCGTAGAGAACCGCCAGCAGGGCGGTGACGCCAATAGCAAGCGCCCACAGCTCTCTGACCTCCGTGAGTCGGGGGCTATCGAGCAGGACGCCGACATCGTGTGCTTCATCCACCGCCCCGAGTACTACAAGATCACCGTAGACAGCGAGACAGGCGAGTCGCTGAAGGGTGTCGGCGAGTTCATCATCGCCAAGCACCGTAACGGGCCCGTCGGTGAAGTACGCCTCGCCTTCAAGTCCGACTTCGCCCGCTTCTCCCCTCTGGAGGACCTGCAGCCAGGCACGGAGGCCGATGCAGCCCGCCCCACGACCTCGCTCTCTGGGCGTAGCCTCACGGCCGGACCTGCGGCAGCAGCGCCATTGGCCCCAGCCTTCGACCCGCTCGCCCCGGATAATAACTTCCCTGGCGGCCAAGTGCCCTTCTAGCCCCGCCGCCCCTTTACCTTTCCCTAGGTTCACCATCCCATGCTCCACCCCGACTATCTGCTACGCCAGCAGCGCCTCCAGAGCTACATGCAGGAGGCAGGTATCGACGCCCTCGTGCTTAGCTCCAATGTCGCCCTACTCTATGTCTACGGCCAGGTCTTCGCTGGGCTAGCCGTGCTGCTCCAGCAGGGCGAGGCTCACTACTTCGTACGCCGCCCTCAGACACAGCCCGAGACCAGCCAGCTCCACCACATCCGTAAGATCGAGCAGCTCCCCGAGTGGCTCGACCTCAAGCCCCTTCGGCGCGTCGCCCTCGAGCAGGACGAGCAGAGCTACAGCGACGTACAGCGCATGGCGCGCATCTTCGAGGGAGCAGAGATCGTCAACGCCACACCGCTGCTGCGCCGTGCCCGCATGGTCAAGACGCCCCTAGAGCTCGAGCAGCTCTGCCAGTGCGCGGCACAACACGTCGCCGTCTACCGCGAGGTCCCGAAGGCCTATCGTGAGGGGATGACGGACAGAGACCTGCAGATCGAGCTGGAGCGTGTGATGCGCCAGCATGGCTCGGTGGGGCTCTTCCGCTGCTTCGGCTCGGCGATGGAAATCTTCATGGGTAGCCTGCTGGCAGGAGACAATGCGGGCACGGCCTCGCCCTATGACTTCGCCCTCGGAGGTGCTGGGACTACGGCGCTGCCTCTAGGGGCTAACGGGACGCCCCTCACCGAAGGCACCGCGGTGATGGTCGACATGGCGGGCAACTACGGCGTCTATTACTCCGACCTCACCCGTACCTATTCCGTCGGCCAGCTTCCTGCCGAGGCCTACCGCCTGCACGAGCTGAGCCGCCAGCTGCACCGCGAGGTCATGCAGACGGCAGGCCCAGGGAGCTCCTGCGCCGAGCTCTACACGCACTCGCTGGAGCGGGTCACGGCGGCAGGTGCTGCGGACTACTTCATGGGGACGGAGCTGCAGGCACAGTTCGTCGGGCATGGGATTGGCCTTCAGATCAATGAGCCACCGGTGCTCACCCCTCGCAGCCGCGACGTCCTAGAGCCTGGGATGGTCATCGCCTTCGAGCCTAAGTTCGTCCTCCCTGGTGTCGGTGCCGTAGGGATAGAGAATAGCTACCTCGTCACGGAGACAGGCGTCGAGAACCTCACGCCTGCCCCCGAGGAGATCATCGACCTACGCACAGGTCTCGCCCACGCCTAGTCCTATGAAGCGCATAGCCCTCTACGCTGGCTCCTTCGACCCCTTCACGCGGGGTCATGCCGATATCGTCAGCCGCGGCCTCGACCTCTTCGATGAGGTCATCGTCGCCATCGGGACGAACGAAGCCAAGCGCAACCTCTACACCGCCGAGCAGCGCCAACAGCAGATCAGCCGCTACTATGCCGACCAGCCCCGCGTACGTATCGTCGTCTATACGGGACTGACGGTGACGCTCGCTCAGGAGCTCGGTGCGCACGTCCTTCTCAGGGGCGTACGCAGTAGCACCGATATGGAGTACGAGCGCACGCTGGCCGACCTCAACCGCCACATCGCCGATATGGAGACCGTTCTACTGCCCGCCTCACAGCGCCTGACCCATATCAGCTCCTCCGTTGTCCGCGAGCTCCTACACTACGGAGCCGACGTCTCGGCCTTCCTCCCCGAGGGCTTCGTCCTTGATCCCATAGTCTAAGTATGGCTGACTGGAAAGACCGACTGGGCGTGCTCTACAGCACGAACCCCGACTTCGAATACACGACCGAGCAGGTCGAGGAGCCCGACACGCTCGAGCCCGCACGCCAAGAGCTGCGCATCAGCCTCAGCAAGAAGCAGCGCGGCGGCAAGGAGGTGACGCTCATCACGGGCTTTGTCGGGCGCGAGGAGGACCTAGCAGAGCTAGGCCGTCTCCTGCGTCAGCGCTGTGGTGTCGGGGGCTCGGCTAAGGACGGCGAGATCCTCATCCAAGGCGACCAGCGTACCAAGCTCCGTAGCCTCCTCCCCGCCCTCGGCTATACCCGCACTAAGGGCTAAGACCCTCTGCACCCCTCTCGGGACGCAGTATATATATAAAAGGCTATCCCCCTCCCAGCATGCCTCGGGCAGCTTGGGAGGGGGATAGCCTTTTACTTAGGGTACTTGCCACTCCTCGTCGGAGCCTCGGCAGGCAATCTTGGTGACTCAGGAGGGGTCACCAAATATACGCATTATACGCTATATAAAACAGGGGGTTTCGTTGTCTTAGGTTGGTTGCAATGCGAACGGTTGTGCGAATGCCTTATGCGGGCAATGAGGCTTGGGGATCACTCAGGATCGTCCGCCTTAATCTTCTATTAGCTCCTTCCAGTCGGGGTAGGCTGACATGAGAAGCATATCCAGCTCGTTTGCCTTGCGCTTCATCCCTATAGCCCCGAAGATGCAGGATACTAAAACCGTGGGGGCTGCAATTACGCCAGTGCCAACAGATGTATTGCTGCCCACTGAATAACCCAGTAGTACTGCCGCGAGTGCAAGTAGGATACCTATGGCGATGAGCCACTGGGCTCGATTTCGCATCCCCTCGTGCTGATTGAATGCGTTGATTACATACTCCTTGCGGCTTGTTTTGCGCAGAAATGCGATACGTTCGCTTGTCATGATAACTTGGTGTTTATGGTGAATGAATGTTTACTCGTAGTGGCGGATGCCGCCGAGGACCTCGAAGACCGCGGCGATCTGGTCCTTCGGGATGTCCTGCTTATCGTAGGCAGGGTTGATGGGCTCTAGCTGGTAGGCCTCGGGGCTTGGTCCCTTACGCAGGCGCTTGATCGTGCGCTGCCCCTGCTTGGTGACTATGGCGTACACCTTGCCCAGTAGCAGGTAGTCCCACCAGCCCTCCACGGGGCGAAGCGCAAGCAGGTCGCCGCCGTTGAACTCAGGCGCCATGCTGTCGCCGCGGAGATTGACGTAGAATACGCCCTTGCGATTGTAGGGCTTGAAGTCGATGAAGTACTCAGGGCGCGCGTCCTCGGGGTGGTCCACGAACTCCCCGTAGCCGCCCAGAAAGTCTACATCGTAGTAGGGCTGCCCGTCTCCCGGGGCTTCCTTGACCTTCGCCCAGTTTCCCTCTTCATCTTCGTCAGGGCCGCGCTCGCCAGTGCGCTGACCGACAAGCATAGGACCTTCGCCCGTTAACAGCCACGGCAAAGACACATCAGGGAAACAGTCTACGATAATGTTTATATCATAGGTGTTTCTTTTCTTCCACGCGCTCAAACGTTGCGGTGAAACACCGAGGATCTTAGCGAAGGAAGCATCATTATCTATGCCTTTCTGCTCTCTCAACTTCTTGATATTGAGAGATACATCTGCGGTTATGTTGTTAGCCATCATCTTCTATTTTGATAGGTCAACAAAACTGTTTACCTTTGCAGTGCAACCAACCAACAAGGCGACGGGGAGGGGGTGACCCTGAGGCAAGCGGCCGACGGCACTTCTAGACACTATCTATTGCAGTACAAAGTTAGTCATCTCCTCCCTAATCGCCAACCAACAACAATAAGCAGTATAAGTAATGAAAGTAGAAGACTTCCAGAACAAGATTGCCAGCATGCAGAAGCATGAACTAGAGCTCGTGGAGCGTGGCGAGATCCCGAGCGAAGCGCTGCCCTATGGTCAGCGTCTGACGGTCGAGGCATACAACAAGGTGCTGGAGGAAGGCGGCGTGCACGTCTATCGCTTCGTGAATGACACGGAGGCTATGCGCTCTGGTCAGATCATGACGGCGCACAATAGCAAGCGCCAGCCTTCGGGCTCACGTAGGTGGCTCGCCTACCGCCACCGCAAGAGTGCCCTCGCGGGGCATCTGCTCTTCCTCGGATGTATCACAGAGCCGCGCACCAAGCGCTCGTAGGCCATGAGCTGCACCGAACAGGAGGTAGCGCAGCTGCGCTCGGTCGTCGAGACGCTATCTGAGACTGTAGCGCAGCTCCGTGGAGAGGTGGACCAGCTAAATAGGTCCCTGAACGTACGTGCTGCCGCTCAGGCTGCGATGATGGATCGCCTGAAGATGTACACCCAGCTGGAGCAGCGGCGCCACATTCTTATGATCGAGGGCTTCTGCGGGGAGCACCGGGACCAATGGATTAGCTCCAAGGATACCCTCGGGCGCCTAAGGATCAGCAACACGCAGCTGACGCGCCTAAGGATCGATGTGCTGACGATGGAGGACGCCGATAAGGTCGTCCCTAAGCGCATCCGCGCCTATCGCCCTGATGGGCTCCACTGGGTATACCAGCTGGAGGACATCCTTCGCTACGTCGCCTATTGCCACGGCAACAAGGCTGCGTGGAATGCCCCTGACGGGACATTCACCAACAACGCGGAAATGGCCGCGCACTACAAGTCGCTCCGAGAGGCAGCTGGCCTCATCCGCCAGGAGCAAAGTACACACTAACTCACATTACGACTATGAACACTAAGACAGCAAAGGTGCTGCTTGAGTCGCTGCTCTTGCTCATCGCCTTTTACTCCTTCGGCTGCCTCGAGGTGGCGGAAGATTGGCCTATGGTCCTCTTGTCCTCCCTCATCAGTATCGGATCGCTATCCGCGCTGTGCTACATGGTGTACCGCTATCACTCCCCAAAGTGCTAGGTATCCCCTAGAGACAAATCCTTCCATCTATGTGCAAGCATCGCTATCTACCACTCTACCTCGATGCCCTTGATGACGACAAGGTGGAGCGCCTGCGCTACGCCAAGGGTGAGGCAGGCTGGGGGCTCTACACAGCCCTGCTCATACGTCTTGCCTCGAACGATGAGGATGACTACCGACTGACGACGGACTTCAATTTCCTCAGATATTCGATGAAGTCTAAAGCGCCACTCAGCCTCTTCGCCTACTTGGTGAATGATTCGGGCTTGTTCGCGACCGAGGACGAAGGGCGCTACTTCTACTCCCCAAGGCTCCGCGCTGCTATGACCGAGCTGAGCCTCAAGATGGAGCGCAGAGACGACCGAGCGTCTAAGGAACTAGACGACGCTAGTGCTAGCGAAGCCACCGACAATGCGCCCAAGGCTAGAAGCCGCGCAGGCTGGACGCCTGAGAAGCGTGCCGCACAAGCGGCGCACGGTCGCACGGGCGGCGCTCTGAGTAAGCGGACCAAGGGTATTGCCTCCGAGGATAAGGGTATTGATAAGGGTATTGCTTCCGAGGATAAGGGTATTGATAAGGGTATTGCTTCCGAGGATAAGGGTATTGATAAGGGTATTGCCTCCGAAGATAAGGGTATTGATAAGGGTATTGCTTCCGAGGATAAGGGTATTGCCTCCGAGGATAAGGGTATTGATAAGGGTATTGCCTCCGAAGATAAGGGTATTGATAAGGGTATTGCCTCCGAAGATAAGGGTATTGGGGGGACTATAGGGGGGCTAAACGCCCCCATAAGGGAAAAGAATAAAAGGGTGAAGGTTAAAGATTATCTCCCCCCAAGCCCCCCAGGGGGGGGAGAGAGAGAGGAGAGGCTAAATGAAAAATTGCTTCGAGATAGGGAGGAGCTCAATGCGGCTCTAGCGGGTATCTCTGACGAGACAGAGCGAAAACGAGTAGCCGATATCCTAAATCCTCCGACCACGGACGGCAAAATATGGGCTCAGATACTCGGAGATGTGGCCTCAGAGCGCCTACACGAGCTGGATGCCTACAAGTCGATGATCTCCTACTCGGCGAAGCTGAGCCGAGAGGCCTACAACATGTGGCGCTGTTTGACCGCAGACGCTAAGGAGAAGTTGGGGATAAAGCTGGCGGAGGGAGAGATACCGAACGCATCTGATCGCGTGCTTATAGCAACTACTGCGCTCAGCCTATGGAGGAGCATGCTGGACAGGGCGGCAGGATCTCGGGACTTCCTACGGACGAACTCCTCGATGCTCAACCTCTCTTGGCTCGCCCAATATGAGAACTACGTCAAGGTCGCCAGTGGGGTCTACGATCCACCCACAGAGACCGCTACAGCTAAGCAGCCGCAAAAGACGGGGCTCTACCGAGACGCAGATACCTGGGGAGAAGACAGAAACAAAGTAGACGAGTCAAAATGGAAACTATAGCAGCAAAGGGCAAAAACGAACAGCCCAAGATCTCCAGCATAAAGAAGCTGTCGGAGATCGTCAAGTCAGGAGAGGTTATTGCGAGCCCGATCTACTCAAGGAGATTTTCCAATCCCCCGAAGGTGGAGGAGATAGATAGCGTATTCCTAGAGGAGGCCGTCAAGGTCGTACCGGGGTTCGTATGGGATGAGACCAACAACGACGCGATAACTCGAATCATCGATTGGGCAGTCGGGGATAGGTCTCGAGGGGTAGACCCGAACAAAGGCCTCCTCCTCATGGGCCCAGCTGGCACTGGAAAGACTTCGCTCCTCCTAGCGCTTAGAGCCTTCTGCCAAAGGATAGGCGCCCAGTTCTTCATTAGCCGCAAGTCCTCAGATGAGGCTGATGATGGATGGCGCCCTCTCCTTTGGATGCCTAGGCACACGATTGACGTCGTGGAAGAGTATCGAGAGTTGGGGCACATCCCCAACGTGTCCGCCCCAGTGTATGCACTAGACGACCTAGGCACAGAGGTAGACGTACGGCGCTGGGGCGAGTCGGCGGTAAACGTCATCCGCATTCTGATCGCTCGAAGGTGCGAATGGAATGCCCCCCTTCTGACACTGATATCAACAAACCTCGACGCCCACGCTCTCCAAGAGCGCTACGACGACCGCACTATCTCACGCCTTAGGGGAGAGTTTAACATCATCCCCGTACTCGGGCGCGACAGGAGACAGCATAAGTAATCACCAATCATAGCAAACTCAATGAATAGCAGTATGCGCCCCCGCCTCATCGTAGGCCTCGATCCCGACAGCGAGGCTACGGGCTACGCTGTGCTGGACACGGAGCTGCGTCAGTTATCGCTGGCGCGCCTAGGCTTCCCTGAGCTACTCGAGTGCCTGCGCCTCCACCAAGGACAGCCCGTGCTCTACGTCCTCGAGGACGTCTTCAGCGTCACTACGAACTGGCACGTCAAGCGCGGGCAGTCCATAGCAACGGTGGCCAAGATAGGCTACGACCTAGGGCGCTGTGCGCAGACGGGTCGGATGATCCAGCAGCTGGCGCAGTCAATGAACCTCTCCCTCATCGTGCAGCACCCCCTCTCCAAGCGCTGGAGAACGCCCACGGGCAAGGTGAGCCATCAGCAGCTGCTTGGCGAGCTGCAGCGCCACCGCGTGACGCTCGCCGCCTCCCGCAGCTCACAGGACGAGCGCGACGCAGCTCTGCTCGCACTGCATCATATCGCTACCCGGCTCCCTGCGAGCCTAGATGATAATTAACAGAAGGAATACGATGCACGAACCAAATGATATAGTAATCCCCTTAGAGGAGCAGACGCCCGAGCGCTACACTATCGAGCTAGAGGAGGCTCAGCGTAACGCCCATCGCATGCGAACCGAGCTCAACAAGGCGCTAGGCTCTCTAGACGCTCTTGACCACATCATCGAAAAGGCCTCTGAGCCGAGGCTGTGGGAGGAGGACTACCACAACTACACTAAGGCTGCCGGCGACGCTCTGTGGAGCGCGATCGAAGCCACATCCCTAGCGACCTCTCAAGGACATGAAGCCAACAAGCACATTTTTGCCGTCCTGCGTGTGTTTATGCACCGAAGATGGAAGAAAATGCGACTAGAGCGTGAGGCACGCGGCGCAGAGCAAAAGGCGAAACGTAAGACGAAGAACCCCAAATAACATCATAAGCAATGACAAGAGAAGAAGTAAAAGCCCAGCTGGCGAAATCACCTCTGGAGTGGACTAGCAGCAACGAACCAGATGGAAAGAACGTGCACACGGCGACTATCCCGTTTGAGTTAGAGCCTAATAGCTTGTATGGATACTCCTTTGAGTATAGGGTAATAGAGGTATGCGGGTACGCGGATCTAGAATTAGCTATTTACGAGATAAAAGGGCACGACGAGATATCTTGCGATATCTTTTTCCACGAGGGCGAGGTGTCCGAGGTGAAGGAGTACTCCGAAGAGCACCGTCTGAACCTCGTATGCTCCCTGCTAGGGATAAAGGAATAACCATATAGAAAGCTGAAACGCAATGAAGATAGACCAAATGACGCCCCAGGACTGGAGCTCCCTCGCCGAAAAGGCGCACCGAAACGCAGTAGCAAATGGATTCTACGCCCAAACTCCCTCCGATGAGCACCTCCGAATGCTCGCCATCTGCGAGCTGGCAGAGGCTATCGAAGCCGACCGCAAGGGGCGGCGCGCTGTCGCCGACGAATGGATTGACAACTGCTCGGACAATCTCGCATTCCACGCCGGCTTCAACCATCATATCAAGGACACCGTCGAAGATGAGCTTGCCGACTTCATCATCCGATGCCTTGAATACGTCGGGTGGAGGATTGAAAAGAAAGAGTGGAGCACCAAGTTCGATGTTCCTTTTGAGTTATACCAAAAGGATGTTTGGGATACCAAGGACAAGCTGACCAATATGGCATACCTTGCCACAGATTGCATGTTTGCATACGTGCCTGATGCTATGGAGTGCGTCCTATCCTACTGTCAGTTCGCAGGCATAGACATAATGCGCTACGTCGATATCAAGATGCGCTACAGCAAGATACTCCTACTCTGGCGCAGGAAAAAGCACTAATAATCACAAAGACAAGATCATGCAAGCAATAGTATTCATATTTACGACCGGGGCCGTCGTTTTTGTCGGTATGCGCCTACTGATCTGGTACGTGCAGCGGATGAATTTCGGGGCATTGGATCGCGCCCGCCTCAAGGAGTTAGAGGTGCAGATGGCCCGTATGAAGGATCAGCTAGACGAAGTGGCCACAGGGCAGCGCTCGGATAGCCGCTACATCGGTAGAATCCTCCCCCGAATCAAGCGCTGCGAGACCGCTATAGGTATTACAGAGGGAAGACGAAAGGCGCGGCGCGAGAACCCTTTGCGTAGCGACGGAGCTATCTGGCGCGAGAACCCTTTGCGTAGGGACGAATCTAGTTTATAAGTAGGCCTTATGACTGAGATCCCATATGAAGACCCCCTCAAGGGGGTGGACGCTGACCGTATGCGCCGAATGGTTACAGCATGGGTAGTTAGTGAGGTGGAACTTAGCTTCCGCAGGAAAGGACGCGGCTATGAGGCGGAGACCCCGATAGGCAGATATCAAGTGTCACTTCAGGACGGTGTATGGTATCTCACTGACTGCTATGGATACGAGCATCATAACTTCTTCTATTCTGCTCGGGAGGCCATGGGCACAGCGATGAAACACTACCTCGATGTGGTATTGCGGGCAATGAACATCCAAGACTATGAATGAACGAAATAATGAGCACAGTGGCGCGGCCTACGTACGTGTAAGGTTGACCGCACAAGATAAAGATAACCTCACGGAACTCCGTGCTAAGCATGGGTTCAAGAGTAACTATGCTTTTCTGCAGGCCTCAGTCAGAATCACACTCAACCTCCTACGAAGGGCAGAGGAACATCAATTGAGGCTGGAAGGGGCGGGGGATGTCGCTCAGCTCTTCGCCGCACTGTCTGAGTGGGAGAACCCCGACTGGATAGAGCATACGACTCCCCGGGGCCGTGTACTGGCGGAACATCTACTTGGCCTAAGTCAGGAGGGGGACACGGAGGCTCTGCAGGCTCCCAAGACCCCTAATAAATATGAGCAGTGGTACAAAGAGTGGCTAGGCAAGGACTACAGCAGGCACTTCGCGGACTTTGCCAAGATCCCTCAGCGGGCAGACAGCAAGGGCTATACGGCACTTGATTATTATCAGTCGCTCGCTATCGAGCTATCCCGATGCCCGCTAGAGCTAGAGCGTGAGGATGAGTGGCTCGATTGGGCAGAATCTAAGGTATCGGCTAAGCTCAAAGAGCTAACGATACACAGTTCGAGGGTTCGTGAGTACTATAAGGAGAGGGGGGCTAATTCTTAGCACTCGTATAGGGGGAGGATTTTATTCGTAAGTCACGGGGCTAGGATTATCGGGCTAAGTATTCTCCCGAAGATTTAGATGTAAGTATTATGGCAAAGTACAGGCGAAGCGTCGCCTATAGTCGCTTGTTGAACACCCAACGCTGGCGCAAGCTGAGGCGTGAATACCTTAGCGCTAATCCTCTCTGTGAGGACTGCCTTATCAGAGACCTGAGCCGTCCTGCTCAGTGCGTTCATCACATTCAGCCAATAGAGCGAGCCTCAGGCAATGACGCGCTGATGGCGCAGCTGGCCTACGACTGGTCTAACCTGCGTGCGCTATGCAATCCGTGCCACAGTGCTGCTCACAGATTGCTGGGATCGCAGGGTGCTGCTGAGGCCAAAGCTCGCGCAGAGTCACAGCTACAGAGCTTTGCTCAGCGCTATCTAGCTCCAGCCGTGGCTGACCACTCAGCCAACATCAGCGAATAGTAATCCGTTCGGGAGATAATGGGGCTCGACTTGTCGCGTGATGGATGGAGCGCATAATGGATAAATAGAAAATTATTGGTTGTGTGTAGGCCAGCTCTCCGCTTGCTAGAGGTATGCCTACACTATATTGAGAGGGTAGCAGTCCGTGAGGATAGCTGCCCTTGCCTTTTTCTATAGCGACTTCGGTATCTGATGCCCTTGCCCTATGTCCCTGGCGGTATCGTCGAGATAGCGGGCCGCGCATGCCTGGTTGCCGTGGTGCTTGGCATGCTTCGATCTCCCCTATGCCTGTCTCTCTATCTTGAAGCTGCGTCGCTTGGAACGAGGCGCTTGATGTCCCCCACCCTGAGCTTTCATCACGAGCGATAGGGGTGGGGGTGTGAGCGCCATTGGATTCTACATAGCTCAGCCTCTCTAATATATGATTCCCCTATGTCGCATACCCCTATTGTACAAGTTTTTATCCTAGCCCTCTTGCGCCCGTTTTTTTGTGCTGCGGCGATACGGATGCGGTGCTATAGTGCTACGTCAGCGGTACGGCTGTGCGGCTGTGCTCCTACGGCTGAGCTGCTGCATTACTCCAGCGGGACGGCTGCGCTGCTATAGTCCTGCGCTACGGCACGGCTCCAGCGGGACGGCTGCGCTGCTATGGTCCTGCGGCGCGGCTGTGGACCTACGGGGCGGTACTGCCCCAGCGGGCGGCTGCGGTACTATGGACCTGCGGCGCGACACCACCCCAGCGAGGCGGCTGCGCTGGTATGGTCCTGCGGCGCGATACGGCTGCGACACGGCTGCGGTACTATGGACCTGCGGCGCGACACCACCCCAGCGAGGCGGCTGCGCTGGTATGGTCCTGCGGCGCGACACGGCTGCGACACGGCTGCGGTACTATGGCCCTGCGGCGCGGAGGCGCAAGCGGGACGGCTGCGCTGCTATGGCAATGAGGCGCCCCGCCTCTACTTGTGCAGGGGCGGGGCGGTTGTTGGTGTATCGTCCTCGGCTACCTTGTCAGCGCCTCGGCGTTGATATTAATCATCTGATTGAGCGCCTCCCTATCTGCGACGTAGTCGCGTAGGCTATCGCTGCAGTCGATATACATCCGTTGATCAAGCTTGTCCGTCCATATATGGGCGGAGTAGACGATGTACGTGCCGTCGGGATAGCTCTCCTCGATCACAGCGGTGTACTCCTTAATCTCGGTTACCCCTGGGGTGTTGCGCACTAGCTCCTCAGCCATCCCCTGCACGAGGTCGATGAGGTACTCATGTGCAGATTGCCAGCTGTCTACGCCCTCTACATAGTGCCTTGTTATATCGTCAAGGTACTCGGCGACGGTCTTAGGCTGCTCGATCTCGAGCCGTGCGGTCGCCTTGTAGTACTCAGCCTCTCCGCTGCATGATACGGGGACGTAGTAGTTATACTGTACATCGTGGTCGGCTGGGGTGACACCTGATACAGTGTGATAGTAGTAGGTGTTGCGGCTTGTCTGTCTCATTGTCTTGCTGTTATAATGTGGGTGATCTTGTTAATCTCTGTATAGGTATACATGCCCTGAGCTCCCTTGTAGGGTCGTATGGTATAGCTCCATGTCACGGCGCCACTCGGTGAGGTCGAGATACTGCCCCCTCCCTGTGATATCGAGGAGGTCCCTGTAATAGTCGTCTATCTCCTCTATCGTCGTCGCCCCCGTATAAGCGTCTACGTAGTCGTTATATAGTCTTGTCGCGTCGGTATCTGTAGGTACTTCGCCCCTTGACAGGGCGTAATACTCAGATGCGTACAGGGCTAGAGGCTCAAGGTCCTCAGCGGTTAGCTCCTCGCCGTATAGCTCTACTGTCTTTGTGTACAGGTCCTTGGCTTGGCTATCTAGGTGCATTATATCCATTGTCTTCATCTTTGTTGCTGTTTTTTGTATCTTTGCCTTAGCTCAGGGCGGTACAGGTCCCCGCCCTGAGCTTATAGGCAAAGCTTACGACCTTCGCCGTATGGTGATAGTCACCACCCAGGCGCGGAAGCTTAGCCTAATACTTACGCTTTTCATCTCGTTGAGTATTAGGCGCAAGCGCTTTACTATTAGGTGGCTTGCCTAGACCTTCAATAGCGGTTATCTTTAGGGGTGACCGCTATTGCTGTTTATACCCCTTTTGTCTGTGTTAGCTTGTATCCATATTTGTTGTTTCGGAGATTTGTTCCCCGTTTGCATTGCAAAGATAAGGGTAAAATACAGTCACAAGCAAACTTCAATACACTGATATTGAGGAGATTAAGATAATGACCCGGGGGGCATCATTTTTAATAATGCCCAAGAGGTCGTTATACCCTCACTCGCTCCTTTTTTTGCGCGCGAGGTGCTAAAGTTCGGTGGGGGAAGGGCGTTTGAGGGTATAAATTCGCCTAATTATAATCCTAGGAAAAACTTTGGGGGGGTATAGTCCATATCCTGCTCCTCTACTCCTTTAATATATGAGGTGCTCTATGCGCCTTGATGATGTGATATGACAAAGGAGGAGATAACCCATTTCTTTCGAGACGGCTTGCGTGCTTTGGGCTCTTATAGCCCAGCCTTTGAGCTGCTGATAGAATCTGCAGCTGAGGTTGCGGAGATACGCGCCATTGCCGCAAGCCAGCTAAGAGCAGATGGTATTGTCCTCACAGAACTTAGCCGAGAGGGCGAGGAGCGCAAGCGTTATCATCCAGCTTGGCCCGTGTTCCTTGAGTCCAGCAAGGAGCTTAGAGCCGTTCTCGGGGAGCTGGAGATGACGGTTAAGAGCGCCAAGTTTACTAGCGGTGACGAGTTCGACAAACTTAATATCAAGCTACAACAGATATACGATGAGGTCACTAAGCAATCAGGAGCTCCGCCAGCTAAAAGTCGACGTGGTCGACCAGCTAAGGGCAAAGCGAATTGACTATAGGCGGATCTCGAGGCTGGACAAGAGGCTGACGGAATACCTAAAGGGCTGCATCGGTCATCCTGATGGACATAATCTGTACGAGCTACTGGCAGTGCGCCACTTCCTCGGGATGATGGAGCGCTACGAGCTGCACGATGCTCGTGTACGTCACTTCATTACTTTCTACGAGAGTATACGCTTCCCCTCCGACCGAGGAATGCAGCGTTTCGACCTGACGCCTGTACAGGTCTTCCAGTTCGTCAGTATCATGTGGTTTTGGCATAAAGGAGGAGAGAAGCGTGTCGTGCGTGAGGCGTTGCTCTTCGTCCCCAGAAAGTTCAGCAAGACGACCTCTGTCGCATCGCTAGCTGTGTATGACCTCCTCTATGGAGATGCCAATGCACAAAGCTACGTAGGCTCGAATAGCTACGACCAGTCTCAAGTGTGCTTCTCTGTCATCAAGCAGGTGCTGAAGGCTCTCGACCCGAAGCTCAGGCGCTTCAAGGTCAACCGTGAGCAGGTCTATAACCTCTGCGCTGGTAAGACAAGCTTCGCACGCTGCTTGGCCAGTGAGGCGGACAAGCTCGATGGGCTTAATGCTTCGCTAGTGATTATCGATGAGTATGCTCAAGCGGAGAGCGATGCACTGAAGAATGTCCTTACTAGCTCGATGGGTGCGAGAAAGAACCCGCTAACGGTGGTCATCACCACAGCCAGCGACAAGAATGATACACCCTTCACCGAGATGCTCGAGGGCTACAAGGCGGTACTACGTGGTGAGCTAGATAATGATAGCATCTTCGCCCATCTCTTCGAGCCTGATGTGGATGATGAGGAGGACGATCCGAAGACATGGCGTAAGGTACAGCCTCACCTTGGTGTAACGGTTCAGGAGGACTTCTATCCCGAAGAGTGGAAGAAGGCGCAGCTGACTAGTGGCGCACGCAAGGAGTTTCGAAACAAGCTCCTGAACCTCTTTGCCCGCGATGATCGGAAGATCTGGATCGAGAGGGAGGCGATCGAGAGGCAATTTCGAAAGCTGCCTATGGAGCTGCTTCGAGGCTCAAAAGCTATGTGCGCAGTTGACCTTTCGGTCAAGGATGACTTTAGCGCTGTGACCTTTGTCCTCTTCACCCCCGGGCGAGTGGATGAGGGGACCGTTGGAGAGTGTCCATTTCACAGTATTACGTATTACTACTTCCCCGAAGGCGCGTTAGAGGGACATCCCAACAAAGAACTCTATAAGCGTTGGGCCTCAGAGGGGTATTTGATACTTTGCTGCGGGCGCACCATAGACTACCAGCAGATCGTGGACGACATCCTCTCGCAGCCTCTTTACACGCTTATGGTGGGCTATGACGCTTATAAGGCGCTGGAGTTTGTGAACCTCCTTAGCAGCGCCCCAGGTGTGGGCAAGGAGCATCTACAGGCTGTTCCACAGACAAACGGGAGCTTCAACGCAAGCGTAGATAGCTTCGAACTAACGATAGATCAGGGCAAGATCACCTTCGACCCCAACCCAATAACCGCCTATTGCTTTGCGAATGCCGTGATCGATGAGGATAGGATGGAGAACCGAAAGCCCATCAAGGAGCAGCAGACCAAGAAGATCGACGGAGCCATCACCAACCTGATGTGCTTTTGGCTGTTTCACCACTTCCAAAGTGTCGTCTAGACGACTCCTTTACATATCACTAATTGAAAGATTATGCTAGAACATATTATTCGGTACTTCAGTCGCTCACGTAGCGTTCATGCAGCCGCAAAAGAAATCACCTCCTATGACTTCATGCTCCCGCCCAGCACAGGGGCGCAGATCCGCAGTCCTGAGGCGGCTATGACGATAGCCGCTGTCTACCGATGCGTGGATATCCTATCGGGGACGATAGCAGCCCTCGATCTTGAGTATCAGCAGCGTTCGGGCAGCGTATGGCAGCTAGAAGAGGAATCCGAGATCAGCTCCCTCTTCGCTGGGGAGGCGAATGAGCGACAGAACTTCTTCGTCCTGATGCAGAATGCAATCATCCGCATGCTCCTATCGGGCAATGCCTACCTCTACCCGCGCTGGGGAAGAGACGGAGCGCTGAAGAGCCTCTGCTTGCTCTCCGATGGAGCAGTGAGCTACGAGGTGGAGCGCAACATCTACCACGTGGATGATTACACGTGGGGCGTGCATGGCTCGTTCAAGCCCAGCCAACTAATTCATCTGAAGAACAAGAGCCTCGATGGAGGCTACACAGGGGTATCAACTATCCAGTACGCAAGCGCCTCAATGAGCCTCAGCGCCAACGCTGACCGACAGACCAATGAGGGGATCATGTCGGGCAACCAGCGATCAGGATTCCTGACAGGCGGCGACGCCACAAAGGGCCTCGGAGCGCTATCCGACAGCACTGCAGACGAAGTAGCGGAGCGCATCAATCGCCAGATACGCCAAGGACATAGGATCATACGAGTGCCCGGGTCTATGTCATTCGTCGAGAGTAGCATGAGCAACTCGGATGTGGAGCTTCTGGAGATCCGCAAGTACACGGTGCTGGATGTGTGCCGTTTCTTCGGGGTGCATCCCTACATGGTGTTCGCTGACCAAAGCACGAACTACAAGGAGGCGGAGAACTCCCAAATCAACTTTCTCAATCAGACGCTCCGTCCTATCCTACGGCAGATCGAGCAGGAATTTAGCATAAAGCTTATTCCCCGAAGCCTGAGAGCCAAACGGCGTGTCTGCTACGATCTCAAGGGGTTGTTCGCCACCAGCCTCAATAGTAGGTCGGAGTACATCAAGACGAGCATTGAGTCAGGGACGATGACGCCGAACGAAGGGCGTATCCTCGAGGGCCGACAGCCTCTCGAAGGAGGCGATCGCCTATTCATAACGTGTAACGTTGCTCCAGCCGACGCCCTTGCTGCAAAATTAGAGTCCAACTATAAGCCATCGTCCGCTAAATCTATAGATAACGTATAAACTAGTCGTGACGATGAATAAGAAACATAGCCCGATCACCGAGACGCGCAGCTTTGCTGGAGCATCCGCCCCTCGGGCCACCAACTCTGAAGGGCGTACAATCGAGGGCGTAGCTATCGTCTACGAGACGCACAGCGAGGTGATGTACGACTTTTGGGAAGGTCGATCCTTTAAGGAGATTATCCACCGAGGTGCTGTAACGCCTGAGCTGCTCGCGAGCAGTGATGTACTTGCGCTCTACGAGCACCAGTCGGATAAGCTCCTAGCTAGGTCTACCTCTGGGGAAGGTACTCTCGAGCTAAGTATAGAGGAAGATGGGCTGCACTACCGCTTTGACGCACCTAGCACTCAGCTAGGTGAAGACATGCTCCAAATGATCCGACGTGGCGATCTCAGGGCTAGCTCCTTCGCCTTCGGCTTGCGCAAGGGAGACGCCCGATGGGAGGAATTGAGTGACGGCACATGGGTTCGTCATATCGATCATATCTCCTACCTAGGTGATGTGTCGATTGTCGCAACCCCGGCATACAGTTCAACCAGTGTAGACGCGCGTAGCATGGCCGCCATTAAGGAAGAGCAGATGCCAAAGCCCCCGGAGGCTAAGACAACGAAAGAACTGTCTCTGCTCGAGCGCAGAGCTGTAGCTATGCTCAATTTGTAAAATTATAGAACCAACCTATTAACCAAAACTATGGACAAGGACTTAGAAGAAATCATCGAGCTGCGTGCGCGGCTCGGTGAGCTGAACAAGAAGCGAACCTCACCAGATGGGCTCACTGATGAGGAGGAGCGATCGTTCGCTCAAGTGTGCGCGGAGATCCAAGAGCGAAGCGCCGATCGAGCTGCCCGGATCGCGATCGAGCTGTCGAGTCGAAATTCGGCAGAAGATCTCTATGAGCTCGACAAGCGATTCTTAGATCAGTCGCTCGAAGCGTTGAAGACGAACACATCGGTAGCGATCGAGTTACGTGCCGCCACCGTGACGGCAAATGTGGTCAAGAGCCGACCTGAGATCTTCCAAGAGCTGCTCAAACCTCTCGAGGATGAGCTCGTACACTCCAAGCTCGGTCTAAAGATGCAGACAGATGTCCATGGGCAGCCTGTCTGGCCATTGATCGCAGGGGTTGAAGCTCATATCAGAGACGAAGCTGTAGACCTGCAGGATAGCAATATCAGTGTAGACAAGATCTCTGCATTGCCTACGCGAGTAGGTTGCATCGTCCCTATCTCGATTCAGGCAATCAATGCCTCGAATATCAAACTGCGATCTGTGATATTCGAACGTATGGGGATGGCGATTGGGACTCTGCTGAATACTCAGCTTTTTAGCACGACCGCAACCATATCTGCTCCTAATAACGGGATTCACTCGATTCTAGCTGCGGCCTATGCATCGCCAGCAGTCCAATACGCTGCAGCTACAGGTGTAACCTTTAAGGACATCGTTGCACTCGAGACTTCTGTTCTTACTAGGAAAGTCAAGCTCAATGATTCGGCCGCATACGTGATGAATGCCAGGATGTATGGCGATCTCAAGTCTACCCCTATCGAGAAGGGGAACCCTCATATGATCCTCGAGGGTGGTCAAATCAACGGATATCCCGCCATCGTGACCAACTTCATGCCTGATGATGCCGTCCTCTTCGGCGTGTTCAGCTATTCTGTGCTCGCTGAGTATGCAGATGGCCCCCGTATCGCGGCAAAATACGACGGGCGTAAGGATGTCATGGAGTACTCTATTAACGTCGACCTCTCCGCGACAAACCTACGCGCCGAGGCCTTCGCCTGCCTCAAGAAGAAGTAATCACTATGCCTAGCTACCTCAGACTGGAAGAAGTCAAGCGTCATCTCAATGTTGAGCATGACGAGGACGACGCCTATATCACTGAGTTGATGGAGGTGGCGGAGGCGCAGCTGGCGGAGACCCTTGCACGACCGCTCTACGACGTGGAGTGTTCGTGTGGGGGGCTGCCCGCCACGCTACGGCATGCACTACGATTATTGGTGGCACGTCACTATTCGGATCGAGAGGGGTACAGATCAGGCAGAATGACAGAGCTACCCTTTGCGCTCTCTTGTCTCATCGCACCATATCGCAAGGAGTCATGAACGCAGGAGCCTTCATTCACAAGCTGGACTTCTACGGGCATGTTCGTTCGCAGAGCCTCTCTGGTGCTGTGCGAGAGCAGAGAGCCTTCCTATTCAGTGCGCGTGGATGGCTCAAATCTCAGCGCCAGAGCTACGATAAGGACGGACTAATGGCTCGTGAGGAGTTCAGCGGTGCGACACTCGTGATGGTGGTCCGTCAGGACCGCCGTCTAGACCATGTACGCTGGGTGCTCTGGCGTGATCAGCTTTTTGAGGTGATCATGCGTACCCCTCAAATTGATCGGACAGAGATGCTTTATCTAGTCAAGCGAGATGAGTAAGGACTTCGCAGAGCTGAGCATACAAGGTGACAGAGCGCTCAGTCTCTACCTCAAGCGTGCCGAGCGTATCACCGAGAATGAAAGCCTTCGAGAACCGCTCTTTGAGGCTGCGGCGGTCTATCAGCATAGGGTGTCGTCGCTTCTGCAAGCTCGCTATAAGCGTCGATGGGTAAGCCGTGACGGTAAGCGATCACGGGTGTACCCTAACCCTCATGGACGCTTGGAGCGCGGTGTACGTAGGCGTATGCCGCGAGCTCAAGCTCAAGGTGCTCTTCGTGTTCATGTGGGTTGGTACTACAACTGGCAGGACAAGGACGCGGCAAGCCACGTGCACCTACTAGAACGAGGCACAGCCAATAGATGGACAAAGCGGGGGCAGTTTAGGGGTAAGGTCGAGCCAATGAGATTCTGGCGCGATGCTGTCGCAAGCTCAGAGGCCGAGGCCCAGGAGATCATCCGTTCAGGCGTCAAAGGAGCGCTAAGTATATAGTAATGCAAGGTGTAAGCATAGATCTAAGCCGTAAGTGGCGTGCAGCCCAGTGGGTGCGCACTCGACTGCTCGATGATGAGGAGCTGAGAGATCGGATCGGTCAGAGAATCTATCCGGTTATTGCACCTTCTACGGAAGACAGCTACATCATCGTCTACCGCTCTGGCTACGGGAGGGAGCGAAGCAAACGAGAAGAGTACCGAAATACCTGCTACGTGGAGGTGGTCATCTTCTCCGATAGCTATGATGAATCCCTATCCTTAGCCGAACTCGTAGACCGTGTCCTGGATAATGGGCTGCCAGAGATCAAGGTCTTCGAGGAGGATACACTCGCTATCCTCGATTCAAGCGAAGAAGGATATACCGACAGTAAGTTTTACCAGCAATTAAGTTTTGAAATCAAGTAAGAAGTATGGCACAGCAACCATCACCAGCTACGCCTCAGACAAAGGCGGCGCAGACATTTGACAAGAATAGGGACTTGAACCTCGGGGAGCGCACCTATGTATTCCTCGCAGGCTACCCTATCGCATACGTCAAAAGCGACGATCTGAAGTTCACCCCGTCTCAGCAGGACGTATCGAGCAAGCTGTCAGGGAAGTACGACGACAAGATCGGAGGGAAGGTCGACTGGAGTCTCACCGTGGAGGCAATCCTCTCGCAGACGAAGGGGCACATGAGCTTCGACGCCTTGATGAACCTGTCAGCAGGCGGTCAGTCTGTTGATATGGAGATCAAGCGTGTTGTGGTCAAGGACACCAACGGAGTGCGTACAGTCTCCGATCCAGTAGCCTACCTCAAGGGTAAGGTTACGGTCAGCGACCTGTCGCGCAAGAGTAGCCGAGGCGAGCATGAGACGTTCAGCGTGACACTCTCGGGGTCTGGTCCTCTGCTCGACGCGACAGGCAAGGAGGTCGGATCGGACGAAGCTCTTGCAGCTACTGGCATCACCCTCTCCTAACCCTCGATCCTGAGCAATGGACGGATTGCGCCCACTGCGTCTATCACTCCGTGCCGTGTGTCTGTATGAACAGATCACGGCACGGAGCTTTAGCACGCTCGACCTCTCAGATGGGGCAGATGTGGAGGCTCTGAGCTATGCGCTGTGGTATTACGCTACGGACGAGGCGCAGACGCTCGATCGTTGGCGCGTGGCCTTGGAAGCCCCCAGTCTAGCGACGCACTTAGCTAGAGAGCTGGAGCGAGTACTATCTCTGCTCGAACAGCTGAGCGTACAGCGTACATCGGCATCTTCTGAAGGCGATGACGACGCAAAGCCAGGGTATATGACCCCAATCATCACACGCCTTGCCTATTCGCTTGGTGCAGAATTTGTCCTTGACCGCATGGAGCTTTGGGAGCTCCCGCACTACCTCGAATCGGAGGAGCAGCGTAGACGTCAGGAGTTGGAGGAGCAGCGCCTGTTCACGTGGCTCTCTATGCTGCCTCACCTCTCGAAGGACAGTGCACGCTCGGCCGAGGAGCTTCTCCCCTTCCCCTGGGAGGCGGAGCGCAAGGAGGCGGAGCAGCAGCTCGACCTAGACGTCCTCGGGGAGCTCGCCCTGAGGGGGGCTGCTAGAGAAGAAGAATAACCCACTTGAACCTTACCGACAATGAGTAATCTTGGAATTTCAGTCGTCCTTCAGCTGGTGTCTCGAGGCTTCCAGCAGGGCATGGATGCAGCACGTGCAGGAGTGGAGCGTCTGCGCCATGGTCTAGGAGCTCTTGACTCTGGACTTCGTCGCTCGAGTGAGGAGCTGCGCCAGTTACGGAGTGAGGCGGGACGCAGCAGTAGCAGCCTATCGGGTCTACGAGGTGTGGTGGCTCAGCTCGTCGGCAGCTTCGGTCTAGGCCTTAGCTTGGGTAGCTTCGTGTCGCGTCTGGCGAGCGTAAGTCGTGAGGCAGCCCGTGCTAGGATCGTGCTGAAGAACGTCAGTGCCACGACTACGGACTTCGCTAAAAGCCTAGCCTTCGTACGTGAGCTGTCCTCGACCTATGGGCAGGACATTACGAAGGTGACAAGTGCCTTCGCCAAGTTCAGCGGTGCTGCCAATGCCTCAGGGATGTCGCTCAGGGAACAGCAGCAGATCTTCGCAGATGTCACTAAGGCGATCAGCGCCTTCCAGCTCTCAGGAGAGGAAGCCAACTTGACCTTCCTTGCCATCACGCAGATGATGAGCAAGGGGAAGGTCTCCAGTGAAGAGCTGCGCAGGCAGCTGGGCGAGCGCATGCCTATAGCGATGCAGGCTATGGCTAATGCTGCTGGCGTGTCGATTGCAGAGCTGGAGGGCAAGCTAAAGCGAGGAGAGCTTCGAAGTGCTCAGGTCATGAGTAAGTTCGCCAGCGAGCTTGCACGACTCTCGGGGGACGTTTCTACGGACAACCTTGAGGCAAGCCTAGGGCGGCTGGGAAACGCCTTCACCTCTCTTGGTGATAGGCTGGACATCTCGGGGCGCTTCAAGCAGGTAGTCGATAGCCTCACGGGTATGATCGAGTACCTCAAGGGGCATCTTTCGAACTTCGTCCTATGGGCCTCTGGACTACTATCTCTTCGTCTCTTCTCTGGCTTCCAGCGGAGGATGAATAGTATCAGCACATCGCTCAATGAGGCTCGCGCGCTGCATGCATCCGAGGCGGCGAAATATGAGCAGCAGGCTGCGATAGCCGAGGCAAAGCTCAAGGCTGCTCAGGCGAAACTAAAGGAGGTAGAGGACTCACCCCTGACAGGCAAGCAGCAGAAACGCCTCGCGGACGTGGCGAAGCTTGAGGGAGACCTAAGCAAGACGCAGGAAGCGATCGCCAAGCGTGAGGCTGCCCTCCTTGGCTCTGAGCAGCGCATAGCATCCGAGAAGAGTAGACTGGAGGACGCCTTTGCTGCAAAGAAGCAGGCGCAGCTGGAGCGACTAGCAGCAGCCGAACGTAAGGAGGTCTTTCGGAAGGATGAGCTTGAGCGGGGCTTGGCGGCAAGCCGCTCGGAGGTAGAATCGAAGCGCCGAGCGGTTGCCCGGGCTAGGATCTTGAAGCGTAGTCTTGAGGGAGATTTTAGGCTGTCCCCTCAAGACGAAGCGGGGAACAACACCCCTTACTACCAAATCACCAATGCCCGCGAGCGCCGTGCCTTCGAATCTGAGGCAAAGCTCTACAGGTACAAGGAGCTGGAGGCGAGGAACGCGCAGCAGCGCGCAGCAGCCCTCGCAGCATGGCAACAGCGACAGGATGAGGAGCGCACCAAGCTGCGTCTCCGTGCAGCGGAGCGGGTGGACAAGGAGGAGCGTGCGCTTGCTGCTGCTCGAGCTAAGCTTGCCGACCCGAATAATCAAAGTGGCAAGCGCTATCAGCTTGAAGAGGCTCAGCGTGCTAGTCTGAAGGCGAAGGCGGAGATAAACGCCCTTGAGCGCCGATACTCAGAGGAGGTGAATGCGTCCAATAAGGCTATCAAGGCGCAGCGTGTGGCGGACGAGAAAGAGCTGCACGATCTACGCAGTCGCTACGCATCTGATGAGGATAAGGTACGGCAGGCGCGGATGAAGGCTGAGCTAGCCAATGAGGAAGAGCGTAGGGCTAAACGCAGTGAGGCTCAGGGGCGTATCAACACCTCCAAAACGCAGTTAGAGGAGGCAAAGAAGTTAGCCGCGGAGCATCAGCGTGCAGCCTCCGCTACGACGGGGTTCTGGGGACGTGCAGCGCTGACAATGCGCAGCGCTTGGGCGTCTGCCATAGCAAGCATCAGGGCGATGATGTCCTCCCTTGTGCCTATGGCTATCATAGGTGCGGTCTTCTCCATACTAACCATGCTCAAGGACTGGTATGAACGCACCAAAGAGATTGCCTCCATGCAGGGGCGATATCGCAACGAGCTGGAGCACATCAAGGGAAGCCTCGGAGAAGAAAGTCGGGAGCTTCTTCGCCTATTCGATGTCTACAGATCACTCCACGGGAAGACCAAAGAGCAGCAGGCCGTGCAGCATCAGATCGAGAGATCCCTGGGACTACAGGAGGGCGCCCTGAACCGTCTCGCTGGGAAGTACGACCAGATCAAAGCCATCATCGGCGATACCATCAAGCTCAAGGAGCTAGAGCGACAAATCGAGTTCAACAAGAATTCCGAACAGGAATGGCGCTCACAGCTTGATAAGTATGCGGTAGAGTACAACAAGGAATATGGCCACACCCTGACCGAAGACGACAAGCAGGCGATTACCGAAGCCCTAGCCGTCGCTAGAGACCCAAAGTATAAGCCTACTCGATCTGCTATTGTGGGCGAGATGTACCGCAGAGGGCGTAATCAATTCGATGGGGATGCGTATGTGCAGATAGAAGCTGAACTAGCTTATCAGAAGAAGACGGGGAAGCAGCTTTCCTCGAAGCAAAGAGGCTTCATATATAGCCTGACCGATGGGGATTGGAATAATGCGGACTACAAGGAGGCAGCAGCAAAAGCTGCCGTAGCGCAACAGGCTTCAGTCGAGAGAGCAGCAGCTCTCAGGAAGCTGGCTGAGGCTGAGACAAAGCGAGGCGAGACGTTGCAGTCTCTAGGTGTCCCCACCGATCGAGTCGACGCAGGCGTGAACGATGAGGGGAAAAAGGCGAAGAAGAGCGAGCTACAGAAGCTGCGTGAGCGCATAGCCCAGGAGGAGCGTGAGCTCCTGAACAGAAGAGCAGCGGGCGACATATCCAGCAATGAGGAGCTACGCCTAGCCCAGCACCAGCTAGCCGAGCGCTACCGTACGCAGCTCGCCTCCCTCATCGGGGGGCAAGCGCTCTACGACAGACAGTATCAGCAGCTGGGCGGATACCTCATCGCGGACAAGGCACTTCTCGATGCCAAATCAGAGAGCGCCAAGCGCCTCACCGAAGCGAGCGCCCTCGAACGAGCGGGACTAATAAGCAGCGAGGACCTGATACGACTCAGGGCTGATCGAGCAAAGGCAGAGCTGGAGGCAATGATCGCTACACGTGGCGAACTAGACCTCAGCGACAGTTATACGCAGCTCAAGCTCGAGGAGCTTAGTGCCACCAGCGAGCTAGCCGAGCTAGAGCGGTCCTATGCTCATGCGCTCGAGCGACTCACGCTATCCCTTGAGGCTGGGACGATCTCGCAGCAGGAGTATCAGAAGGAGCTGCAGAAGCTAATCGGGGATACCCGACGCAGCGCAGCCGAGGCTAAGGCTCATAATCCCCGAGAGGAGGGACAGCGCAAGGTCTTAGTGCGTCGCCTCAGCCAGGATGCCTCAGCCCTTGAGCGCCCCACGCTTCAGGCGCGTGATGCGACCTTTGACTACAAGAAGGACAAGAGTGCCATCACCGAGGAGCAACTGCGCCTCATGGAGGAATACGTCCTAGAGCTAGAGCGCTTCGAGAAGGCAGGTTCGGACGTAGCAGACGAGCTGGCTAAGGCACGTAGGGAGGCAAAGAGCTTCGAGGAGTCCTTTAAGCTGCAGCGCATCGAAGATGACCTGAAGAGCTTCCAGCAGAGCCTTCGAGATAAGACCTTCAGAGGCATTAAGCAGGTAGGCCAAGCTGCCAGTCAGCTACAGAGTTCCTTCGAGGGGCTGAGCAAAGCCTTTGACCCCGAGCAGAACGCCTCAGCATGGGAGCGCTTCTTCTCGGTATTCAATTCAGGCATACAGATGGTGGATACAATAGCCAGTATCGTATCTATGCTTGAAGAACTAGGGAAGGTCAGAGAGGCGATAGGTGCAGCGGAGTCTGCTCGCACACAGCAGCAGTTGCTCCTATCACAACAGCAGATGGCTGTTAACGCACAGCAGACAGCACAGGAACTAGCGGGGAGTGCAGCCCGAACGGCTGCGACTACTGTCGAGACAAAGGCGGACGTCGTCTCCGCTGCAGCCAAGGCGTCTAAGGCGCACGCGGCGATCCCCTTCGTCGGTGCAGCGTTGGCTGCTGGGGCTGTCGGCGTCCTCCTCTCTCTCATAAGCCGTAGTGCAAGCTCCATACCTAAGTTCGCGAATGGGGGGATAGTCCCTGGTGGTGATGGGCATGGGGATCGTGTCCTTGCTCGTGTGAACCCAGGAGAGCTGATCCTCAATAAGGCGCAGCAGGGGCGACTTGCGAACCATCTTACTGACGCACAGAGCCTGCGTGTCTATGTCGAAGGGCGTATATCAGGTAGGGATACGCTACGTATTACAGGGGCTGCTCAGAGGCGCCTCGATCGATGAGTCTAATTTGACGCTATTCTCTCATTCAAAAAGAAATTATGTCAACAGCCAGCTATTACGGCCTATTCGTAGACCGAAACGGAGTGCAGCATGCGCTCTGTATTGATTACCCGCAGCGGGAAAATGGCGCGGTTCGTCGATTCGTCTCCTTGGGCGTTCCCCCAGTTCGGTTGAGCTATGAAAGCGAAGATCTTCTTAGCCCTATAGTGGAGGGCCGCTGTAGGTTCAGTATTTACAGCGAAGACGACCAGCAATTTGTCCATCTATGCCGCAGTCGAGAAGGAGAGGTGCGAGTGTCGCTATTCAAGCTGGGTGTCCCCCGAGAATGGACACTCGACGAGCTACAACATCTAAGCGGAGCAGCAGGCGTTCAGCTCCTATGGCAAGGAACTCTTGACCCTGAGAGCTACAGCGAGCCCTATACCTCTCGATCTGGCTATATGGTTGAGTTGGAAGCTTGCGACCTCGGGGTGCTCAAGCGTAAGAAGTTCGTCGCGCCGAAGGAGAGCCGCTTGGAGCTCCGCCAGCTCATCTCTAAGCTCTCTTCTCCAGCGGGCGTGGATGTGGCGTTCAGCGGCAGCCAGTGGGTCACTGAGGCCGTTTCGCGAGACGGCGATGGATCATTTCGTGTAGCTCCTGCCAATTTATATGTATCCTCGGCCCTCTTCAATCAATCTGGCAAAGAGGACGCTGAGGGTAAGACTTGCTATGAACTCCTTGAGGGGGTACTTAGGTCCCTTTCCTTGCGCATAGAGCAGCGAATGGGACGCTTACTCGTCTACGATCTGAACAGCATGTCGTCTACGGATGATTCGGAGCGCCGAGCGCTCCTCACGTCAGCCCCTCAACGCTTGCGCCCTATGGGTGATGACGCCGAAGTGATGGGGACGCGTGTGTATGATCAGCTCTTGCTCTCCGTTGATCAGGGTCTAGGATCTGTCCGCGCCTCGTATCGCTCAGCTCTTGAAGGGTCTCTAGATAGTCGCACGCTAATGAGTGTGCCTAGATTGGACACGCTTGGAGGGTATGATTTGATTGGATATAAGTACGCACGCGAAGGTAATGAGGCGATCTCTCGAAAGGTGACGATCGGGGAGGATGCAGCGATGCTCGTAGTTTCTTGGATACCTGAGGCTAGTCACGGTGTTGGTCTAGTGTATAGCGGAACTCGTCACCAGTGGGTGCTAGCTCCCATGCTCTATCATTCGGCGTCCTCTAGGCCTGTATTCGTGGACGAGGGCAATATCATCCAGCTTTCCAATGGGCACGTCCGTACAACTCGCTTCCTCGATCGCTCTATGGAGGAGGACAAGAAGGAACTTAGCGTCCCGTTTGGTACAGAGGAGCGAGATGGGGCACTTATTGCTCTTCGTCCTGCTTTGGCTGGCGTGCACGTCTATAGTTCTAGTGCGAACGCTACAGAGGTGTACAAGTCCCTCAAGGAGCAGTGCAGGAGGCTAAATCCTAAGGTGGGGGATTCGCTGTATCGACTTACATCTGTAAACCTGAACATACCTCATGTGACTGTGGACGTTCAGAAGTCGTCGAGCTTGCGATTGTCGGCTATGATGCTGCTATCTCTATCTCCTAGTATCTTCCAGCCACTGGATCAGTCCAACATTATTATCCTTCGCGGGGATAAGCGCGCTACGTCGAAAGACGAGGACGATACGTATTTCGGCGATCTGAACGCCAAGATGCTCGATTATCTGAATTCGCTCGGGAAGCGTTACCCCCAGATGCGTATACCTTTTGATCTCGTCGCTTATGACGAGACGGGGAAGTCGTGGCGCCTGAAGCTAGGGCGAGATCCTAAGGCAAAGGTTGGCGACTACGATAGGCCTAATAGAGCGGAGTGGGTGTACTTAGATGGGGCATTTTATGGGCTTTGGTGGGAGCCAGCTACCTACGATGTAGAAACATACCGGGAAGACCTCCCCTTTCTACAATGGGGCTATAACACGAAGGAGTGGGATAATAGCATCCAGTCGGAGCGTAGCTTGAGCTTCTCATCTAGTTGGCAGAAAGCAAACGAAAGATTGCTCGGTAGGCCTTTTTCGATGAGCCACCCTGACCTTGGAGAAGGTATGGTCATCCCCATGCCTCCGGTTGGGGCTACACGTCTCTCTCTAACCATCTTCGCCAATGGGAGATTCTTCCGAGGAGGTAGGCCAGTTGAACTGCCAATATGGGACGTGCCAAATTATATTCTGCTCAAGGATATCTCTCTATCCTTGTCTGACACGGATGCAGCCGAGGGAGTAGAGACTAAAGAGCGTCGCCTACTATACACGTATCATGAGGAGGGGCAGGAGCGTCTTGAGCACAAGCTCCTGCTTAGCGATGGATTTGGCATGCACCCAGCGTCTCCAGCGATCCTTCGGACGGGAAATGGTCGAAGCCTGTATGACTTCTATGCAGAATCACGGCCGTCCTTCCGCTCGCGTTATGACGGACGGCACGCCTATGGAGGTGTGGGTACATTACCCGATTTCCTTGCACTCCTCTGTGGCTATAACTACGGATCTCAGGCTACGCGCCCTATGGAGCTTAGAGGGACGTTTGCCGCCAGTGATGATGTCGGGATCAAGGAGTATGTGGGCCGCCAGTACATACGCATAAGCGAGGAGGTGGATGTTCAGGATGGCAGTAGCAAGATGGTCCTTCACGAGCTGCGTCCTCAACTTGGGGGAGCTGCCTTTGTGCCGCAGATCCTGCAGCTAGGGAATAGCGCGCGCCCGGTCCTTCCTAACGTCGATTGGTCACGCTACGGGCAGCTGATTGACTCTGAGGAGGCAAAGCGTCTAGCTGCCGAAGAGGCTGAGTCCAAGGCCGAGGAAGCCAAGCGGCATGCAGAGGAAGAAGCAAAGGCACGAGCTAAGGAAACGAGGGAGGAGGCGGTGCGCCGTATCAAAGAGTTATCCGAGGAGGACGGGAAGCGATACCGTGACGCTATGATTATGTGGGGGAAGGAGCGTGATAAGGCATCGGAAGCTCTCAGGTCCTACACTGATGAGAAGACCGAGGAGGCCAAGGGCTACGCCCGTACGTGGGATAAGCACAGCCACACCTTCGATCTCTCTGCACTTGACTCCTCGAAGTACTATGCCTGCATCGTGTGGCTCTCGGGGACGCCCTACAAGAATCCCAACAGCGCCCGAATCAGAGTCTACTGCGGGCTAGGAGCAGCAAAGGCTGCGCCGACCTACGCGACGAACGCGACGGGATTCGGTCTGCAGCTTGAGTGGACGGTCAACGGCGAGGGCTGGGGTGGTCGCTCCGCCGAGCGCGTGATCACAGGCTATCAGACGAGGTTCGTTAAGCAGGGCGAGGAGGTCTGCAGTGTGCCGAAACAGCGTGAGGAGATTAGCGCCGAGTACGTCTACCTGCGTGGCGGCTACGTCTATACGATGGACGTGTGGACAGAGCAGGAGCCCCGCGGCTTCTTCCTCGCCGAGACAGACTGGGCTGCTAAGGGCTATGAGACTAGGACGGTCTTTAGCCCTGTGACGAGCGTCACGCCTCCCAAAGTGATATACAAAGAGCTGCGCGACAGCATCGACGAGGGCGACAAGGCAGCACTCAAGGGGGCCAAGAACTACTACGACAAGGAGCGGGAGAAGATAGACGCAAAGATAGACGCCAATACGCGCGAGCTAGCAGGGCGGATCACCTCGAGTGACGCCAAGCTACTGGAGACTCAGCAGGCGATGCAATGGCGATACGCCTCGTTACTAGAGGCCCAGCAGGCGATGCAGGCGGAGCTGCAGCGCCAAATCGACAAGCAAGTAGAGAGCCACTACGGCGAGCAACCGCCCTCTGGGCGCTACGGATGGACGGCTGCCGAGGACGCCAAGCACGAGGGCGACACCTACACCTGCCGCGCCCCTGAGGGCGTCACCATCACGCCCGAGAATGCGGCGAAGTACCCCAATGTCGGGAAGAGCTGGCGATTCAGCCGAGGCGGCTGGGTGGAGCTGGCGGATACCGACCTGACGCGTGCCTTAGCTTTGGCGGGGCAGGCGAAAGCATCCGCCGACGGTAAGGTGACGCACTACCGCGGGGATGCTATCCCCACGGGTTATCGAGAGGGGGATCTGTGGACGCTGACGGCGGCTTGGAGCGGCTTCCGCAAGGGATCTATACTCACTGCCATCAAGGACGAGGTGGTGGGGCAGTACAATCCCGCTCACTGGCGCGAGGAGCTGAGGTACACCGACGACAGCGCGTTGCGCGATATGCAGCTGGGCGGTCGCAACTACGCTAAAGGCACAGCTGGCGTCAAGGAGGGCAGCGGCTATATGGTCTCCGAGTATCGTGTCGGTGCTCCGTGGGTGGCTGGGGTGGACTACACGGTAAGCTTTGTCCTTGGCTCGGAGGACCCCGATATGATTGTCGCCCTCTATGTGGACGGATGGAGTGCATCGGACTGCGCTGTACGTGCCGAAGGCACACCCACTCAGGGAGCTGACAGCCTCTACTACGCGCGCTACAGCGCGACCTTTCGGACGACTGAGGAGCGCATAGCCCTGAGCGTTAAGCGTATCGCGGGAGGCAACGGAGGCTTCCGCCTCTATAAGACGAGGAGGGCTGGGGCTAGCGACCAAGGCCGCTACGTCTTGTCTCGAGTTATGCTGGAGCGTGGCAATAAGGCCAGCGATTGGTCGCCTGCGCCTGAGGACACCGACGAGGCCATTAGCAAGGAAGGCCAGGAGGGTCGCAAGTACACCGAGGGCAAGACAAAGGAGGCGAAGGACTACGCGGATACGAAGACCAAGGAGGCAAAGGATGAGGCGGCGAAGAAGGCGAAGGAGCAGGACGGCAAGCTGAAGACGCTTGAGGAGGCACGCGCGGAGCAGGCGAAGGCACTGCAGCAGCTGGGAGTGCGCCTTGATGGACAAGGAGAGGAGCTCAAAGCGGCACATCGCGGGCTAGAGAGTTATCGCTACCTCACCGAGGTGCTGGGCAAGGGTGACACGCTCATATCGGGCGGTCTGGTGCTCTCGAACATCATCGCCGCACGAGACTCAACGGGCGGCGTACGCTCTTGGATCTCGGGACTCATCAAAGACGCCCACGGACGCAATTACCCTGCCTTCGCCGCTGGAGTCACGGGATACGGCACGTCGCAGGAGCGCCGCATCGTGGAACTTAACCACGACGGAAGCGGACATTTCGGGCTCATGTATATCGACGACAACGGGCGTGTCCTCCGCTTTCGCCCTGAAGGGAGCAAGGCGGGCGAGGTGCTGCGTATCGGTGGCGAGCAGCCCTCTCTCGAGCAGCTGCTGGCGCAGCGCCCCTTCAGTGCTGGCCTTCTCCACTCAGGCGGCTTCGACAGGCGCAATCTCGCCGAGACGCTTGGGGCGGAACTCTGGCGCAGCTCGGAAACCTTCCACGCCCCCATGGGGGCACATCTGAGCTATCGCATGAGCGTGAGGGGGCTTCGCTGCTTCGTTACAGGAGGTGACCCTGCAGCGTATCCGTACATACGCCCGGAAGAATGGGCTACAGATGTAGAGCTGAATTTCACTGTATGGAGGTCCGGTGACCCCTTTGACCCTGTAGCGGAGGTCACCCGCTACATCCGGGCGAACGCCTCCATGGGGGAGAGGGAGCAGTCGGTGGAGGATGTACGCCTTGAGCTAGACCTCCCTGCCACGGATACGTACTATACCAAGGTGACTGCCACGCGCAAGCAGCTCTACCACGTAACTGTCTCAAGCAAAGAGCAGGTGGACAAAGCCCCCTCGGGGCTGGCGGTAATTCTGGAGCTGACGGTACAGGAATGCACGGGCACGGTGCGCAAGGCTTCGGATGTGGACCAAGAAACAGTCATCTCCACTCGAGGAATCTCCGTGGTAGGAAGTGCGCAGCGCCTCTTCGCCGTGGACAGCTCGGCGGGCAGCTCTAGCCCTGTGCTGGCTGTGCGTGGTCGTACGGACATGCCTGGTATCCTCGCTGCTGCGGAGATTAAGGTGCATCCACGACTGGAGATCGCCACACGCTGGGGCATGCACGCCACGCGCCTCAAGGTGGAGCGCATCGGTGGCGGGCGATACCGCGTGACGCACCTACTGAACCGCCTAGACTACATCGTGCAGCTCACACCCTACGCCAACGGTTACGGAGGTATGGCGGTGGAGAATAAGCGCGCCTCCTCCTTCGAGGTGGTGACCTATGACCGCACGAGCGGAACGGATGGTACACCCTTCGCTCTAACTATTATCGGCGACAACGCCTAGTAGGCCATGCTTAGATTACGCCCTCCCCCCTCACTCCCTCGCCTTTGCCTAGTTCCTCCGACGGCTAGGCGCGACAATAACCGACAGACCAACCATTAACCAAGACCAAGACAACTATGCTTTATCACTTTATGCACCGCCTGCCCATGGAGGGCTTAGTGGCGGATTCCCTACTCTTCGCTCTGCTGCACGCTATGGTGCTGGTGGCGATCTTCGTTGACCTAGCCGCGGGCTGGCGCAAGGCCAAGCGCCTCGGTCAGGCGCGCACTTCTAAGGCGCTGCGTCGCACCGTCAGCAAGATAAATAGCTACTACAGCTGCCTCTTGCTGCTCTCCATGGTGGACGTGGCGCTCTACCTGATAGACGTCTGGGAGCGCTTCGGCGTGCCTGAGCTACCGTACTTTGCGGCTTTGGGCACGGTCTTCATCCTCATCATTGAGCTACGCAGTGTCTATGAGAACAGGAGCTTTAACGATCCCCAAGCCCCCGACGAAGACGAGGCGATCCTGAGCGATAAGGTCAAGGCGCTAGGCATGACACTGCGCGACGTGGCAGCCTTTGCTAAGGAGCACAGAGAGCTGCTGGATGAGGTACTCAAGGGAAAGGAGGCGAGCGATGGAAAGTAGGCACAAGTATTTTAGCCTCGCCGAACTGATCAGGAGCGAGACGGCGGAGAAGCGCGGCATCCCCAATGTCCCCGGCGCCGACGTCGTGGCGGAGCTGCACCGACTGATGGACTACCTTGACAGTGTGCGCGAGAACTACGGCGCTCCGATACGCATCTCCAGCGGCTACCGCAGCCCTGCCCTCAACGCGGCGGTCGGAGGCAAGCCCACGAGCCAGCACCTCAAGGGACAGGCAGCCGACCTAGTCACCGACGATCTGAAGAAGCTGGGCAATGTCATCCGTCGCATCGGAGGCTTCGACCAGCTCATCTACGAGCATGTGGGCGGGGCTCGGTGGATCCACGTGTCCATAGCCCCAGAGGGTAGACCACCTCGAGGCGAAGTTCTATATATCACGAAGTAACAAAAGTATCTGACTATGCATTGCATCAAGCAGAACGCAGATCAGCTCTACCGCGTGCGACGTGGCAACGACCAGCCGTTTACGCTGGTCGTCCGCCGCTCGCCCGAGGGCTACGAACTCGGGGAGGGTAAGGGTGAACAGCTCAGCCCTGAGGAGCTCCACGAGCTGAGCGTTACCATCTATGAGCCCAACTTTGGAGAGGGCTTCACGCCTGACATCCGCACCTTTGGTGATGCTCTAGGATTCGAGCTCCGCCGAGTACACACCGAACGCTACGGTCTGGGCATCTACGAGGTGGAGGTGTCGTTTACCCTCGACGGTGAGGGCGGAAGAACGCTGCGTGCGCCCCTATGCCTTGTCGTCAAGGAGGGCGCGCACATCACCGCTCAGAATCATCAGATAGTCCTCGATCTCGCTCCAATAGCCAAGGGCGACCGAGGCGACCGAGGACAGAGCTCCTACGAGGTCTACCTAGACAACACGGACGATGACCCTAAACTCACGGAGTCCGAGTGGATCGACTCGCTCAAGAGCGCGGCGGCCAAGCTGCGGGAGGCCAAGGAGTACACGGAGGAGGTCGCTCGCGAGGGTTACAGGGGACGGCTTACCAAGTACCAATTTGACCTAACGGACAAGGATCGCTCTATGTGGTTCGCCGTCGCTGTGATATACGGGGAGGGGCAGGATGACCCCAAGCCGAGCTGGGTCGGAAAGGTGATAACTATCCGAGCATCATGCCCCAGAGCTTATCTAGAGTGGGAGGTCTTCCCCTACAGCAACGAGCGAGTAGTTATGAGCGAAGACGTTGTTACGACAAGAGTGACACGCCAAGCTATGTTGAGCCACTCGGCGTCGTCTCACATTTCAAAGCCCGAGGGGAGCAATGGGGAAGGCTTTCGATACGAGAGTGTCTACCTTCGCGGAGGCGAATTGTGGACGGTCTCTGTGTGGGCTGAAGGAGGTGTCCGCGTCCTGGGGATGAAGGACTATCGGACAGCTGAATACGAGGAGCTCAATAGGATGAGGTGGCAGAATGCTGACAACTATCAGCCAGGAGCATACGCCCGTCTGCCGATTGATGGCTATACAGAGCCGTTGTGGCTTGCGCCTCGAGAGTCTCTTAGGGATACGGATAAAGCCGTTACGCTCTGGGACTCGATTGTCGACGATGTGCGAAAGACAGCCGCGAGGACGTTAGAGGGGGCTAAAACGTATGCCAAGTCCTGTGCTCAAGAGGTGCGCGGAGAGGTATCTCTGCTTGGGGAGAAGGTGTCTACTAAGGCGCAGAGCTTTTTGTCAGACACGTGTCCGATAAGCTACAAGGAGGGCGATCTGTGGACACTAACTGCGGACTGGACGACCCACAAGCGCGGCACGGTGCTGATCGCTATCAGGGACTCGCGTGCTGGCATCTACTCTCCCGAGGACTGGGCGGAGCTGTGGCGGTACTCGCAGCTGATCGAGGAGGCCAAGCGCTGGAACATCCATACCCATACGTTCGACCTCACCCAACTCGATCCTAGCAAATACTACGCAGCGGTTATCCATCTTACAGGTACTAAGGGCATCCCATACAAGCAGCCCGCGTATTTTGAGGTCTCGCTGTACGCTGGGCTCGACCCGAGTGTGCCTAAGCCTCCCTACGCGACGCACCCTGATGGCTTTGGCGTAGACTTGCGCTGGAGCGTCAACGCCTCGGGATATGGAGGGCGCAGCGAGGACAGGCTGGTCAGCGGCTACAGCAAGGTCTGGGTGGCTCAGGGAGAGGAGGTCGTGAGCGCACCGAGGCAGCTCACGGCGATGAGTGCCGAGTACGTGTACCTGCGAGGCGGCGGCCGCTACATCGCGGAGGTCAAGTCAGACTATAAGCCCACCTTTGCCCTTGCGACCGAGAGCTGGGCGCTCAAGGGCTACGAGCGACACGTTATCCCCTCCCCAGTCGACAGCATCATGCCACCGAAGAGCGACGTAGAGCGCCTCAGGGATGATATGCGCGAGGGCGACCGCGCCACGCTCGAGGGAGCGAAGAACGTGGCAACTGCCAAGGCTAAGGAGGCGGTAGACGCCCTGCAGCTGGGTGGCGTGCAGCTGCTGCGTGCCCCGTGGTCAACGTCCGAACGCGAGCAGGATGGCGACGCGTATGCTATTAAGTTCGGATTCGAGCTGCCCGCGGGGACGTACACGCTTAGCGGCGATATGGAGGTCAAGCGCAAAGGCAATGGCATGCGCGTTATACCCACGCCGCTAAAGGAGTACTTCGAGGGGCATAGGGACGAGTGGGGGGTATTATCAACCTTCCCCGAGGATGGGCGCTTCATCATGACCTTTACAACCAAGCGATCGTTCGACGGCCTCCTCCTCTACCCCAATCAGTCTTGGGCTAAGCCAGGCGAGCCATCTACGGGCGCGGGGGTCTTCCGCCGCCTCAAGCTCGAGCGCGGCAACAAGCCCTCCGATTGGTCGCTCGCGCCAGAGGACACGGATAACGCAATAACCACCCTACGCACCTCCACAGAGGCCGCTATAGCCGCGCTCGTGCAGCGTGTGGCGGCGCTAGAGGCAGCTAGACAGTCATAACTATGAGAGATACTAAGATACAAGCAATATGGGCAGCGCTGGCTGTGGCCGCGCTCGCCCTGCTGCTCCTGCTCGCGGGCTGCGGCAGGCGCATCGTCACCGTGCCAGTGGAGCGGGTGCGCATAGAGTGGCGAGACAGCCTACGGCGAGACAGTGTCATTATCCGCGAGCGCGACAGCGTCGTAGTCGACCGATACGTCAAGGGTGACACCGTACACGTGGATAGGGTGATCACCCGCTGGCGCGACCGAGAGAGCCACAGCGACGCCTCGGGCGTGAGGGTACGTGTCGATAGCATCCCCGTCGTGCAGGAGGTCATTAAGGAGGTGCCCAGGCACTGGGTCAAGGACGTGCGCGCGGCGGCTCTGTGGTGCTGCCTGCCGCTAGTGGTCGCCGCCCTCGCCCTCTGGCTCCGACGCAGGATCGCATGTAAGTAACTGGCGTAAAATAAGCAAAGAGCCCCGAGGCACAGCGTCCCCACCCAGTAGCCGTACTGAGTGGGGGCGCTGCCTATTCTTAGTCCTCCGACAGTGTCCGTGAGGTGGACGAGACTGCCTCTATCTGGGATATAGGGAGGATAGCCTGCTAAACTCCCGCTCGACGTCCTCGGCGAGGACCTTGGCATATATCTGCGTGGTCTTGATGTTTGTATGCCCCATCATCTTTTGCAGGACGTGCATCGGTACGCCCTGCGCCAGCGTGATAGTCGTAGCAAAGGTATGGCGTGCAACGTGAGAGCTAAGGCCGCGCTTCAGTCCACATATAGCGGCTAAGGCCTTTAGCCTCATATTATATTGCTGAGCGCAGACAATGGGGAGCTTGTACGCATACTTGCGCAGCACCTCCACTGCGGGTGGTAGTAGGTACACGAAGTACTCCGTGCTCGTCTTCTTTCGCTGGTCTCGAAGGTACATCATCCCCCCTCGGTCTTCCACCTTGCTGAAATCGAATCTTGAGAGGTCTGCGTAGGCCAGCCCCGTGTAGCTCTGAAATATAAATAGGTCGCGCGTACGGATCATGACCTCATCGTGTAGCTCGGTGTGCTGTATGGCACTCAGCTCTTCCTTGTTTAGGAACTTACGCCCCTTGCTTTCACCTCGGTGGACCTTGAATCCATCGTAAGGGTTCTTGCTGATGTGCCCATAAGTCATAGCCTCTCGTACATAGATCTTAAGCCGCTTGTGGTAGTTGGCTATGGTCACTTGATGCCTTAGTCCTCGTTCCTTCCTAAGCCATGCGTCGAATTTTGACAAGTTTAGAGGTGTGAGGTCTGAGAATCGTGAGAGCAGATCACTCTGTATTACTGCACCTATTATCACTTTGTGCTGGCGCCGTGTAGCCTCCGACATAGGGCGCTCCTCGATTCGTTGCAGCAGGAAGTCTGTGAACAACTCCATGGAGCAGGTGTCCGATTTTGCGGCCTGCATTATGTCATCAAGGGTGTATTTCACATTTCCACGCTCTTCGAGGTCTCCAAGGACATCGAACACGCGCGCCTCCGCTAGCGCTATGTCTTGGTTGATCTTGCTCGTCCCTTGAACGCGCTGAGCCATGCGGGTCGTCGGATTCCACTGGTCGGCTGTCAGACGGACACCCGTATCTAGGTATCTTTTTCGCCCACCCATTCTCACCTCGATAACGACGGGAGCGGGAATATCCTTCGTGGCGACTTTGCGCCTGTCAAATACTCGGCTGGTGCTTACTTTCTGCATATTGTTGGTTGCTTTGCGCCACTTCCCCACCTCCAGCAAACTTGCGCACGCTATTTTGTGCGTGCGCAAGTTTGTGCGAATAAGAGGTAAAAAATGGCGGTTATACATTTTCTGGTCGTGCAACCAACCAACAATGCAAATCGCTGTTTTATAGCGTATTATCGAAAACCCAACATTAGGGATTTATTTTCTCGGTGACCCAGGAGGGACTCAAACCCTCGACCTTCAGAACCGGAATCTGACGCTCTATTCAACTAAGCTACTGAGCCATGCGCGACTAGGGGAGATCCCCTAGTGACAGCGCTGCAAAGATACGAATATTCGCCCGTCTATCCTAGCGGAGGAAGCTATTATGACGGCGTTCGTGGCCTATCGTCGTCTCGGGGCCATGCCCACTGAAGACGATGGTCTCATCGGGCAGCGGCATGTACTGCGCCTTGATGGCAGCCAGCAGCTGGTCATAATCGCCGTACCAGAAGTCCGTGCGGCCTATCGTACCGAGCAGTAGCGTATCCCCTGAGAGCAGGATCCCCGAGTCCGCCGCGTAGAAGGCGATATGCCCTGGGGCGTGTCCTGGCACGAAGAGCACGCGCAGCGTCTCCCCCCCGAGCTGTATCGTGTCGTCCTGCTCGACCAGCGTATAGCGGCTCTCTGGGACGTCCTCCAGTGGCAGCGGGATGCCGTAGCCCTTGAGCTGGTCGGAGGGCAGCGGGAGCTTCTCGAAGTCTATACGATTGGCGTAGGCTAGGAGCCCAGGCCAGGTACGCAGCACATAGGCTGCTCCCCACACGTGGTCAAAGTGCTGGTGGGTGCACAGCAGGAGCTTGGGCTCGAGGCCCTGCTCCTCGATGAAGTCCCTGAGCTGGTCCTCCTCTGAGTGCCGCATGCAGCCTGGGTCGACGATAGCGGCCTCACGGCTCGCCTCATCGTAAAGGACGTAGGTATTCTCTTGTACGGGTCCGAAGGTAAATTGCTTAATCTTGAGCATGATGTAGTGATGGGCTAGGGCGCGGTGCTCCTATCGGCTACGATAGCCGAGGATCTGACGTGCGCGCTCCTTAGCGCTGGAGAAGGTAAAGAGGTCGACGAGCTGATGGGCATTGAAGCCATCGCGCAGGCGCGGGGCCAAGGCCTCCAGCACCGTGAGCTTGTCATCGTCCCAGGTGAAGAGCTGCAGCACACGCCGAGCCTGATCCGTGGTGAAGTAGTTGCGGCGTGCGGCGTCCTGTATGAAGCGGATCTTATCGTCCTTGAAGGGCTTGCGCTGAATATCGCGGATGAATTCGGCGAAGGCCTCCTCCGCACGCTGCGACTCGTACGGGCCATAGCCCCCACCAGGATAGACCTCACCCTGCGGGAGGCGAGAATTAATGATCTGACGTGCGCGCTCCTTGCCGCTGGAGAAGGTGAAGAGGTCTACGAGCTGATGGGCGTTGAAGCCATCGCGTAGGCGTGGAGCTAAGGCCTCCAGCACCGTGAGCTTGTCATCGTCCCAACTGAAGAGCTGCAGCACCCGTCTAGCCTGAGCCGTGGTGAAGTAGTTGCGGCGCGCGGCGTCCTGTATGAAGCGGATCTTATCGTCCTTGAAGGGCCTCCGCTGGATATCGCGGATGAACTCATCGAAGCCCTCCTCTGCACGCCGTGACTCCTCCCGTCCATAGCCGCCCCCAGGAGGAATCGGAACTGATGGAGGGCAGGACTGAAGGATCTTGCGTGCACGAGCCTTATCATCGTCCCAGGAGAAGAGGTCGATGATCCGATGAGCATTAAAGCTATCACGTATGCGTGGAGCTAGGATCCTAAGTACCTTAAACTTCTCGTCATCCCAGGAGAAGAGCCTCAGGACGCGTATGGTCTGCTCTGTGGTGAAGTAGTTGCGCTGCGCTACATCCCGAATGAGACGGAATTTATCCTCGTCGAAGGGCTTACTCTGAATATCGCGGATGAACTGCGAGAAGGCCTCCTCCGCACGTCGCTCCTGCTCGGCCTCGTAGCTCCCCCTCGGGTAGCCACCACCCTGCTGGGGACGGCTCGGATCGGGCGTACCCTCAGGGAGCCTCTCTATCTCTCTACGATTGTCCATGCGTGTGACCCGCCCCTCATTGAAGGAGATCTGCGCGACATAGGTTACGCCTCCCGCATAGAATTCTCTATACTCCCACAGCTCGCTACCATCCGCGGCGAGGCTGCGGGTATTGGGGCGTCCCATCACCTGAATAACTTGCTCGCGGGTCATGCCGCGCTCTATACGCTCAATCCCGGGCTGCGGGCTGTATCCGGTCGCGATGCCACAGGAGCTAAGCCCGAGCACCAAGGCTAGTGGGAGAAGTCTGATGAACTGCTTCATACTGGTAGCTTAACTAAGTGTCGGGGCGGGCAGAGCGCCCTCGGCGTCTCCCCTACCCTGTTGATTCCTTAACGCCAAAGATACGAGGAATCATACAATTCCTAGGCCGCGCGTGAGCGCCCAGTGCCTGGAGCGGACCTGTCAGCCACCTAGTGGCGCGTAGCCCCCCTTAGCTCCAAGGCTTCGTTCCCCTTAGTTCGTCCCTGCCGTGACTGATATCCCTCAGCGCGGCCACTGGCCTCCCTCAGCCTCCTGACGGATATCCCTCAGCGGGCTGACTGATATCCATCAGGACGCTCCCCCTTAGGGAGCAGCTCCGCGCGCCGAGGCTGCGGGAGCGGCTTCGGAGGATTGCGCGGCTTTACTTATATTTGTTCTTGCTACTCCGAAGCACTTAGATGGTATACACCTTGATGCAGCTCTGTAGATCGCGCATTCTACCGATAGATCTCGAGGGGACTTCCCTGTACGCTAGGCCCAGCAGGCCCAGCGCGCCTCCCCCTACGCTACGCTCTGCCCGAGAGGGGCGGCCTAGCGAGCTGGCACAGCCCATCCCGCCGAGGAGCTAAGTAGCATCAGCCCACTATGACAAGAGAAGAATTGATCAAGGAACGCCGCGCCCAGCCCTGGCGTGCCGAGCTACGCAAGGCGACTCCCAATAAAGAACGTATCACCGCACCCCGCACCCCTATGCCTACGCTCGGCCTAGAGGAGCGGCTCAGCGCCTTCCACCACGAGGTCGCTCTAGGCTATACAGCCGAGCTGGCCATGGAGGAGGCACGGCGCTGCCTCGACTGCCCTAGCCCGGGCTGCGTCTCGGGCTGCCCCGTAGGGATCCATATCCCCTCCTTCATCAAGCTCATCGAGCGGGGGGAGTTCGTTGATGCCCTAGGGATCATCCGCGAGACCAGCAGCCTGCCTGCCGTCTGTGGGCGCGTCTGCCCGCAGGAGAAGCAGTGCGAGAGCCAGTGCATCTACACGCTGAGCCTCAAGAAGCCTGCCGTCTCCATCGGTAACCTCGAGCGCTTCGTCGCCGACTACGAGCGTCTGCATCCCGAGGAGGCCAAGCCCTTAGCACCGCCCATGCCCCCCAATGGCCTACGCGTCGCTGCTATCGGCAGCGGCCCTGCAGGGATCTCCTTCGCCACCGATATGGCCAAGTGGGGCTATGAGGTGACGGTCTACGAGGCCGCCGAAGAGCTCGGAGGCGTCCTGCGCTATGGAATCCCCGAGTTCGTCCTCCCCAATAGCATCATCGAGCACGAGCTGGCGAAGCTCCGCCAGCTGGGCGTGCACTTCGTCCCCAGCACCTATGTCGGGGAGGATATCACCGTGCAGCAGCTCCAGGAGGAAGGCTTCGCGGGGATCTTCGTCGGCACAGGCGCTGGCGTGCCCAACTTCATGCATGTCCCAGGCGAAGACCTCAAGGGCATCCACTCAGCCAGCGACTATCTGGCGCGCCTGAACATGATGAGCCCCGAGGAGATCGACGAGGAGAAGCTGCGCTATGCTGGCAAGCGCGTGGCCATCATCGGAGCGGGGAATACCGCCATCGATGCCGTACGCTCGGCGCTGCGTCTCGGTGCCGCGGAGGTGATGATCGTCTACCGCCGCAGCCGTGAGGAGATGCCCGCCCGTGCCGAGGAGCTCCACCACGCCGAGGAGGAGGGAACACGCTTCCTGACGCTGCACAATCCGATTGCCTACCTCGCCGACGAATCGGGGCACGTCGCCCGCATGCGCCTGCAGCAGATGCAGCTCGGCGAGCCCGACGCGAGTGGACGCCGCAGCCCCCAGCCCATAGAGGGCGCTATCGTGGAGCTGGAGGTCGATGAGGTCATCGTGAGCATAGGCTACTCCGCCAGCCCGCTCGTACCGCAGTCGCTGCCCGAGCTCTCGGTCTCCCGCTCGGGGACCATCGTCGTCGATGAGGAGCAGCGCAGCTCCATCCCTACGATCTACGCGGGGGGCGACATCGTACGCGGCCCCGCCACCGTGATCCTCGCCATGGGTGACGGGCGCCGTGCCGCCACCGCGATGCACCGATCGCTGACGGGACGCACCGAGCTGGGCGCCTTGGTCTAAGGCCTCCCCTAGCCGAGCCCACCTAAGCAAAAGCCCCAAGCACTACGCCCCGCTAAGTCTCTAGGCTTAGCGGGGCGTAGTGCTTGAGGCGCAGTGAGGGAGAGGCGCTACTTCTTGTAGATGATGCTCAGCCCATCACGTAGGGGGAGGATGAGGTTCTCCACGCGAGGATCCTCCTGCACGTGGCGGTTGAAGGACAGGATACTCTGCGTCTGGGCATCCGTCGGCAGCGGGTCGGCTACGACCTTGCCATCCCAGAGCGTATTGTCGGCTAGGATGATGGCACCACTAGGCAGATGCGGCAGGAGGAGCTCGTAGTAGTCGAGGTACTGGCGCTTGTTGGCATCGATGTAGACGAGGTCGAAGGCGTAGCGCTCCACCAGCGCCGGCAGCAGCTCGAGGGCATCGCCCAGGTGCAGCTTGATCCGCTCACCCCAGGGCGCCTCTGCGATGAAGCCGCGGATGAAGTCCTCCATCTCATCGTCCGACTCTATAGTGTGCACCTCTCCGCCTGGGGGGAGCACCTCGGCCATGCAGTGCGCCGCATAGCCCGTATAGGTACCGAGCTCGAGGACATAGCGGGCGCCCTTCATGCGGCAGAGCATCTGCAAGAGGCCTCCCTGCAGCGGTCCCGAGAGCATACGCGCCCTGAGGAGCTGCACGTGCGCCTGTCGGGCGAGCCGCTGACGCAGCTCACTCTCGGGCGTCGTATGCGCTAGGATATAGTCCTCGAGGCGCTGCTCTAGGAGCGTCATGCCTGCGTCGTGGGGCTAGGCATACCGAGGAGCTCGCGTATGCGCGCTGCTACCTCCTCCATCTGCCACATAGGCGTGGAGGTGGCGCCACAGATGCCGATGCTCGCCGGCAGCGGCTGCAGCATATCGGCCGTCAGTTCGTCGGGGGAGGAGACGAAGATGCTGCGCTCATTGCCCTTGAGGCAGTAGCTGAAGAGCACCTTACCATTGGAGCTCTTAGCCCCAGCGACGAAGAAGACCAGCTCATGCCGCGAAGCGAAGTCCTGGATATGCGGCATACGATTGGACACCTGGCGGCAGATCGAGTCCTGATACTCGAAGCGAGCCCCCTCCTGCATACGATCACGCAGCGTGTCGATCAGCTCGAGGAAGCCCGTCAGCGACTGCGTCGTCTGGGAGAAGAGCGCCACGGGACGTGCGAAGTCGATCTGCTCGACATCCTCGGGGTACTGCACGATGATGGCCTTGCCCTCCGTCTGCCCGACCAGGCCATTGACCTCAGCGTGGCCCTTCTTGCCGTAGATAACGATCTGCCCTCCGATGGGATCCAGCTCGACGAACTTCTTGCGCACCTTCTTCTGCAGCGCGAGCACCACGGGGCAGGTAGCATCGACGAGCTCGATATTACGCTCGCGTGCCATCTGATAGATCGCAGGCGCCTCACCATGCGCACGGAAGAGGACGCGCTTGCCCTCTAGCTGGCGGAAGGTGTCGTAGTCGATGGTCTGCATGCCCTTGGCCTGCAGGCGGTCGACCTCCTGGCTATTGTGGACGATGTCGCCGAGGCAGTAGAGCTCCTTCTTGTCCTTCTCGAGCTGCTGCTCGGCATGCTTGACAGCGTTGATCACGCCGAAGCAAAAGCCCGACTGCTGGTCTATCTCTATCGTGGGGTAGGTCATATCTAGATGTTGATGGGATGTGTAGGCAGCGGCTACCCTCTACGGGCAAGCGCAGCCTGATAATAGGAATGTAGCAGGGCGTCCTGCTCGGGGATGGTGAGGTGGGAGTTGTCCAGTACCAGCGCATCGGGCGCCTGGGTGAGCGGTGCCACCTCGCGGTGGGTGTCGATATAGTCACGCTCTTGCAGGTTCGCCAGCACCTCCTCCATGGTGATGATGTGGTCGCCTTTGCTGCGCAGCTCCGCCAGTCGGCGCTCCGCACGCACCTGGGGGTCGGCCGTGACGAAGACCTTGAGCTCGGCGTCGGGGAAGACAGCCGTACCGATGTCGCGGCCATCCATGACGATGCCCTTATGCCGCCCCATCTCCTGCTGCTGTGCGGTGAGGAAGCTGCGCACGAAGCTGAGGGCTGCCACGGGGCTTACCTGCGAGGCGACCTCCATAGAGCGGATGGCCTGCTCGACACGCTCGCCATTGAGGTAGAGCTCGGGGCGTGGGCTCTGCTCCGCCAGCCGGAAGGCCAGCTCTAGGTCGCCCAGGGAGCGCTCCAGCGAGGAGGCGTCGATGAGTCCATTCTCGATGAAGCCCTTACGCATGGCCCAGAGGGTGACGCCTCGATACATGGCCCCCGTGTCTACGTAGATATAGCCGATGGCCTCGGCCAGCGTGCGTGCCATGGAGCTCTTGCCGCAGGAGCTGTAGCCGTCGATGGCTACGATGATCTTATCCTTCATTGATTATACTAGCTTGTTGGTCTTCAGCAGGGTGAGGTGATACAAAAGGATCGCCCTGCGCTGCTATAGCCACCAAAGAGGCTAACAGACACAGGGCGAAGAATGTTGCGCGAGCTAAGCGACAAGACGCCAGATGCCCGCCGTGATCATGGTCACGAGGATCCCGAGACCGAGGGGAAGGAAGACGGAGAGCAGTGTCCAGCGTAGGCTGCCTGTCTCCTTGTATATGGTGTAGATCGTCGTGCTACAGGGGTGATGCAGCAGGCAGAAGAGCATGAGGCAGACGCCCGTCATCAGCGTCCAGCCTCCCTGCTGCAGGAGGGCAAAGGTCTCAGCCTCCCCTCCCTCCATCAGGACGCCAGCGCCAGCAGGATCACCACCGCCTAGCACCAGCGTCGTGAGCATGAGCACTGTGGGTATGACGACCTCGTTGGCAGGGATCGCCAGGAGGTAGGCTAGGAGGATGACGCCATTGAGTCCCATCAACATCCCTGGGTAGTCCAGCAGCTGGATGAGGTGTGCGGCGACGCTAGCTCCCCCGATATGTACATTGCACGAGAGCCAGATGAAGGCCCCCGCAGGGGCTGCGAAGACCAGGGCACGCCAGAGGACGATCAGCGTGCGGTCGATGAAGGAGGTGTAGAGCGTGCGCCAGAACTGCGGCGGCCTATAGGGCGGCAGCTCGAGGTGGAAGGTAGAGACCTCCCCGTGCAGCACCGTATGGGAGAGCGCCCAGGAGGCGCCAAACATGACCAGCACGCCCAGCAGCACGATCGCTAGCACCGCGCCGATGCTTGCCAGCCCCGCATAGGCAGGCGGCACGGCCGCGCCGATGAAGAGCGAGGACAGGAGGATGATGGTAGGCCAGCGCCCATTGCAGAGCGAGAAGTTATTGGTGATGATGGCGATGAGGCGCTCGCGCTCGCTGTCGATGATGCGTGTGGAGACGACACCCGCAGCATTGCAGCCGAAGCCCATGCTCATCGTCAGCGCTTGCTTACCATGCGCCCCACTACGACGGAAGAGCTCATCGAGGTTGAAGGCCACACGCGGCAGATAGCCGAAGTCCTCCAGTAAGGTGAAGAGCGGGAAGAAGATCGCCATCGGCGGCAGCATCACCGACACGACCCAAACGGTAGTGAGATAGATACCGTCCGCCAGTAGCCCCGTGAGCCACCAGGGGCTACCGAGCGTGACTAGCGCCGAGCGGAAGAGCGGGTGCACCCGCCCCACCAAAAGGTCACTCAGGAGCGAGGAGGGATAGTTCGACCCGACGATGGTGAGCCAGAAGATCACCCCGAGGAGGAGCAGCATGATGGGAAAGCCCCAGCGACGCGAGGTGAGGATGCGGTCGAGCCGCACGTCCAGCGGCAGGCGTCCCTCGACATGGGCCTGCAGCAGAACCTCGGAGCAAATGCGGTAGGCGTCGGCATAGATAGACTCCGTCCATTGGTCGTGGAAGTTCTCCCCGATCTCGAGGTGCACCTGGCGCGCCAGCTCGAGGAGCTCAGGGGCATCGAAGCGTGCGGTGATCGAGGGATCGTCCTCGATGAGGCGCGTGGCGATCCACCAGCTGTTAGCAACCTCGGGATAGAGCTCCTCGACCTTGGCCTGGAGCTTCGCGACGAGCTGTGCCGTGTGCTCCGGGAGGCTCTGCCCGCGGTAGGGACGGCAGACATACTCACCAAGCGCTACGGCCCGTATCTGTACGAGCAGCTCGGGGATACCCTTGCCCGAGCGGGCACTGGCCCCTATGACAGGGATGCCGAGGCGGCGGGAGAGCGCCTGGAGGTTGATCTCGATCTTATTGCGGCGCGCCTCGTCAAGGAGGTTCACGCAGAGGACGACCTTATCGGTGATCTGCAGCACCTGCAGCAGAAGGTTCATGTTACGCTCCAGGCGGGTGGCGTCAGCGACGATGACCGTGACGTCGGGGCGGTCGAAGAGGATGAAGTTGCGGGCGATCTCCTCGTCCTCGCTCGTCGAGGAGAGGGAGTAGGTACCTGGGAGGTCTACGATCTTATAGCCCTCGCCAGCGTAGTCGAAGGCGCCCTCGGCCTTACCGACCGTCTTGCCAGGCCAGTTCCCCGTATGCTGCTTGAGCCCCGTGAGGGCATTGAAGACGGTGCTCTTACCCGTATTGGGGTTCCCCGCCAGAGCTATGGTATAGCGCGTCTCGGCGAGGTGCTCCCCACGACGCTGCAGGGCAGCAGCCTGTGCGGAGGCAGAGGAGCAGGAGGTATCAGGACTTACTCTTGAGGGCATAGCTTGGGGTCTTGGATAAGGATATAGCGAGCTTGGTCGCGACGCAAGGCGATGGTGGCCCCGCGTACGATGTAGGCCGTAGGATTGCCCAGCGGGCTGCGCATCTCTATGCTGATGTGGCTACCGCGTACGAAGCCGAGGTCCATCAGACGGCGGCGCATCGGTCCACGACAGGAGGGCGAGAGGCCGAGCACCGTGCTGGACTCATCTGGAGCGAGCGTGGAGAGACGCCGCACCTCGGCGGCATGACTCTCCTTGAGCTCCTGCGCAGTCGCCAGCCGTAGGTGTAGCGAGCTGAGGAACTGTACGGGGAGATCATAGGCCTCCCCCTCGTAATAGAGGCGACAGATGCCAGACTCCAGCGTCTGCAGCTGGAAGATGGAGTCGCGCGTCAGGCCTAGATCCGTAAGGTAGTGGTAGGCCTCCACGAGGTCATCCTCGATGTGGAGGACGTAGTACCACGAGCCCGGCTGCAGCGCCTCAAGGGGAAGGGCCTCAGGGAGCTCGGCCTGCACCCCTTCGGCCGTAGGGATGGGATCGCCATGCGGGTCGTAGAGGGGATTACCTAGGAGCGAGGCGATACGCTGGTGCTCGGAGGAGCTGAGCTGGTGCTCCTTGGTATGCGCTAGGCGGTGCCACTCACTAGGCGTGTAGCCCGAGTGCTCCGCCAGATACAGCTCATAGAGGCGGTGGGCACGGATCAGCTCGAGGGCACGCTGCTCCCCACGCTCAGTGAGGGCGAAGGAGTCGGTAGCTAGGTAGCCCTCCTGCCGCAGCTGCTGGAGTAGCTCCGACAGCTCGGGGCCGTGGCGCAGGATGGGGCTAGAGCTGGCCTGCACCCCAGCGGGCTGACGCTGCTGCTCGTAGAGGCTTTTCAGTAGATCCTCGGCCTCGGTATGCCGGACGAGGCGGCGCGGGAGCATCCCCCAGCGCTGCAGCCAGCCGAGCCAATGATGTGCTTGTCGCTTTGTCATCTCTGTAATTATCTATCGGTGCCTAGAGGATCTACACGAGCGCTCATGACCACACAGTCGGGACTGCGTAGCCATGAGCGTAGACGAAGGGAAGAGGGCTAGGGAGGAGCTAGCCGAGGTATGGCTTGAGGGAGGCGCAGTGTATATCGTTGCGCAGCTTGCGTATAGCCTTCTCCTTAATCTGGCGCACGCGCTCGCGCGTCAGATCGTACTTCATCCCTATCTCATCGAGCGTCATCTCGGGGTAGCCGCAGATGCCGAAGAAGCACTTGACGATCTCGGCCTCACGCTCGGTGAGGTTCGTCAGCACCTGGTTGATCTCGCTGCTGAGCGACTCATCGAGCAGTACGCTATCCGTCGAGGGGGTGTCGTCACTGGTCAGTACGTCCAGGAGGCTATTCTCCTCTCCCTCGACAAAAGGGGCATCGACGGAGATATGCCGCCCTGCGACCTTGAGCGTCTCGGTGATCTTGTCCTCGGGGAGGTTAAGCTCCTTAGCCAGCTCCTCGGCCGAGGGGCGGCGCTCGTTCTCCTGCTCGAACTTAGCCAAGGCCTTGGAGATCTTGTTGAGCGTCCCGACCTGATTGAGCGGCAGACGTACGATACGCGCCTGCTCAGCCAGTGCCTGGAGGATCGCCTGGCGTATCCACCAGACGGCGTAGGAGATGAACTTGAAGCCGCGCGTCTCGTCGAACTTCTCGGCCGCCTTGATCAGCCCGAGGTTCCCCTCATTAATGAGGTCGGGGAGGCTGAGGCCTTGGTTCTGGTACTGCTTGGCGACGGAGACGACGAAGCGCAGATTGGCTCGGGTCATCTTATCCAGGGCTCGGCGATCGCCCCGCTTGATCGCCTGGGCAAGCTCTACCTCCTCCTCTATGCTGATGAGCTCCTCGCGACCTATCTCCTGCAGGTAGCGGTCGAGCGAGGCACTCTCTCGATTGGTGATGGACTTCGATATCTTGAGTTGTCTCATAGCGTTCCCTTCTATCTACTGATGGTGAAGTGTCCACTAGATGTCTACATAGCTACAACGCAGGGCTAGGGCCTTTTGTTTGGAGCCGACTCTAGTGGCGCGAGCTCATTGCTTGACTAGCCCCTCGAGGTGCTTGACCTCGGCCTCGAGCTCGGCGATGCGCTCCTGCTGCGCGTGGATCATCTGCTGGTAGGAGTTCAGCTCCTCGGTCTCGATGCTGCTGGGCGCCTGCTCCTCGACGCGGAGGAGTAGGTCGCTCAGGACGTTCATATAGTTATTGAAAGCATCGTAGGGCGAGCTATAGGGGCTGTAGGGATGCCCCCCCCAGTTGATCGTATTCATGTAGTAGAAGTGGTCGGCACTCTGTAGATAGAGCCAGTCCTTCAGGAGGCCGCGGTCCTCGAGGGCGTGGACACGCTCGCCCCACTGGCGGAGTTTCTCGATCACCCCCTGCTGGAGGATATTGCCGTTCCATTCGTTGGTGCTCTTCTCCTCACCCGCCCAGCTAATCGGATAGGCTACCGAGATCAGCCCGACGGGGCGCTGGCTGTCCAAGAGCTGCGAGGGCGTGGCGAAGCCGACGCCGTAGTCGGCGGCGAGCTTGGGCAGGGCACGGAAGAACTCGAAGATCCCCGTCTCTGCACGATTCATCTCCCCGAGTACCTCATAGTTCATATAGAGGAGGGTGAAGTCCTCACCCTCGGGGAGGTGCTGCACACGCCCCAGGAGCTTGTCTGCCGTGACAGGGTATTCGTGAGAGCTGTAGTTGGAGAAGTGGTTCGTCACGAGCTCGCTCAGACCAGCGTTGCGCAGCAGCAGCTTGGTCTCGGGCGAGACGGCCGAGCCGTAGAGGTAGTTGGGGCTCTTCCAGCCGAGGACGTGCTTGGCGCCCTCGGTGATGATGCCCTCGTAGCCTAGAGAGGCGAGCTCTAGAGCGATCTCATCCGAATAGATCAGCTCACTATTACAGAAAACACGGGAGGGCTCGACGCCGAAGAGCTCGCGCAGCTTGGTCTGCTGCATACGCACCTGGTTGCGGAACTCTACGGGATCGTAGAGCGAGGATATAGAGTGCGAATAGGTCTCTGCGACGAACTCCACACGCCCCGTAGCCACAAGCTCCCTGAAGCTCTCGAGGAGCTCAGGCTTGCGGTACTCCATCTGCTCCAGCGCTAGCCCCGAGATCGAGAAGCTGACGTGGAAGTCGGGGTAGGTCTTCAGAAGCTCCAGCAGCATGCGGTTCGCAGGGAAGTAGCAGCTGTCGGTGATGCGATCGAAGACCTCCTCATTGAGGTAGTCATCACTGTAGTAATGGACATTCCCGATATCGAAGAAGCGGTAGCGACGGAGTCGGATGGGCTGGTGTATCTGGAAGCAAAGGCAAATCTTCTTCATAGCTCTAGTGTATAGCGTGTGTCAGAGTTTAGCGTACGTAGCGGTCGTAGATGGCGCGCACCTTGCGCCCAGCGGCCTCCCAGGTGATGCTGTTCACCTCGCGCAGCCCCTCCTCCTTGAGGAAGGCGTGCATCTCGGGGTAAGTGATCAGGGCATAGATGGCGTCGGCCATGGCGTCGATGTCCCAGTAGTCTACCTTGATGGCGTAGTCGAGGATCTCGGCACAGCCCGACTGATAGGAGATGATGGAGGGGACGCCGCACTGCATGGCCTCCAGCGGGGAGATCCCGAAGGGCTCGGAGACCGAGGGCATGACGTAGACGTCGCTGGCCTTGAAGACCTCGTAGACCTGCTGCCCCTTCATGAAGCCCGTGAAGTGGAAGCGGTCGGCGATGTTGCGCTGCGCCGCCAGGCGTATCATCGCATCCATCATATCGCCACTGCCGGCCATGATGAAGCGCACGCCCTGCGTACGCTCCAGCACCTTAGCCGCAGCCTCGACGAAGTACTCACAGCCCTTCTGCATCGTGATACGCCCGAGGAAGGTCACGACCTTATCCTTGACGCCGCGCTTGTCGGGCAGGGCGAGGATGGCGGGCGAGAGGGGCGTGACGGCATTGTGCACCGTCGTCACCTTGGCAGGATCCTGATGGTACTTCTCGATGACGGTACGGCGCGTCAGCTCGCTCACGGTGATGATGTGGTCGGCATGGTTCATCCCGTCCATCTCGATGCCGAAGACCGTGGGGTTGACATTCCCGCGGCTGCGGTCGAAGTCAGTAGCGTGGACGTGTACCACCAGCGGCTTGCCCGTGATCTGCTTGGCATGGATCCCCGCGGGATAGGTCAGCCAGTCATGCGAGTGGATGACGTCGTAGCCCTCACTGCGGGCGATGACGCCCGCCACTATGCTGTAGTTATTGATCTCCTCGAGGAGGTTGTCTAGATACTTGCCCGAGAACTCGAAGCAGCCTAGGTCATTGGTCCTGTAGTGCGAGAAGTCGGCGTAGATATGATCCCGCAACTGGTAGTAGAGCTCGGGCGTCATCTTGCCCGCCAGGCGCTCACGTACGTAGTCGTAGCTCACATCGCGCCACACGACGGGCGTATCTCCTGCGCCGATGATGCGCAGGAAGCTCGTATCCTCATCGCCCGAGGGGCGGGGGATGACGAAGGTAATATCCATATCGCCCTGCGCGGCCATCCCCTTCGTCAGTCCATAGCTAGCTGTGCCGAGTCCCCCGAGGATGTGAGGGGGGAACTCCCAGCCGAACATCAATGCTCTCATTCGTATCGTATCATGGGGAGTGTCTGTGTGTCGTATGCCGCCTGGGCCTGCTTGAGCAGATGCAGCGAGCGCAGGATCTCCCCGACGCTCATGGCGAAGGAGATAGCGCCTCTACCCTTGAAGGGCGGATTGCCGTCGAAGAGCTCGCTGATCGTCCCTACGCCGTGCTCCTGCAGCTCCTCCTCCATCCCGATGAGCGTACGCTCGATGAAGGAGAAGGCGCCACGGCCGTAGAGCTTGAGGTAGGCCTCGAAGTAAGCCCCGAGCAGCCACGGCCATACCGAGCCGTTGTAGTAGGCGCGCTCGCGCTGCAGCTGGGTGCCGTGGCACTGCGGCTGGTAGCCCTCGCTCTTGGGGCTGAGGCTGCGCAGCCCCTTGGGCGTGCGCAGCTCACGGGTGATGATCTCGACGACGGAGCGGCGTGTAGACTTAGGTAGCGGGGAGTACGGGAGCGAGGCGGCGAAGATCATGTTCGGTCGCACGCTCCAGTCCTGAGGATGGTGAGGCAGGACGTAGTCGAAGAGGTAGCCATGCTCGTTGATGAAGGTGCGGCAGAAGCTCGTCTGCACCCGTTCTACCAGCTCCTCGAGCTCGGGCGTCCACCTGCTGGGCAGCACCTCGCGGTAGAAGCAAAGGGCATTATACCACAGGGCATTGACCTCCACGAGGTAGCCCTCACGGCGTACGACGGCCTGCCCGTCGATCTTGGCATCCATCCAGGAGAGGGGCTTGCCATCGCCCAGGATGTAGCAGAGCCCTGTCTCGTCGATACGGAGATTGGGGTGCACATTGCGCAGATAGTAGTGGATCAGCTCGTCGAGGAAGTCCCCGTAGCGGCTGACCATATCGGCAGGGCTCGACCAGGAGGCATACTGCTGCAGCGCCCACACCGCCCAGAGGCCTACATCGGGCTCGTTGATGCCACGTATCTCCTCGGAGATGCTGACCTGGTTCATGAAGTTGCGCAGCTCGGGGATCGCCGTATCCATGATCCTATAGTAGCGCTCGGGCGCGTCGGCATAGATAGAGCAGCCCGGGAGGGCGACGAAGAGGTCACGGGCACGCACCCCAAACCAAGGGTAGCCCGCCAGCAGATAGCCGTGGGTCGCGTCGGGGCGGTAGTAGAACTGTAGGGCCGAGTTGAGCAGGCAGCTACGGAAGTCCTCGCGCACGGTACGCATCGCCAGCTCCTCGTCGAAGAGCTGGGCGAAGCTACGTGGATCCGCCTCATCGAGGCCTGCCGAGAAGTAGATGGACTCGCCGAGCTCGATATCGAGCTCGAAGTAGCCCGGCACGTAGAGATCCTCGGTGTACTCGTAGCCGCGTTCGCGCTCCTTGATGTACTCGATGCGCTCATTCCAGTGCGCGTCGGCGACGAAGCGCCCCTGCTTGGATAGCTGCAGATAGAGTCTCGGGTAGCCTGGGTAGAGGCAGAAGCTGACGCCAGACGTCGCCTCCTGATAGCTACCATCGAGCTGATCATTGCGGTGCGTCAGCATCTTCACGTCGCGGAAGGCAAGGAAGGGACTCAGGCGGAGCGTCGTCTGGCTGTGCGCCTCTAGGAGGGTGTAGCGAATGAGCGCCCTATTGACGTAGTGACAGAAGATGAACTCCTTACGTAGCACGACCCCACCGACGCGGTAGGTCGTCGAGGATACGACGTCGACATTGTACTCACGGATATACTTGTGTCCCTTGGGGCTGAAGACATCGCCCTCATACTCGTGGATCCCAACATTGAAGGGCACCCCGTGCTGCACGATCGTCAGGTCGAGGCTGGAGAGGAGTACGTGATTATTGGGACTGAGTGTAGGGATAGGGACGACGAGCACACCATGGTATTTGCGGGTATTGCAGCCGACGATACTGGAGCAACAGTAGGCGCCCTTTCGATTCGTACGGATGTACTCTCGCTGTGTGGACTCATCCAAGTTAGCCATCAGTCGGCGGTCAAACTTGAGGTAACTCATTCGGTTCTTGTTCGTATAGTGCTCAGCGCCCCTCCCCTACCGTCTAGAGGTAGGGCTGCAGCGCTCAGCAGCTGTGTAATATTCTCCCGCTAAGTTACGAATTAAGATAATGCAAGTCAAGCCAGCCAAGGCGCTGCGCGCCCCAAGCATACAGGGTCGGCGGGAGGCCTCCTCAAGGGGGAGAAGCACCCCCAGCAAAGGGGTGCCGCACCTCTGATCTATCCCCGAGGGCGCTGAGGGATATCAGTCAGCAGCCTCAGGGACGTCCACCAGCGAGCCGAGGGGTATCAGTCAGTAGCCTTGAGAGCTATCAGTCAGCAGCCCTTAGGAATAAGGGGGACGAAGGGGAGGCCTCGCTCTAGCCCAAGCAAGTCACTAGGAGCCCCGCTGCTCGCTGCCGCAGCGCACCCCTTCGAGCCGTGGGCTAGCACGCGCCCCGAGGCCAGAGGGAGCGGCATCGCGACAGGCGTCTGTGCCATTCTGTCACGCCGCTCCTCCTGGCACTCCCTTTGCCTAGAGGACTGCAACTAAGTAATCAACGACATACATCCATTGATAGATCTATGAGCAAGCAAGGAAAAATCGGAGTGACGAGCGAGAACATCTTCCCCGTCATCAAGAAGTTCCTCTACAGCGAACACGACATCTTCCTCCGTGAGCTGGTATCCAACGCTGTGGACGCCAGCCAGAAGCTCCGCGCGCTGGCCAGCGCAGGCGAGTACAAGGGTGAGCTCGGGGAGCTCCAGGTACGCGTGAGCTTCGATCCCGAGGCCAAGACCATCACCATCAGCGACAGCGGGATAGGGATGACGGCCGAGGAGGTAGAGAAGTACATCAATCAGATCGCCTTCTCAGGCGCCGAGGAGTTCCTCGACAAGTACAAGGATGACAAGGTAGCCATCATCGGCCACTTCGGTCTCGGCTTCTACTCCTCCTTCATGGTCTCCAGCCGCGTAGAGATACAGACGAAGTCCTACAAGGAAGGCGCTGAGGCCGTCCACTGGAGCTGTGAGGGCAACCCCGAGTACATCCTCGAGCCAGGCAGCCGCAGCGAGCGCGGTACGGACATCATCCTGCATATCGACAGCGAGAGTGAGGAGTTCCTCAGCAAGGACAGACTGACAGCCCTACTCAATAAGTACTGCAAGTTCCTCCCCATCCCCATCATCTTCGGCAAGAAGCAGGAGTGGAAGGACGGCGCCTACGTGGACACCGACCAGGACAACCAGATCAACGACATCCACCCCGCCTGGACCAAGAAGCCCAGCGAACTGGCGAAGGAGGACTACATCGCCTTCTACCATCAGCTCTACCCACAGACGATGGAGGAGCCCCTCTTCTGGATTCACCTCAACGTAGACTACCCCTTCAACCTCACAGGGATCCTCTACTTCCCCAAGGTCAAGAACCAGATGGAGCTGCAGCGCAATAAGATCCAGCTCTACGCCAGCCAGGTCTTCGTCACCGAGGAGGTCGAGGGCATCGTCCCCGAGTACCTCACCCTGCTGCACGGCGTACTGGACTCCCCCGACATCCCGCTGAACGTATCCCGCTCCTACCTGCAGAGCGACGCCCAGGTCAAGAAGATCTCCAACCACATCGCCAAGAAGGTCGCCGACAAGCTGGACGAACTCTTCCGCAACGAGCGCAGCCTCTTCGAGGAGAAGTGGGAGAGCCTCAAGGTCTTCGTCCAGTATGGGATGCTCTCCGACGAGAAGTTCTACGAGCGCGCCGCTAAGTTCAACCTCCTGACCGACCTCGAGGGTAAGCTCTACACCAGCGAGGAGTACCGCACGCTCACCGAGTCCAGCCAGACGGACAAGGACGGGCAGCTGGTATGGCTCTACGCCAATGACAAGGAGACGCAGTACAGCGCTATCCAGCGTGCTACCGCCAAGGGCTACTCCGTCCTCCTGATGGACGGCCCACTGGATGTCCACGTAATCTCCCAGCTCGAGCAGAAGCTGGAGAAGACCCGCTTCGTACGCGTCGACTCCGACTCCATCGACAAGCTCATCGCCAAGGACGAGCAGCGTGAGGTCTCTCTCTCGGATCAGGAGCAGCAGGCCCTCAGCCAGATCTTCCAGGCACGCCTCCCCCGCGAGGAGAAGCGTAACTACCACGTGACCTTCGAGGCGCTGGGTGAGGATGCCGACGCTGTACTCATCACGCAGGGCGAATTCATGCGCCGCATGCAGGAGATGGCACGCCTCCAGCCGGGGATGAACTTCTACGGTGAGCTCCCCGAGGGCTACAATGTCGTCCTCAACAGCGACCACGCCCTCATCAAGCGCCTCCTAAGCGAGGAGCAGACGAGCGTCGAGCCCAAGCTCGGGACGCTGCGTGAGGAGCTGAAGGCACAGACCGAGCTCGTCGAGGCAGCCCGCACGGTACAGAATGCCAAGAAGGCCGACGAGGTCACGGCAGCTGAGCGAGAGGAGCTCGAGAGCCTGAGCTACAAGCAGGCCGAGCTCGAGGGCAAGATCAACAGCGAGCTCCAGCGTTTCGGGCAGGACACTGCGCTCGTGGGTCAGCTCGTAGACCTGGCGCTCCTAGGTAGCGGCCTGCTGAAGGGCGAGGCACTGGCGCGCTTCATCCGCCGCTCGCAGGAGCTGCTCTAAGCCTAGCCTCCTAAGACACTTAGCCTACCACCCTCCCTCGGGGAGCGTGGTAGGCTAAGTCGTTTTCAGCCGAAAGGCCGTACTTTTGTCTCCGTCTAACGCAATCGCTCCCCTATGACTAAGGATCAACTACGTATCGTCTATATGGCGACGGCAGACTTCGCCCTGCCCTCGCTCCAGCTGCTCGTCGAGAGCGGCTACCACATCGTGGCCGTCGTCACGATGCCCGACAAGCCCGCGGGCCGCGGGCAGAAGCTACAGCAGAGCAAGATCAAGACCTACGCCCAGAGTGTAGGCCTCGAGGTGCTGCAGCCCGTACGGCTCAAGGATGAGGCCTTCGTCGGCCGCCTCCGAGAGCTCGCCCCTGACCTCGGGATCGTCGTCGCCTTCCGCATGCTGCCCGAGGTCGTCTGGGCGCTCCCCCGCTTCGGCACGATCAACCTCCACGGCTCCCTCCTACCCCGCTATCGCGGTGCAGCCCCCATACACTGGGCAGTGATCAATGGTGATACGGAGACGGGCGTCACCACCTTCCGCCTCAAGCACGAGCTCGACACGGGCGACATCCTCCTGCAGGCACGCACCCCCATCACCCCCGAGGATACCACGGGCACGGTCTACGAACGCCTCATGCACCTCGGTGCCGAGACGCTCCGTCAGACAGTAGACCTCTTCCTCCAGGACGAGGAGCCCAAGGGGCAGGCGCAGGAGGAGCACGACGAGGCCCCTAGCGCAGCGCCCAAGCTAGACAAGGAGAATACCGAGCTCCTCTGGACGCGTACGGCCCGCGAGCTACACAATCAGGTACGCGGGCTCACCCCCCACCCAGGTGCCTGGTGCACGCTCAGCATCGAGGGACACGAGCCCATCACCTTCAAGATCCATGAGACGGAGGTACTCCCCGAGAGCGAGCTTCCCGCCACGCCCCTAGCGCCAGGCAGCATCGTCATCGGCCCCAAGCAGCGACTCGAGGTCGCCACCGCCTCTGGGCACCTCGTCATCAAGACGCTCCAGCCCCCTGCCAAGAAGGCTATGGCTGCCTCCGCCTACCTCAATGGTCTGAGGAACAAGTAGCCTGCTTCCCTCTCTTGCCACCACTTAGGCTAAGGAGGTAAAGCGCCCACAGCCCGCGCCCGCACGGCTTCCGCTAGGGCACAAAGCAAATCGCCCCCACACTCCAGTATGCGGAGTGTGGGGGCGATGCCTTTAGAGGGGAGCGATACGCTTAGTCGAGGGGATGTACCATGTCCTCGGGACGTACCCACTTGTCGAAGTCCTCAGCGGAGACATAGCCGAGACGCAGCGCCTCTTCCTTGAGCGTCGTGCCGTTGTGGTGCGCTGCATTGGCGATCTCAGCGGCCTTGTAGTAGCCGATGTGCGTATTCAGCGCCGTCACGAGCATCAGGGACTTATTGAGCAGCTCCTGGATGCGGGGGTGATTAGGCTCGATACCCGAGACGCAGTGGATGTCGAAGGAGACGGCTGCATCCCCGAGCAGCTGGGCGCTCTGGAGGAAGTTAGCCGCCATCACGGGCTTGAAGACGTTGAGCTCGAAGTGGCCCTGCATACCTGCCACCGAGATCGTCGTGTCGTTCCCTACGACCTGAGCGCAGACCATCGTCATAGCCTCAGCCTGCGTGGGGTTAACCTTACCGGGCATGATGGAGGAGCCAGGCTCGTTGGCAGGGATGATGATCTCACCGATACCGCTACGAGGGCCAGAGGCGAGGAGGCGGATATCGTTGGCGATCTTGTTCAGCGAGACAGCCACCTGCTTCAGGGCGCCGTGGGTCTCTACGATCGCGTCGTGGGCAGCCAGCGCCTCAAACTTGTTCTGAGCCGTCACGAAGGGCAGCCCCGTGAAGTCGGCGATGTGGCGTGCTACCACGACATCGTAGCCCTTAGGCGTATTGAGCCCCGTACCTACAGCCGTACCGCCGAGAGCGAGCTCTGCCAGGTGAGGCAGCGTATTCTCGATAGCCTTGATGCCGTGCTCGAGCTGTGCAGCGTAGCCGCTGAACTCCTGCCCCAGCGTCAGAGGCGTAGCGTCCATGAGGTGCGTACGACCGATCTTCACCACGTCGGTCATCTCCTTAGCTTTAGCATCGAGAGCCTTGTGCAGCTGGCGTAGACCTGGGAGCGTGACCTCGACGACCTTCTTGTAGCAGGCAATGTGCATACCCGTGGGGAAGGTGTCGTTGGAGGACTGGCTCTTGTTGACGTCGTCGTTGGGGAGGAGCGTCTTCTCACCCTCGCCGATCTTCTTCCCAGCGAGCTGGTGCGCGCGGTTAGCGATGACTTCGTTGACGTTCATATTGCTCTGCGTCCCCGAGCCCGTCTGCCAGATGACCAGAGGGAACTGATCGTCGAGCTTACCAGCGAGGATCTCGTCACAGACAGCGGCGATAAGGTCGCGCTTCTCGAGGGGGAGTACCCCGAGCTCATGGTTGGCATAGGCTGCGCCCTTCTTGAGGTAAGCGAAGCCACGCACTACGTCCAGAGGCATGGAGGCCGCGGGACCGATCTTGAAGTTGTTGCGCGAGCGCTCGGTCTGTGCGCCCCAGAGCTTGTCGGCAGGCACCTGGACTTCGCCTAGAGTGTCCTTCTCAATTCTGTATTCCATTGTTGATCGTGTTGATAGGTGTATATCTAGTTCTTGGTACAAATGTAAGGGAGAATTCCTAAAGAACCACATAGGCCGCGCTAAGGCTCTTAGAGCGAGCTGCTAGCGCTGGCGCTGCAGGACGAAGGTGAGGTGTCGCAGCAGCGTGCGCCCTAGGCCGTAGTGGCGGCGCATCACGTCGAAGCGCTCCAGGAGCGAGGCGCGGTGGTTGGCCGTCGTCGTCCCCTCATTGAGGTAGAGGGCTATGACCTCGGGGTAGAAGTAGTAGCTGCGCGCCTCCTTCATAGCGCGTATGCACCAGTCTACATCGGCCGAGAAGCGGTAGCGCAGGTCGTACTCAGGGGCTAGCGTCCGCTTGACGATGAAGGCCTGATGGCAAACCAGCATCCCTCGCTCGAAGCTCCGCCAACCGAGCTCCCGCGGTGGACGGAGGCGGCGCAGCCCCAGATCTCTGTCCTCGCTGTCGATGAGACGTGTGTCGCCGTAGATGATGTCGGGGAGGGAGCTCGTGCAGCTCGCCGCTACGAGCTCGGCCACTGTATCGGCACTCGGCAGAGCGTCGCCAGCATTGAGGTACCACAGGTAGTCCCCCGTGGCTCGAGCTCGGCCTTTATTCATCGCGTCATAGATCCCCTTGTCAGGCTCGCTATATACCTTAGCCTGGGGAGCCAGCTCTGCCACGAGCTGTAGGGTCGCATCCTTGGAGGCACCGTCGATGATGAGGTACTCTATATGAGGATAGGTCTGCGTCGCGACGCTGCGAAGCGTGCGCTCAATGCAAGAGGCGGCATTGTAGCAGATGGTGATGATGGTGATACGTGGAGTCATATATACTAAGGTATAGCCTGGAGCTAAGGCATAGGCTGGAGTGAGGCAGCATAGAGCTGGCTTAGCTCGGTCGCGATGCGGGCAGCACCGAAGCGCTGGACAGAGCTGCGGCAGGTCTCTGGGTCGAAGGCGCCCTGCCCTCGACACTCCAGCAGCTCGATGAGGCGCGCGGCGTATTGCTCGGGGTCAAAGGCATCGACGAGGTAGCCCGTACACCCGTCCTCGATGATGTCCTCGGGGCCACCGCAGCGGAAGCTAAGGACAGGCGTACCCACCGCGAGCGCCTCGGAGAGCGTCTGCCCGAAGGTCTCGTAGACACTCGTCGAGAGTACGGCATCGCTGTGTGCGTAGATCGCTGCGAGCTCACGACGATCGCTGACCCGCCCTAGACTGATGTGGCTGAGGGCAAGGTCATCGAAGTAGCCCTGCCGCTTGGTCTCCCCGACGAGGAGAAGGGTCGTGCGTGCCGCGAGCTCGGGGGACTGGGCACGGAAAGCACGTGTGACCTTCTTCAGCAGCTCGGGGCCCTTCACCACATCGTCCAGCCGCGCGGCTACGAGGGTAAAGTAGTAGCGTCCCGCCTCGTACCAGCTGGGCTCGGGCATTGCCTCGGCCGTCTGCGGGGAGAAGAGCTCTAGGTCTATAGGATTGGGGAGGACAAAGGCAGGGCGCGCCGAGCGCATCAGGGGGCTCTCGCCGAAGAGTGCTGCCTCCGCTCGGCTCACTGCTATATAGTGGAAGGCAGGCGAACTAAGGAAGGCCTTGCGCTGCCAGATCTCGCGAGAGAGGTCATGCGCCGAGCGGCTGAAGAGCAGCGGGCAGTAGCCGCAGCCCTCGCGGTAACGCGGACAGAGCTGCGCCCCAAAGGCCGAGAGTTCCAGAGGTAAATGGCAGATGCCCGTTGCCATCCACAGATCGTGCAGCGTGGCGAAGACGGGCTTACCGAGGAGGCTAAGGCGCTGGAGTCCGCGCAGGGAGAGGAAGCCTTGATTGATCCAGTGCAGGTGCAGCACATCCGCCCACTGCACCCAGGGATGGCAGCTCACGTCGAAGCCCCAGCGCGCCGTCGAGACGCGGAAGAGGCGTCCACGGTCGCGGCCATTGCGTAGATAGATCTCTGCCCGCTCCAGGACGAAAGCAGCCTTAGCCCAGAGGCGCGCCCCTGCCCCCTCGAGGACAGAGCGAATAGGTCCCGTCCCCGCACCACCGCCATGCAGCACCAGGAGGCGCGCCTCCAGCCCTATGGAGCAGAGCCCCTCGAGGAGCCTGCGGCAGGCCTCGGCAGCTCCTCCCCCCTGCTCCGAGGTGCAGAGGAGCAGCACCTTGAGCGGACGCTTAGGATTTGGGATGGGCATGCTAAGGGAGATGAAGGAGGGTCAAGGCCTAGCGACGGAACTTGGCGGGGAGTCTCCCCTCCAGCATGCTCATCAGCTCAGGGGTGATGCGCATCACCAGGAGACACAGCAGGAGCAGCAGCCCGATGAGCGAGGAGCGAACGAAGAGGTCGACCCAGACCGAGCTCATGCGCGGTAGGAGGCTATCCGCCCCCCAGGCAAGGAAGGCTATGGGCAGCGTGTAGAGCATACGGAGACTGAAGGGATGCACCCCGATCTTGAGGCTCACGAGGCCCTGCTGCAGGCCGTAGCTGACAAGATTGGTCAGCAGCATCGCCAGCGCCGCACCCATCGTACCGAAGTGTGGGATGAGGTAGATGGTCGAGACGAAGGACATCACCAGCACGCTGATGGTATAGTAGACATTCCAGTAGTAGTAGCGTGAGGTACTCACCACCGTATGGCTGCAGGTCAAGGTCAGCTCCACGAGCTTCGCCAGCCCGAGGAAGAAGAAGATCCACTTGCCACCCGCGAACTGCTCCCCGTTGGGCATGATGGCGAAGATGCTGTCTATGTTCACCCAGATCATGATGAAGATCAAGAGGCCAGAGAGTAGCTGGTAGAAGCCCACGAGGCGGTACACGTCCTCGACGCGCTGCTTATCGCCCTCCTTGGCTGCCTCGGCGATCTTGGGTGCGGCGACGCTGAGGATAGCCCGCATCGGGATCTCGATAATGGAGACCATATAGAAGGCCATCGTATAGACCCCTGCCGAGGAGAGCCCCCCCTTGTCGATGAAGGCGACCATGAAGAGATCCATGCGCCCCGAGAGCGTGATCCCGATCGAGGTCAGCGTATAGAGCGCCGTGTAGCGGTAGAAGCCGCGGCGCATCTCGGGGGAGACATAGGCGGGATTGTGCCTTAGGCTCAGCGGCGTGATGCGCCCGAGGTAGGCTCCACTAGCGAGCATGCAGACGCCGAAGCTGCCGATGAAGCCCCACATCATCGTCGTGAAGTCGATGTAGCCAAAGGCGTAGGCGAGGTAGCAGGCCAGCTGGAGGACGCGCAGCAGCACCTCCTTGATCCCCTTAGGGACAGCCACACGCAGCAGCTGGTAGGTGTAGAGCTCCAGCAGCGTCCAGCCCATCGTGAAGAGCGTGAGGGGGATGACGGCGTAGTAGAAGTCGATGAGCAGCGGGCTATTCGTACTGTAGAGCCCCACCAGCGGCTGACGCAGCAGCACGTAGAGGAGGCTCATCACGGCGGCACCCACCAGGCCTACCACGGTGACGTAGTAGAAGAAGCCGTGGTTGGGCCCATCCTCAGCGCGGTAGGGATTGGTAGGGCTGTCCTTGAAGAAGGGGAAGTAACGACTCAGCGAATAGGTCATCCCGAGGAGCCCCAGCCCCGAGAGCTGGGTCGCCAGCTCGGGCAGGAGGCGCGTCAGCCCGATCTCCTCGGGCGTAAGGTACTTGGCCAGGATGAAGAAGGTCGTCACGAAGCCTATCCCTACGCCGATGTAGGTGACGAGGGTACCGAGTATGCTTTCCTTGGCAGCTAAGCTGGGCATGGACTATACTATATATGTAGGGGACGCGCAGCCTGGCGTCCTAGGTATTCGAGGTAGAGATCAGCCAGGGTCAGCGCAGCCATGGCCGCGACGACAGGCACCGCACGCAGCGCTACGCAGGGATCATGGCGCCCCTCTAGGGTGAAGCTCGTAGGCTGCCCCGAGCGGGTCACCGTCTGCTGCGGCTGGCCGATGGAGGAGGTGGGCTTGAAGGCGACGCGCAGCGTGAGGTCCTCGCCCGTGGTGATCCCCCCAAGGAGGCCCCCCGAGTGATTGGTACGCGTGGCGATCCCCTCGGGGCTGGGGACAAACTCGTCCCGCACGGCAGAGCCACGAGCTGCAGCCAGTGCGAAGCCGCTGCCGAGCTCGAAGCCCTTGGCTGCATTGATGCTCATCATCGCGGAGGCTAGGCGCGCACTACACTTGTCGTAGAGCGGCTCCCCCAGCCCCACGGGTAGGCCCGTGATGCGGCAGCTGACGATGCCTCCGACGCTATCCCGAGCCGCACGCGCAGCCTCGATCTCGGCAAGCATCGCCTCGGCGTAGCGGGGATCAGGGCAGGGGAAGGGGCCCGAGAGTTGCTGGGAGAGCTGCACGCGCTCCGCCTCACTGAGGCTACGAAGCAGCTCAGCCTCGGGGAGCTGCACCCCTCCCACCGCACTAAGATAGGCATAGACCCCCACCCCACGGCTAGCCAGCCACTGCTCACAGAGGGCTCCCGCGACGACACGTACCACCGTCTCACGCGCTGAGGCTCGTCCGCCCCCACGCGGATCGCGAAGCCCGTACTTCGACTCGTAGGTGTAGTCGGCATGCCCTGGGCGATAGAGCTCGGCCAGCGCCTCGTAGTCACGGCTACGCACATCGGCATTGGCGATGACGAAGGCAAGGGGCGTACCCGTCGTACGTCCCTCGTAGAGACCAGAGAGGAAGCGCAGCTCATCGGACTCGGCACGCGGAGTCGTCCCGCGCTGACCACCTCGCCGCTGGGCAAGCCGGCGCTGCAGCAGCTCCTCATCAATGCGAAGCCCCGAGGGGAAGCCATCGAGGACACCCCCTACAGCCTCTCCGTGTGACTCGCCGAAGGTCGTCAGTCGGATCAGTCTCCCTATACTATTCACGCACTCCTGTGTACATAGCGACGGATGCCCTAGGGGAGGTCTTCCTCCCAAGGCATCCGTCCTATCATTTCAATGTATGCTTAGTGGCAACCGCAGCCACCACCGCAGCCGTCGTGCTCCTTGTGCCCATGGTCTTCGTCATCATGACCGCAGCCACAGCCACAGCCGCAGCCACCCTCATGACCACCGAAGAAAGCCTCGATCTCCTCAGGCGTAGCCTCATGGACATCGTAGATCTCCCCGATGAAGTGGAGCTCCTCACCCGCTAGGGGGTGGTTGAAGTCCATGACGACGATGTCCTCACGGATCTCCAGGACGCTACCACGGATCATCTCGCCATCAGGCGTATAGAGCGGCAGCGTAGCGCCCTCCTGTACATTGGCGTCCAGCTCGCCCTCAGGCGTGAGGAACATCTCCTTGGCAAGCTCATGCACTGCCTCATCCACGCGGGGGCCGTAGGCCTCCTCGCTGGTGAGGGTGAAGTCGAACTTATCCCCGGCCTTGAGCCCGAAGATATTCTTCTCAAACTCGGGCAGCATCATGCCCATACCCTGGATATAGGTCAAGGGGCGTTCGGGGCTCGTCTCCTCCATGAGGACGCGTTCCTCGGAGTTGCCTACATAGAGCTCGTAGCCGAGGGACACGAACTTGTTGGGCGCAACAGTCATACTCATATTCTGTCTTGTCTAGTTAAAGGGGCCCTACACTTGGGTAGGGCTAGTCTGTAGGTACAAAGATAGTCATTTTAGCCCTTAGCCACAGCCTCCTGCCTCGTCTAGAGCGCAGGGATGCCAGCCCGCAACGCTCGGGATGAGGGCGAGCCCAAGGACTAGCGCCAGCTCCCCCCAGGGCGTCGTATGACGTACCCCAGAGGATGCTGGCGCTCAGCCTTGCCATCCACATCTAGATGAGTCGAGGAGTAAAGCGGGGCTAGAGGCCGAGCTCCTGCCGCAGCTCCTCATCGGTGATGCCGAGCTGAGCGACGATGCGCTTGAGCCGCGGGATCGTCTCCTCGTGGAAGAGACGACGACGCTGCTGGCGCACCAGCTCCAGCGCTCCTGGAGAGACGAAGAAGCCGATCCCGCGCTGCGTATGGATCAGCCCCTGAGCCCCGAGGCGCTCGTAGGCGTGCACCACGGTATTGGGGGCGACCTGCATCAGCACGGCCATCTCGCGCACGGAGGGGATACGCTGGCCCTCGGTGTACTCGCCATCGAGGATACGCTCAGCGACCAGCTCGATGATGTAGCTGAAGCCTATGTTCTTAGTCATGTTCATAGTTACGTTTACTTGATCTGCAGTGTGTGCAGGCGGTAGTAGAGCCCCGACAGCAGCCCGAGGTCTAGGAGGGAGAAGACGATGCGCTGCACGAGCATGGCGTTCTCCCAGCCTCGGATAAATTCCTCCGGCGTCTCATAGTGTATATGAGCAGTCTGTAGCATAAAGATAGTCACGCCCCAGAAGATCAGGACAAGGATCAGCCCCAGCACGGCGAAGCCTACGAAGACATTGCGGAAGGACATCATACACAGTGCTGCTAGGAAGACGAGGAAGAGCATCCCAGGGAGCGTATTATATAGCCCTTGGCAGATCTGCGCCAGGCTGAGCCCCCTAAAGTCAAAGGGGATAAAGGAGCCATCTACAGGCATCAGCAGCTGCAGCAGCTCCGTCAGCAGCAGTACCGCCAGGCAGGTGATGAGCGTGTAGCAGAGGATCACTAGAGCCATCGAGCAGAGTTTCTCGAAGGTGCTGGAGGGGATCTGCGTGTAGGCGGTAGGCTGCACCTGGTGCACCACACGATTGACCCAGACCATGCTGAAGAGGCTCAGCCCCCCTGTATAGAAGAGCAGCAGGCGACCATCTGCATAGCTGATGACAAAATCCTGAAAGGCCTCCACTAGGTCGAAGTCAGACGTCGCGATAATGAGCAGCAGCGGGATGGCGATAAAGACGATCGCCATGATCAGCTGGAAGAGGAGGAAGGTCGACAGCGTGTCGTAGATGCTCTGGCGGGTCTGTAGATAGATGCGCCCACAGACCGAGCCGTGTAGAGAAGAGGTATTCATAGTCGTAGCTACTTACTTGGTGAGATCCTGTGACTGGAGGGCGGAGAGCACGGCAGGACGTGCCGCGAGCAGCGCGTTGAAGAAGAGCTCCATGCTGAAGTCCTCAGCCTCCTCGTCTTCACCACGGGCGAAGACACCCAATAGGCCCAGTGGAGACTGCTCGGTATAGAGCGGCTGGGTAGTCTCGCCTGGCTGAACGGGGGCGAAGCGCAGGCGCGAGGCGACCTCACTGACCGTAGCCTGGCAGATGATCGCTCCCTGCTCCAGCACCAGCACGCTATCGATGATCTGCTCGAGGTCACGCACCTGGTGTGTGCTGATGATGATCGTCTGCTCGTCGCTGGTGTACTGGGCGAGCACGCGGCGGAATTCGCTCTTGGACGGGATGTCCAGTCCATTGGTCGGCTCGTCCATCAGCAGCAGGGGCACGCGCAGGGCTAGGGCAAAGGCGATCAGCGCCTTCTTCTTCTGCCCCTGCGAGATCTTCTTGAGGTTCATCTCAGGGCTGAGGGAGAAGATCTGCAGCAGTTCGCTCCCCATCGCTGCGTCATAATTGGGGTAGAAGGCACCGTTGACCTCGAAGAACTTGGCGATGCTGATCGAGGGCACGGCGACCTCCTCGGGCAGGAGGTAGACCTGCTGCAGGAAGGGGACCTGGCGGCGCTTGGGGTCATGCCCGAGCACCTCCAGCTGGCCCGACTGCCGCAGCAGCTGACCGGTGAGGAGCTTGAGCAGCGTAGTCTTGCCCTCTCCATTGCGTCCCAGCAGCCCCGTGATCGAGCCCTGTCCGAGCTCGAGTCCCAGCCCTCGGAAGACCTTGCGGCTACGCTTGTAGCCGAACTCTAATCCTTGTACGTGTATCATATCTTAGGCTTGCATTAAGTGTGTTACTTACTAACCACACTGCAAAGGTAATCATTATATCAATACAATGACACACCGAAAGCAAAGAGGCTGTATCCTAGCACACTAATCCCAGAGTACCCCACCTAGAATAAGAACAGCGCCTCGAGCTGCGTGCGACCAGCGCTCCCAGCCTAGGGGGAGTAGTACTCCCGCCCTAGGCGTCTCGGCATCCCCTAAGCAGAAAGCCTCGCATCCCCTCAATAGAATGCGCGCCGCCTCAGTCCTAGCGGCGCAGCAGCAGAGGCATTAAGCGGGATCAATGTACGAGGCCCCCGACTGCAGCGCTGCAGTCGGGGGCCTCGTGTCTTTTCCTTGGGGGAAGCTAAGCCAAGCGGCCTACATGTTCATCCCACCGCAGACGTGGATGGTCTGCCCCGTGACGTAGGAGGAGAGGTCGCTGGCGAGGAAGGTCGCCACGTTGGCCACATCCTCGGGCGTACCGCCACGACGGAGGGGGATCTGAGCCTCCCACTGCTTGCGTACCTCATCGCTGAGGGCGTGCGTCATGTCGGTGATGATGAAGCCTGGAGCGATCGCGTTAGCACGCACCCCGCGCGAGCCGAGCTCCTTGGCGATGCTCTTCGCTAGACCGATCATACCAGCCTTGGAGGCGGAGTAGTTCGTCTGCCCAGCGTTGCCTGAGACCCCGACGACGGAGGCCATGTTGATGATGCTGCCGGCCTTCTGCTTGAGCATGACGGGCGTGACAGCGTGGATGAGGTTGAAGGCAGACTTGAGGTTGACGTTGATCACCAGGTCCCACTGCTCCTCGGTCATACGCATCATCAGGCCGTCGCGCGTGATCCCTGCGTTGTTGACCAGCACGTCGACACGGCCGAAGTCAGCGAGCACCTCCTCGATCAGCTTGTGGGCGTCGTCGAAGTTAGCAGCGTTGGAGGCATAGGCCTTAGCCTTGACGCCGAGCCCCTTGAGCTCCTCGATGAAGGCCTCTACGGTCTCGTCGATCTTGAGGTCAGTGATGACGACATTGGCGCCCTCCTGGGCATACTTCAGTGCTATGGCACGACCGATACCACGACCGGCCCCGGTGACAATGGCCACCTTGTCTTTGAGTAGATTCATAGGAGTATGATGTATTACTGATTGCTATCTAGTGGTGTGGAGGCAGTGGGCTGGAGCTCGTGACGCGGGTCAAGCCCGTGGAGCAGGAGGTGACGCACTACAGCGCGTATCTCCTCTATCGTACCGTAGATGCGGTAGGCCCCGCTGATGAAGGGCACTTCCATACCCTTGACCATATTCTGTAGGAGGTAGGCCATCAGGCGCGCATTGGGGATCTGCAGGACCCCAGCCCTATTCCCCGCCTCGAGGATGTCCTCGAACTGCTGCACCTCCTTGCGGTCGAAGTCGCTACGCACCTGCTCCACGAGCGAGATGTCGCGGAAGAACTCAGCGCGGAGCGACCCGTTGCGCAGCACCAGGTCCTTCATCTTGTAGAGGTGGGTCAGCATCATCGTCATGATCTTCTCCTCGGGGCTCAGGGTCAGGCGGCGCACCAGCTCGAGGTCATGCCACAGGCGATCGAGCTCGCGCTCGATGACGGCGTGGAAGATCTCATCCTTATTGCGGAAGTAGGTGTAGAGCGTGCGGCGACCCTTATTCGAGGCGTCGGCAATATCGTTCATCGTCGTATTGGTGAAGCCAACACGAGCGAAGAGCTGTCTTGCGACTTCGATCATAAGGTCCTTGGTCTTGAGGACGGTCGACATGCCTGAACTGAGTGTAGCCTCCTTGAGTGAGGTCGATAAATGATACTGTGCTGTGATACGAATGGGCGCTCCGATATAGCCTAGCGTCCAATTGCAAAGGTAGGTAAAATTGCGCACATACCCCCGAAACGTGCAATCCTCCACCCCTCGTCCCGTCTCCCGAGCCCCCACTCCCGGCACTGAGTCCCCAGCCCGTCCAGCCCTCACCCTTGCCTAGGAGCGAGCTTCTTGATACGGCCGGCCATACCCCTTATATAAGGTAGACGAAGCTGTCCCACGCCCCTACCGCGGCTGATGCGGCACATACTCCAAAGGCAATAAAGGGATAGAGCCTTCTACGCTTCACGAAGGGGTAGACCGTACTGAATGAGTTGGGCTTGTATTAGCCTTGCTCTGACAAGAAGGACAAGCCCCATCGGGGCGACCCCTTCAAAGCCCAGGGTGCGTAGCCCTGCAAGGGCGACCAAACCCTGGGTAGTCTAGGTAAATAGGTAGAGAGCCCTATAGGGGCGACCCTCAAAACGTTCGTAGCGCTGAGTAGCACCGCTTTGCCTACGATCTTAACTTGCCTTGAGGGTCGCCCCGGTAGGGCTCTCTAAGTATGGGGACGCGTGACCCAGGGTTCCGTCACCCTTACAGCGTTCCCTCACCCTGGGCTTTGAAGGGGTCGCCCCGCTGGGGCTTGCGCAGCCGCTTATCCTTGCCTGAGCGCTGGGCTCACGCTAGGGGAGCTGTATCAGAAGTCCTGCCTTAGAGCTACCCGCAGTCTCTGCGCACGGAGCTGCTTCCGGAAGGGATAGACCGTACTGAATGAGTTGGGCTTGTATTAGCCTTGCTCTGACAAGAGGGACTAGCCCCATCGGGGCGACCCCTTCAAAGCCCAGGGTGCGCAGCCCTGCAAGGGCGACCAAACCCTGGGTAGTCTAGGTAAATAGATAGAGAGCCCTACAGGGGCGACCCTCAAAACGTTCGTAGCGCTGAGTAGCACCGCTTTGCCTACGATCTTAACTTGCCTTGAGGGTCGCCCCGGTAGGGCTCTCTAAGTATGGGGAGGCGTGACCCAGGGTTCCGTCACGCTTACAGCGTTCCCTCACCCTGGGCTTTGAAGGGGTCGCCCCACTGGGGCTTGCGCAGCCACTTATCCTTGCCTGGGCGCTGGGCTCACGCTAGGGGAGCTGTATCAGAAGTCCAGCCTCAGAGCTACCCGCAGTCTCTGCGCACAGAGCTGCTTCCGAATGGGGCGGGCGTATGAGGGATATCAGTAGTGAGGCTGAGGGATATCCCTCACGACGCTGACGGACGTCCCTCAGCGTGCTGACTGATATCGGAGAGGAAGCCCCCGAGCAAGGCGGAGCGAGCCCCTTGCCTGCAGCGAGCGAAGCAGCTCAGGAGGCAGACGGGCGCTTCCTCTAGATCATCGGGAGGCACCAGCCCAGCGCCCGATAGGGAGGCAAGCCGCACGGCTGCGGCCTTTTGCGTACCTTTGTGCTCAAATTACATTTACCCATACTCCACCCAATAGACACGATATGGCGATCATCCGTAGCATCCTCGATACCGACCTATATAAGTTCACCACGAGCTACGCCTATTCCAAGCTCTACCCCAGAGCCTACGGGCAGTTCCGCTTCATCGACCGCGCGAAGACTCGCTACCCTGAGGGCTTCGCCGAGCTACTGCGCCAGGAGCTGCAGCAGATGGCCGAGCTACAGCTGACGCGCGACGAGGCTCAGTTCCTCACCCGCGAGCTTCCTTACCTTCCCCCTACCTATATAGACTTCGTCCGCGGCTTCCGCTTCGACCCCGATGAGGTACACGTCAGTCAGGACGAGGAGGGGCAGCTGAGCATCGTCGCCGAGGGTCTGCTCTACCGCGTGACCCTCTGGGAGACGCCTATCCTAGCCCTAGTGAGCGAGCTCTACTACAAGGTACTGGGTGTGGAGCCCGACCTAGCCTATGCCGAGCAGAGCATCATCGCCAAGGCGCAGCGCCTCAAGGAGGAGGGTATCACCTTCTCGATGTTCGGCATGCGCCGCCGCTTCAGCTCCGACATCGAGGACCGTGTGACGCGTCTCCTCAAGGAATACTCGGGAACGAACTTCTACGGTACGAGCAACGTGTACTTCGCCTACAAGCACGGGCTGCGCGTCTCGGGGACACACCCCCACGAGTGGGTACAGTTCCACGGCGCGATGTTCGGCTACAAGATGGCCAACTACATGGCCATGGAGGACTGGATCAATGTCTACGACGGCGACCTGGGTACGGTACTGACCGACACCTATACGACGGATGTCTTCATGCGCAACTTCAGTAAGAAGCACGCCATGCTCTTCACCAGTCTGCGCCACGACAGCGGCGACCCGCTGCTCTTCGCCGACAAGGTCATCGCCCGCTATCGCGAGCTGCGCGTCGACCCGCAGATCAAGTACATCATCTTCTCCGACAGCCTCGACGCCGAGCGTGCCATCGAGATCGCCAAGCACTGCAAGGGGCGCATCGGCACCAGCTTCGGCATCGGGACGAACTTCTCCAATGACGTCGGCGCGGGCATACAGCCGATGAACATCGTCATGAAGCTGTGGAAGTGCAAGATGACGGAGAAGGACAAGTGGCACCCCTGTGTCAAGCTCAGCGACGTCGATGGCAAGCACACGGGAGAGCCCGAGGAGATCGACCTGGCGCAGCGTACCCTAGGACTGATCTAGCCCTATCCTCGTGCTGCAGCGACAGCCTCAGCCTCGGCGGGTATGCCTCTACTTCGGCTCCTTCAACCCGCTACACCAGACCCACCTCCAGCTCGCCCGCTACGCGCTGGAGCGCCTAGGCTGTGACGAGCTCTGGCTGGTGCTCAGCCCGCTCAACCCCCTCAAGGAGGCGGGCACGCAGCTACCCTTCGACTGGCGCGCGGCCTACATAGAGCGTGCTCTAGCGCATGAGGAGCGCATACGCCTCTGCCTCATCGAGGCCGAGCTAGGAGCGCCGCACTACACGCTGCGTACCCTAGAGGCGCTACGCCAGCGCCACCCCGAGCTGGACTTCTCCCTGCTCATCGGCGGAGACAACCTAGAGGGGATCACCCGCTGGTACCACTGGGAGGAGCTCCTGCGCTCCACCCAGCTCTACGTCTACCCCCGAGGCGAGGAGCGCCTCCTGATGCCCGAGCTCCCCGAGGGCGCCCGCATGCCCATCCTCTGCCAGGATGCTCCGCGCTCCAGCCTCTCCGCCAGCCAGCTCCGCGCGGCTGCCCTCCGCGGTGAGGACAGACGCCATGAGAGCGCCGTCCCCGAGCTGTGGGACGACTTTGTCCACCAAGTACAAGCATTACAGCATTAAGAAATAAATGCCTGCCAAGATTCACTTCATCCCCGAGTGGGCCGAGCTAGACCTCGTGCTCCTCACTTGGCCCAACGACGACATGGACTGGGCCTACATGCTCCCCGAGGTAGAGCGCTGCTATACCGACCTAGCGCGCACGCTCCTCGACTGGGTCGATGTGCTCATCCTAGCCCGTGACCCCGAGCGTGTACGTGAGCTCGTCGCCCCCGAGGGACGCCCTCATCAGCTCTTCCTCATGGAGGCAGAGAACAACGATACCTGGTGTCGCGACTACGCGCCCCTCTCCCTATACGTAGAGGACGAGGAGGGCAAGCGCCATCCACGCATCCTGGACTTCACCTTCAACGGCTGGGGAATGAAGTTCGCCGCCAATAAGGACAACCTCATCAGCCGCGCCCTCTACCTGGCGCGCGTCTTCCGTCCTGAGGTCGGCTACAGCAATGCGCTGAGCGTGACCTTCGAGGGCGGAGGCATCGAGACCGACGGCGAGGGCACTCTGATGACCACCGAGAGCGTCCTCTACGAGCCCAACCGCAACTCGGGCCTCGACGAGGCCGTCCTGCGCGACTATCTCATGAGCCTGCTGGGCGGAGAGCGCCTCATCGCGCTGGAGAACGGCGAGCTAGAGGGCGACGACACCGACGGACATATCGACACGCTAGCCCGCTTCCTCTCCCCCACCCAGATCGCCTATGTAGGCTGCAGCGACGGCCACGACAGCCACTACCATGCGCTGCGTCGTATGCGTGAGGAGCTGGAGGCACTGCGTACCCCAGCGGGGCAGCCCTACGAGCTCGTAGAGCTTCCCCTCCCCCCTGCTATCTATGACGAAGAGGGGCAGCGCCTACCCGCGACCTATGCCAACTTCCTCTTCGCTGGCAAGGCGCTCCTCGTGCCTACCTACGGCGAGGCCACCGACGAGCCCGCACTGGAGGCACTGCGCCGCGCCCTCCCCGAGCATACGATCGTAGGGGTGAACTGCCGCGCCCTCATCTACCAGCACGGTAGCCTACACTGCGCTACGATGCAGTTCCCCAAGGGCTTTATCAACAAGAATAAATGGAGCGAAAACTAAGCATGGCACAGGAAGCACGCACGCTGAAGGTCGGCATCATCCAGCAGGCCAATAGTGCGGATCACGCAGAGAATAAGGAGCGCCTACAGGCCTCCATCCGTCAGGCAGCAGCCCAGGGCGCCGAGCTCGTCGTCCTGCAGGAGCTGCACAATGGCCTCTACTTCTGCCAGACGGAGGACGTCCACGTCTTCGACCAGGCAGAGCCCATCCCTGGGCCCAGCACCGAGGAGTACGGCGCACTAGCACGTGAGCTGGGCATCGTGCTCGTCCTCTCGCTCTTCGAGCGCCGTGCCGCAGGCCTCTACCACAATACCTCTGTCGTACTGGAGCGTGACGGCTCCATCGCAGGGAAGTACCGCAAGATGCACATCCCCGACGATCCCGCCTACTACGAGAAGTTCTACTTCACCCCTGGCGACCTCGGCTTCGAGCCCATAGAGACCTCCGTCGGCACCCTCGGGGTGCTGGTCTGCTGGGATCAGTGGTATCCCGAGGCAGCGCGTCTGATGGCTCTGGCAGGTGCCGAGCTGCTCATCTACCCCACCGCGATCGGCTGGGAGAGCAGCGATGTAGCCAGCGAGCAGCAGCGTCAGAGCGACGCCTGGCAGCTCGTACAGCGCGGACACGCCGTGGCTAATGGCCTACCCGTCATCACCGTCAATCGCGTGGGGCACGAGGAGGATCCCTCGGGGCAGACAGGGGGCATACAGTTCTGGGGACGCAGCTTCGTCACGGGTCCTCAGGGCGAGCTCGTCACGGAGCTCGGGCAAGAGGAGGCCATCGCCGTCGTCGAGGTCGACCTCAGCCGCAGCGAGCGCGTACGTCGCTGGTGGCCCTTCCTGCGTGACCGCCGTATCGACGCCTTCGAAGACCTCACCAAGCGCTACCGCCGCTAAGCCACGATGAAGGAGACCAAGGACATGGAGCTACTAGCGGCGGGGACGACCGTCGGCTATAGCGACAGCGACATCAAGACCCTAGAGTGGGACGAGCATATCCGCCGCCGTCCAGGGATGTACATAGGCAAGCTGGGCGACGGCTCGCATGCCGATGATGGGATCTACGTGCTCCTCAAGGAGGTCCTCGACAACTCCATCGACGAATACGTCATGGGCGCGGGCAAGCGTATCGAGATCAGCATCCAGGACGGGCTGGTGACGGTGCGCGACTACGGCCGTGGCATCCCCCTAGGCAAGCTCATCGACGCCACGAGCAAGATGAACACTGGAGGTAAGATCGACTCCAAGGCCTTCAAGAAGTCCGTCGGCCTCAACGGCGTAGGGATCAAGGCCGTCAACGCCCTCTCCATCCACTGCGAGATCACCGTCTGGCGCGACGGCCTGACCAAGACCGTACGCTACTCCCACGCGCGTCTCCTAGAGGAGACTGAGGCCGTGCCGAGCGATGAGCCCTCAGGGACGCAGGTCACCTTCCGCCCCGACGCCGAGCTCTTCAAGGGCTATGCCTACAAGGACGAGTACGTCGAGGCCATGGTGAAGAACTATGCCTTCCTCAACGCCGGCCTTACCCTCCTATATAATAAGCGACGCTACCTATCCAAGCGCGGCCTAGCTGACCTCCTCGAAGAGAACCTCACCGAGGAGGCCCTCTACCCCATCATCCACCTCAAGGACGACGACGTGGAGATCGTGCTGACGCACACGGCGCAGGTGGGCGAGGACTTCTACAGCTTCGTCAACGGGCAGAACACCACGCAGGGCGGTACGCACCTCTCGGCCTTCAAGGAGGCGGTAGCACGCGTCATCAAGGACTTCTTCGGGAAGAACTACGACTACCGAGACATCCGCTACGGCATGAGTGCCGCCATCAGCATCAAGATCGAGGAGCCCGTCTTCGAGAGCCAGACCAAGACTAAGCTCGGCTCCAAGGAGATGGAGCCCGACGGGCGGAGCATACAGAAGTTCCTCAACGACTTCCTCGGCAAGGAGCTGGACAACTACCTGCACATGCACCCCGAGGACACGGCGGCCGTCATGCAGCAGAAGATCCAGGAGAGCGAGCGCGAGCGCAAGAGCCTCAGCGGCGTGGCCAAGATCGCCCGCGAGCGAGCCAAGAAGGCCAGCCTGCACAACAAGAAGCTCCGCGACTGCACCGTCCACCTCAACGACCCCAAGGCCAAGGAACCCGAGCGTACCAGCATCTTCATCACCGAGGGGGACTCTGCTAGCGGCTCCATCACCACCTGCCGCGACCCGAACTATCAGGCCGTCTTCAGCCTCCGAGGGAAGCCGCTCAACAGCTACGGTCTAGGCAAGAAGGTCGTCTATGAGAACGAGGAGTTCAACCTCCTGCAGGCGGCGCTCAACATCGAGGACGGCCTCGATGGCCTGCGCTACAATCGCGTGATCATCGCCACTGATGCTGACGACGACGGGATGCACATACGCCTGCTGCTCATCACCTTCTTCCTCCAGTTCTTCCCCGAGCTGGTGCGCCGCGGTCATGTCTTCATCCTCGAGACGCCGCTCTTCCGCGTCTTCCTCCCTAAGGAGCAGCGCAAGTCTGACAACTTCATGCACGCCGCCAGCGCCCCTGCCAAGAAGAAGGGACGCAGCCGCAAGAAGACGGGTGAGGAGCAGCCCAGCCAGGAGCCCGAGGTAACCAATATCTACTGCTACAACGAGGCTCAGAAGCAGGAGGCCCTGCGCCAGCTCGGCCCGCGCGCCCTCGTCACCCGATTCAAGGGGCTCGGGGAGATCTCGCCCGAGCAGTTCAAGGACTGGATCACGGAGGAGAATATCAAGCTCGACCCCATACGCCTACGCAAGGAGGACAATCTGAGCAACCTCTTGATGTTCTACATGGGTAAGAATACCCCCGAGCGTCAGGGCTTCATCATCGACAACCTCGTCATGGACGAGTGAGCGGCAGCGGGGCATCGCCCCTTTTGCCGTATCTTTGTCGCTCAATAGAAGGATATCCGCGTCTGCCCTCGGGCGGGCGCCCAGCCAGCAATACACTATGTCAGTTGAGATACGACAGATCACGGAGAAGTCTGATATGCGCAAGTTCGTGCGCTTCAACCTCCAGCTATATCGTGGCAATCCCTACCACGTCCCTGGGCTCATCGAGGATGAGCTGCTGACGCTCGACCCCGCCCGCAACCCCGCATTCAAGTTCTGTGAGGCGGCCTACTTCCTCGCTTATCGTGAGGGCAAGATCGTCGGTCGTATCGCAGGGATCATCAACCACCGCGCCAACGAGACGTGGAATCAGAACAATGCCCGCTTCGGCTTCGTCGACTTCATCAACGACGCCGAGGTCGTCGATGCCCTCTTCAAGGCGGTAGCGGACTGGGCGCGCGCTCGCGGCAAGGAGATGCTGCAGGGCCCCATGGGCTTCTCGGACCTCGACCACGAGGGGATGCTCATCGAGGGCTTTGACCAGCTCGGCACCATGGCCACGATCTACAACTACGCCTACTACCCCAAGCACATGGTACGTATGGGCTTCGTCAAGGATCAGGACTGGCACGAGTTCAAGATCATCATCCCCGATGCCATCCCCGAGAAGCACCAGCGTATCGCCGAGCTCGTACGTAAGAAGTACGGCCTCAAGGTCCTCAAGTTCAAGAACCAGGCGGAGATCATGCCCTACGCGCACCGTATCTTCGACACGCTGAACCAAGCCTACTCCGTCCTCTATGGCGTCTCCGAGCTCTCCCGTGACCAGATCGACTACTACGTACGGATGTATATCCCGATGCTGCGCTACGACTTCGTCACGGTCATCGTCCGCGAGGCGGATGACAAGGTCGTAGGCTTCGGCATCACGCTGCCCAACCTCAGTCGTGCGCTGCAGAAGGCTAAGGGCAGCCTCTTCCCCTTCGGCTGGATGCACCTACTGCGGGCGCTGAAGATGAAGAACCCCATCGTCGACCTCTACCTCATCGGCGTCATCCCAGAGTACCAGAATAAGGGGGTCAACGCCCTGCTCTTCGATGACCTCATCCCCATCTTCCACAAGAATGGGGTCAAGTACGCCGAGAGCAACCCCGAGCTAGAGACCAACGCCGCCGTACAGATGCAGTGGAACTATTTCGAGCGCAAGCACCACAAGACCCGCCGCGCGTGGATCAAAGAACTCTAATCTGAATTATGCTCATCGAACTACTCAAGTCGAAGATACACCGAGTCACCGTCACCGAAGCCAACCTTAACTATATAGGGAGCATCACCATCGATGAGGAGCTCCTCGAGGCTGCTAACCTGATCCCAGGCGAGAAGGTACAGATCGTCAACAACAACAATGGCGCACGCCTGGAGACCTACGTCATCCGTGGCGAGCGTGGCTCGGGCGTCGTCTGCCTCAATGGAGCGGCAGCACGCCTCGTACAGCCTGGCGATATCGTCATCATCATGGCCTACGCCTGGATGGATGCCGAGGAGGCCAAGACCTTCCAGCCCGCAGTAGTATTCCCCGACAGCACGACCAATAGGCTCGTGCGCTAGTGTCATCACGGATCCCCTTAATAAGAGATAGATATGTTTGAGAACCTGAGTGAGCGCCTAGAGCGCTCCTTCAAGCTCCTCAAGGGTGAGGGCAAGATCACCGAGCTCAACGTCGCCGAGACCCTCAAGGACGTACGCCGCGCCCTCCTCGAGGCCGACGTCAACTACAACGTCGCTAAGAAGTTCACCGAGGACGTCAAGGAGAAGGCCCTCGGGCAAGACGTCCTGACCGCCGTCCGCCCAGGCGAACTGATGGTCAAGATCGTCCACGACGAGCTCGCCAAGCTGATGGGTGGTGCCGCCTGCGAGATCCGCCTCGAGGGCTCCCCCGCCATCATCCTCATGTCGGGCCTACAGGGCTCGGGGAAGACGACCTTCTCGGGTAAGCTGGCCACCCTGCTGAAGACGAAGCAGGCCAAGAAGCCCCTCCTCGTAGCGGCCGACGTCTATCGCCCTGCTGCTATCGAGCAGCTGCGTGTACTGGCAGAGCAGATCGGCGTCCCCGTCTACTACGACCTGGAGAGCAAGGACCCCGTGGCGATCGCTCGCCGAGGGATCGCTGAGGCCATGAGCCAGGGCTGCAATGTCGTGATCATCGACACCGCGGGCCGCCTCGCAGTAGACGAGGAGATGATGCGCGAGATCCAGGCGATCAAGGAGGCCGTACGCCCCAGCGAGACGCTCTTCGTCGTCGACTCCATGACGGGGCAGGACGCGGTGAATACGGCCAAGGCCTTCAACGACCGCCTCAACTTCGACGGCGTCGTCCTCACCAAGCTTGACGGGGACACACGTGGCGGGGCAGCCCTCTCCATCCGCACCGTCGTCGATAAGCCCATCAAGTTCGTCGGGATGGGCGAGAAGATGGACGCACTGGATGTCTTCCACCCCGAGCGTATGGCCGACCGCATCCTCGGCATGGGGGATATCGTCTCGCTCGTGGAGCGCGCACAGCAGATCTACGATGAGCGCGAGGCACGTCGTCTCGAGGAGCGCATCGCCAAGGATCAGTTCGACTTCAACGACTTCCTAGCCCAGATCCAACAGATCAAGAAGATGGGCAACATCAAGGATCTGGCAGCGATGATCCCCGGCATAGGCAAGGCGCTCAAGGATATCGACATCAAGGACGATGCCTTCAAGAGCATCGAGGCCATCATCTACTCGATGACGCCCGAGGAGCGCAGCAAGCCCCACATCCTCGACGGGCACCGCCGCAAGCGTATCGCTGCAGGGAGCGGCACCTCGGTGCAGGATGTCAACAAGCTGCTCACGCAGTTCACCCAGACGCGCAAGATGATGAAGAGTCTGCAGGGCTTCAAGGGCGGCAAGATGCCCAAGCTCCCCAAGCTCCCCAAGATGCCTGGCGGCGGTCGCTTCGGCTTCTAAGCCGCCCCGCCTCGGACTCCGGTCACGACCGAGCCCCACACATCGTCAGCCCAAGTACTCCTCGCCTCCAGTGCGGGCAGTGCTTGGGCTGAGCCTTTTTCATAGTCCCGTATCGCTGCTCCCTTACTTAGCCCGAGCCTCTCCCTTGGCTGACAAGTAGCCCCCCGTCCAATACAAGCGCGCCCCTAGTCCTCGAGACCAGGGGCGCGCTTACTTTATAATGCTAAGATAAAGGAGGGCTAGGAAGGACGACAGCGAGGGTCCAGCCTCGTGAGGGGTATCCCTCAGCCTCCTGACTGATAGCCCTCACGAAGCTGACTGACGTCCCTTACGGAGCTGACGGATATCCATCAAAGACCTCGCCCTTATACTGGAGTCCGCTGGGGTAGCTTCTTCCCTTCGCCCTGTCTTAGGTGTAAGATGGCAGCGGAACGCAAGGGACTGCAGCAGCCTTGGGCGACACAGCTAGCGCAGCTGCAGGACGGGATCGAGCTGCTGCCAGTAGCTGGGGAAGCTCTTCGCGACGACCTCCGCATCTGCGATCCCAAGCCCAGGATGCTTCAGCGCCAGCAGCGCCAGTGCCATAGCCATGCGGTGATCGCGGTAGGTGGCCAGCGTGGGAAGGGGAGCACCCGCGGTGAGCTTCGTCGGACGCCCATCGTAGCTCAGACTATCCCCAGCGAGCTCGAGGCTGTAGCCGAGCTTCGCGAGCTCAGTCACCAGTGCTGAGAGGCGGTCGGACTCCTTGAGCCGCAGGTGCGCGACGCCCGTAAAGTGAAAGGGAAGGCCTAGGGCGCAGCCAAGGACTGCAAAGCTCGGGACGAGGTCAGGGCAGCTGTTGAACTCCCAGCTCATTTCTCTGATGCTTGGGGCAGACTCATGGCGTAGGAGCATGCCCTCCACCTGAACTTCGCTCTGCACCCCAAGCAGGGCAAAGCGACCCAGCAGCGCCTCACTATCTCCCTGCAGCGAAGGGTAGCGCAGCCTGCTGAGGAAGCAGCTGGAGCCCAGGGGAAGGAGCTTCGTCAGGACGTAGGCATAGGAGGCGGCACTCCAGTCTGCTTCGTCTCGGAGCGGCTGGAGTCCTGCACCCCGCTCCTTACCGAGATAGCGGTAGCGCGTCCCCTCTTGCTCCCAGCGATAGCCAGCCTCCCCGAGGAGCTGCAGGGTCATCGCCGCATAGGGAGCAGAGGCAAGCGGCTTATTCCCCAGCTCTATACAGCAGCCTGGGCTGAGTCGCGGGGAGAGGAGCAAGAGGGCACTGAGGTACTGCGAACTAGAGGAGGCGTCCAGCTCCAGCAGCTCGCCCTCCAGCCGCGCAGGAGCGATCGCGAGGGGCGGGAAGCCCTCCGCCTCTAGATAGGTGATGTCTGCGCCCGCTCCACGGAGGGCCGTGACCAGCGGCGCGATCGGGCGCTCGTGCTGTCGGTCCGCGCCCTCGAGGCGTAGCGGGTAGTGTGTCGTCGCCGCGAGATAGGCGGTCAGGAAGCGCATAGCCGTGCCCGAGGCGCCCACATGGATGACGGGCTCGCCGCGGCGATGCGCCTCGAGGGCCGAGACGAGTACCCGTATGTCCTCTGGCGTATCGGCGTCGAGCTCGAGGGGTAGCAGAGCCCCACCCTCCTCCAGCGCATGGAGCAGGAGGCGCCGAGCGGTGAGGCTCTTGGAACTCGGCAGGCTCCAGCTAAGTTGCTGCGGGGCTGTGAGCTCTCGAGGCTGTAGTCTAAGTGTCATCGCGCAAGGGGAAGAGTGGACTAAGGAGCCTCACGTAGCGCTCCAGCTCGGGGGCATCGAGCTCGGCAGTGAAGTCATCCAGCTCGTCGCTGTCGATATCGAGGACGGCGACGACACGCCCCGAGGCATCGTGCACGGGGACGACGATCTCGCTACGAGAGGCCGAGCTGCAGGCGATATGCCCAGGGAAAGCCTCGACGTCAGGGACGACGAGCGTCCTATCCTCCACCCAGGCCGTGCCGCAGACCCCACGGCCACGACAGATACGCGTGCAGGCGATGTCTCCCTGGAAAGGGCCTAGGATGAGCTCCCCACCCTCGACGAGATAGAAGCCTACCCAGAAGAAGCCGAAGGTCTGACGTAGGGCGGCGGCAAAGTTCGCAAGGTTCGGTAGGAGCAGCGGCTCACTAGAGAGGAGCGCGGCGAGCTGCGGGTAGAGCTCTTCGTAGCGCGTGCGACGATCGATGCCGCTTAGCTTGAGTTCTTCGGCCATATACTTGAGGGGGAATGGTGATGGGCTTCAGCTGGGGAGGCGATCCAGCTCGATGCGGAAGGTCGTGCCCACGCCAGGCGTGGAGCGCAGGACGTAGATGCGCCCCTTGTGGTACTCCTCTATGATGCGCAGCGCCAGCGAGAGCCCGAGCCCCCAGCCACGCTGGCGGGTCGTCACCCCAGGCCGGAAGATACGGCGCAGCTCGCCCTTAGGGATCCCCTTGCCTGTATCCGTGATATCGACAAAGACGCGGTCCGAGCCCAGCTGGTAGGCGAAGCTGATCGTACCCTTGCCCTGCATGGCGTCGACAGCGTTCTTGATCAAGTTCTCGAAGACCCAGGCGATCAGCGGCTCACTGAGTGAGACGAGGATAGGTTCCTCGGGCGCTTTGGGCGGGACGAGCTCTACCTGGCGCGAGATACGTGGCTGCATGTAGTGCAGGGCACGCAGCAGCACCTCGTGGAGGTCGAGGGTCTGGAGCTTGGTCGCCGAGCCGATCTTCTGGAAGCGGTCGGCGATGATGCCGAGACGCTCGATGTCCTTCCCCATCTCCTCGGTGACCATGGGCTCGGTGCCCATGCTCTCTAGGTACTCCTTCCAGGCCATGAGGGAGGAGATGGGCGTACCGAGCTGGTGGGCTGTCTCGCGGGAAAGCCCCTCCCAGAGGCGGTTCTGGTCGGAGCGCTTGAGGGAGATGATGGCCACGAGTGCCACGAGGAGGAAGAGGACGAAGCCCCCCAGCTGAATGTAGGGGAAGATTGTCAGGTAGCGCAGGCCGTTGCTATCCGAATAGTAGACGTACTGCGGGGAGGCCGTCTCGGAGATGACAATCGGGGGATAGCCGCCGCGCATGCGGGCCAGCTCGCGCTGTAGGTAGCGCTCTGCGCCCTCCTCGGGCAGGTCGATATTGTTGTAGCTGATGATGACGCCATCCTGGTCGGTGACGATGATGGGGATGGCGGTATTAGCCTCCAGGATACGATAGAGGTAGGTCATCGTCATATCCTGGTCGTAGGAATTGGTGGCGCGCACCGCGTTGGTCCACATCTCCAGCTTCTCATGCTCCTCGAGGGCGATCTTGGCCACGAGCCGATCGGAGACGAAGAGCGAGAGGACGGAGAAGAGGACGGAGGAGATGATCAGCGCGATGCGTATGTAGCTATGCCTATTGATCCATAGGCCTCCGCCTCGTAGCCAGCTCTCGAGGAGACGCCGGGCGCGCTGGTATAGGGAGTGCTTCACGCTAAGGGGGAGCTTACGTCCAGGCTAAGGTTGTCGCGAGGCTACTGCTTGCCCTGGAGTACCTCATCGGCATAGCGGGCGAAGCTCGCCAGCCAGTGGTCGCCGCCATAGCCCGAGGCGAAGATCTGCTCCATCCCCTGGCGGTAGATGATCGGGGCCATACGCTCCAGGCGCTGACGCAGCTTGTCACGCAGAGGCAGGGCACGCGCCACACGCGCCATCGTCCAGGCGCGGGTGAAGGAGAGGCCTACGAGGTGGACGATCGTGTAGTCCGTCAGGTCCGTGATCACCAGCGGCTGGCAGAGGCGGTCTAGCCCCTCGGGGGTAAAGTAGCGGCTCAACCAGCGGCGGTACTCGCGAGGCTCGAGGACGCGTGTCATGAGGTCGGCCGTCATCAGCGCGGGGGAGATGAAGTCCGTCGCGTTGGGCTCTAGGTGCGCTGGGATGCGCTTGTCCCCGAGGTAGAGCTCCCGAGCCTTGGCCATCAGCGCGGCCTCGAAGTCTCGGTCTCCACGCTCACGGGCATAGTCTAGGGCGAAGCCGAGGGCGAAGGCGGAGTTGGAGTGCGTGCCGATGCGATTGGGGTAATGCATCTTCGGCAGGTAGGCCTTCCACTTGGCGACGATCTTGTCGGCTAGGATGTCTACCGCCTGGCTCCAGCCCTTGGCCTTGTCCCTGAGCTCGGCGTCCTCGGAGCGTGTGAGCAGGTGTAGCTGGCGTGAGAGCTGCAGCAGCCAGGCCCAGCCGTAGGTGCGCTCGTAGGTACCCGCCAGCTTGCGGTCGAAGTAGGCGGCCTCGCCGCGCATCTTCTCCGCCGTCAGGTGGGCGTCTAGGGCAGCGATGATCTCACGACGTAGGCCGAGCTGGGGCTGGGTCGCCAGCACCTCCACCAGCATCCAGTGGCTGTGCACCGAGCTGTGCCAGTCGAAGCTGCCGTAGAAGGCGGGATGCAGATCCCGCGGTGACAGGCCGAGCTCCGTGCTGTCGAGCTGGATGTGGCTCGTCTTATTGGGGTACTCGACGAAGATATTCTTGAGCGGCATGGCCACCAGGCGCTGCAGCTCATCGGCACTCGTCAGCTGCTGGGCTAGCCCAAGCTGGGGCAGCACGAGGAGGGTAAGGAGGGAGGCGAACTTCTTCATAGGGCAGAGTGTAGTGTAGGCCTAGGGGTAGAGCGCTAGCGTCGTGCCTCGAGGATCAGCGGCGACGCAGGGGGAGGTGCCACGGCTGTGCCAGTAGCGAAGCTTGACGACACCGACGAAGGCCTCCTTGAAGATCGAGGTATTCATCTTCGACGTCCCCAGCACGCGGTCCTCGAAGGTGATGGGCACCTCCGTGATCTTGTAGCCGAGGCAGTAGGCCGTGTACTTCATCTCGATCTGGAAGGCGTAGCCCTTGAAGTGCACCTCACTGAGCTCCATCGTCTCCAGCACCTCGCGGCGGTAGCAGACGAAGCCCGCCGTGGGATCCATGACGGGCATGCCCATGATGAGGCGCACGTAGAGCGAGGCTCCACGGCTCATCATGATGCGGTCCAGGGGCCAGTTCTTCACCGCGCCGCCAGGCACGTAGCGCGAGCCGACCGCCACGTCTGCCCCGCGCTCGTGGCAGGCAGCGCGCAGCTCCAGCAGCTTGATCGGCGGATGGCTGAAGTCGCAGTCCATCTCGATGATGTAGGCGTAGTCGCGCTCCAGCGCCCAGCGGAAGCCCGCGATATAGGCAGTGCCGAGGCCTTGCTTGCCCGAGCGCTCAAGCAGGTGCAGCGCCTCGGGGTATTCAGCTTGCTTCTCGCGTACGATGGCGGCGGTGCTGTCGGGCGAACCGTCGTCGACGACGAGGAGATGAAAAGCGTGAGGCAGGGCAAAGACCGTATCGATCATCTGCGCTATGTTCTCACGCTCATTGTAGGTGGGTATGATGACTAGGCTGTCGCTATGCATATAGATCTTGAGTAGGGGCAGGCACTCATAGCCCTGCCCTGGGTATCGTTACTTATACAAATATAGCTCTAATCCGCGTGCCACGAAGCCACCGCCTACGATTGGTAGGACACAGAGGCTCAAGGGGAAGGGGGGAACTAAGGCCTGCCCCTAGGGGCAAGGTGCAGCGGACAAGATGCTAGCAGCGGACGAGCCCAAGGCTAGAGCAGGCGGAAGCTCAGGCGATGCACGGGGCTCGGGCCAAGCTCAGCGAGGGCGGCGCGATGCTGCGGCGTCGGGTAGCCCTTATGCTCGGCGAAGCCATAGCCAGGGTACTGCTCCTCTAGCTCCAGCATCAGCCGATCGCGCTCCGTCTTCGCCAGGATCGAGGCGGCTGCGATGCTGCGGTAGGTGGCGTCGCCCTTGACGATGCACTCATGCGGGATCCCAGGATAGGGACGGAAGCGGTTACCGTCGATGAGCAGCAGCTCGGGGCTCAGCACGAGCTGATCGATAGCGCGGTGCATGGCCGTGATGGAGGCCTGCAGGATGTTCATCTGGTCGATCTCCTCGGGGCTGCAGACGCCTATTCCCCAGCTCAGCGCCTCAGCCTCGATGATGGGGCGAAGGAGCTCGCGCTGGGTCTCGGTGAGCTGCTTGGAGTCGTTGAGCAGCGGATGGGCGAAGCGCTTGGGCAGGATCACCGCGGCGGCTACTACGGGTCCAGCCAGGCAGCCCCGCCCCGCCTCATCGCAGCCGCACTCCATGATCCCCAGCGGGGAGAAGTGTGCGCGGAGTGCCTGGCGCTCCTTTCCTTCTCGAGCCATAGCCCTTAGCGGAGCATGGGTACGACCCTATGGAGCGCCTCGAAGAAGCGATCGACCTCCTCACGCGTGTTGTAGAGAGCGAAGGAGGCGCGTGCCACGGCCTCATGCCCTAGGCTACGCAACAGCGGCTCGGCGCAGTGATGCCCCGTGCGTATGGCGATGCCGAGGCGATCCAGCAGCGTGCCGAGGTCGAAGGGATGGATCTGCCCGATGCCGAAGGAGAGGATGCCTCCCTTCTCCCGAGCTGTGCCGAGGATGTAGCTGTCCTCGAACTCCCCCCTTAGCCGCTCCGTAGCGTAGTGCAGCAGCTCCTCTTCATGGGCGGCAATCTCGTCCAGCCCGAGAGTACTGACGAAGTCCAGCGCAGCGGCAAAGGCCGTCGAGCCGACGTAGTCAGGCGTGCCGGCCTCGAACTTGAAGGGCAGCACGTTGTAGGTCGTACGCTCCCAGCTCACCCGCTCGATCATCTCGCCACCTCCCATATAGGGCGGTAGCTCATCCAGCAGCTCAGGGCGCCCGTAGAGCGCCCCTATGCCCGTGGGGCCGTAGACCTTGTGCGCGCTGAAGGCGTAGAAGTCCGCCCCGAGTGCGGCGACATCCACCGAGGTGTGCGCCACAGCCTGCGCTCCGTCGAGGAGGACCAGCGCCCCAGCCTCGTGGGCTAGGCGTACGCACTCCGCCACGGGATTGACCGTGCCGAGGACATTGCTCACATGCGCCAGCGCCACGAGGCGCGTCCGCTCACCGAGCAGCTCGCGGTAGGCCTCCATATTCAGCTCGCCCGTAGGCGTCAGGGGCACGACACGCAGCTCGGCCCCACGGCGCGCGCACATCAGCTGCCAGGGGACGATATTGGCGTGGTGCTCCATCGTCGAGACGAGGATCTCATCGCCAGGCTTGACGTAGCGCTCGCCGACGCAGTAGGCCACGAGGTTGATCGCCTCGGTCGTACCGCGGGTGAAGATCAGCCCCTCGGCGCTGGGCGCACCGACGAAGTCCGCCACGCGACGGCGTGCCGCCTCGTGGTGCTCTGTGGCTATCTGACTGAGGTAGTGCACGCCGCGGTGCACATTGGCATTGGCCGAGGTATAGGCGCGCTCTATGGCCTCGAGGACGCAGCGCGGCTTCTGCGTCGTGGCGGCATTATCTAGATAGACCAAGGGCTTGCCGTAGACCTCTTGGCTCAGGATGGGGAACTCCTGACGTATCGCTGCTATATCGTACATAGACTTATTCTTTGCTTGGGGATCAGCCCCCTAGGGGGCTCGGGCAAAGATAAGGAAAGGAGCTAAAAGCGCTGCGCTGCCCCGCGAAGCTAGCCGCCCCGCACCCTAGCGATCGGCTGGACTTTCCCCTGCCCCTCTCCCCTACGCAGGCACTCGAGGAAAGGAATAGACTGCGACCGCTCAGCGAAGTTCAAGCCTAGAGAGAGCCCTCCTAGGGGATATCCATCAGCCGCCTGAGGGACGCCAGTCACGAGCCTGAGGGCTATCAGTCACGCTGCTGAGGGATATCCCTCAGCAAGGCTTGCCGAGGCTATCGCCCTGCCCCACCTTTGCTGCACCCCAAGTAGAGCGCAAGGACTTGGAGCCTTCCCCCTTACAAGTCAAGACCGATACTTCTTTCCCCAAGCTAGGTGAGGAGCCCATGCCGCGAGGCCGTGCCCAAGCAGCGACGCGCCTAGGACAAAAGAGGCAGCCCCGCCCCGAGGACAAGTGTACTGTCCTCGGGGCGGGGCTGTCTGGCGATGTCACTAGCTCTAGCACAAGGGTGCTAGCAGCAGTAAGGGCTGCTACTTCACCGTGCGCGTCAGATAGATATAGGTGGGGAAGTGGTCGCTATAGCCGCCCTGGAAGCGACCCGAGGAGAAGGTGCGGAAGGGGTAGCCCTTGAAGTGACCCGTCTTCTGAATAAGGAAGTCGGCGTCGAAGATATGCCCGTAGTCTCCCGTCTTGGCATCCTGCAGCAGGTGGAGGCTCTCGGGGGAGCTCTTCAGAAGGCCTTGGCTGACGATGATGTTATCGAAGAGGTTCCACACATCACGGTAGGCCAGCGTGCCGCGCCCAGAGAGGTAGTGCTTGGCCAGCGGGTTGAAGAGTTCGCCTGGCTGCAGGCCTTCGGTGCTATTCCTACTGCGCAGTCCCTCCATCACACTGGGGGAGGTGGGGTCGTCATTGAAGTCCCCCATGAGGATGACCTTAGCCTGGGGATCCTGCTGGAGCAGGGAGTCCGTGACCGAGCGCATTACCTTAGCCGCCTGCATGCGACGACGTAGCGAGGCCTGCTCGCCCCCGACGCGGCTCGGCCAGTGCCCGACGAGGATGCTCACCGGTTCGCCTAGGAGCTTACCTGTGACCTCCAGCACATCACGTGTCTTGATATACTCCTCGCCCACTAGGATCACGGGGTGAGGCTCGGCGGAAGTCATCTGGAAGACGGAGCTGCGGTAGAAGAGCGCGCAGTCGATCCCACGCTTGTCGGGCGAGTCGAAGTGTACGATCTGGTAGCCCGCATCTCGCAGCTCGGGCTGACGCAGCAGGTCTTCGAGGACGCCCCTATTCTCGATCTCCGCCAGGCCGATGATGTCGGGGCCGCGCTGCCCGCCGATCTGGCTAATGGCGTAGGCCATGTTGTGGAGCTTCTGCTGATACTTCTCCATCGTCCACTGATTAGAGCCGTCGGGGAGGAAGTCAGCGTCGTTATTCTCCCCGTCAATGGTGTCGAAGAGGTTCTCTAGATTGTAGAAGGCTACCGTCAGACGTATCTGACGCTGAGCCGATAGCGCTGGCGCCACGAGGAGCAGCGCCACGAGGAGCGTTGTGAGTTTGCGTACCATGGGGTCTTACTCTTACTTTGATGAATTGCTTGAGAATGCCTACCTTTAAGATGCAAAAGTAATAATTATCGCACGGCAGGGCAGGGGGCCGCACTATGCCGCGTGCCGCAGCAGCCTCCTCGGAGGCCGTCCGCCGTGCCGCCTTTACCTAGAGCCATCCTATGAACAAAACGATTACTGTCCTCGCCCTAGCCAGCTGTCTCAGTCTAGGGGCCGTGGCGCAGAATAGCAGCAGCGGCGCCCTCGTACGGGACAGCAAGAGCGGGCTATCTGTCCCTGGGGCACGAATCAGCCTCCACGGACCTACGACACGCCAGATCGTAGTCGACGCGCGGGGTCTCTATCAGCTACCCCAGCTCCCCGAGGGACGCTATACCCTGACGGTCACCGCCCCAGGCTACGAGGCTAAGCAGCTCGTCTATATCCACAGCCTGGGCAAGGCACTGCCTCTGCTGGAGCTCGTGCCCCTGCCCACCACAGCTGAGCGCTACGACGAGCTCCTGATCAGTGAGGATAGCGACGATGCCGTCAGCGGCAGCGACCGCGTCGCCCTGCTGACCTCCTCACGTGACCCCTTCCTCTCGGCCTCCAGCTATGTCTTCAGCGCGGCGCGCTTCAGAGCCCGCGGCTACGACAGCCCCTACAGCAGCCAGATGCTCAATGGCATCGAGATGAACGACCTCAACAGCGGCTACTCCGCTTGGTCCCTGTGGGGCGGGCTCAACGATGTCACCCGACAGCAGCAGACCTCCCAGTCCTTCGAGCCCATCGTCTCGGGCATAGGCAGCGTAGGCATCACGAACAATGTGACGATACGCCCCTCGCAGCTCGGGGCCCAGCGCCGCTTGACCTACTCCAATAGCAACCGCACCTATTCCAACCGCTTCGCCTTCACCTGGTCGACGGGAGAGAATAAGCGCGGCTGGTCGCTCCTGGCGAGCGTCGTGCGCCGCTCGGGGGACGGACAGTACAGCTATGTACGCGGACAGTTCTACGACGCGTGGAGCTACTTCCTCGGCATAGAGAAGCGCCTGGACGAGTCGAATCACATCAGCCTCATGGCCCTCGGCGCTCCCACCCGACGCGGGGTAGCCAGCGCCTCCACTCAGGAGGCCTACGATCTGGCGGGCTCCAACTTCTACAACCCCAACATCGGCCGCCAGGCAGGGGCGTGGCGCAATGCCCGTGTCCGAGACAGCCACGAGCCTATCGTGCAGCTCAGCCACTACTTCAACGACCTGCAGCGCCGCCTGCAGATCTCGACGACGATGAGCTACCGCTTCGGCTACAACAGCTACAGCGCCCTCAACTGGTACAACGCCCCCGACCCACGCCCCGACTACTACCGCTACCTACCCTCCTACTTCACGCGCATGGCTACCCCTGGGAGCCAAGACGCCGAGGCAGCAGCACGCTACGCCGAGCTCTGGCACAGCGATCCCAATACGCGCTATATCGACTGGGATCGTATGTATGCTATCAATAGGGGGAATATGGCGACCGTACGCAATGCCGCAGGTGAGGCATTGGCCACAGGACGTCGTGCTCTGTACATGGTAGAGGATAGGCACACCGATCAGCGGGAGTTCGCCTGGGCCAGCACGATGGCTTGGCAGCCGCTCAAGCAGCTGGAGCTCAACGGCGGCCTCAGCTACCGACACAACCGCACGGAGAACTTCGCCGTCGTCGGGGATCTCCTCGGGGCAGACTTCGTCTATGACGTGGACAAGTTCGCCGAGCGCGACTTCGGCGGTGACGCCTCCAAGAGCCAGGTCGACCTCAATCACCCCGACCGCATCGTGCAGCGCGGGGATCGCTTCGGGCACGACTACGAGGCGCAGACGAGTCGCTTCGTAGCCTGGGGGCAGGCCACCTATAAGCTCAGCAAGCTGGATGTCTACGGTGCTCTGGGCTATACCCACACGGCGATGCAGCGCGACGGGAAGCAGCGCCGCGGGCTCTTCCCCGACAACTCCTACGGCCTCTCTGACCGCGTGAAGTTCAATGACCTCACGGCCAAGGCTGGGGCTATCTACAAGCTCAACGGGCACCACTACCTGCAGGCCAACCTCGCCTACGTGGAGCAGGCGCCGACCTTCCGCAACGTCTTCATCTCGCCTCGCACACGCAATAGCTACGTGGAGAACCCTCAGTCCGAGCGTATCCTCAGCGCTGAGGCCAGCTATCAGGTACGCCTGCCGTGGCTGCGCGGACGCCTGACAGGCTTCTACGCGCAGATCGCTGACCACACGCAGGCGATGAACTTCTACGACGACAGCCAGGCCTCCTTCTCCAACTACATCCTCACCGGGATCAACACACGCCACCTCGGGATGGAGCTCGGGCTCGAGGCTAAGCTCAGCCCCACGCTGACGGCCAACGCCGCCCTCGCCCTCGGCCAGTACCAGTACGCCAGCAACCCCAGCTACGTGCAGACCATCGACAACTCGGAGAAGATCGTAGACCGTGACGTCATCTACTGGAAGGGGCTACAGGTCGGCGGCACGCCACAGACGGCAGCCACCGTAGGGCTCACCTACTACGCCCCCTGGTACGCCAACTTCGGGATCAACGCCAACTACTTCGGGCGCAACTACGTGAGCATGGCCCCCGCGCTGCGCACCGACCGAGCTCGTTCCGCCCTCGACCAGGCCTACATCCACCCCGAGCGTCTACGTGACGGCTTTACCGTCGACCTCTTCGCAAGCTACTCGTGGCGGATCAAGTACGGCACCTTCCTGCGCTTCAACCTCTCGGTGAGCAACGTGCTGAACAACAAGCAGCTCCCCAGCGGAGGCTTCGAGCAGCTGCGCGTGCGTACCCAGCGCGACGAGAGCGGCCAGCAGATCCCCTTCCGTCCCTTCGACTCGAAGCTGAGCTACGTCTATGGGACGACCTTCTTCCTCAACACCACGCTCCAGTTCTAATAGCCACCTACCGACATGACGCTTCATCATCTATATAGCCTACCGCTCATGGGACTGCTCCTCGTGGGGGCTGTGAGCTGCACGAAGTATAACGAGCCCGACCCGCCCAGCTTCGCCACCGAGCGCAGCGCGGACGAGCTCCCACGCCCTACGCACACCATCGCGCAGCTCAAGGAGCTCTACACGCAGGGCGGACTGACCCTCCAGCGCCCCATCGTCGTCGAGGCTATCGTCGCCTCGGACGACACCGAGGGGAATGTCTACCGCAGCTGCTACATCCAGGACTCCACGGGCGGCATGGAGCTGAAGTTCGCCCTCGGCAACCTCAGCACCATCTATCCGCAGGGAGCCCGTGTACGCCTGCTGTGCCAGGACCTACAGCTCGGCGCCTATGGCGGGCAGGTAGGCCTCGGTTACCGCAGTACGGACGCGCGCTACGAGACGGCCTTCCTCCCCGAGAAGTTCGTCCAGCAGCATCTCTTCATCGTCGGACGCAGCGAGCTACAGCCTCGTGAGCTAAGCCTCTCCGAGCTCAGCATGAGCTATGCTGGGACACTGGTCCGGGTTAAGGACGTACAGTTCGCCGCCTCCGAGCTAGGGCAGACCTACGCCTCCCCCGAGCAGCGTGCTAGCCTAGCGCAGGTCAATCGTACGCTCACCGACCGCACGGGGGCGCAGCTCGTCGTACGCACCAGTAGCTATGCCCGCTTTGCTGGCAAGCAGCTGCCCAAGGGCTCGGGCTCGGTGACGGGCATCCTGAGCTACTTCCGCACCACGCCCCAGCTCATCATCCTCCGCGAGCAGGATGTCCAGCTTACCGACGCTCGCTTCTAGTTCCTAGCCTTCATTCATCACCTCGAACTAATGACTAAGCATAAGTACAGTCGCTGGACGCTCCTCGCCGCAGCCAGCCTTTGCCTTACCCTTGGGATCACCTCCTGTAAGGACAACGACGACGCCTACACCAAGCCTGAGTACAGCATCACCGCTCCTAAGGCTCAGAACAAGACCTTCGCCATCCCCGAGGCTGGCGGCACGGCTAGCCTCCAGCTGACGAGCAATCGCTCCTGGAAGGCCGTCACCACCGCCGACTGGATCAACATCAGCCCCAGCGCAGGCGGCGCGGGCAGCGCAGAGATCAAGATCCAGGTGCTGCCCAATGCGGGCGCCAACCGCTCCGCTCAGGTCGCCCTACAGCTGGGCGGCAAGTCCGAGCTCTATACCATCACGCAGACGGGCAGCGGTACGAGCAGCGAGACCATCAAGTCCGATGCCCAGGGCCTCACCGCCTTCATCAAGAAGTACGACACGGGCAGCGAAGTCACCGTGAGCGAGGACGTGAGCCTCAAGGCTGCCCTCGTCTCGGACATCGAGGCCAACAATCTGACCAACAACCGCAACATCGTCCTGCAGGCAGGCCCCCAGGGCATCACGGTGCGCCTGGCCAAGCCAGCCAACAAGGCTTGGAAGCCTGGTACCGTCTTCGTCGTCAAGGCTAAGGGGGGTAAGGTGCAGCGCTTCAACGGCGGCTCGCTGCAGCTCGACCTCAGCGCCGTCACCGACGCCTCCGCAGTCACGGCCAGCGAGAGCCTCGAGACGGTCGAGCCCGTCCAGCTCAGCCTCTCCGATATCTACTCGGGCAAATATGACAACATCCTCGTAGCCGTGGATGGTGTACAGTTCGCCGCCACAGGCAAGGCGCTGAACCCTAATAAGCCCAGCGGCACGCGCGCCCCAGCCAGCTACTACCACCGCCTCAGCGACTGCGTCACCGAGCTACCTCAGGCAGTCGACGGGCTATCGGTCGCCATCTCGGGCTATGCCCCCGAGGCACTACGCACCCAGGCGAGCCCCGAGAGCAACGGCCGTGTCGTAGGCATCCTACAGATCAATACGCTCAAGACCCAGACGCCCGCCGAGCAGCCCAAGAAGACCTACAACCTCTGGCCCCGCACGGCAGCGGATCTCTCCGGGCTCACGGGCAAGCGCTGCAGCGAGTCGAGCACCCAGCCTAAGCCCACTCCTACGCCCGATCCTGGGCAGGGGACGCAGCAGGCGCTTAGCCTCAAGGACTTCATCGCCAAGTACCCCGCCTCCAGCACCAAGCACCAGATCACCGAGGACCTCAGCTTCGAGGCCACCCTCATCACCCAGCTCAGCGAGGGCAACAGCACGGCGCTGAACCTCACCCTGCAGAGTGGCGACCAGGGGATCATCGTACGCCTAGGGAAGGACCTCCCCGCGAGCCTCAAGGCTGGGACGGTATATAAGGTCAAGGCTAAGGGTGCGAGCATCGGCCTCTATAACGGCTCCCTACAGCTCGAGTTCGCCAAGGACACGGGCGCAGAGGCTGTCCTCGAGGACACAGGCCGCACACAGCAGATCCGCCCCAAGAGGCTGACGCTCGCCGAGGTCTATGCAGGCACCTACGACAACATCCTCGTAGAGCTCAGCGGCGTGCAGTTCAGCCAGCATGGCAAGGCGCTGAACCCCAACAAGCCCAACAATAAGGGCTCCATCCCCAGCTACTTCGCCACCCGCATCGAGGACTGCGCCACGAGCCTGCCCGCAGGCATCAGCGGTCTGAGCCTAGCCATCTCGGGTAAGGCCTCCTTCAAGGGTGAGACCACGAGCGACAAGGCAGGCACCATCATCGGTATCCTCAGCCGCTCCTTCCGCACGACCAAGACAGGCGAGGTCAAGGAGTTCAACCTCTGGCCTCGTAGCCTGAGCGACATCCGATTCGACGCTCAGCGCTGCACTAAGTAAATCAGTAAGCTCTACTAAGCAATGAAGACGCTACGCCAGCTCCTGGGACTACTCCCCCTCAGCCTCGTGCTGGGGGGCGTACTCGCGGGCTGTACGACCGAGCGCCAGGATAGGCCTCGTGACCTCGCAGCCTCCGCTCCGCACCTCAGCCTCGCCTCCACGCGCCTACGCACCAAGCTCCTAGGGTCGGAGGCCTCCAGCTTCTTCGCCCATCTGCAGAGCCCCGCCGCCTGGCGCCTCGAGCTCCAGCCCGAGAGCGCCCGCAGCTGGGTGAGCCTCTCGCAGACTACGGGTGAGGCCAATCCTGAGGGCCTCGGGATCAGCGTCTCCACCCAGAGCAATACGGGGGCTGAGCGTACGGCCCTGCTCATCGTACGTGCCGCGGGGCTAGCCGACACGCTGCAGCTGGTGCAGCAGGCCCAGACGACGCAGCCCGGGGGCACGACGGGGATCCACATCCTCGGCGATCCCACCCTGCTGGAGCTCCCCGCGCTGAGCAAGGGCGCGGAGAACTACTTCGTCACCCACTACGCCGAGGGGAGGGTCAACTACTCCCTAGAGTACGACACCCAGCTACGCCACGCGCGCTGGGTCGCCTTCTCCTTCGACGAGCAGAGCTCCCGCAAGGCTGTGAGCCGCAGCGGGGATGACGCCTGGGCCTGGGACCCACGTATCCCGGCCGAATTCTCGACGGCACGCCTCTTCAGAGGCAGTGGCTACGACCGCGGCCACCTGGTGGCCTCGGAGGACCGAGTGTCCAGCCGTGAGGCCAACCGCCAGACCTTCTACTACTCCAATATGAGCCCGCAGATAGGCGCGGGCTTCAACCAAAGCTATTGGAGCAAGATCGAGGAGCTGGTACGAGGCTGGGGGCGCAATAGCAAGCTGCGGGATGTGCTCTATGTCGTCAAGGGGGGTACGATACGCCCCGACCAAGTAGAGTCCTACAAGGCCAATAATGTGCTGCTCATCCCCAAGTACTATTGGGTAGCACTGCTCCGCCAGCAGGGATCGAGCTACCACGCCATCGGCCTCTGGGTCGAGCACAAGAAGTACAGCAATAGCCCAGCCTTCCGCAGCCTCGCGATCTCGATCGAGGAGCTCGAGAAGCGTACGGGGCTCAACTTCTTCCACCGTCTGCCCGACGGCGTTGAGACGGAGGTCGAGCACGAGAGCCCCAGTTCGCCCGCCATCCTCAGCCTCTGGCCTGGTCTCTAGCCTCGCCTAGGGCAGTCCCTCTATACGAAGAGCATCGCAGGATCCTCGGGAGCCTAGCTCCTAGCCTGCGATGCTCTTCGCTTATTCTCCCCTCATCCTTATCCCAAGACACTAAGACCCCATACAAGCATGCAAGTCGATCAGATGATCATTGGGCTGGAGCGTATGCGCTTCTACGCCTACCACGGCGTCGCCCCGCAGGAGCGCGAGGTGGGCAACTACTTCACCCTAGAGTGCCGCGTCGAGGCCGAGGTCTCGGCGGCGATGCAGCACGACGCCCTCAGCGAGACCATCAGCTACGCCGAGCTCTACGAGGTCATCGCCGAGGAGATGGCCCAGCCCTCGCTGCTGCTGGAGCATGTCGTGGGCAGGATCGCCGCGGCGCTCTTCGATCGCTTCCCGCGGATCAGTACCCTCGAGCTCTCGCTACGCAAGGATAATCCCCCCTTCCCGGGGCAGCTGGACTCGGCGAGCTTCTCCATACGGGCTCGCAGATAGGCTGAGCGACAGCACCACGCCCCACGAAGGGCAGGGATATGAAAAGAGCAGGGACGAGCGTCGGCGCGCTCGTCCCTGCTGCTTTCTGTGTGTCTGGATGGAAGGTGGTCCCACTTGGGCTTGAACCAAGGACTCCCTGATTATGAGTCAGGTGCTCTAACCGACTGAGCTATAGGACCTGAGAAATGGATGCTCCGAGGGAGCCTACCATTAACTTCGCTGCAAAGATAGCGATATTATCAAGACGCTCAAAATGCCCTAGAATAGGCTCCTTATGCCCTCCCCTAGCTGTCTTGAGGGCATTCGGAGCCGCCTTCGACCCGCCGTTTGCTCATCCTAGCGGCAGGATGCTCCCCTAGCTTCCCCCTTACGCTCTACCGAAGCGAAGCACAATCCAAACTAGATATAGGAAGGATGCCTTGAAGGTCGACCGAGAGGGTGTCAGCCTAGGGTCAACTAGCCTTATGAGCATCCTACGCAAGCAGCTAGGAAAAGCCCCAGCGGGGCGACCCCTGCAAAGCCCAGGGTGCGTAGCCCTGCAAGGGCAACCAAACCCTGGGTAGCTGGAATAAATAGGAATAGAGCCCTACAGGGGCAGCCCTCAAAAGCTTAGTTGAACCTTAGCTGCTCAGCAGCATACTCACTCCTGCCCGTTCTGAGGGTCGCCCCTGTAGGGCTCTTTACGCATGAGTATGCCTGACCCAGGGCTTCGTCACGCTTACAGCGTTCCCTCACCCTGGGCTTTGAAGGGGTCGCCTCGCTGGGGCTTGCCAAACTGTTTGTCCCTAACTGAGGCTTGAATATATACACGGTCGGAGCTCTAGTCGTCATCCCTGCTGCCCCCCCACTCTCTCCAACTCCTCGAGGCTAGTACTAGCGCTGAGCGCTGCCCTAAGGGGGAGGCAGGCTGAGGTATATCCGTCAAGGCGCTGGGGGATATCCCTCACGAGCCTGAGGGACGCCCGTCAGGAGGCTGAGGGATATCAGTCAGCGCCCCGATAGTTAGCTCCGCAGGCAGTCCTCCTCTAGAGGGACACTCCCCCCAAGCTGCCCAGGGGCTCTGAGGCAAGGCGCGTGGGGGGAAAGCCGTACCTTTGTAGCAGTAACGCTTTACCTAACTTAGACCTTGCCCTTCATGGCACGAATAGTAACCAAAACTGGCGACCGAGGTACGACAGGTATCTTCGGTGGCGAACGCGTCCCTAAGGATAATATACGTATCGAGGCTAACGGCACCCTCGACGAACTCAATGCCCACCTCGGGCTCATACGCTCCTACCTCGCCCTCGAGGACCCCCGCCACAGCTTCATCGGCCAGGTGCAGATGCAGATCATGCAGGCGATGAGCCTCGTGGCGACACGCAGCGAGCGCCGCGCAGAGAACCCTAATAACTTCGACCTCGCTTGGCTCAGCGCCCTCGAGGAGGAGACCGCCCGCCTGATGAGCGAGCTCAGTGAGAACGGCTTCTTCATCCTCCCAGGCGGTACCCCCCTCTCAGCTCAGATGCAGCTGGCGCGTACCGTAGCGCGCCGCGCAGAGCGCCGCCTGTGGACGCTCGACCGAGAGGACCCGCTGCCCGAGGGGCTCATCCCCTGGGTCAATCGCATGAGTGACTGGCTCTTCGTCCTGGCCAAGTGGGAGATGCAGCAGCAGAACTGGCCCGAGGAGCGCTGGCAGGCCTTCAGCTACAAGCGTAAGAAGAAGCCCACCCATGACTAAGCAGTGCCCCCTAGCCCCCCTAATGCTCGTCGGCACGGGGAGCGACGTCGGCAAGAGCGTACTGGCAGCGGGCTTCTGCCGTATCTTCCTCCAGGATGGTTACCACCCCGCACCCTTCAAGGCGCAGAACATGGCCCTCAACTCCTACGTCACCCCCGAGGGACTGGAGCTGGGACGCGCGCAGGCCGTGCAGGCTGAGGCCGCGGGCATTCCCTGCCATACGGATATGAACCCCCTGCTGCTCAAGCCCAGTTCAGACAAGACCTCCCAGGTCGTCCTCCACGGCCGTCCCATTGGGAACAAGGATGCCTACCAGTACTTTCGCACCGTAGGGCGTGGACACCTCCGCCAGGAGGTCTGCGCCGCCTATGACCGCCTCGCCGCGCGCTACAATCCTATAGTCCTCGAGGGCGCTGGGAGCATCTCCGAGCTCAACCTCCGTGACTCGGATCTGGTGAATATGCCCATGGCGCAGCACGCTGGGGCACGGACGATCCTCGTGGCCGACATCGACCGCGGGGGCGTCTTCGCATCGGTCTACGGCTCGGTGATGCTGCAGCAGCCCGAGCACCGAGCCCTGCTATCGGGGGTGATAATCAATAAGTTCCGCGGCGACATCCGCCTCTTCGAGGAGGGACGCCGCCTGATCGAGGAGCTCTGCGGACTGCCCGTACTCGGGGTCGTCCCCTACCTGACGGACGTCCATATCGAGGAGGAGGACTCCGTAGCCCTCTCCAAGCGTGCCCTACAGGCTCAGCAGGGCAAGGTCAATATCGCCGTCGTCCTGCTACGCTACATCTCGAACTATACCGACTTCGCCCGCCTAGAGCAGGACGAGCGCGTGCACCTCTTCTACACCAATAATGTAGAGGAGCTGCAGGAGGCTGACATCATCATCGTCCCGGGGAGCAAGAGCACCCTGGCTGACCTCTACGAGCTGCGGCGCAACGGCGTGGCGCAGGCCATCATCCGGGCCCACCGAGCAGGCAAGACCATCCTCGGCATCTGCGGCGGCTACCAGATCCTTGGGCTGGAGGTCTCCGACCCTGAGGGCGTGGAGGGCGACATCGCACGCCTCCCCGGGCTGGGGCTGCTGCCGATACGTACAGAGATGGCGGGGGAGAAGGTGACGACACAGGCACAGTTCACCCTCCTCGGGGACGAAACTCCCTGCACGGGCTACGAGATCCACATGGGACGCACCACACGGGAGGGCGAGACCGAGGCCCAGCCCCTGGTGCGTATGGCCGACGGCCGCGAGGAGGGCTGCGCGACGAGCCAGCACTGCATGGGCACCTACCTCCACGGCATCCTAGATAATGCCGTCTTCATCGAGCGCCTGCTCGCCCCCTTCGCCGAGCGTATCGCCACGGGTGCTCAGCCCCTAGACTACGAGGCCTTCAAGCAGGAGCAGTACGACCGACTGGCGGCGCACCTGCGTCAGCACGTAGACCTCGAGCGTATCTACCAAATACTCGGACGATGACAGACGGACACGGCGACGACCTCTACCGCTACACGGGGATCAAGGCTAACTTCAGCTCCAATGTCACCAGCCTCACCGACCCGACGCCTCTGAGACGCTATCTAGCGGAGCATATCGACTGCATCGGCAGCTACCCCGAGCCTAGAGCGCAGAGCCTAGGGCGAGCCCTGGCGAACTACCACGGCCTCGCCGAGAGCGAGCTGCTGGTCACCAGCGGAGCGACCGAGGCCATCTACCTCGTAGCTCAGGCGCATCGTAGGGCACGTGCCTACCTCCCCCCCAGCCCGACCTTCAGCGAGTATGCCGATGCCTCCCAGCTCTACGGGCTGGAGCTGGAGCGCCTCCAGAGGCTGGAGCCTCCTCAGGATGCACGCGGCATCTACTGGCTCTGCAACCCGAATAATCCCACGGGCGAGGTCTACCCCCTCGAGCGGCTCGAGCAGCTCTTCGCCACCCACCCCGCGCTACTCTTCGTCCTCGACAGCTCCTACAGCTACTTCACCGAGACCGAGCTCCCCGATCCGCGGGCCATACTCGCCTGCTACCCCAATGTGCTCTTCATCGCCTCACTGACCAAGCGCTTCGCCATGCCAGGCCTACGCCTCGGCTACCTGATGGGACAAACGGAGGAGATCGCCGCGCTGGCGCGCTACCGCCAGCCCTGGGGCGTCGGGGCTATGGCGCTCCAGGCGGGGCAGTGGATCGTCGGCGGAGGCTTCCCCGAGCTCCTCGACCGCGACATGCTGTGGAGCGAGACCGCGCGGCTACGCTCCGCCCTCTCCGCCCTCCCAGGCCTGCGTGTCGGGGAGACGGCCACCCACTTCTTCCTCCTCGAGCTGGAGCTGTGGGACGAGGGGCGCCTCCTCTCAGCCACAGAGCTCAAGGAGCGCCTCGCCCTAGACTACGGACTGCTGGTGCGGGACTGCACCAACTTCGGCTACCAGCGCCCCACGCTGCGTATCGCCACGCAGCGCCCTGAGCAGAGCGAGCTCCTCATCGCTGCCCTCAGCGAGCTGAGCGCCCGCTATGCCTTAGCTCGCTGAGGCGCTTCGGGGAGGACGTTCTTAGCTTTTTCCCTATCTTTATAAGTGCATTAGACAACACGCTCACACACCTAATACTTTAGACCGATGAGAAAATATGCTATCCTCGGGGCCTGTGCGCTGACGCTGGCAGCACTCACGCCCGAGCGCGCCGCAGCCTGCTCCGACCTGATTGTCGGCAAGAAGGCCTCCGCCGACGGCTCCATCATGGTCAGCTACTCCGCTGACTCGCACACCCTCTATGGCGACCTCGTCCACTACCCCGCCAAGAGCTGGGGCAAGGGGCTCATGCTCGAGGTACACGAGTGGGACACGGGCAAACCCCTCGGCTTCATCCCCCAGGCACCCATCACCTACAATGTCGTAGGCAATATGAACGAGCACCAGGTGGCCATCACCGAGAGTACCTGGGGCGGGCGCAAGGAGCTCTCCGACCCCAAGGGCATCATGGACTACGGCAGCCTAATCTACATCGCCCTGCAGCGTAGCCAGTCTGCCCGTGAGGCCATCCGCGTCATGACCGGTCTGGTACGAGACTACGGCTACTACAGCTCGGGCGAATCCTTCACTATCGCGGACAAGAACGAGGTCTGGGTGCTGGAGATGATCGGTAAGGGCCCGAAGAAGAAGGGCGCCACCTGGGTAGCTATCCGCATCCCCGATGACGCCATCAGCGCACACGCCAATCAGGCCCGCATCCACAAGATCCCCTTCGGCGACAAGGAAAACTGCATGTACGAGAAGGACGTCGTCAACCTCGCTCGCGAATACGGCTGGTTCAAGGGCAAGGATAAGGACTTCGACTTCCAGAAGGCCTATAATCCCTACGACTTCAGTGGGCTGCGCGCCTGCGAGGCTCGTGTGTGGAGCTTCTTCCGCGAGTTCGACAAGAGCATGGACAAGTACACCAAGCTCGTCAAGGGCGACGTCAACGAGGAGCCCATGCCTCTGTACATCATCCCTGAGCGTAAGGTGACGCTGGCCGACGTACGCAAGGGGATGCGCAATCACTACGAGGGTACGCCGCTCTCCATGACGCAGGACCCCGGGGCTGGCGCCTACCGCGTACCCTACCGCTGGCGTCCTATGACCTTCAACGTCAACGGGCAAGAGTACGTCAACGAGCGTGCCATCGCCACGCAGCAGACGGGCTTCGTCCTGATCGCCCAGCTGCGTAGCTGGCTGCCCGACGCTGTCGGCGGTATCCTGTGGTTCGGTGTCGACGATGCCAACACCGCCGTCCTGACGCCTATGTACGCCTCCATCACCAGCATCCCCGAGTGCTATCGCCGTGGCAACGGCAGCATGACGGAGTTCAGCTGGACGAGTGCCTTCTGGATACACAACTGGGTCGCGAACATGGCCTACCACAAGTACGAGCCCATGATCGCCGATATCCGCCCCGTGCAGCAGCAGCTGGAGAAGGGCTTCGACGAGCTGGTCAAGACGACCGACGCCAAGGCGCTGGAGCTGCTGAAGGCTAATCCTCAGCAGGCCATCAGCTACCTCACCGAGGTCTGCGCCAAGACAGCCAACGGCACGACGGAGCGCTGGAAGAAGCTCGGTGAGTACCTCATGGTCAAGTACATGGACGGCAACGTGAAGAAGGAGAAGGACGGTAAGTTCGAGGAGAACGGCTACGGTCAGATCGTCATGCCCTCCTTCCCAGGCTACGACAAGGACTACTACGAGCGCATCGCCACCAGCAACGAGGCAGGCCGCCTCGAGGTGCCGAAGGACAAGAAGTAGCCCGTCCTCGCCGCGCTCCGAGCAGCTAGCTAGGCAGGCCACAGCAGGCTTAGCAAGGCACTCCGAGCAGCCACTAGCCGCACACGGCACCGCTAGCCGAGTGCCACGACAAACCCACTCAGCAGCTCGCTGAGCCACACAGACAGCCTCCCGCGACTCCCCCGCGCCTCGGGCCCTACGGTCTCGAGCGCTCTCTAGGGAGCCTACGGGGGGCTGTCTGCATTGGGGGCCTCAAGCTCCCCACAAGACGCACAGATGAAGTATCAGACTAAGACCCTAGCCTCTGGGCTACGTATCATCCTCGCCGCTGAGGATAGCCCCGTCAGCTACCTCGGGATAGGCATCGCCGTCGGCAGCCGCCACGAGTCCCGCCTGCAGCACGGCCTGGCGCACGGCATCGAGCACATGCTCTTCAAGGGCACGCGCCTACGCTCGGCCACACAGATTATCCAGCGCATGGAGGCGGTGGGTGCAGAGCTCAATGCCTACACGACTAAGGAGGAGACGATGCTCTACGCCCTCTTCCCCTCGGCCTACCGCCAGCGGAGCCTCCGGGTGCTGCTCGACATCGCCCGTCACAGCCGCTTCCCCGAGGAGGAGTGGGCTAAGGAGCGCGAGGTCATCATCGACGAGCTGCACTCCTACGAGGATAGCCCGAGCGAACTGATCTTCGACGAGTTCGAGGACCAGGTCTTCCACGGCCATCCTCTCGGGCACGCTATCCTCGGGACGGAGCGCTCGGTCGGGCGGCTCACGACCGAGCTGCAGCGTAGCTTCTTTGCCCGCTACTACCGCCCCGAGCGTATGGTGCTCTTCGCTCAAGGGGCCTTCACGATGGAGGAGCTCACGGCCTTTGCCGAGGCGGCTTACCCAGGCGAGGCACTCCCCTACCGCAATAGTCCCGAGCAAGCCCAGCCGCTCCCCGAGCTCAGCCCACGGACGGTCATCCGCCGCAAGCAGACCTCCCAGAGCCACGTCCTCATCGGCCGCAGCGCCTACTCCCTCTACCACCCGCGCCGCCTCGAGCTGAGCTTACTGGCGAACATCCTCGGGGGCAACGGCATGAACGCACGCCTCAACATGGAGCTACGCGAGCGCCGTGGCCTCGTCTACCATGTCGAGTGCAACTATACGCCCTACAGCGATACGGGACTCTTCGCCGTGTACTTCGGCTCCTCACACCGTGCCGAGGCCGAGGCTATAGAGCTAGTGCTGGCGGAGCTGGAGCGTATGCGCCAGCAGCCTCTGAGCGAGCAGGAGCTGGCCGCCGCCCTGCGCCAGCTGCGCGGACAGCTGCTCATCAGCGCCGAGAGCAAGGAGCAGAGCTTCCTCGCTATGGGTAAGAGCTTCCTCCACCTGCACCGCTACGTCGAGGATGCCGAACTGCAGGAGCGCCTCGGGCAGATCACGACAGAGGGGCTGTACGAGGTCGCTGCGGAGCTCTTCGACACGAGCCAATTCCACCGCCTCATCTACCGCTAGCCCAGCGATACTAGGCTGAGAAACCCCGCCTCGCACTCGCCTCGCGAGGAGCAGAGCAATAAAGGGGAGTCCCCAGGGAGAAGCACGGATGCTTCTCCCTGGGGACTTCTTTACTCGTAGTAGGTTCGCTGTCGCCTGCGGGGCGGGTGTGGCGGGTGCCTCTAGTCAAGGATGAGCGCCACGTTGCTCGCCACGAGCTTGCCTTCCTCGGAGCGGTGGAGCTCAGCCTCCACACGGTCGCCCTCGATGAGCTGATCGAAGCGCAGGCCAGGCACAAGGCTCTTGTAGTGGAAGAAGGCATTCTCCCCTACCCCGACATCGATGAAGCCGAAGCCCTTCTTCAGCGCCTGGATCGTCCCCTCGGCATAGCCTGGCAGGGGCTCGGCAGCAGGCTCCTGAGCCCCTGCCTTCTCCTCAGGGAGCTCGATCTTACCTAGGACCTTGAGCTCTGTAGGTAGTAGTCCCTTGGCCTCCTCCTGCACACTGCTGCTCAGCGGGAGCTCAGGTTCCTTGGGTTCGAAGTGCTCCTCGGCGAACTCGGAAGACTCCTGCTGCTCGGGCTGCTCTTCGGTGAGGGGCTCCTCCACGGCCTCAGCCTCCGTAGGCTGGGCCTCGAGCTCGAGCTGCTGCCCCTCCTCGGGCTGCTGCTCTACCGTCATGAGGAGCTCGGTCTGCTCCGTAGCCTCGGCCTCCAGCTGGGGCTGGCTCAGAGCCTCACCCTCCTGCTGCTCGGCCTGTGCCTCCAGCTCCTTGCTCTCCGACTCCGTCACCTGACGTGCCTGCGGAGCATGGTAGCTGGACTTGCTACGAGACTCGCGCTGCGGACGATCCTCGGGGGCTCCCTTAGAGACGAAGAGGTCGTTGACACGGATGTCATTGTGGTGCCCGCGGCGATCGATGATGTTGTTCATCAGAATGGGATAGGTAGCCTCGTCGAGGAGGTCCGAGGAGGTATAGGTCGTCGCATCCTTCTTGCCCTCACCGAGGTGTTCCAGTTCCCAGCCGATGACCATGACGCGTATCCCGAGGGTGTGCAGCTTGCGCACCAGCGGGATGTAGTCCCCGTCGGCAGCCACCAGGACGACGACGTCCAGCTCGTCCTTCAGGGCGCGCTCGTAGGTCTCCAGCGCGAAGAGGACATCCACACCCTTCTCCTTCTTCTTCCCCTTAGCATTGCGCGACAGAGGCAGGTGGTGCATCAGGATGCCCTCGCTATTGAGGACGTCGTCAAAGAGACGCTCGTAGTAGAGGACATCGCCCGAGGCCTTGGCTGCCTCGCTCGCACTGAGTCGACCGCGGAAGTAATGGGCGTCCACGATCTTGCAGCGCTGCTCCGTCGTCCCCTCCTCATGAGCTACCTGCTCGCGGATGAAGCGGTGAAGACCTCGCACGCTCAGGCGGCTCTTGCGCTCGTGATGCTGGTAATAAAAGGTACTGACGTGCCAGAAGTAGTTGCCGTCATAGAAAATCCCGATACGGGTCAATGGTGATTGCTTATCCTTAAGCATGGCTGATCGATTTTTATAGTGAAAGAAAAGTAATGCAATACTGAGGCTGCGGAGCTCATAAAGGACCGCAGCCAAGACGCTAAACTAAGTCCTGCCCCGAGCGTAGGCGCAGCATCGCCTGCGGTACAGAGCGCGTGATGATGCCCTCGATAGCGGAGACGAGGCGATGGCGGACGAACTCGCGGTGCGTCACCAGCGTGACCCCACGCGTGGGGCGAGGGAGTGCAAAGCTACGTACCAGCTCACGGCGCGCAGCGTCCAGCTGCTCTACAGCGAGCTCAGGGATGAAGGTCACGCCCTGCCCCTGCTCGACGAAGTGCATGAAGGTCTCGAGGCTACCGCGGCTATAGTTGAGCTGCTGGCGCGGGTCGTACTTGAGGTGGCAGAACTTCGTCAGCTGGTCGCGGAAGCAATGCCCCTCGTCCAGCAGCCATAGATGGCGCTTCCCCACGAGCTCTGAGCTGCGTATATGCTCCTCGGCGAAGAGCTCCGAGCTCCTCGGCACATAGCCCATGAACTCCTCGTAGTAGAGGATGTGCTCGGTCAGCTGCTCCACCCCGGGACGCGAGGCGATCAGCGCCATGTCCACCTCCCCGAGCGTCAGCGCCTCGATGCACTCGCTGGTCTTCATCTCGACGAAGGTGATCTTGAGCTCGGGCACCTCCTGCTCCAGCAGCGGCATGATACGTGGCAGCAGATAGGGCGCGATGGTCGGGAGCACCGCCAGGCGCAGCGTACCCGTCACTGCATCGGCCTCCTCAAGGATCACCTGATGCATCTGGGCCGCCTGCATGAGGATGACCCCAGCCTGATCGAGGATACGCCGCCCCACGGGGGTCGGTACGATGGGCTGATGGCTGCGGTCGAAGATCTTCACCCCGAGCTCATCCTCCAGCTTCTGTATCATCGTGCTGAGGGTAGGCTGCGTGACCTTACAGGCGTCGGCCGCCTTACCGAAGTGACGGTGCTTATCTAGTGCCTGGATGTACTCGAGTTGCTGGAGATTCATGTGCTGCGCGTACTTAGTGATGCTATCTATACAAATATAGGCAATATGCTTGAAAAAAGTATAGCCCAGCGCCTAAAAGGTACTGAGCTATGCGCACAAAGTAGGGGAAGCTTCCTTAAGCTAGCTGAGGGACGGCGTTCATCCCTTGCTTCGGAAGGGGTCAAGCGAGCCGCTAGAAGGTCAGGTCAATGCCTGCATCCACCGTCGTATAGTCCTTCCGTATCGGGACGATGGGGGCGGTATCGTAGATCAGACGATAGGTACCCCGTAGCCCGATGGTTGGGGTAATGCGGTATCTGAGGTCGACAGCACCGCCGAAGCGCGCCTGCTTGAGGTAGCTATCGGGCGCTGCCTGATGGATCGCCGAGGCCGTCAGCTCCCAGTGCTCGCCCAGGCGGTGCCGCAGGCTCAGCGAGAGGTGGCTCTTGATCCTATTGCTATAGGCATATCTCGCAGCATGGGGCTCGGGAGCTGGATGCTCCCACTCCTCGTATTCGTAGAATAGCCCCAGCGTGGCGAACATCAGGCAGCTCGCGCTATGGACCAAGCGATAGCGCGACTGCAGCCCCGTGGAGAACTTGAAGCCCATCCCACGGCTAGCGGCCCACTGAGACTCCATGTAGGGATAGAGCTCAAAGGTGCGATCCAGCAGATAGCGGTACTCGGCATGCACGTGCCCCCCACTGACGAGGATGCGATCGCCGTAGGTGGAGAACTCCAGCTTGTTGATCAGGTTGAGCACACGGCTGCGTCGGATCAGCAGGTTGATATTGGCGGTGTTCTTCAGCGTAAGGACGTTCTCCTTCTCTGTCTGGAAGTTGAGGACCGGCAGGATCGTCCCTTGTATCGTCTTATTGCTGTCGAGGCTCATCGTCAGATTCTCGGAGAAGAGCATCTGAGCATACATTTGGACGGGAGCCAGGAGGACTATCAAGAAGTAAAGCAATCGTCTCATAGGGGGGGTACATTATATTAGCTAATTGACGGCACAAAAGTACGTAAAAGAGCTTTAAGTCCAAGAGGAATATCCTGAGCTTACAAGCCAAGGAGCAGGGCAAGAAAAGCCTTGCCGAGGCCTCTCCTAAGTCGAGGCGCCATCCCCTCCTCGTGGGGGTGAGGCTGAGGGATAGCAGTGACGAGGCTGAGGGACGTCCATAAAGCAGCTGAGGGATAGCAGTCAGCGTCCTGACTGCTATCCCTCAGCAGAGCCCACACGGGGCGGGCAGATAGATGAAGCCTTGGATGGAGGCCTAAGCCTCGCCTCCCTGAGCGGCCTTACAGAGCGCCTCGACGAGCGAGGGGATCGTTGCCTCGGGGGCGATGAGGCTCGTCGTGAGCCCTAGGCTCTGCGCCTTCTTAGCCGTCTGCGGCCCGAGGACAGCCAGGCGCACGCCCTCGAGGAGTGCCGTCTGCCCCTGAGCCTCGAGGAGGCTATGGAGGTGATCGATAGCGGAGGAGGAGCAGGCCGTCAGCCAGTCAGCCCCCGCGAAGCAGCGCTGCAGCTCCTCAGGGCGATAGGCGATGGGATGATTGGAATACAGCTCCACACGCTCTACCTGACTGCCCGCGGCCTCAAGGCTCGCGCTGAGCTCATGCTGTGCCAGCTCCGAGCAGGGGAAGAGTAGCTGCCTGCGCCCCTCAGTCTCGGGATAGGCCGCGAGGAAGTCCGCAGCGAATCCCTCCGCCGTGTAGACGCTCGGCATGAAGTCTGCACGCAGCCCGTGATGGCCTAGCGTCTCGGCCGTCATCGGCCCGACAACGGCCAGCCCTAGCCCAGCCAGCGCGCGGGCATCGCGCCCCGAGCGCTCCAGCGCAGCGAAGAAATACTGCACCGCGTTGGGCGAGGTAAAGAGCAGCCAATCGTAGCGCGACAGATCCGAGAGCACGGCTTCCAGCTGGGGACGCGCCTCCGTGCGCTCAGCGATCTCTATGCTCGGCAGCAGACGCACCTGGGCTCCCTGAGCGCGCAGGCCCTCGGCCAGGCCAGAGGCCTGCTGCTGGGCGCGCGTCACGATGATACGCTTGCCTTCTAGCGGCTTAGGCTGTCGCCCCGCGGCGAGGCTCAGGACTTCGCCCACGACGAAGAGCCCCGGGGCGAGGGCGCTATAGTCCTCCGTCGAGGCGGCAAAGGCCCCCAGCGTCTCGGAGCGTAGCTGCTGCTCGGGGCTGGTACCCTTGCTGAGGATAGCCGCAGGACGCTCGGCGGACATGCCCGCCCCGAGGAGCGCCGCGGAGATCTTCGCCACCTGACGCATCCCCATATAGAAGACGAGCGTCCCAGGGAGCTTCGCCAGACTCGTCCAGTCGAGCTCGGGCAGGCCCTCATCCTCCGTATAGGCCGTGATACAGGTGAAGGCTTGGCTCAGCCCTCTATGGGTAATAGGGATATCGAAGTAGGCAGGCGCCGCCAGTCCCGAGCTGATCCCAGGGACGATCTCGTAGGGGATGCCTGCGCTGCGTAGGGCGAGCATCTCCTCTCCCCCGCGGCCGAAGACGAAGGGATCGCCCCCCTTGAGCCGCACGATACAGCCGCCGCGCTGCTCGGCCAGCTCCACCAGCAGGGCGTTGATCTCACGCTGGTGCATGGAGTGCCCCGCGGCACGCTTCCCTGCGGGGATACGCTCTGCCCGATCGGGGATGAGGGCAAGGATCTCGGGCGAGACAAGGGCATCGTAGACGACGATATCGGCGCGGCTCAGCAGCTCATAGGCGCGGCGGGTCAAGAGACGCGGGTCGCCAGGGCCCGCACCCACTAGGTGTACTTGGGTCTTCTTCATAGGGCAAAGTCCTTTCTAAGTCGCTCGGCGAGCTCCAGCACATAGCTCTCGGCCTCGCTGCGAGGTAGGACACGACGCTCGCTGTAGTGCTGCTGGCCGTCCTCACTGGCGAAGAAGACCCGCAGCTCGGCCTCCTCGCCCGTAATATGACAGACGCAGCCCAGCGGCAGCGCACAGCCTCCGCCCAGCGCCTGGAGCAGTCGGCGCTCGAGGCCGACCTCCTCTGCCGTCACCGTATCGTGGATGGATCGGAGGAGCTCCAGCAGCTGCTCGTCGGACTGCCGTACGTGTACGGCGATGGCGGCTTGCCCTGGGGCGGGCACGATGAGCTCCTCGGGGATGGGCTGACGCGCCACCTCGAGGCCAAGGCGACTAAGGCCGGCCTCCGCTAGGAGAATAGCATCGTACTGCCCAGACTCGAGCTTCGCCAGGCGCGTATCTATGTTGCCGCGTATGGCCGCCGTACGTAGCTGGGGGTAGTGTACGGCCAGCTGGTAGGCGCGTCGACGGCTCGAGGTACCGATGAGGGCACCTACGGGGAGCGCTTCGAACGAAGGCGCCCCGATCAGACTGTCCACCGTCACCGCTCGGGGCAGGATAGCCCCGATGCAGGTGCCCTCGGCTGGGACGACGGGCAGATCCTTGAGGCTATGTACCGCCAGGTCGATCTTCCCCGTCCTGAGGGCGTGCTCCAGCTCCTTGGTGAAGAGCCCCTTGTCGCCCGAGGCGTCAAGGGCGAGCTGCTGGAGCCGATCGCCCTTAGTCTTGATGACCCGTAGCTCGATCTCCAGCTCGGGGTGCTGTGCGAGGAGGGCCTCACGCACCATCATGCTCTGCTGTAGGGCGAGCTGACTGCCGCGTGTGCCGAGGATGAGTGCTCTAGGCTTCGTCATGGAGCTTGTCCTGTATATGGGTGAAGATGTGATGTAGTGCCGAGGCATAGCGGCTGTGGCCCGCCTCTTCGCTGAGCTCGCGCAGGGCAGAGACGATGGCCGTAGTATAGGTGATGCGCAGGTGCTCATCCCAGTGGGCGACGAGCTGGCGATGCTCCTCAGGGAGTTCGCTGGGTAGACGGCTGAGCTCACGCATAAGGAGCTGCTGCGAGGTCTCCTGGATGCGACCGATGACCTTACGCACCTCGGAGGCTTCGCACCAGGTGATGTACTCCGAGATCATCGTATCGATGTAGGCCGAGAGGGCTGCGGCCGCCTCGGGGTCTTGGGCCTCTAGGAGCTGTGCCCCACGTAGGTCATCGATGGTGTAGAGCCTAATGGAGTGATCTTCGTCAATGGCAGGGTCGACATTGCGCGGGACGGCCATGTCGAAGAAGGTACGTCGTCCCGAGCTCTCGCCGAGGAGCTCCTCCGTGACGATAGGGCTCTGGGAGGAGGTCGCGACGAAGGTCACCGCAGCCCCCGCCAGGGCCTCTCGGAGCTGATCGCCCGAGAAGAGGCGCTCCAGGCCATGGCGCCGCGCGAAGACCTCCCCGCGCTCCTTCGTCCTATTGTAGAGGTGTATGTGGACCGCCCCGAGCTGCTGCAGGCGCTCGGTGATGACCTCGGCCATCTGCCCCGCCCCTAGGATGAGGATGGGGCGCTGCAGGTAGCCAGGATCACGCCTGGCGAGGAAGTCCACCGCGGCAGCCCCTGCCGAGATAGGCGTCGCCGAGACGAGGTACTGCGAGCGCACCCCCTTGGCCGTCTCGAAGGCCTTATGCATGAGGCGCGTCAGGAAGGAGGTCGTCTGCTCCTGGTCCTTGGCGCGACGGAAGGCGTCCTTGAGTTGCCCGAGGATCTGCGTCTCGCCCTGCACCATGGACTCGAGGCCCGAGGAGAGGCGGAAGAGGTGACGGATCGCCGCCTCGTGCTGCTGGGTGACGAAGATCCCCTCGTCCCCGCGGGTGCGTACCCGCTTGAAGTCATAGAGGCTGCGGATCAGCCGCTCCTCATGCTCGCGTGTGATAGCCTCGTCGCAGTCGTAGTAGACCTCGAGGCGATTGCAGGTCGAGAGGACGAGCCCCCCGAGTATGTAGCCCGCCCGCCGCCACTCGTCGATGAGGTAGCGCGCCTCCTCGGGCGAGAAGGCGAACTGCTCACGGCGCGAGAGCGAGGCGGTCTTGTGGTTGATACTGATTAAGCCTATCATCGTAGCCTTAGCTGTGCGAATAGTTTCTCTTTGCCAGCCTCGTAGGCCGCACGGGCCTCGGCGGCGGCCTCCCCCTCCTCTAGGCGGTGCGCGGCGCGGCGTAGCTCGCTGAGCTGCTGCAGCTCGCTGGCGAGGCCCTCGGGGAGCTGTGCGCCCCAGTGCGCCTTGAGCGCCTGCGTCAGCTCGGGTAGGCGGTAGTCGCTACGCAAGCTGAGGGTAAGCCCCTCGCGCTGCAGGGTAGCACCCAGCTGCACCGACCCTAGGAGTGGATCACTGAGGCAGGCATAGAGTCTGCCCGCTGCCTCCAGCTCGCGTGCCAGCTCTGCCTCACGTGCTCGATCACCGAGTGCCAGGAGAACGAGCTGCGCCCCTCTGAGGTCTTCGATCCCTCGGTAGCGCCCTTCCTCCCAGTTGCATAGCCCCGCGGCAACCGCCTCCGCCAGCTCGGGGCAGAGGCTCGGGGCGAGGATACGCAGCGGGATGCGGCGCTCCAGGAGGCTCTGAGCCTTGCGCCAAGCACCCTTGCCTCCCCCGACGACCAAGATAGGATAAGACGGGGCGTGCAGGAATACGGGCAGGCTGTACTCACTGTCCTTGCGCTCGCGCTCAGTGACAAAGGCAGCAGGGCGCGGAGCGGACTGCGCTACCTTGAAGGCCCAGGGCTGGGCGAGCCCTACCTGCTGCAGGAGCGCCTCGTCCTGCCAGAAGGCAGCGGCCGCACGGTGCGTACGTAGCTCGCCGCGCTCGAGGAGGATAACTTCCTCCGCCAGCTGATAGGCGAGCTCCATGTCGTGCGTGGAGACGATGAGGGTCTTGCCCGCTGCCCTCAGCTCCTCGAGGAGCCCGAGGACACGGCGCGTATAGACGGCGTCGAGGGCGGCCGTCGGCTCGTCCAGGAGGATGACCTCAGGATCGGTCGAGAGGACTGCGACGAGTGCGAGCCACTTGCGCTGCCCCTCGCTGAGCTCGTGTGGAGCACGGTGACGGAGTGGACGGAGCTCGTAGCGCTCTAGGAGCTCCTCGAGGCGCTGCTCGAGGGCAGCTTCGGCGAGGCCTAGCTTGCGCAGGCCGTAGCGCAGCTCGTCCTCCACGGAGGGGGTGAAAAGCTGGTAGTTGGAGTTCTGCAGCACGAGGGCGATGCGTCGGCGCAGGAGGCTGCGCTCCTTGGATGGGACGAGCTGCCCCTCTAGGAGAAGCTCGCCCGACCAGCCCTCGAGGAGGCCCGAGAGCAGGAGGAAGAGCGTGGACTTCCCCGCGCCATTATGCCCCAAGAGGGCGATGCTCGCCCCTCGCTTGATCTCTAGGTCGAGGCTCTTGAGCGCCTCCTCGGCCTCCTCATAGCGGTAGCCGAGCCCGCGCAGCTCGAGCACAAGCGGCGTCGTAGAGGGTGCGGAGGGTGCTGCGGGCTCATCCTCATAGCCGCGGCTCTGCAGGCCTAGGTAGAGCTTGTCGGCCTCTACCTGCGAGAGGATGAAGGTGCGGGAGAGGAGCAGCGTGCTGTCGGCGATCTGCGCGGAGAGCCCGCCCTGATAGCCGAGGCGACTGAGCTGCGCGCGCCGTATCTGCGTCGTCGTCTCCTCGAGGACGAAGATATAGCGGTAGGTCAGCTCCACTAGCTCGATGAAGAGCTGCGGCACGCCGAGGCTGCGCAGCACGCTGTAGAGGCGGTAGAGGGGCAGGAGCTGCAGAAGCGCCAGCAGGATGAGGGCGGAGCTGAAGCTACGCAGCCCCGTGCTGAGGGCTTGCCTTAGCCCCGCATAGCCTATTCCCCAGCCGCCCCAGTCCCAGTAGAGCGTGCTCGCATCCCCACGCTCGAGAGCGATGGGGAGGATGGAGAGGGCGAGGACCAGGAGCAGGAGGCTGAGGCGCCGCGTCAGCTGCAGCCGCGAGCCGCGGTAGCAGGTATAGAGGGCGGCGAGGTAGCCCGCCAGAAGGAGGCAGCGTAGCCCCCAGTGCTCGAGGTAGAGCGTCAGCACGACGAGAGCAAGCGCCCCGAGGAGGAGTGCTTGCTCTAGCCTCAGGCTGGGACGCCAGGAGCAAAAGCGTGTATGACTCATGTAGCTACTCTAGGCCTCCTCCTGCTTACGACTATGTAGGTACTTCCTCAGCCCCCAGACGAAGAGCGCGATACCGATAGCGACCTGCAGGGCGAAGAGGTAGGCCTCACCGTCCCCGGGGTCGAAGCCCTCCCAGAAGGGCTGCTCCTGGAAGTGGGGCGCGATCTGCCCGATCATCTCCCCAGCCTGGTCGTCCGTCCCGGTGCCGATGTCGAAGAAGTTCGTCAGGATCGGCAGCGCCAAGCAGACGAGCCCGAGGACCCCGAGGAGGATCAGCTGCGGGCGGCGTACACCGCTACGTCTAGGCGCTGCTGGCGACTGCTGTAGGAGTAGGGACTGCCCACTCTGAGCTAGCAGCCCGATGACGAGCACCGTCATCACCCCCTCGAGGATGGAGAGCGGGACCTGCGTGATGGCGAAGATACCGAGGAACTTCCACGCCGCCCCGAGGATACCCCCGACGGGATCGGGATAGGCTAGTGCCAGCTGGAAGGAGGTAGCGATATAGGTCGCCATCGAGCCGCAGAAGGTAGCGACAAAGATGGTAAGGCGCTGCCCGAGTCCTAGACGACCGAGGCCGCGGTAGAGGGCGTAGGCGACGAAGGGCCCCGCGATGGAGAGGGAGAAGATATTCGCCCCGAGGGTGCTGATACCGCCGTGGGCCAGCAGTAGCGCCTGGAAGAGCAGGACGATCGTCCCCACCAGCGGCAGGGCCATGGGGCCAACAGCGAGTGTCCCAAAGGTCGTCCCCGTCAGGTGAGAGCTGCTCCCCGCGACGGAGGGCATCTTGAGCGCCGAGAGGATGAAGACAAAGGCGGCCGAGAGGGCGAAGGTGCTGCGCATGCGGGGCGTAGCCTTGATCTGCCGCGCTACGTAGCGGTAGCTGAGCAGGACAAAGGGCAGCGAGATGAGAAGCCACAGGAGGCACCACCTCAGCGGCAGGAAGCCCTCCATAATATGCATGGCCGAGGCTGGCTGCAGTGCGAGGACTGCTGCCAGCGCCAGTAGATAGATACGTCTAAGCATAGGCTAAGGCTGAGAGAGAGGACTAGTGCTGGTGCTGCTGGCGCTCGGCCTCTACGAGGTGATCGATCCAGATCTGACGGATGGAGGCGAAGTCCCCCAGCCCCTTGAGATGGCAGTTGCTATCCTCTATGGTATAGCCCAGCTGGCTGAAGCGTACGCGCCAGCTCTGTTCCTCGAGCGGCTCCTCGGGGTCGTAGTCGCCCAGCATATCATTCTGCGCGTGGTCTCCCGCCACGCTCATCAGCGGCAGGAAGTTGATGACACAGCCAGGGGGGCAAGTCGCGGCGAGCTGCTCGGCCACGTGCTCGAAGAGCAGCGAGCCATAGTCCACCGTCCCGACGAAGAAGCGGGGCGAGCGCGTCTGTAGGTACTCCGCTAGGCGATCATAGCGCCCATTGGCCTCGGGGTACTTGTCCGTATGATTGCCATGCCCCATCAGGACGACCGCTTCGCCTCGATCTAGACGCTCCTCAAAGAGGCTGTACAGGCAATCCCCTACCCGAGCGATGTCGTGGCTACTCCAGAGCAGGGGCACCCCTACCGTCGTCGGGATCTCGGGATAGTTGCGGCGGAACTGGGGGATGTACCTATCCTCGATGAAGGAGTACTCCAGCCCAGGGATGACGTGCAGGCTCTGGATGCTCACCTGGCGGTAGCCTGCGGCACCGATAGCCTCCAGCCACTTATCCGTGGTGTAGTACTGCTCCCCCGAGCGCTCGGCCCACTTGCGGATGCAGAACTTGGAGGTGAAGGCGAGGAAGATATCTCGGTCGGGGAAGTGCTCGGCGAAGCTCGCCTTGAGGCGCTCGAAGGTGGCGTGCGGCCCTGGCAGCGTGCTGCCGAAGGTCACGAGCAGGAGGGCCCTATCGTGCTGCTTGGTGAGGGACTGGGGCGTCGGGATGCGGTTTTGGTGGCATGCGTCCATAGATGTATAAGCAATCTAAATAGTTAGTCTGTAGGGCTATGCTCACGCAGTGAAGCCCACTAGATTGTCTCGCAAAGGTAGCCATAATAATCCTATCCGCTGGCGCCTGCCTCCTTCAGCCCCAAGGCCACAGGTCTAGGGTAAGCGCTACCCCATCCTAGGAAAGAGGGCGAAGACTAAGGCGCAGCGGCGCGCACCTTATAGGCGGGGGCATCCTGAGAGATACCAGTCAGCCTCTCGAGGGACGTCAGTGGCGAGGCTGAGGGACGTCAGTGAGCGGCACGAGGGATATCAGTAAGCGAGCTGGGATGCGCCTGTCTGCTCGCTGTGCCCCTTGACGCAAGCAATCCCTTAGCCCCATGTCGACGCAGGCCTCGAGTAGGGGCAGGACGGAGCTGGGGCTGGGCTGAGCGCTATAGATTGCGTACCTTTGCGGAGACAAACATTATCTCTAATTCAAAACCGTAAACTATGAAGACAAGTGTTACCACTACACTCGGACTCCTTAGTCTCGGCGCTACCCTCCTACTAGGCAGCCCCAAGGCACAGGCTCAGCAGCCCTTCCCTCAGCAGGCACAGCACCATGAGGATGGGGATCACCAGGGACGCGTCATCCTCGGCGGTAGCCTCTCGACTTGGGCTGCGAACGAGGGGAAGAAGCTCAGCTTCAGCTTTGCCCCCGAGGTCGGCTACCTCTTCAACGACACCTTCGGCGTGGGGCTGGTCGCAGGCTTCCACTACGAGCGCAACGACGGCATCAAGGAGCAGGCCTGGAGCCTTCGCCCCTTCGGTCGCTACTACTACATGCACCGCGAGCCCTTCAACCTCTACATCGACGGTGGCTTCGGCATCAGCAGCGCCGAGCAGCGTACGGGCTGGGAGGTCGGTCTGCGCCCTGGCGCCTGCATTGACCTCACCAAGGGCCTCTGCCTCTGCCTACGTCTCGGCTTCGCTGGCTACCGCAAGGACTTCATCGGCGGCGAAGAGCCCGGCCTGGGCACCTCGGGCTGGGGACTGCGCTTTTCCCCCGAGGAGCTGCAGATCGGCCTCGAGCTGGAGCTCTAGGCGACGCGAGTCCTAGCTAAATAAGAAGGGCGCCCCACAGCTTAGACTTAGCTGTGGGGCGCCCTTTTCCTTTGGCCTCAGCGGCAGTAGGACTAGTAGCGGCTAGCGACGACAGACCAGTCGACAATCGCCCAGATGTCCTTGATGTGGTCGGCGCGACGGTTCTGATAGCTGAGGTAGTAGGCGTGCTCCCATACGTCGACACCGAAGAGGGGACGCAGCCCATGTACTACGGGGTTGCTGCCGTTGGCTTCCTTCGTCAGGACGAGCTCGCCGTCTTCCTTGGCCGAGAGCCAAACCCAACCCGAGCCGAAGAGCGTCGTAGCGGCATTGAGGAACTCCTGCTGGAAGGCCTCGAAGCTGCCCCACTTAGCCTCAATCGCTGCCAGGAGCTTACCCGTAGGTGCACCACCAGCATTGGGGGCAAACTGGGTGAAGTAGAGGTTATGGTTGAGCGTCTGCCCAGCGTTGTTGAAGGTAGGGCCTTCGCTCTTGCGGACGATCTCCTCGAGTGAGGCGTCGGCCAGCTCCGTGCCCTCGATGAGGCTATTGAGCGTATTGACGTAACCTGCTAGGTGCTTGCCGTGGTGGAAAGCAATGGTCTCGGCACTGATGGCGGGCTCCAGAGCGTCAGCGGCATAGGGGAGCTGGATAAGTTCGAACTTCATCTGTGTAACTGTGATGTGGTGATGTGGATATAATGACTTCTGACGTTCCCCTAGCTATGGGGCTACGCTCTATTAACGCGCTGGGAGTGCTTATTGTTCAGCGGCTAAGCGGCTGTTGTAGTACCGTGGGTCGCCCGTGACCTCCTGCCCGACCCACTCGGGGAGCTCGACGAGCTCATCGGCAGAGGCGACCTCGAGCTCGGCGATCATCAGTCCCTCGTGGCGCCCAGAGAAGACATCGACCTCCCAGTTCTTACCCTTGTAGGGGACGATGTAGCGAGTCTTGGTCAGGCGACGGCGGCCGCAGAGCTCGAGGAGCTCCAGCGCCTCCTCCAGCGGGATCTCGTACTCGTACTCGGCACGCTGCAGTCCGCGAGGATCGGTAGGCCCCTTGATGGTGAGGTAGCCACGATCGCCCCAGCGGCGTACACGTACGGTGGGCTTGCCGGGGGAGAGGTAGCCCTGGTCGATCTTGATCGCGTCGGTAGCCTCACGGAGGAAGGCGTCCGAGCGCAGCAGGTATTTGTGCTCGATCTCTAGCATGATTGTTCTTAGCCTATAGTGACCTGGGTCGCCCCATAGCCGTACTCACGGAAGGAAGCATCCTGATGGCGGCAGCCGCGATAGCGCAGCCGTAGGGCCGACTCGATGGAGCGACGCAGTACACCGTCCCCCTTGCCGTGAATGAAGATCAGCCGGCGCCCCTTATGCGCCAGGTGCTGCTGCATCACACGGTCGAAGTAGGCGATCTGGTACTCGTGGATGTCGGCGCTGGACATCCCCGCAGTGGTCTCCAGCAGTTCGCTGGCGTGTAGATCGACGACGATAGGCTCGTCGGTCGCAGGCGCTGCGGCGGTAGCCTTAGCCTTCCGCTGGGCAGGTCCCTGCTGCGGGAAGGCCGTACGCAGGGCCTCCTCCAGCTGCTTGGGCTCGAGCTCGGCCTGCACCTGGAGCTTAGCCCCCGAGACCAGGGTGATGACGAGCGCGTCGTCCTCGAAGAACTTGTTCTCCTTGAAGCTATGCAGCTTGAAGAAGCGCGTCGCATCCAGCCGGTGACGCACTAGAAGCGGTGCCTGCAGGGGGAAGCGCCCGCGCTCGGCAAAGGGCGTGAACTGGAAGGCCAGCTGCTCCAGCTCGTTGAGATCCGACGGAGCGAGCTCCTCGAGGAAGTAGTCCCCACCGGCGGCGATCATGCCCGAGCTACGCAGGCTATAGTCCGTGCCCTCGGCACTGAGGTAGGTGAAGAAGAGCGTGTAGTCGCTCTCGTTGACCAGATAGGCCTCATAGCTGGTACGCCCTAGGGCGCTGCGCTCGACGGGGAGGAAGGCCAGATATACATTTAGCTCGGGCGAGATGGCACGCTTCGTCGCATCCCCCAGGCGCTGCGGCTGGCTGTAGCCTCCACGCTCGGGACGCTCGGGGCTAGCTGCAGGGCGCTCGGTAGCCTTCTTGGGCTCGAGCTTGTCCTGGATGAGCTTCGGCGGACGCGGAGCGGGGACGAAGCTATCTTCCCCAGTGACTACGACGCATTCCTTGAGCGGCGTCGGGATCTCGAAGCCATCCTCGTCCTCGACCCAAGCGGTATCAAAGGTGATGCGCGCCACGCGCCCACCACCCACGGCATTGAGGAAGCGCACCTCGTCACCGATGCGCACGTTATTGGGATTGTGATTCATCCTTGATACAAGTTATTAGAGAGACAGGAGGGAGGTAATACGCTCCCAGCCTAGGCGCTGCAGCAGCATCACCACTAGGAGGCTCAGCAGGATGAGCCCGCGCAGGATGCGTGCCGTGCGTCGCGAGCACGAGCCCATACCCCGCGCCAAGGTCATCGCCAGCGAGACCAAGGCCATAGGGAGCAGCACAGGGAGGCTGCGCGGGAAGACGAGGCAGAGCAGGATAAAGATCCAGCCGTCATGCTGCAGCGAGAGGATCATATCGCGATGCCGTACGCTCTCCCGATAGTAGCGGCCTCGGTAGCCGCCCCAGCCTAGGAGTAGGAGCAGCCCCAGCAGCCCAAGGTAAGGGATCTGGCTAGGCAGCAGCTGCACCATCCCTATAGGAAGAAAGCTCTGCACCTGGCGCTCTAGATAGCCCAGCCAGGCAGTCAGTACCTCCGGACTCAGGACGAGGAGCAGTGCCCCCACGAGCCAAGGCGTGAGGAGGTAGCCAAAGAGCATCGCCAGCAGCCCACGCAGCGAAAACGAGCGCAGCGTGTAGAAGGAGGCCAAGAGCACCAGCAGTAGGCTCGCATAGTCTAGACGCAGCAGCGTGAGCCCCCCGAGGAGGCAGCCGCTGTAGAAGGTATTCTGCGTGCGCTGAGGGTCCTGATAGGCGTCGAAGCTGAGGTAGCGCAGCAGGAGGTAGAGGTCGAGCACCAGCGCCGCCGTGAGGCTGAGCCTAGGGAAGGCCAGCGCCCAAGTCCCGAGGAGCAGACACGCCAGACGCCGCTCGACCTTGCTCAGCAGAAGGAAGCTCTCCCCCAAGGTCCACAGCAGCACGCAGGCTACCAAGATCGACAGGAGCAGCACGAGGCGTGCACTCCCCTCCCCAAGCTGTGGGAGCGGTACCGAGGCTGCATCCACTAGGGGCTGCGCATAGGGCAGCCCTAGGTAAAGCAGAAGGAAGAGCCCGCCATAGAGCAGTACTTCGCTCCAGCCGAGCGCTAGCGTCCGCGCGGAGGTCTTCGTCATAAGATCATCGGGAGAGTAGTAATAGGCCGAAGTCTATGAGTGCCCCTCCTAGGAAGAGCTACACTCATAGACTTCGGCTCGAAGCATAGGGCTACTGTAGGGCTAGTAGGTCCTGACCTATATCACGGCGTAGGGTCTTGCCCTCGTAGTTCACCTGATCGACGAGGCGGTAGCAGGCAGCGAGCGCCTCCTCGAGCGTCGACCCGAGGCAGCTAGCCGTCAGCACGCGTCCGCCCGAGCTCACCAGATGGCCCGAGCTATCACGCGAGGTACCTGCATGGAAGAGGGCGGAGTCGAAGGTCGGCTCGTGGGGATAGCTGATACGCATACCCTTAGGATAGGCCTCCGGGTAGCCTGGAGCTACCATGACGACCGTGGCAGCGTACTTCGCAGACTCCTCGAGGCGGTAGTCCCCGAGCTCCCCGCGAGCCATACGCTCCAGCAGATCGACGAAGTCCGAATCAATGCGCAGCATCACGGACTCCGTCTCGGGGTCGCCCATGCGGCAGTTGTACTCGATGACGTAGGGCTCTCCGCCGACATTCATCAGACCGATGAAGATGAAGCCGCGGTAATCAATGCCCTCGGCCTGCAGGCCTGCGATCGTGGGACGGATGACCCGCTCCTCGACGCGCTGCATGAAGGCAGCATCGGCAAAGGCCACTGGGGAGACAGAGCCCATACCGCCCGTATTGGGCCCGGTATCGCCCTCCCCGATACGCTTATAGTCCTTAGCCACGGGGAGCAGACGCCAGTCCTTGCCGTCCGTCGCGACGAAGACCGAGCATTCGATCCCCGTCAGGTACTCCTCGATCACCACGCGCGAGCTGGCCTCGCCGAAGCGTCCCGAGAGGAGCATCTGCAGCTCGCGCTGCGCCTCCTCGAGACTAGAGCTGATGATGACACCCTTGCCTGCCGCCAGGCCGTTGGCCTTGAGCACATAGGGAGGCTCGAGCGAGCGGAGGTAGTCTATGGCCGCCGCATAGCTGCCGCTATCGAAGCTGCGATAGGCTGCCGTAGGGATCCCGTGGCGCTCCATGAAGCCTTTACTGAACTCCTTGCTTCCCTCGAGACGCGCCCCTGCAGCGTCAGGCCCCACGATGAGCAGCTGCTCCAGCTGAGGCTGGCGGTGTAGGAAGTCGACGATGCCCCCGACGAGCGGCACCTCGGGGCCGACCACTACGAGGTGAATCTTGTACTGACGCACCAGTGCTGCGATGGCTTCGAAGTCCTGGACGCTGACCTCTGGGAAGCAGCGGCCATAGTTGGCCATCCCAGGGTTGCCCGGTGCGATAAAGAGCTCAGTGAGGCGTGGACTGCGAGCAATGCGCCAGGCCAGGGCATGCTCACGACCACCAGATCCTAATAGAAGTATATTCATATGATGTAGCTAGGTCTACGGGAAGCGGGGCTATAGATGATCACGGAAATAGCGGGTGATGGTCTCATTGAGGTGCACACGATCCCGACCACGCACGTTGTGCTCATGCTCGGGGTAGATCATGTAGTCAGGATAGGTACCCGCCTTGACACAGGCCTCGACAAAGAGCTGCGTGTGCTGCCATACCACGACGGGGTCGATGGTGCCGTGGATCAGCAAGAGGCGTCCCTTGAGGTCACCAGCACGCAGGGCGAGGTTGGCTGCCTTGTAGCCCTCGGGGTTCTCCTGCGGGCTATCCATATAGCGCTCGCCATACATCACCTCGTAGCGGCTCCAGTCGATGACGGCTCCGCCCGCGACACCCACCTTGAAGGTCTCGGGGTGCGTCAGCATGAGGTTCGTCGTCATGAAGCCCCCATAGCTCCAGCCGTAGACGCCAAGACGATCGGCATCGACCCAGGGCTGACTCTTGAGGAACTCCACCCCCTTCATCTGGTCGGCCATCTCGTTGACGCCGAGCTGGCGATGTATGACCTGCTCGAAGTCTGCGCCACGAGCTGCCGAGCCGCGGCCATCCACGGTGAAGACTACGTAGCCGAGGGTCGCCATATAGAGGTCCCAGCCCGCGCTGCCCGCATGCCAGCGGTTCTGCACCAGCTGTGCGTGCGGTCCATTATATACGTAGACGATGGTGGGGTACTTCTTCTTCGGGTCGAAGCCGAGGGGCTTGATGAGCTTGTAGTGCAGGGATGTCTTGCCGTCGGCAGCCGTGATCATACCCATGGTGATCTCGGGCATCTGGTAGTCAGCCTCGGGATCCACGGAGGTCTTGAGCTGCTTGACCCGCTTCCCCGTCTTCACCGAGACAATCCGCCATTGGCGCATATCCTTGAGCGACTCGAAGGTGTCGATGAGGTAGTTGCCGTCGGGCGAGAGCTGCGCCTGATGCCAGCCGAGCTCTAGGGTCAGGAGCGTCTGCCGCTGGCCGTCGAGGCCGATGCGATAGACATTGCGGTTCGTCGGGCTCTGCTGCGTCGAGCTATAGACGAGGGTCTCACCTCCATCGGCAAAGCCGAGGAAATCCACGACCTCCCAATCCCCCCGTGTGATCTGCCCGAGGAGCTTGCCCTCCGTCGTGTAGCGGTAGAGGTGCATATAGCCGTCACGTCGGCTCTGCCAGATGAACTCCTTAGGTCGGCCAGGCACGAAGCGCAAGGGATGCTGAGGCTCTATGTACTTAGCGTTCTCCTCGACGAAGAGGGTACGCAGCACCTCGCCCGAGCTAGGCGCATAGGCCTTGAGCTCCATGCGCGTCTGCTCGCGGTTGACCTCCGCAATGTAGATCTCCTTGCTATCAGGTGCCCAAGAGATGTTGGTGAGGTACTTATCTCGTGGCATCCCCGTCTTCATGTAGCTCAGCTTACCTGTCTTGAGCTCGTAAACGCCTAGGGTCACTTCGTGGCTCGGCATACCAGCCATAGGATAATAGAGATCCTGACGGGTTGCCTTACGAGCATTGATATGGACGAGCGGATAGGGCGCGATCATCTGCTGATCCATACGATAGAAGGCGAGGTACTCGCCGTCGGGACTCCAAAAGAGTCCGCCACTAATCCCGAACTCATTCTGATGTACCGTCTGTCCGTAGACGATGGTAGGACTCCCGTCGGTGGTGAGCTGCTTGAGTTGCCCGCCCTCGGCGAGGTAGACGTTATTGCCCTTGACGACCGCTGCATGCTTGGCCGTAGGATCGAGAAGGAAGGCTTGCTCGCCCTTAGTATCCTGATCGAAGGTCGAGACGAGCTGACGACGCTTTAGGTCTAGGACGTAGTGCTTCTTAGCGTAAGTCAGCTGAAGGAGCCCCTTATCCTTACCGACCAACTGGAAGGGCAGGAAGAACTTAGCAGGGTGCTCCTTAGCATCCTCGCCAAGGAGGCTAAGGAGTTCGCTCTGGCTCATCAAGAGCTTAGGCGCCTTAGCCCCCCCGACCTCGGCATGCATGAGCCCCTCGGAGTCGATGTAGATATAGTCCTTGCCGAACCATTGAAGCCCTCGGATAGTCTCGGGGCGTAGCTGGTCTGGGCTACCAGAGGTAAGCTCAGCGAGTGTGGGGACCTTGCGCTGCGCCTGTGCGTGCAGCGGGGTGGAGGCGATAAGCACAGCCATGGAGAGAAGCGGTACTAGCGATCGAATATTCATCGGGTAATAGCTCTAGTGTGGTGTGTATGTAGTTTGATCTAGGTCAAAGGGTGGAGAAACTAGGCTAGCGTGTGGGGGCGGAAGGGGGCTGCACATAGGTCGCAGAGCACTTGCGCGTCTCATCGACACGACAGCTCACGAGCTCAATCCCCGTCCCCGCGAGTTGCTGCGGGCCGACGACACGCACAAGGTACTCGGCGATCTGCTCGGCAGTGGGATTGAAGGGGACGACGCGTATATCCTCGGGGACAAGGCGCTGCAGCTCGGGCAGAAGGGGATCCTCAGACCAGAGGAGCGTACGATGATCCCAGTGCAGCTCTAGCCACTGACAGAGGCGGCTATTGATCTCGGAGAAGTCGATGACACGCCCTAGACTGTCCAGCTCGGAGGATGCGCAGACAAAGTGTATGCGATAGTTATGCCCATGCAGGTGCTTACACTTGGACTCATGCCCTACGACACGATGCCCCATACAGATGTCATGATAGCGCTCGGCTGTGATCATTCCTAATAGCTCTTTTCGTTCTTCTTACTAGCGTACTACACAAAGATACGGCGAATTCCCATAAAGACACAGCGCCACAAGACCTTGCCCTTAGCGCTACCCTATCCACTAGATCGAGCATAGCGATAGGATCTGTTAGCCCTTCCCTAGAATAAGCATGCCAGGGAGAAAAGCGGCGTACCTCAGCCCTTCCTTTCCAGCGCGAGAAATTAATGGCCGAAGCAAGGCGACTGCCTTTGGCTAGACTTGAGAGGGATATCCCTCAGCCAGCTGACTGATAAGCCTCACACCCGCGACCGACGCCCCTCAGAGCGCCGACTGATATCCCTCAGGGAAGCTCTCCCCTACCCCTAAGCTCGCCCAAGCATAATCCAGCCTTCGCATACCACAAGGGAACGGAGGGATCAAGGATAGCCTCATACCTCCACTCTAAGCCTAGTCTCTAAACGCAGATCGGGGACATCCAGATAACTGGATGTCCCCGATCTTATTCTTGACCTTTCGGTGCGATGCTACTTATTCAGCGCTCATCAGCACGACGCGGTTCCATACGTTCTCAGCGTAAGGCTGTACCGTGTCACCCTTCCAGTCAATCTTCAGGCGATCGCGAGAGATGCCATACTTCTTGACGAGGATATCAGCGACAGCTTCAGCACGACGCTTGGAGAGCTTGTAGTTGTAGTCAGGCGTACCCGTCTTGCGGTCAGCGAAGCCTACGAGCGTGATGGTCTCCGTGTTGTTCTTAGCGTACTCAGCGATGTTGTAGACGTTGACCATCTGGTTGCGGTCTACCACTGCGCTGTTGAGGCGGAAGTAGATCACGTTACCGACGACCTTAGCAGCTGCAGCAGGTGCAGGCACGATGTCTGGGCAGCTTTCAGGACGCTTAGCCAGCTCGGCATTCTCAGCACGCAGCTTGTTGATCTGACCATTGAGGTCGCTGATCAGAGCAGGGTCATTAGGCGTAATAGGATCGAACTCCTTCTTACCCAGGTGGAAGGTGAGCGAAGCACCAGCCTGAGCGTAGTAGTCCGAGTGGTTGTTAGCCACTGCCTGAGCCCCTGGGAGACGGAAGTTAGCACCCGAGACCTGACCTTCGATGTTGAAGTCTACGACGCGGCTGAGACGGAACTTCAGCTGAGCACCCCCGAGGAGGACAGGACGGAAGGCATTGTTCTTATACTCTACACCACCAGCCGTGATCGTCGTGTTGTAGCCGAAACCAATCCCTACGAAGGGGATCAGGTGGAAGACACGGTTCTCACGATAGGGCGTGAAGTAGTTAACCACATCCAGCATGAAGTCTGCATGAGCCCAGCCGTAGGTAGCCTTGTGACGGAGGTAGCCGTTATGCGTTGCAGCTACGCGACCAAAAGGACCGTAAGGCTTGGAGAAGTCATAGAGCTGACCACCCTGGAGCTGCACACGCATCCCGAAGGAAGGCGTCATCCAGCGACCTACTGCGATATTGGGGTTGACGAGGCTGATGCGATCAGAGAAGGAAGCGTGCTTGTTCTCACCTGCGAGGTTGATGACAGCAGCATCCCCTACTTCGATGAACCAGTGAGCCGTGGCCTTATCCTTAGCGAAAACCGTGCGCGAGCTACGGCTCTGTACTTCCTGAGCCTGAAGGCTACCAGCAGCCACGAGGCTTGCTAGTGCAAGCGTAATAACTTTCGTATTCATTGCTATTCTTTGTGTCGTGTTACTGTGAGTTACTTAGAGCGGATGACGACGACACGATTCCAGCCGAGCTCTGCTGCGCTGTAAGGTGCTTCACCAGCTTCCTTCCACTCAACCGTGATCTTATCAGAGGATACACCGTACTTGTCGGTCAGCAGCTGAGCGACGGCACGAGCACGCTTTTCAGCGAGGCCCTTGAAGCGGCTTTCGTTCTTAGCTACATAGCCCGTCACGACGATCTCACCTTCGTTCTTAGCGAACTCAGAGGCATCGAAGACCGTGATCAGCTGATCCTTGGAGACAACAGCCTTACCCTGCTCGAAGAGGATGGACTTATCCGTAACGAAGCGGTCAGCTGCGGGAGCTGCGGGCTGAGCGAGCTCGAGGTCGGGGCAGCTTTCGGGGCGCTTAGCCAGCTCTGCATTCTCAGCACGGAGCTTGGAGATCTGACCCTGGAGACCGTCGATGTAGTTCTGATCCAGAGGCTCAACAGGGGTGAAGCCCTGACGACCGACGTGGAAGGTAAGACCAGCCAGAGCCGTCAGACGACGGGAGTTGTAGAGCTGATCAGCGGGATAGTTGGAGCGAAGCGCGAGGTTGTTGTAGGTAGCTTCACCTTCGAGGAAGATGTCTACACGCTTAGCCACATGGAAAGCGAGCTGGATACCAGCGTTCCCAGTCAGCGCATGTACGTTAGGCATACCCTTGACGCTGTTGTGGAACTTGTACTCATACCCAAGACCAACGTAAGGGATCAGGTGGAAGAGACGATCCTCACGGTAGCTGGAGAAGTAGTTAACGACATCGAACATGAAGTCGTAGTGACCACCTACATAGTAGTTATCGTTGCGATAGCTACCTGGAGCAGGATGGAAGGTGTAGGTCTCACCGCCAACGAGCTTAAGACGGTTGGCATAATAAGGCGTGTGCCACTTACCTAGTGAAAGAGCCGCTGCGAAGGAAAGACGATCCTTGTAAGGAGTAGAGCGGTTCTCCCCCCTGAACATAGCTGCTGCGCCCCCTGCGAGAGAGACGAAGTAGTTAGTCCCAGGCTTGTGAGTGAATGCTACCGTGTGTGCAGGTGCATCCGTCGACGTGTGCTGCGTCTGAGCATTAGCAGAGAGGCCTACGAGACCCGCTAATACAAGCAGCGAAGACTTGAGATTCATAATACTGTATTCTTATAAGCTGATTATCTTGACTCTTTATTTTCGGCAAAGATAGCATTTTTCTTTACATTCGGCCATATCCTGCGAGCAAATCCGTTGACACTTTGCTCATCCCAGCGTTCACTCATATCCTCTAGCCTCGCTCCAAAGTTAAGCACAAGTAATCAAATGCTAAGCATTTACACTAGACCACCAAGGAGCACGCAGGAACACGACTCAATTGTGACACATCCGACATCCTTGAGTCGACGCAAACTAGGATTAGGCAAAAGCCAAGCCCTAGAGGCAATAAACAGCGGCATCCTAAGCCCGCCAAATAGCACGAGCAAAGCGAGGCCACGCTGACTGATACCCATGAGCTCGCTGACTGACGGCTCTCAGCGCCGTGACCGATATCCCTCAGTCCGCCGACTGATAAGGATAAGGCAGAGCAAAGATATCCATAAATAGCATAAGGGCATAATAAAGCGCTTCGCCCCCTTTACAAGGTACGAAGCGACAAGGCATATCACAGCGCAGCTCTTCTCTGCTAGAGCAAAGACGGCGCAGGGAGGAGAGCTAAAGAAAAGAGGGCAGAGAAAGCGGGCGCTGCTCCTGCTCGGAGCGGGCGCTAAGCTCGATCACCGCACTCCAAAGCGCAGCATCGTAGACACTGATATCTAGGGGAAGCCCCTCGCGCAGGCAATGAATGAGCCGAGCATCCATCGCATAGTTCATCACGTTGGGTACGCCCTTAGCATCCCCTTCGGCCACAAACGAAGCCAAGGGCGAGCGCGGCCGAGCGTGCAGCTCCTCAAGGAGCGCCTCCCCCATCAAGGCCTGCGCCCAGGCTCGCTGCTGCAGGATAGGCAGGGGATACTTGGACATATAGCCCTCCGTACCGACAAGGGACTGCAGGCGCGAATAGGGGCGCGGGCTGTGCAGGTCTAGCTGTAAGAGCGCCGTACGGCCTCGCTCCGTCTGCAAGAGTACGGTGCTGTGGCGTTGCGTCAAGGGGAGCCCTGGAGTCGAGGCACAAGCGTAGAGGCTCGTGAAGCGATCCCCTCTATAGATGCCGAGCAGCTGCGCCATAGGCCCGAGGCCATGGGTAGGATAGGCGTTGCCCCCTGCAAAGGGATAGCGCTCCCCCATCCAGTGGTAAAGCTGATGATCTCGGGGTAGCTCGGTAGGGTCTTGCCCCTGTAGGTTGTGGATATAGGCGCCCTCAGCATGCTTCAGTTCACCAAAGTCGCCCGCCTCAACTCGGGCGAGCATCTCCAGATGGAAGGGGTCGTAGCAGCAGTTCTCCAGGAGGAAGCAATGACGCTGCGTGCGCTCCGCCGTATGGACCAGCCGCCAGCAGTCCTCCAGCGTGAGGGCTGCGGGCACCTCTAGGGCAACATGCCGCCCCTGCTCCATGGCAGCACAGGCGAGCGTGGCATGCGAATACCAGTCCGTGCAGATCAGCACCAGGTCGACCTCATCCGAGGCGAGCGCCAGCTGACTATCCTGAGTAGCGAGGGCTACCCGCTCCCGACCGCTTCGCTCGAGGATGAGCTGTGCCTCCTCTAGATGCTCCAGGCTATGATCCACCAGAGCTGTAAAGCGGACGCCATCTACATAGCGGTAGCGCTCTAGGGTCTTCTGCCCGCGACTACCGAGGCCGATGAGGGCGATACGCACGCACTCTAGGGCTGGAGCACGGAGATGGAGGACAGACTGCGACATAGCGGACGGATCGTGTGAGGGGTCTATACAGACTTAGCTGCTACTTACGAGGATAAAGCGTCGCCTCAAGGATCTTCGTCTCCCCTCCCTCACTGAAGAGCTGGAGCGTGCTGTAGGGCGCGCGCGGGAAGACAAGATTGGTCATAGCGATGCGCCCATCGGCGACGAAGAGCTCCGCAATACTGCGATCGAGGAAGAGGCGCAGCTCGTAGTTCGGCCCCGAGACGAGGCTAAGCGGCGCCCAAGTCGCGAGGGCAAAGTCATTATGGTAGTTCAGCGCCTCGTCCTTGCGCCAGTCGCCGCTCTCCCGCTCGTGGGACTTAGCCTTCAGTCCGAAGTCCACCAGTCCGCTCTGCGTACGATCCATGACGACGCGGCCCCGCTCTAGGTCTAGGTAGACGGGGAGGCGATCTCCCTTGGCATTACTCAGCATGAGGCCACAGCGCTGCACACCCGGCTGAGGTGCCAGGCGGAGGACGAGCTCGTAGCGATCACCGAGCGGGGCGAGCTGGTCAGAGAGGAGAAGGCTGTCGCGCGTCGCATCCGCCCGCTTGAGGTCCTGAGCTTGGCCGCGACGCTCGAGCAGCTCACGAGCAGGCCGAGCTCCGACGTAGCTACGACCTCCCGAGGTGAAGAGGAAGAGCTCTCGAGGGAAGCCCATAGCCCCACGGGTCGTGCGGAAGGGCGTCACATCGGCGTACTGCCAGTTGCTCACCCAGGGTAAGCCGAGCACCCGATCGCGCAGCCCCGAGAAGGTAACGAAGGCGTAATGGTCCTTACCGAAGTCCAGCCAGCGCGTGACCTCGGGCGTGCTATCGGGGACAAAGCGCTCGCCGTCGAAGTCACCCACGAAGTACTCCGTAGCACTACCACCGAAGGCTCCCCCAGGATTGATGTTGACGATCATCACCCAGCGACTGCGCCCCGTGTGCGGGTCGCGTAGCTCGAAGAAGTCCGGGCACTCGAACTGATTGGGACGCGCCCCATAGCCCTCCCCGAAGGCACTGACATAGTCCCAGTGCTTGAGGTCGGCCGAGCGGTAGAAGCGCATCTCCTTGTCCGCCGAGACGATCATATACCAGCTGCGACGCGGCGTGTACCAGAAGACCTTAGGATCACGAAAGTCCTGCACCCCGTCAGCAGCCGTGAGGATGGGATTACCCTGATACTTCGTGTAGCTCTGCCCTCCATCGGTGCTGTAGGCAAGGCACTGCGCCTGCCACTGCTTCTCCCCGACGAACTGATGCGCCGTATAGAAGGCAAGGAGTGCTCCCTTACCGAAGCCCGCCACCCCAAGCGTATCGCAGATAGCACTGCCTGAGAAGATATGCCCCAGCGTGTCACGCCTGAGTGCGGGCTGATGCTCCTGCCAGTGAAGGAAGTCCGTGGTCGTGGCGTGCCCCCAGTGCATGTTGCCCCACTTAGCCCCGTAGGGGTTGTACTGATAGTAGAGGTGGTACTTGCCCTCATGGTAGATGAGGCCGTTGGGGTCATTCATCCAGCCGTAGCACGGAGCGAAGTGGTCGGGGGCGCGGTAGCTGTCGGCAGGCTGCTCGGGTAGGCTATCGCTGAGGCTTAGCCTTTGCCAGCAGAGCGCCTCCTTGCTTAGGCCGACGACCTCGACCTCGGCAGCACGCCCCGCTGGGAGCTCTAGGGGCACGTAGTAGTCGACCCGCGTCACCGCTAGGCGTACATCCATATAGGGCATCTTGAGGCTATCGTCCCGCAGGCGCAGCAGCACCTCGGGCTGCTCCTCCTCGATGGGGAGCAAGAGGTAGCGCTTGGGCTGGGGGATATGGATCAGCGTGGTGCTGTCGTCGGGATGGCTCAGCATAAAGCCCGAGCTAGACTGGGAGCAAGCGCTCATAAGGAATAGGCAGAGGAGCGAGAGGAGGGAAAGGAGCAGCTTCACGATCTAAGGGGGCTAGAAGTCAAGATGCGGCTAGGGCTAAAGGACACGCGGGAGATCGGAGCTCCCCAAGAGGAAGGCACGCACCGCCGCGAGCTGCTCCAGAGCCATCTCCCGGCGGGTACTCGTCGTCGCCGTCCCCGTGTGGGGCGTCATGGCGACCTGCGGGAGCACGGAGAGCCCTGCGGAGGCACAGTCCTGCTGCTCGAAGACGTCCAGCCCAGCCCCAGCGATACACCCCACGGTGAGCGCCTCGACGAGCGCAGCCTCATCGACAACCGCGCCGCGTGAGGTATTGATGAGGACGGCATCGGGACGCATCTTCGCCAGCGCCCGAGCATCTATGAGGTGATGCGTCTCCGCACTGTAGGGGGTATGCACACTGAGGACACGGCAGCGAGCGAGGAGCTCGTCCATCGGTAGGTAGCTGATCCCTTCGGCCTCTTCCTCCGCTACGCTCAGGCGATGACGCTTGTAGTAGTAGACCTTCATCCCAAAGGCTCGGGCTCGGCGCGCGACAGCTGCCCCGATATTGCCATAGCCTAGGATGCCGAGCGTCTCCCCTTCGAGGTCAAAGCCCAGATAATCCATGCGGCCTATTCGGGGCTTGACCCCAGGCGTGCGGCGTATGAGGCCGTCAAGCTCGACGACACGGCGGGAGCAAGCCAGTAGCAGTGCGAAGGTGAGCTCGGCTGTAGCTGCGATCACCGCCCGTGGCGTATTCGTCACCACGATGCCGCGGGCTCGGGCTGCGTCGAGGTCTATATTATCGTAGCCGACCCCATAGTTGGCGATGAGGCGAAGCCGTGGTGCCAGGGCCATCAGTTCGCCCCCGAAGGGACGCCCAAAGACCGTACAGACGACCTCGGCCTCAGGCAGGAGCTGACGAAGCTCCTCGTCGCTGAAGTCGCGGCCTCCTGGGGGGCGTATCACCCGATGGGTCTCCTCGAGCCCGTCTAGGCTATCTAGCGGCAGGTCGAAGCAGTAAAGTATGGTCGCCATAGCACACTGGTGTGACTGATATTATTTTGCGGATAAAGGTAAGGATAATCCGCCAATCGGCCGAGCTATAGCACTCCTTAGAAAGCGGGAGATTCAGCTTGCCCGTATGCCCTATCCTTCCCCTGACTTCTCTTCCCCTCAGAGCATAGATATCTACAGGGCCTCCTTGCAGCGAGCCTAGACTTGCTTGCACTCGCTGTCCTCCTTGGGTAAGAGCGCCATGTAATTGAGGATTACAGCTACATTTGACTTGTGTATTTCAGGTTTATGCTCTGCCAGCTCTCGGTAGATCTGTAGCGCCTCTTCGCAGCAAGCTCGAGCTTGCTGGCCTTCATTGCACTCGACAAGCAGAGTTCCTAAATCATATAAGGTGAAGGCCAAGTCTTCTCGAAACCAGTCCTTACCCTTACCGATCAAGGCTCGGAGTTCCTCTATCGCCTTTTCGTAGTGGATTTGGGCCTTATCGTAGTTCTTTGTACGCCTAAGGAAAGCAGCATAATCGAGGTGCTCCTGCCGATCTGGGTTCAAGGCCATCAGACGCTCGTAGAATCCACCGACCTCCTCTAAGGAGAACTGGAGTTGAGCCGCCCTGATCAGTGACCAGAGGAGCAACTTCTCTCGTTCCTGCACTTCCTCTTGGTACATTTCGTAGAAGGCTGTCAGGCTTAGCCAGCTATCCTCGACGAGCACATCCTTAGCAGCCTCAATAGGCTGTGCGATATAGCTAAATCCATCCCCTCTCCACATCTCAGCTTCTTGGCCTAGAGCGTCGGCGAACTCAAAGCGGAGCCGCACAATATCTTGGATCAGGCTCTTGGCTTCCTCCGAGGGGATGCGTCCCTTACGTAGCAGCTCCTCGAGGGCTGCCTCCGTAGACTCTTGCCCTTCGTCGAAGGAAAGCTCCTTGAGGAGTGCTTGGATGTCCTGCGAAGTCATCTTGAGGCTTTCCTTCCGATCCATCCAGCCGTGGAATACCTCATCTAGCCTATAAATATCGCTGTAGGAGGGTTCAGTATCCTTATCTTCTACCATTGTTCTAAAGGGAGCCATTATATACTAATTACAAGGGTTCGATACCTCAAAGGTAATATCTTCCCCCTAATGAGGAGTGAGAGCATACATCTAGGACAAGTAGCTTCCCACCCCGCACTCCCGAGCCAACCGATAGGCCAAGCCAAGAGAACAAGGCCTATCAGCACAGGACACGATCATGGGGTAAAGGGAGCTAAGGGGTATCAGTCAGCTCGCCAAGGGACGTCAGTCAGGAGCGCGAGGGATAGCAGTCAGCTAGCTGAGGGATATCCCCGCGCGAAGCTGGAAGGAAGCTATCGCCTCGTGCTAACTTCCTCGCGCATTCCGCTCGGAGGACTTCGGACAAGCCTTGCAGCCGTCTATGCTTGGGCAACCCATCCGAGCAAGGACAGGCGCAGCGCAAAGCAAGGGCACCCTGCGCTATTATAGGCTAAGCTCTCGCAAAGGGTTAGCCCCTTTCCGCCCGGCCTACATTATGCGGCACTGCCAGAAGCTAGATACATAAGAAAGGCCTCGCCCCTGAGCCGTACAGCTCAGGGGCGAGGCCGTATTGTATGAGGACTGGTGCGGGGGCGCTAGTCGAGGACGTGACGCTCGGCATGATAGGAGGAGCGCACCAGCGGGCCACTCTCGATATGCCTTAGGCCCTTCTCCAGCCCAAGCGTACGCAGACGGGCGAACTGCTTCGGGTGGATGTACTCCACGACGGGCAGATGGCGGCGCGTGGGCTGTAGGTACTGTCCTATCGTCATGATGGAGACACCGCGGGCACGCGCATCGTCCATCAGCTCCAGCACCTCATCCTCCGTCTCCCCGAGGCCAAGCATGATGCCCGTCTTGGCAGGGATGCCACTGGCGGCGATGCGCTCGAGCACGCTCAGCGAGGTCTCGTAGGTCGCGACATGGCGCACCTCGGGCGTGAGGCGGCGGATGGTCTCGAGGTTATGAGATATGATCTTGGGCTGGCAGGCGATGATCTTGTCCACGAGGTCCAGGTGACCATTGAAGTCAGGGATCAGCACCTCGATGGTGACCTCGGGCGTCGTGCGCTTGATCGCCTCGATGGTCTCCACCCAGTGCTGCGCTCCGTAGTCAGGCAGGTCGTCGCGGTCTACGCTGGTGATGACGGCGTGGCGCAGCTCCATCTTCTTGATGCTCTGGGCAACCTTAAGCGGCTCGAGGGGGTCAAGCGCTGCGGGGTTCTTGCCCGAGAGCGTGTTGCAGAAGCGGCAGGCACGCGTACAGACCGCGCCTCCGATCATGAAGGTAGCGGTACCGGCGCTCCAGCATTCGCCTTGGTTGGGGCAGCGTCCGCTGTGGCAGATGGTGTTCAGCCCATGCCCCTCGATGGTCTGCTTGGTGTCGGTGAAGGTAGCGTTGTCGCCGAGGCGTATCTTGAGCCACTCGGGCTTGCGTACACGCACTACATTGCGTGCCTTGGGTGCTGCGGTCTCTTGTTGCATCGTCTAAGTAAAGGCCAGGGGACGGAGCGTGCCGCCCCGCTGGGAGTCTAGGTGCGTACTACAGGTGAGCCTTGAGGTAGGAGATCATCTTCTTATAAAGATGGTCGCGCGTCTTGCCCCCGTAGATGCTGTGATTCTTGTCCGTGTAGATCGCCATGTCGAAGGGCAGGTCCGCCTGGACGAAGCGCTCGGCGACGTCCATGGCATTCTGGACATGCACGTTGTCGTCGGCACTCCCATGTATAAGCAGCAGACGGCTGCGAAGGTTCGCTGCGACCTCGAGGACGGACGAGGCCTTGTAGCCCTCGGGGTTCTCACGGGGCGTACGCATGTAGCGCTCCGTATAGATGGTGTCGTAGTAGCTCCAGTCCGTGACGGGGGCGACGGCGATCCCGAGCTTGAAGGTCGTACCGCCGTGGCAGAGGCTCATGAGCGTGTTGTACCCGCCGAAGCTCCAGCCCCATAGCGCTATGCGGCTACCGTCGACGTAGGGCAGCTGGCTGAGGCTCTTGGCAGCAGCGATCTGGTCGGCGCTCTCCTTCACTCCGAGGCGCAGGTAGGTGCACTTGCGCCACTCCTCCCCACGAGCCCCGGTGCCGCGCCCATCGACGCAGGCCACGATGAAGCCCTCGGCAGCGAGCACCTGCTCCCAGCCGTAGCCATAGCTGTCGAGTACCTGCTGCGAGTCGGGCCCGCTATACTGCACCATCAGCACGGGGTACTTCTTGCTGGCGTCGAAGCCTAGGGGCTTGACGATCCAGGCATTGAGTGACTGCCCCTCGGCATTGCGGACGGTGATAAACTCCTTAGGGGAGATGCGGTAGCCAGCGAGCTTGGAGCGCAGGGCGGCATTATCCTCGAGCATGCGCAGAGGCTTAGGCTTACCCGTAGCGTAGACGGCTGTCACGGTCGGGGTATGCGCGTTGTGGAAGGTGCTGATGTAGTAGGCGAAGTTCTGACTGAAGATGGCGTTATTCGTCCCCTCACCCCCATCGAGGCGCGTCTTGACCCCCTTGGGATCGATACGATAGACCGAGCGGCGCATGGGCGAGGCGTCGGCTGCCTGGTAGTACATATTGCCCGCGGCGTCGGCGCCATAGAAGTCCATCACGTCGTACTTACCCGAGGTGATCTGGCGCTGCAGTACGCCCTTGTCGCTATAGCTATAGAGGTGGCGGTAGCCGTCGCGCTCGCTGATGTAGACGAAGCCTCCTGGGACGAAGTGGCAGTGCTGGAGGAAGCGGCTATCCACGTAGGCCTTGTTGCGCTCCTCCAGGATGAGCTTCGGCAGGAGCGTCTTGTCATTGACGTAGTAGAGGCGGAAGTGGTTCTGCTGACGGTTGAGGCTAAAGACTGCGAGGTTGCCATCTCGCCCTACGAACTCGATGCGGGGGATGTAGTAGGGCTTGCTGTCGCCGAAGTTCAGCTGCTTCTTGGAGCGGTCCCCTACATTATATATATGTACCGAGACCTCCGAGTTGGGCGTCCCTGCCTTGGGATACTTGTAGGTATATAAGCTCGGGTACTGACGTGCCCCGTACATGGGCATGCTGTACTCCTCGACCTTGCTCTCGTCGGTACGCACGTAGGCTAGGTAGTTATTGTCCTCGCTCCAGGTGAGGAGCTTCGTTACCTCGAATTCCTCCTCATAGACCCAGTCCGTCGTGCCGTTCATCACCTTGTTGCGCGCGGCGTCACTGGTGACGGCGACCTCGGTGTCGTACTCGAACTTCTTGATGAAGATATTCCCCTCGCGTACGAAGGCGACCATACGCCCGTCGGGGCTAAAGGTCGGGATCATCACCTTGCCTCGGTGCTCACTCAGCGGCTCTACCCTATTGCGGCGCACATCATAGTGGTAGGCCTCTGCCGTCCAGGAGCGACGATAGACGGCCTTCTTGTCACGCAGCAGGAGGATGTGATGCCCCTGGGGCTCGAGGATATAGTCATCGAAGGTCTTGAACTCACACTCCCTAGCCTTATCTACACTGAAGAGCGTATCCACCAGCTGCCCCGTAGCGAAGCTGTAGCGCAGGATAGCCTTGTGCGCCTTATCCATCATCGTGTAGTGGAGGCCGTCGCTCATGGAGCGCATACCTCGGCCTGCGGAGCGCGAGGCGAAGGCTCCCGAATTGATCTCCTCAATGGTCATCGTACGCCCCCCCTGCTGTGCGGCCAGCGCTGTCGTCAGCGATAGGCCGAATAGCCCCAGGGCAAGTAGTGTTCCTTTCTTCATTAGGCTAGCTGCATTAGTAAGTATTGTCTCTAAGGCAAAGATACGAAAAAGCCTAGGAGCGACTCAGCGAAGGAACGCCCCTAGGCTATAGGCGATGGCGCTGACGAGCGGCCTAAGGTCTACCTATATATAGTAGGAATGCTTGGGCTCAGTGCCATAGTCAGCCTCCTCGCAAGGGATGGTCAGAGCGGCTCAGAGCTGCAGCACCGCCCAGAGGCGCGGCGTACGGTCGGTGTGGGAGCGGGCATAGGCCAGCACCGTATAGTGGTGCTCCGTCTGATAGTGGTCGCCCATCAAGGTCGCCGTCTCGAGCCGATCACTGCCCTCGGGGCGGTAGACGAACTGATACTCCTGATAACCTTGCTTCAGAGGAAGGGCTAGCTGGTAGCTGCGTGTAGCCGCATCATAGCGCAGCTCACGGCGCTCCAGCGGCATGTAGCGGAAGGCCTCTCCCTCGAGGTAGACCTGTCCCGCTAGCGGCTCGGGACACTGAAGGCGGAAGCGGAGCTCGTGGTAGTCCCCCTCGGTGGCAAGATCCCCTCGGAGCGTGGAGAGTAGCTGCAGCCCCTGCCGCTGCTCCTCATAGCTGAAGGGCTGCCCCCCGCGCGGTTGACGGGGATGAAGCTCTAGACCTAGCAGCCCCGAGGCAGAGCGGTAGCTAGCAGCTACCCCCTGGAAAGGCCCGCGATCCGAGCGATGCTCTACGCGGTAGTAGCCACTCCCAGCGGCGAAGCGTGCCGCGGCACTCCCTCGATAGCTCAGCCCGTCTGCTCCCTCGTCAGAGGGCGGACCAAGACGCTGGGCTGTCTCCCAGCGGCCGTCCTGGATGACAAAGAGCTGGAGGCCCTTCCCCAGCGCCGCTCGATCCGCTAGACCGAGCCCTCGCAGCTCGACCTCGACCTGCTGCAGGCCTCCGCGCAGCTCCCCCCAGGCATCGGGCGTCACACGCCCCTCCAGCCGCAGGTGCTGCTCATAGACCGAGAGAGGCACGCGCAGCAGGCTACGTTCCCCCGACTCATCGAGGATCTCAAGGAGATAGTTGCCCGAGCGGCGGAAGAGCTCCGCCCCGAGGGCGAGCTCGTAGTGCTGATAGGGCTGCAGCGTACCGACACTAGGGCGTGGCGGGGGCAGCTGATCGCTGTCCGCCCCGCTGAGGTACTCGGAGGCGTATAGCTCCGACGCCCTCCAGTCGGGCTCACAGAGGCGAAGGCGATAGCTCAGCAGCGGCGCCCCCTGCCCCCCGAGGAGGTCAAAGGAGAGCTGCAGCATCTCGCTCGAGCCTAGCCGCAGCAGGCAGAGCTGAGGAGAACTGTGTGGCGGCTGCCCCTCGAGCCCGCAGGTCACCGCCCCCACCTCGGGGGCAGCCCAAGCGGGAGCCTCAGGGGGCACCCCAGCCGAGAGGAGCGAGGGAGAGAGGAGCAGCAGCCCGAGGAGCACACTCCGTAGCGTCCCGAAGGAGATCATCCGCCGCTAGCCTGCGTACTCCTGCATCTTGCAGAGGTACTTGCCTACGATGTCGAACTCTAGATTGACCTCCGTCCCCGGCTGGATGTACTTGAAGTTGGTATGCTCATGCGTATAGGGGATGATGGCCACGCCGAAGGAGGTCTTCTCCGAGTCACAGACCGTGAGGCTCACCCCATTGACCGTGATGGAGCCCTTCTCCACCGTCATGTAGCCCTTGCGAGCGAGCGCTGCATCGGTGGCGTGCTCGAAGCGGTAGAGCCAGCTACCATCAGCCTCCGTGACGGAGACACAGCGCGCCTTCATATCCACGTGCCCCTGCACGATGTGCCCATCGAGGCGACCACCGAGCTGCATGCTGCGCTCGAGGTTGACATGGTCGCCGAGCTGGAGGCTCCCGAGGTTGGAGCGGTCGAGGGTCTCCTGAATGGCCGTGACGGTATAGCGCCCTTCGTCAAGCGCGACGACAGTGAGGCAGACGCCATTATGCGCCACGCTCTGATCGATCTTGAGCTCGCTGGCGAAGGGACAAGCGATGGTCAGATGGAGGTTCTCTCCCTCACGTACTAGCCCGACGACTTCGCCGCAGGCCTCTACAATACCTGAAAACATATGCTGAGTCTATATAAAGATGTATAGCCCGCCTCCATGGAGCCGACCGAGGCTCTCGAGGCTGGGCTATACAAAGGTAGTACATTAGGCACTATAGCGCCCACGAGGGCGTGCCCCTATGGTGGGGATGCCGCGGGGGCGACGAAGGGGGCGGCTACTTGGCGTTCTCGGCCTTGTAGTACACGCGCAGCTCCTCGAGGTCACGCTCTAGCTGCTTGCGCACCTTGGCGTAGGAGGGATCGTCGAAGACGTTGTGCAGCTCGTTGGGGTCTTTCTTCAGGTCGTAGAGCTCCCACTTGTCGATGTCGCCGTAGAAGTGCATGAGCTTGTAGCGCGTGTTGCGGATCCCGTAGTGGCGGCGTACGGCATGCTCCCCAGGGTACTCGTAGAAGTGGTAGTAGAGCGCCTTACGTCCGAGGTCGGGCTCCTTGCCATTCTTCAGGAGCAGCTTGCGCAGCGAGGTCCCCTGGATGTCCTCAGGGATAGGCAGGCCAGCCATATCGAGGAAGGTAGGCGCGTAGTCGATGTTCTGCACCATCGTCGTCACGTCTCCGCGCTTGTCGTAGCCCTTAGGTAGACGCATCACCAGCGGAGTGCGCAGCGACTCCTCGTACATGAAGCGCTTGTCGAACCACCCGTGCTCGCCCATGTAGAAGCCCTGGTCGGAGGTGTAGACGATGAGCGTGTTCTCGAGGAGATCATGCTCCTTGAGGTACTGCAGGACACGGCCGATGTTGCGGTCAAGCGAATTGATGACCTTGGCGTAGTCACGCATGTAGCGGTTGTACTTCCATACCGCCAGCTCGCGCCCCTGCGGTGGGTTGGCGAAGAAGGCACGGGACATAGGCTCGTAGAGGCTATCGAACTTCGCCTTGACATCCGACTGGAGATCGCCGTAGATGTCCCTGATGTAGTAGCGTCCGAGGCCCGAGGGCTTGGGGTTGGTACGCATCTTCAGGTCATAGGTGATATCCATGTCCTTGAGGATATTCATCTGCTGCGCCGCTGCGGCAGGACGCCCCGCGTAGTCGTCATCGAAGGTCTCGGGCGTGGGGAAGGTCCTATCCTCATAGGCATTGAGGTCGACGGTATCAGCCATCCAGCAGCGGTGAGCCGCCTTGTGATGGATGAAGAGGGCGAAGGGCTTCGTCTTGTCGCGCTGCTCCAGCCAGTCGAGGCTCATGTCGGTGATGATATTGGTGACGTAGCCATGATAGCGTACGCGCTCCGTCTCCTTGGCATCCTGTCCGTCTGGGAGGCTGTAGCCCTTATTGAGGTGCATGCCCTTAGGCACGATGAAGTAGGGGTTGTAGTAGTCGCCCTGCCCTGGGAGGATCGCCCAGTGGTCGAAGCCCTGAGGGATGCCGTCGAGGTGGATCTTGCCTATCATCGCCGTCTGGTAGCCACCGGCACGCAGCAGCTTGGGCAGGGTCTGCTGGCTCTGGTCGAACTGGTGCGAGGTCTCGTTGTTGATCTTGCCATTCATGTGGCTGTGCTTCCCCGTGAGCATGCAGGCACGGCTGGGCCCCGAGATGGAGTTTGCCACGAAGCTCTCGGTGAAGCGCACGCCCTCACGCGCGATCGCGTCTATATTAGGAGTGGAGATGTAGCGCTTGTCGTAGGCGCTGATCATCTGATAGGCGTGGTCGTCCGACATGATGTAGACGATGTTGAGGGGGCGTGTGGCTGGTGCGGCCTTGGCTGCAGGGTGCTGCGCCTGAGCTACTCCTCCTACGGCGGCGAGGGTGCCCGCTACGCAGAGGATCTTCCGACTGTCCATGTAGTAGTCTTTTCTGGTGGGTGCTTATAAAGTTAGGTACGGAGGCGCGACCTCCGAGACAAAGGTAAGGATAATTGGCTGATAGGCGAAGCTCTGCCGCGAGGAAGGAGCTGCGCCCTCAGCCCCTGTAGCTCAGCTGACCTCGATCACCCTTCAAAGTCCCTCACGCCCCAGGTCACGCCGCTGGATCGCCGACTCCCAAGCCTCCCCCTATACACACGAGCGAAGCCCCTCTCCTTAGGCTAGGCCTAGGGGCATCCCGTCCTGTGCACGGTCAGGTGCCAGGGGTAATGAAGCCGAAGCCGTGGAGCGACAAAGCCAAGCGCCTCAAGGGACAGAGCTCAGACCCTAGGGGGACGAAGCTGACAGCCTAGGGGGAGGGAGAAAAGTAATATTATATTCCACCAAATGTTATATAACATCTCGCCGAATATTATATAAGAATCAGCAGGATATTATATAAGAATTGCCGAGATATTATATAAGAAATCTTGCACCCCCATAGGGAGGAGCTCGCCCACTCACTAGGGAGAGCACCCTTCTGCCTAGACGAAGCGCCCAGCGAGCGCCGCGCGAGCAGGCAGCTCCACTACAGGCTGAGCGCATAGATTTGCGTATCTTTGCGCCCAGCAGATGTGTATTCTGGAGTCCTCAATGATCATGATTAGAAGATCGTACCCCGTCGGTGCCCTCCTTGCGCTAGTCGCCTTCACCCCTCTAGCAGCCCAAAATGGCGAGTCCCCGAGCCGCGGACAAGGCCTCAACGTCCATGTGCTGGACAGCCTCCTCACCCAGGACGACCCGAGCTACTTCACCCCCCGCACGAGCCTTAGCCCCGAGCTGGAGCAGCGTCTACAAGCTGCCCCCAGCCTAGGTCAGCTCCTCTTGAGCTACTACCGTCAGGGAGGCTTGCCCCCGACGAACTATTATTCGCCCCTAGTGGCGCAGCTGCTGCTCCCCCGCCCCTGGGCCTCGGTGAGCCGTACGCCCCTGGGCCTCAGCTCCCAGCCCCAGCCGTCTGCAGCCCTCAGCATCCTCGCCCCCACAGAGGAGCAGCTGACGCGCCTCACGGGCTCCCCCAGCCCCTTCGACCTCACGAGCCCCCAGCTCAGCCCAGGCTACGGCCTTGGCCTCGCCCTACGCCGTGACTATCTCCGTCAGCTGGAGCTACGCCACCCCGAGTACTTCGCCAGTAGCAGCCCCGCCTCCACCCTTGCCCTAGCACGCCCGAGCGACTCGACCTCTGAGCGCCTCCTAGAGAGCTACACCAAGGAGAGCAAGCTGAAGAAGATCGACCTCCCCCAGCAGCGCAACTACGGCGACCTGCAGGAGCGCCACTGGCTCCCTGGGCTGGAGAGCAGCATCCAGTTCTCGCAGAACCAAGTCTCGGAGAACTGGTACAAGGGCGGTGCATCCAACCTCAACGTCTACATGCGCAACTACTTCTCCCTACGCTACATCACCGAGCGCGTGCTGTGGAACAATGAGCTGGAGAGCAAGCTAAGCATCTACAACGCCGAGAAGGACAGCGTGCACCGCTACCGCATCGCCGATGACCTACTGCGCCTACGTAGCAACTACGGCCTGCGCGCGTGGAACAAGGTCTACTACACCCTAGACGCAGAGCTACGCACGCAGCTCCTGCAGTCCCACCGAGAGAATAGAGAGAGCGTGCAGTCGGACTTCCTCGCCCCCTTCACCATCAATGTCGGGCTGGGGATGAAGTACGACTATTCGATGAAGTCCCAGAAGGTCTACGGCCGTGCCTTCAACTTCGCCATCAACGTCGCCCCCATCTCCTACACCTACCGCGGTACGCGCCGCCAGGATATCGAGCTAGCACGTCACGGCCTCTCGCCTGAGGAGCCCTGGTACCAACGTATCGGCTCGACCGTGCACTCTACCTGGCAGTGGAAGGTCAATATGAACCTCACCTGGACCTCCCGCCTCTACTTCAACACCTCCTATAAGAATGTAGAGGCCGAGTGGGAGAACACGCTGGACATGGCGCTCACCCGCTACTTCTCCACGCGCTTCAACCTCAACCTACGCTACGACGATGCCGTACGCCCCTACCCTGGCTGGCATCGCTACCTGCAGTACAACGAGCTCTTGAGCTTCGGCTTCAACTACCGCCTCTGATCCCCTCATCCCCTCACGCCCTCCGCAGCACGGATAGCTCCCATGACGCTTAGCCTTACCCTAGACTACTACACCCGCTGGGGCGAATCCCTAGCCCTACAGCTCGAGACCGCACAAGGCCAGTCACTCCACCCGCTACACACTACGGACGGGCGCCTCTGGCAGCTGGTGCTCGAGCTCGCGAGCACCAGCCTGCGCTATCACTTCGTACTGCTCGGCTCCGAGGGTGAGGTCCTGCGCCGTGAGGCCGAGGACCATCTGCTGGAGCTCGAGGGGAAAGAGGGCAGCAAGCTCTGCCTACGCAGCTGCTGGCGTGACCGCCCCAGCGAGCGAATGCGCTACAGCCGTGCCATCCGCGTGCTGGCCTCCGAGCCCGCCCCTAGCCCCTTAGTCTCAGCCGAGGCCGACCGTCCGCTTGTGACCTTCGTCGTCGAGGCTCCTGCCCTCGCCCCCACGACCGAGCTCTGCCTCGCAGGTAGTGCCGCAGCTCTCGGAGGCTGGCAGCCCGAGGCTGCCCTCCCCCTCCAGTACCTCGGCAAGGGACGTTGGGGCCTTAGCCTTGACCCGAGCCTCATCACCTCCGAGGCGGGCGCGCCCTCTGCCTACAAGTACCTTCTGCGCTCCGCGCTCGACGCTCCGCTCTGGGAGGAGGGCCCCGACCGACAGCTCCCGCTCGCCGACCTCACCGCAGCCAAGCCCCTCTACCTCGAGGACGGGCTGCTACGCATCCCCCTCGAGGCCCCTCGGCTGGCGGGCTGCGTCGTCCCCCTCTTCTCGCTCCGCAGCCCCAGTGACTGGGGCGTGGGCGATATGCAGGCGCTGCACGAAGCGATAGATGCGGTGGCCGAGCTGGATATGCACGCGCTGCAGCTGCTGCCGATGAATGACACCACCTTCTACCGCGACGCACGCGACTCCTACCCCTACAATGCTATCTCCGTCGACGCGCTGCACCCCATCTACCTCAGCATCGAGCGCCTTCCCCGCCTAGCGGATAGCGCCCTAGAGTCAGAGCTCCGTGAAGAGGCCACCCGCCTACGTGCCCTCCCCGCGCTGGACTACCCCGCCGTGCTGCAGCTCAAGGAGCGCTACCTCCGAGCCCTCTTCGCCGAGCGTGCAGCGGCCGACCTTACCAGCCCTAGCTATCAGGACTTCGCTCGGCGCAGCGCCCGTTGGCTGGAGGCCTACAGCTACTACAGCCTCTTGCGCGACCGACACCCGGGGCTGCCGCCCAGCGCCTGGACGGGCTATGAGCGCTACGATGCCGAGCGGCTACACTCTGCCCTCAGCACCGAGCAAGCGGAGCTCGATTACTACAAGTGGCTGCAGTACCTGCTGGACGAGCAGCTCCGTACCGTGCGGCAGCATGCCGAGGAGCGCGGCGTCTTCCTCAAGGGAGACCTCCCCATAGGCGTCGCTCCCCACGGGCTGGACGTATGGCTAGCGCCCGAATACTTCCACCTCGAGGAGTCGGCAGGCGCTCCGCCCGACGACTTCGCCGCCGACGGGCAGAACTGGGGCTTCCCCACCTACGACTGGGAGCGTATGCAGCGCGACGGCTACCGCTGGTGGCAGCAGCGCCTCGAGGGGCTGGAGCAGTATTTCCACGCCTTCCGCATCGACCACGTACTGGGCTTCTTCCGCATCTGGGAGATCCCGCGCTCGCAGCGCTCGGGCTTGCTCGGGCACTTCCACCCTGCTCTGCCCTACAGCCTCGAGGAGTGGCGTGGGCTCCTGCCGACGCCCTATCCCATCGAGCTGCTCACAGCGCCGCTTCTACATCGCAGCGACCTTGAGAAGGCGCTCGGAGGAGAGCGGCTGCAGCACTTCCTCTCCTCGGGGAAGCTCCTACCCACAAGCCTCAGCGAATACTACACCCTCTCCAGCGGTGAGCAGCAGGCCTTTGACGAGGAAGGGCTGGAGCTACTTCTACCGCTCTGCACCGAGACGGCGCTCATCGCCGACCCCTACCGTCCAGGGCACTACCACCCACGTATCAGCTGGGAGCGCAGCCGCCTCTGGCAGCACTGGAGCCCCGAGCTGCAGGCTGCCTGGGCTAGCCTCAGCCACGAGTACTACTATCAGAGGCACAACGCGCTCTTCCAGCACACGGCCCTGGAGCGCCTCTCGGGGCTCATCCGACATACCGACATGCTGCTCTGCGCCGAGGACCTCGGGATGATCCCCGCCACGGTGCCCGCCGTCCTCCAGGAGCTGCAGATCGCCTCCCTCGAACTGGAGCGCATGCCCAAGGTCCTTACCGCCTCGGGCTGGATATCCCCCGCGCACTTCCCCTGCCACTCGGTCGCAACGACCTCCACCCACGACATGCCGCCCCTGCGCGCCTGGTGGCATAGCCTCGGCGCAGACCGCCAGACAGCCTATCTCCAGGAGGAGCTCGGGCTCAGTCCCCTAGAGCTAGCCGAGCTCGATGAGGCAGGCATCTACCGCGCCATCGTCGAGGCACACCTCGCCTCCCCCGCCCAGCTCGCCCTCCTGCCGCTAGCCGACTGGACGGCCACCGACGAGCGTCTCTGGCTCCAGCGCCCCGAGGAGGAGCAGATCAATCACCCCGAGGACCCTCACCAGTACTGGCGCTACCGCTTCCCCATCGCCCTCAGCGAGCTGGTCTCCCAGCAGCCTGACTGGTGCAGCTACATCCGTCACATCATCCACTCAGCATCACGTATCCCCACGCTATGATGGAGCGCATATACGCCTTAGCCGAGGCCGACATCGACACCTTCGTTGGCACGAATAGGGCGAACCTCATCACCCTCTCCAACCTCTTCCCTAAGACGAAGCTACGCCTGCACCAGAACGTGCTGAAGATCCTCGGCGAAGACCAGGCCGTCGAGGAGCTCATGCATGTGCTCAGCGCCCTAGAGCAGCTCTGCAGCGAGTACAACCAGCTCACCGAGGCACAGATCATCGAGACCGTACGCCGCCTACGTAGTGGGCAGGAGGGCGGCGGGCAGCCCAGCGCCAGCGACGTCATCATCTACGGCATCCATGGCAAGGCCATACAGGCCCGCGGCAGGGCGCAGCAGCGCCTCGTCTCGGACTTCGGCAGCTGTGACCTCTGCTTCGCCACAGGGGCGGCAGGCTCGGGGAAGACCTTCATCGCCATCTGCCTGGCAGTAAAGGCACTCAAGGCTAAGCAGGTGCGCCGCATTATCCTCTCGCGCCCTGCCGTAGAGGCTGGGGAGAAGCTCGGCTTCCTCCCTGGGGAAATGAAGGATAAGCTCGATCCCTACCTCCAGCCGCTCTACGACGCCCTCGGCGAACTGATCCCAGCGCCCAAGCTCAAGGATCTGATGGATACGGGCGTCATACAGATCGCGCCCCTTGCCTTCATGCGCGGACGTACCCTCAGCGACGCCGTCGTCATCCTCGACGAGGCGCAGAACACCACCCCGCAGCAGATGAAGATGTTCCTCACCCGCCTCGGGATGAACTCCAAGATGGTCATCACGGGCGACTTCACCCAGGTTGACCTCCCGCGCGGCGTCCCCTCGGGACTTCGCGACGCCCTAGACAAGCTCGAGGGCATACGCGGCATCGGCTTCGTCCACTTCGGCAAGCAGGACATCGTGCGCCATCCCCTCGTCTCGGCCATCGTAGAGCGCTACGACGAGCGCGAGCGCGAGGCCGAGCAGTTCTAGACGGCTCCCAGCTAGACATTCACCTATCACCGCATTCATATACACACATCTCTTATGGCACAGACACTCGTACGTACAGACTTCCACTTCCCAGGCCAGGACAAGGTCTACCACGGCAAGGTGCGTGACGTGTACTTCCTCGACGGGGAGCGCATCGCCATGATTGCCACCGACCGCATCTCCGCCTTCGACGTCGTCCTCCCCAAGGGCATCCCCTACAAGGGGCAGGTGCTCAATCAGATCGCGACCTACTTCCTCAAGGCTACCAAGGACATCGTCCCCAACTGGCTCCTCTCTACGCCCGACCCCATGGTCTCGCTCGGGCACCGCTGCGAGCCCTTCCGCGTCGAGATGGTGATCCGTGGCTACCTCACGGGATCAGCCTGGCGCGCCTACAAGGCAGGCGAGCGCACGCTCTGTGGCATCCAGCTGCCCGAGGGTATGCGTGAGAACGAAGCCTTCCCCGAGCCCATCATCACCCCCACGACCAAGGAGGACGAGGGCCACGACGAGAATATCTCCCGCGAGGAGATCATCCGTACGGGGCTCGTCAGCGAGGAGGACTACAAGCAGCTCGAGGCCTACACCTACGCGCTCTTCCGCCGCGGGCAAGAGATGGCACGCGAGCGTGGCCTGATCCTCGTAGATACGAAGTATGAGTTCGGCAAGAAGGACGGCAAGATCTACCTCATCGACGAGATCCACACGCCCGACTCCTCGCGCTACTTCTACGCTGAGGGCTACGAAGAGCGCTTCGCCCGCGGCGAGGAGCAGAAGCAGCTCTCCAAGGAGTTCGTCCGTCAGTGGCTCATCGCCCAGGGCTTCCAGGGGCGTGAGGGCGAAGTCATCCCCGAGATGACGCCCGAGTACTGTCAGAGCGTGAGCGAGCGCTACATCGAGCTCTACGAACTGGTCACGGGCCGTCCCTTCGTCAAGGAGGATACGACGCAGCTGGCCGCACGCATCGAGCGCAACGTGCTAGCAGCGCTCAAGTAAGCCCCCTCCCCGATAAGACAGCCAAGCTCCACGCCTAGCCCCTTCTATTCTTAGAGGCGGGCTGAGCGTGGAGCTTGCTCTTTGATCTCGACAATCTGCCCCACGAACACGACTATGCGCCAAAGACTCACCCTCATCACCCTAGGCGTACGCGACTTCGCCCGAGCCCTAGCCTTCTACGAAGGCCTCGGCTGGAAGAAGTCCGCAGCCAGCCAGGAGCACTACGCCCTCTTCCCCCTCGGAGGCATTGTCCTCGGGCTCTATCCGCTCCACGCACTGGAGGCCGACACGACGCTCCGCCATCAGGCGAGCGACTTCGCCGGCCTTACGATCAGCTACAATGCGACCTCTCCCGAGGAGGTCGATACCGTCCTGAAGAAGGCCGAGCGCCTCGGGGCAAGCATCGTCAAGCCCGCCCAAAAGGTCTTCTGGGGCGGCTACAGCGGCTACTTCAAGGACCTCGACGGCTACCTCTTCGAGGTCGCCTACAATCCCTTCTGGCAGCTCGACAGCGAGGGTAAGCTCCTCCTCTAGCCCCACCCCTCAGGGCTCTAGGACCCTCCGCTACCCATCCTAAAAGTTCCCCGACACACAGCCTGGGAGCGCCTATCCAAGTCCTCCCAGCAGAGGGCACACAAAGTCTCAGCAAAGGGAATTCCGTGTCGCAGCCAAGCGACCTCCTCGTCCCAGCTCCGTGAGGGATATCCGTCAGCCTCCTGACCGATATCCCTCACGCACGTCATGGACGTCCCTCAGCGCGCTGACCGATATCCCTCACGCCCCCTCCCCTTATACTCGGACTTAGCCGAAGGCTTGCCCTTGCCTCGTCTCCGCTAGAGGCGGTTAAGCACTAGGGACAGCAGGCCGCCTTAGTCTAATTGAGCACCCAGCACGCCCTCAGTTCGCCTGCTTGCCCCTAAAGGCAAGAAAAACAGACCCTTCACAAAGCGCGTAGCTGCGGACATGAGCCGCAGCAAGGGCAGCAATATTTGGCGGGAATATAATTTTGACGTATCTTTACAGTGTGTTTTTCATGGTATTAGATTTAAGGTTAACGAAGAGTGCGGTTTGTCGGGAGACAAGCCGCACTCACTTTATAGGGACTACCCGCCGCGCTACTCGCGCCTCAGGATCTAGGCGCCCCGAGCATTGGGAGGCAACAGCTACAGGAGCACCCCCTAGCTCCGAGGGCAGCTGCGCGAAGCCAAGACTTAGGCTGCAAGCGGAAGTAAATTGGCAGGACTGCATTATACGTCAGTCCTGCCAATTTACTTACAGTTACACTTATGGGGCGATGTTTAAATTATATGTCAGCTCCGCTGGGTTTGTGTAATTGCCCCAGCTGACGTATCTTTGCAGCACAGAGGACACGACCGCCCGTGTGGTCGTGCTCCATCGGAGAGATGGCAGAGTGGTCGATTGCGGCGGTCTTGAAAACCGTTGAGGTGAGAGCCTCCGGGGGTTCGAATCCCTCTCTCTCCGCAAAGAGGCATCAAAGTGACTGCAAAATGGTCGTCAGAGAAGCCTTAAAAACAAGAGTAAATCGTTGTAGGACATGGTCTTACAACGATTTTTCTTTGCACGCAGTCCATAGACCTGATGGCTTACCCCTAGGGTCTAATCGTCATCAATCGGTCAAATTCTGCTACAGAAACTGCTACACAAATCGAAGCGTAGCAATTAGTGTAGCAGTGACGGCTAAATGAAGGGCTAATTGAAGGCAGCAACGTACTCTCATTCAATGTGTAAGTAAGTAACTTTGTAGCACCCGCTACACTAAAGAATGATGCATTATGAGACAATCGTTCAAGGTGTCCTTCTACCTACGCTCCAACTACGAGAATAAAGAAGGGAAGTCGCCCGTCATGCTACGGATCTTCCTCGGAGGAGCGATGAGCAATCTTGGCTCCACGTAGATCTTCGTGGACAAGGCACAGTGGAATAGCAGAACCAGCCGGCAGAAGGGACGCTCCTCCGAAGCCCTCGCTGTCAATGCTAACCTAGATGCCATCTCTGCTAGCCCCCATTCCCTCTACCAGAAATATCAAGACGACCAAACGATCTCGGTGGACAAGCTTCGATCCGCCTACCTCGGGCAGATCCAGGAGTTCAGCACCTTTCTCCCTATCTTTGACAAGTTCATCGATGACATCCGTCAGCGCGTGGGGCACACCATCAGCAAGGAGAGCTTGCAGAAGTACAGCGTCTTGCGTAGACACTTCTTCGAGTTCCTAGTGCATCGGTATAAGCGTAAGGACATTGGGCTGATGGAATTCACGCCTGCCATCATCCAGGACTTCGAGCTGTACCTCACGACAGTGGCCTCATGTGCCTACAACACCGCGGTCAAGAAGATGAAAACCTTGAAGACCGTCACCATCTATGCCCTCAAGCGAGGCTATCTCCTCCAAGATCCTTTTCGTGATCACCTACCCATGCTTGATAAGGCTGAAACGTAAGCCCGAAAGCGAGTTCTCATCAGGGGATACTTGAGCATCAAGAGCCAAGATATCTGCTCCACTGCATACATCAGGGGCAAAGCCTCTCCTTACAAGCGGGCAAAGGAGAAAAGAGCCCAGGCGCAGAAAGGCAAGTCCCCCCGACCGATGCGGCTGGCATTCGGTCGGGGGGCATTCTTACTTAGGGCTGGGGGCGGAGCTTAGAGGCCAGAGTTGCTGCCTCCGCCGCTCGCACCGGGGCTAGAAGGGCTATCGCCAGGGCTAGCCGAAGCACCGCCTTCGCCCTTCGGCTTCTTGGCCTTATCCTTCGCTGTGGGCTTGGCCAGCATACGCTCGTAGCTGACTTCGTCGGGGCGCAGACGGAAGTAGGTAGAATTGGGACGGAGGTTCACGCGCGGCTCGGTGATGTGCACATTGGCGTTAAACTCGGTTCCTGTCGGCACGACCTTGCTCTTGAACGAAGGCGAAAGCGTCCCGAGACGCCCGAAGTCCACGATGTCACCGTTGGCCACCACCTCGCGCGCCATATCTGCAGCGAGATTGAGCACGCTCTGCACTTCCATGTAGTTGAGGGTCGTGTCTCGGGCTACCATCTCGCAGAAGCGCTCGAAGCTCACGCGATGACGTCCCGACGGCGTGGCTTGGATGACCACCTTGCCTTTGTTGGGGCCGACGCCCACCTTACGTTCGCCAAGGGTGTAGCCGATGGGTTTGTTTTTCTTGCTCATAATCTTTAAGGCGTCTCCAGCGGGTTGTCCTTGCGCCCGTCGGAGACTTTATACGGGGGCAAGGTAAGCTGTGTTTTTCTTCTTCCGAAAGCCTCTCCGCGTGAGAGGTAAAGCCTCCAGCCCCAAAACGTATACGTTTTGTGCCCAAGACGTATACGTTTCACGCCCGAAACGTATACGTTTTCACCGCCAAACGTATACGTCTTGCTCGCAATACGTATACATCTCACCTAGGAAGGCTATACGTCTAGCCCCTTCACCCTCAAAGGTAGCCTTTTCCAACGAACTATGTAGCACCTAACCAAGAATTACTTTGATCCCTGGTCTAAGTAGCTCTACAGGCACATAGCCACACCTATTTTAGCCATTTAGATCGCTCAAAATAAGTAATAATATTGGAGATTGACTCTTCTCCACTATTACGAAAACGATCCCGACACGAGTCAAATCGATCTATCATTAAAAATTGCTCTCTATATTTTTTGAGATCTGATTCTGAGTCCTTTTTGAGCTTGCTTAAGAGCTCGAATTCCAAGCTTTCTTTTTCTTCAGGAGAGAGTTTCCGTTTATCTTCGATTTCGTTCTTTTGGATAGCCTCACGCGTTCTCCTTCTTATAGCTTCATCAGACAATTGTGTACTTCTATACTTCTGAGCTACTTTATCAAAAAGGTCTTGTGAATTTACAAATGAATACACTTCAGGTATCTCTGGATTTGCCATATAAAGCAGCTTCAAAGACTTCGAGAGATCAAAGGAGTCCAAAAACTCATTATAGAACTCTTGATATCTTATGTAAATATCTTCAGCCTGCACGATACCAAAAGAGCCTATTATGCCCCAAAAAGGTGCAGGTTCTCTAAATAAAGTATGCGACACTACACCTAGGCCAAAACAGATCCCCATCGTTATGAACAGATTGTTCTCAGTTCCAATATTTATACTTCTCATATCTGACACAAAATCCCCCCATGGGATTAATGCTCCGTTAGCCAATATCAGACCATTACGGTCTCTACTTCCATGTAGCTCTAAATGTAGAATGGGGATTACACGGTCTTTTTTGACCTCTTCCTGAATTTGTGCGATGATACGATCCCAATCTTTTCGTGATTGTACTGATTCAAGAGCTGATTCAATATTCCTATTACTTTTAGACTTCCTATTATAGTCCTCACATCTTCGCTTGATAATATCATTATACAATTCGGTCCCTGTGAGGCTCTCTTCTTTCAGAGACTCGATAACATAAATCTTATTAAAACTAAAAGCCATAAGTTGCAGTTTTTTGTCCCCGCAAAGGTACTACTTTATAGTTAAGAAGAAGATACAAGAAACCTCCCCTTAGGATGATACATTTATAATGGGGGTATATATTGAAAGTCTGGGAAGATTAAATAGGGCAAACGCCACACGCTTCCACCTAAGTAGTCCTATCAAGAGCTTATCTAATATAATGGCAAAGGACGGGTACTCTATACATCCAGATTTATCTCCTTACTTAATGTTGCAAAGCTGCTGACTTTTATCCATCATAGCCAAGCCAACAAAACACCCTGGAGAGAACTGAATTAAGGGCAGGGCTCCTTTCCATAGCTCTTAAACTCCTCCAGATACATGACTGTAATTCGCAGGCAAGCAGTTATTGCAAAGCCCTATATCACGCCCAGCCTGGTCAGCGAGACTCCTATCCATATCGCTTTTTCTCATTCAGGGTTCTAGCTCTGGATTCCTTCCAAGGTGTACACTTATAGAAGCAGAGTCTATATCGAATGGTTGGAAGGTATTGGGTAACATTCCCTGGGCAAAAGGCAAAACCTCTTTATATCTATCTGGGCTTGTTACTTTGTCAAAGAAATCATACAAGTCGCTAGCCACTCTTAAGAATCCAGTAGCTCTAAAGTCAGTAATGTAAATATCCATCTCATCCTCTTGACTCATAATATCCCAGAATAGATAATCGCCATTTTCACTGACTCCAAAGGGAATGAGTTCTTTCAATTTGGAGTATTCTAAATCAGGGGATACATCGAACCATAATTCATCCTTATTATCTAATACATCTTGATATGTTGAAATTATCTCCTTGCTCCTAACAAACAACGAATCGGGATAATCTCCCATCGGGGTATAGATTATGAAAAGACCACAAGATAGGCCATAACCATACTGCCTAACAAAAGAGACGTAAGAGGGGGGAAACTTTCTTCCATTGGTAAAAGTGAAATTATGGAGGATAGCGTTCTCTCCACCTATAATAGTGGGAGCATACTTTCTTAAGGTAAAATTCATACTAACAACATTGAGCTTCTTATTGATGGACGGAGGGGGAGAGCAGGCGGATCGGTCAAGAAAGTATTGATGCTCGTAAAGGCTTCCCCATAATGTCGAAGACCATACAAATATTGGGAGCAGGACAAAGATCCATCATGGGGGAGCAAGGTCTTATGGAAGTCCACACCAATACCGAAGTCGCGATATTCCACAGCCGGCATAGGAGGCGTCTTCGGTAGCACGGCACTAGCAAGACCTGCTTGAAGAGTCTCCAGCGGCACCTTCTTCTCCTCAAACAAGTCACCAAAGCTCTTGCTCGGCTTGTGGATCGCCAAAGAGCCGACAGCGTCATGCTCTATTCCATCGATGCACTTGCTCATTAGTATACTATTGAGATATATCTAAATCGGGAGGATAAAATTCCGTCAGTAGTGCATTCCCTGAATTGACGCCTTAATTAATCCTTCCACTTCGGTTGGAGTAAATACTAACCATTCTCTGTAGCTCTCACAATCATAGACAGTTGTTCTTTTGCACTCTCCCCCAACCCCAAGAGTAGGCATCTCTGGGGTTCCCATAAGGAATGTAATTTCTTGATAATTAGAATCCCTTATCTTGTCATAGTTTGGGTCTTCAAATATAAATCTCCACCTTTTCTTTTTGAACCCCAAACTTACATGTAAAGGCTTACACATAAGCCCAGAATTTACTATCCCCATCGGAGAACTCGGTATTGCTCCTATATAGTTGAAAATTTCCACCAAATCTCCACCAGATTCGTCAACTTCTATCAACCGACCGAAAGCATAGCGTTCTGTTGGGGGAAAGTCAACAGAAGCATAGCTTTTGATGTTATCAGTACATTCACTAGGCAAGAACAGTGGTACAATGAATATACTCCCTACTCGTTTCTGAAAAAACTTCATCAATGAAAATTATTTGGGGCTATTTTTTTATTATGATTATCTACGATATCATCGTATTCGGCCTTAAAGGCTTTTCCAGAACCATTCGTGTTGGGGGACATTCCCCATCCCACAAGAATTTCCAGACAGCCCCACGGTTTATATTCTTTCCGAAATAGACCTTCCTTGAGGAGTTATGTCTATACTATCGCTAAACTGCAACCCCTTTAAGCCTGCGTCAAATAACGCTTTCTTAATTTTCTCATTCACAACGATGCAACGATGCATTTCTCGACAACGCACGATATCTATATCGAGCCCCTTAAAAAGATTGTCTTTTAGCCTCATGTAGTAAAACATATATTCAGGCTCTTGTGGGTTGAAATTTGTTAGGCGAAACTCGCTGCACTCTATATCAACGCAATTTATCTTATAAAGTAAATTCGCTGCATAGAACCCTTCTATTTTTTCACCTTCACAAAATAGCTCAACATCAAAAAATTGAATACTTCTTGATATTGCTTCTAAGGTCTCTTTCAAGCGTCGACTTACTAGTTCTGGCCCTGATGACTCTAAGAGTATGGCTTTTTCAACCTTTTCCCGATATGCTTTTTTTGAAACGCGATAAAAAAGAGTGGGGGGAGAGGTAATAAAATCTGCCTTGAAAAAATTCTGATAGTCTGTTGATATATCATTCTCATAAACTACCCAGCCATGCGTATTTTGGGTCGTATTCAAAATGTATCCGTTCATAACCTAGTGATTATTTAGTCTTATTCTGTTGTTTCTTAAATTATCTCCAATATTCTCCATTAAATCATTTAGATGCATTCGTTTTATGATATCATCTACATCTAAAGCCTCAATTTCATCAAGCCTGCTTAATATCATCTTGTCTTAGTGGGAGGTATGTCTCTCTGTGTGAAAACTGTTCTTGTGGGATCGATAGAACTAGTTGCTGGCAAGTGAATAATATTTTTCGATCTGGGAGCTTGTAGAGTATATCTACTTCATCGTAACGAGCGGCGGCCAAAGTACCCACGACATCATAGCCAAACTCTGCCGTGTATGTCCCAGCCGTGAGCCTGCGTAGTTTCCCAGACAAGTCCCACTCATACGAGCGATGACTCACCTCGTAGCCTGTCCCCTTCGTTACCTGATCTGTTACTCGCCCAGAGCGGTCATAGCGTGTTTGGCTCTCAACCCCGCCCAATAGGCGACGCAGGCTTTCTCTGCCCACCACATCATACTCAAGCTGGAGGCTCCAAACCACCGAAGAGCCGACGCTTGCCTGCATCTCTGAGATGTTGCAAAGTCCAAGAGCCAATAGTAGTATTCTTAGAAAGAGTGCTTGCACAATCTAGTTGTTGAATCTTATATATCTAAGTTTAAGAGAGGTCGTCTTTTGTAATTGTTCTATCACAAGAAAACCTAGAGATTCGGACATCAATATCAGGAGACAAATAGAGATTGTACTTCTTAATATGAAAGAATCTTCTCTTCATTCTAGCCATGAAGACTGATACTTTCTTGAGAAATTCTTTGTCCTTTGCTCGAGTATAAAAACGCCCTTGAAGATAATATCCCTCTGTGGCATTAACACCTGCAGGCGAGTATTCCAATACGGGGCTGTTTACTGTATCTAAAACGCTTATTATCTTACCAGTGTAATAAGCGTGTGTATAGTATACAAGATCTTCCTCCCGGCTCATTTCTACAAGATAAAAAGAACTGGAGTTGTATAAAACTGGCGGGAATGGAGCTAGTGGACCTTTGGGAGATGGGACATCTAACATTTCACCAAACACTTCTTTCAAGAGTTCTTCCAGAAACTTCTTATATGCCTCTGTGGCATAGAAATTAATCTGCTTACTCATTAATGCATATTTTACCTTGAGTACCCACGACATCGTAGTCACACTCTGCCATGTATTTTCCTCAAATACTTAAAGAGATACAGGAGACCAAATATCTTTACTCTCCACATATCGCTTCTTGCTTTCAATCAACCAGTGCCCCTCCGAAAAAGATACAGTGTATAGAAATCTCTCATTGAGTGGTCTTTCTCTTAAGGTATATACCAAAAACTTTCCCTCACGAGGTTTACTTCCCTCTACTGTTACGATAACTTCCTCATGAGGGTCATACTCATAGGTTCCCTCAAAGCCATAAGAGATTGTATTTGGCCTTCCACTTTTTCTTTTGCTTTTCTTGCAGTATAGATTAAATATATGCAAGAGTCTCTCCTTTTGTAAGGTATACTGTTCATCATATGATAAAGACTTATCTTGCGCTACAAGATTGCAAAATCTTTCCCATTCATTCATCTCACTTATGAAGTGAAACACAGTACTACTAGCGTTATTCTCTAATTCCATAATTTAATGACTGTTGTTAAGTGATTTTCCTATTCTGTCTCCATTGGGCGCTATGGCTGCATGCTGAATTCTAGTAGGTCTAGCACCACCATTACCATAATTCAATTGATACTTTTATACTAGCAGACCCATGTTTGCCTACTAGGTCAGCAACTCAAGTTTCAAACGGAGCAAACTCGCCTCGGTTAACATATATGGCCTATGCTCTCGCTCATAAATGCAACTCTGCTATGATTTACTCTATTAGAGAAGGTACGGGGTATTCTCGGGAGTAGTTACCATTCACTTTTTTGTACAGGGAGAACCTTGAGGATAAAAGATCTATACTCTTTATTGGAGAATTCTATTCTTTGCATAATATAAGTAGGTAATTGATAGTGTTGGCAGAAATATATATTCACATCCGTATCCAGAAAAAAGACTCGATGCTCATCGTCCCCATACTCTCTGTAATGTATGCCACATAGTCTTAAGATTGCAGATACGTTCTTTTTCTCTACGCCAAGACGTCTTATTGCTCTCTTCTTTTTTAGCAGCAATTGCTGAGAATACCTCAAGTAAATAGCTGTAGTTTGATGGTTCTTGGGATCAATCGTTCGTTCTAGGACGAGATGTTCACACAGCTTCACGAACTCAACTATGCACTCTCCTTCTGGAATAGATTTCCACTTCATCCTTTCTATGAGTAGAGGATTTCTTTCGTATTCCTCAATGTAACGGATAATATTAGTGAACGTCCAATGCTTTTGCGACATCTTGTAATCCTTATTTACGTGACAAATCAGACCCAGTATGCTATCAAAATTATTACATTCTCAGATTAATGGAACTAGATCTAAAGACAAACCACACATTTCTTTTTGCAACCTGGAAGACACAACAAATAATGAAGGGTAGTAGCAATCTCTTGCGAGCGTGAACTCTAAATCTTGCGAGGTAAACTTATAAGGATATGTGGGAATTTTTCTTCCATTGGATAAGGTGCGAAATGGACTATTCTCCACATCTAATATTGGAAGCTTTCGAAAGATCTTAGCCAGGTAAAATTGCAATAACTCTCCTTTAAGATTTATTTTACAAGGATAGAAGACAACATCTTCTCCTACAATTTTTTCAATTCTCATTTTTGCTCGTTCTGAGAAAATCGGAGCAGGCAAAAAACTTTCGAGATAGTCCAACTTTTGGATGGACTCCAATGTCAATCTATTATCGGCGATCAGAACTGGAGAATACTGGAGAAGTCCTTCCTTATCACCTACCAAAAATTCATATAACTCTTCTTGCCTTTGGCGATTCCTGATGTGACATGGCACAAAATCCATATCACTTTGTTGCTGAAGTCTATACATTTCTATCAGTGCGTTTTATATTTTCCAGAATCCAATCCTTATCTGACTTCGGTTTGTAAACCTACAACTTCCTTTTGAATTCTTCGTTGATCCCACCCTTCAATTTTGGGAACATCACAAAGCTCATCCTTTCGTTGTCTCATCATTTGATTATATTCTTTATGCACATCATTCCACCCTAAATGAATAGCCTTATTAGGATTAGGATCTATTCCTTCTGCAATAGGAAAGTGCTTCATAGAAGCCACCATCAATCGTTTCATTTATCAGTGAGAGAGGTCATTCCCTCTATAAATACTGAGATGGTAAAGGAAATATGTCTTGATTGTCTGGATAATTTTCTATACTACTAGACAGCCAGAGTTCAAAGATTTTGTAATCGTCAAAGAAACCATATATATATCCCCTTTTTAGTAAGTCTATGTAATCTTTTTGAGGCACTACCAAAGGATTTCCATTTCTCATCACTCTTGATTGTCTAATAAAAAGTTCTTTATTGTATGATAAGAAGATCGCTAAATCTGGATATATTATATTTCCTTTCTCTAAATCAACTTGCCCTATCAGTTTCCAAATCTTCTTTCTTATAGCTGTTTCTGTACAGGATTTATAAGTCTTAAACCCAACAGAAAGAAGCTCATCCATATTGGCTGTCCTTTCCGAGAGATAATCAAAAATACCAAACTCGTATTGCCTTACCCTACATATATAAGTAAACTTCCCATTGGGGAGTGAGATTTCATAGATCCCGCCGTATTTTTTTACACTCTTATCCATATTGATTGTTTTCAATGTATTTTTTTCAACAAATCACCATCAAGTAGTCCCGTTTTGTTGTTTTCGGGATTAACAAAGGTCACTTCGTATCCATTCTTATTAGCCTTCCTCGGGAAAATACCATTAATTCGATCTACCGCATTACCTGATTTCCGCGCTTCTTCAATGTAATATTGCTCTCCACCTCTTACGGCTTTATAGCTATCCGTTTCATAAACAGGAGTCAAAGGTCCTATGTTTTTTCGGTGATGCCCTCTTTTCCTTTTAGATAAAATTTGACGCACTGACATCTCATCAGCCCCACTCGTTCTACCAGTGTAGATTTTTCCTGTAGGATTCCCAGTTGCATCGAGTTCTGGTGCTTGATAAACAATATATTTAATCAACCCCCAAGGGTCCACCCATGCATTCACATCGTGTACGTATGTGTAGAGGTTAGATAGTCCTGCTTCGAGACGAATGAGGTCTTGACCGATGTATGCTCTGGTTCCTGGGGAGTAGTAGCGGAAGCGATTGTAGACCAGCCCCGTCTCTCAGTCAAGGTACTACAGCTATATATTAAAATAGCTACCTCATTTCACCTTTGATGTTTTCACAAAAAAGAAGAAATGACGGGGCAACTTCCGTCACACACTCTTCCTCTTCGTGGTGGATATAAAAAACTTTTCCACTGCCCTCTTCTATACAGTAGATATTTCCACTAGAATCGTTCGCAAATGAAAGCAAATATGCTTCTTTATCTCTACTGCTTTTTGTCAACGAGATAAGGCGAGAGGGAATCTCCAACTCAGAAACTCTGAAAAACAGCCAATGTCCAGCATGTTGTAGTCGTTTTTTTAACATTAAAAAAGGAGTCTCTATATAAAAATGCTCCATCCGGGAATACTCCTCCATCAAAAGATTTATAGAATAAGAGAACTGCATTCTTTCCTTCAAATTCTATTGATAAGAGATTTTCCACCTCTTTAGATGCTTTCTTTTGCTCATTGGGAAGAAAGCGAACCCCATTTTCCTTAAAGATATTTACCATTGCTACATTAGTTAATGATATGACTTTGCTACTTTTCCAGCCTCCTCGGCACTTACTCATAGATAATGAAATCCGAGATTTAGTCTATCAAAAAAGAAGGCATCTAAATCGAGAAATTACCAAACCGTATCATAATTTCCAGGAATAGTACTTCATAGACATCTCCATATCTTTTCTCATAGGTCTTCAGTGATGGTTTCCATCGAGTTATAGTCCTACTCCAGACCATCGATAATCTTTTGAATATGTGGAGAAACCTTATACTCTGCCTGCTGCAGGTATGGAGCATAATGTGCTAGCATGGCGTCTGAGAATTGTAGATTAGCAATGTCAAGTTTCCGTTTGATGAGCCAATATCTGTAGAGAGCAAATGCCTCCACAGGGAATAAGCTCCATGTGGGATCTGTGAAAGGGTTGGCTATGAAAGAATCATTATGATAAGTCTTTAGGTGATATGTCATCAGGTCGTCTAGTAAACCCTCCACCTCTTCTGCAGAGCAGGTAGCAGCATTCGCTAGCACCTTGTCATAGGGTGCTATGGGTACGTCTTCCTTCTTCCCCCAGATGACGCCTTTCCTTGTGAGAATATCTTGATAAAGAAATGTCGCAAGGGGAAGGGTGGTAACGTGTAGCTTAAACTGGTTGCGCGTTTTATAGTTCAAAGCCTCTGTGGTAACGTCTACGATCCGTTCTTTAAGCATGTCATCTGCAAACATCGCCATAGCAAGTAGAAAGCCCGGTAAAGTAGTAAGTTCCGATGATAACGTGAGTTTCTTTTCTGCTCTCAGCTCTTCATTCTTTTTCCACATAGACCAATATGCAATGTACTGGATATGGAGAGCATCTACCATTCTTTGGAAAAGCTCAGGACTAGGATTGTGCCAAAATTGCAGTTGACACATTTCAGACTCCGTGTGGGCAACAGTATTTAACTGGATAAAATTCCATTTCTCCAAAGATGGATTTGCTAAACGCTCCAAATACTCCGCCTCGTGAGTGTAGCCCTTCCAGTTTGAGAAGACTTTGTCAATGCGTTTTGTGTACTCTGCTCTCGTTCGCTTTTTCATATGCTAATGCCATTTATGTTCTGTATAGGAGGCTGCATACAGCCGTCCTTTTGCTCCTCGTTGTATCGTTACGTGCATTACCTTGAAATCTCCAAGATTTGCAAGAATATCCTCCAATTGCTTTGATGTGATTTTTCCATGTCGTTTAGCAAGACGAAGACGATCCTTAATAAAGTTCTCAGTATCCTGCTGAGGGGGGGGGGATAGTCTGAACATGCCTACAGTTGATGATTTAACTTCAAAAACATCATATTTCCCCGTTGTCGGATTCTTTGCAAGAATATCTATACCATTGTTGGAACCATATTTTACATCTACCAAATCAACCCCCTGCTTCTTTAGCAGATCCTGCGCATACTTTTCGCCAATATCTCCTACTGCTTGGGTAAATGACCTTAATCCCCAAGGGTCTACCCAAGCGTTTACATCGTGGACATATGCGTATAGGTTTGTTAGTCCCGCCTCGAGACGAATGAGGTCTTGACTGATGTACGCTCCTGTCTCGGGCGAGTAGTAGCGGAAGCGATTATAAGCTAAGCCCGTCTCTCGGTCAAGGTACTGCCCTTGGTAGAGGAGAGAGCATGCTTTTAAATTTCGGTTTAAGTGGCTTGATTCTATAATTCGAGCTTCAACAATAGCCCCCTTACATAGAAAAGTCTAAACAGATCGTAGTCAAATCCTTCAGCATATTTTCCCAGCTTTGATATTCTCGTTTTATCAGTGGAGACTCCCAGTTATAATCACACACAACAAAAATAGTTAATACAGAATTATAATACCCCACATCAATTAATATATTGCCATTTTTCAATTGTAGAATATCCTCTATCTGAAATTCTTTGGAAGGCTCTAAGAATGGATGTGCTGAAGATGAGTTTGTAAGAGAGAACTTGTACAGGTTGATTACTTCCTCCATGTCCTAATGTACTTTAGTGAGTTTTCTATATTCGACTTCTGTTATTGGGTGTCCATGTATAACATTAGCACTCATCTCTACCCTGACGAAACGAGTCGGAGTACCTTCTGATACACCTATAATTTCATAAAATTCCATAACTTTCTATGGCTTTTTGTTAGTAGCAAGCTTACCATTCTCCTCAAACAACTCGCCAAAACTCTTGCTCGGCTGATGAGTCGCCAAGCCGACTGCCTCATGGGCTATGCCGCCTATGCACTTGCTCATGATAGATTATACCCGCTAACTTGTTGTAAAAGTAGAAATATCATCCAATGAATCCTTAATTCTTCCCTTTAAATTAGGGCGTGTTTCTGCTATATGTTGAAAGACCTTATGTACACGCGACAAATCAATATTCTGATGTATTCTAGCAATATGACCAATACATGTAATAGAAAGTCCTGCTATACTATCATTGTGATCTAAAGCATACTTCAGATACAACTCCTGTAACCATCTCCAATCCTCTATATCACTCAAGGCGGATAATAATACTCTACATTTTCCCATATAGCTTATAGTACTACTATCCATAATCAAGAGTATTTCTTCTTTTATATGATTCATTTTAATGAAACTCTTTGATTCCCCCCTTTTTATCAACTAACCCTGCATCTTGGAGTGCTGTCTTCTGATCTGGATGCAGTCTTCTCAGGCACGAACATGACCATGATAAACTTCTATCCTTTCAGGAGTAATAAGACTGATGTATGCTCCTGTTTCGGGCGAGTAGTATGTTGTTAGCCACCATGGCTTTCTCGAAATTCCTTGAGTTTTCTCTCTATGAAAGAGAAATCTCCAATCGCTTTGTCTTTGTCTTTAGCTCGGTCATACTTAGCAATCCATTTAAGAATGCCAAAAGCATAAAACTTGAAGCCTTGTTCGGTTAAATCTCCAATTGTTATCTGTGATTCGTCGGTAGCTTTTTCTCCTTTTCTTAGGATCTCCCTTGTGGTAAACCCGTTGTCTTGCAAAAAGTGAACATAATTTTCAAAGAAACGATATATTCGTTCTTTATATTCCTGAGTTACGGGCTGTGGTGCTAATTTAGATTGAGTTATCCAGCTCAACTTCTCCAGTACTTTGTTTTCATCCATTGGTTTTTCGTTTTAATGAGAGCTAACTTTATGTGACTCTAAATCAATATCTAATCTTTGAGTATCAACCTCTGAAATGTCGTATAACATCCCATTTCTTCCAGCAGCTTTAATATGAGCCCCCCCCCTTAATGCTATCGACACATCGCCCTCGGGGTTCCACCCTGCCTTGCCTATATGCTGCCCTTTGTCTCCTGTTACTTTATACTCCTTCTTCCTTGAGTAGCTGTTGCTTTGTCGTCCATCTTCTTGGCTCAAAGCTACAGGTTTTTCGCGACAGAATGATCGCCGCTCTGGGGGTGAGGCTTAGGGACTTGGCAAGCGGTCTAAATAAGCCCTTCGGGCAAGGTCTCTAAGCCGGCTTCGGAAAGTACCTTATGAATCAAGAAAAAGTGGCTAATCTTTTCGGAAAAAGTGGCTAAACTTTTGCGCAAAAGATTAGCCACTTTTTCTGGGAAGATTAGTAACTTTGTCCTCGAAGCATCTAATACCTCATCGCAAAGTCCCTCCTCCTTCCTTGAGGTTCACCTGAGGGAACTAAATCTAAATCATGTCATGGCCAACAAACCATTGCAATTCGTAGTCGTCGAGCGCAAGCTCAATGTCGGCAAAAACGCAGGAAAACTCGTCCAGATCGCCAAGCCTACGGGCCGCCATCGCATCGACTTCCGCAACTTCTGCGAGCGTGTCGCCAAGTCCACCACCTTCAACCGCCAGGAGGTCGAGGCCGTCCTGAACTACGCCACCGAGATCGCCAAGGACATCGTCGCCAATGGCGATATCGTCGAATTCGGAGATCTCGGCACGCTGATGCCTTCGTTCAAGAGCAAAGCTGTCGAGCAGGGCACCAAGTTCAACGCCAACGTCCACATCGAGAAGCCCGTCGTGCTGCTCCAGCCCTCCAAGAAGTACTTCACGCTCACGGGTGTCAGCTACGAGCAGACCGAGGCAAAGCCCTCCAAAGCGGCCAAGCCCAAAGCAAGCGAACCCGCGCCTAAGCCCAAGGATGAGTCCCACAACAGCGGGCTATAAGGGCTTCGTCCTCCCCTAAATGCACTTCGCCCCGAGCTGCCACAGACGGCAGCTCGGGGCGAAGTCTTTTGCATAGACGCCTTGAAATACACGCCACTTTACAAGATTGGCTTTTTCTCGTCAAACAAAGCTACGGGCAGGCTATACTGAATCTCCATATTCATTGTATAGATTTTTCAGGCTTCTTCTCTTATGAGAACTGCCAAAAGCCAGCAGTTAGCTCAGAGAAGCAATCTGATTTGAATAAGGCATAAGCATAGAAACAACCAAAATTAAAGGGGTAATTTCCATTTACTAGCTCCTCAGGATATCCATTTTCATCCACTTGGAACATAAAAGTAAAGCCATCCTGTTCTAATGCTCGATAGTAGCGCTCTTTATCTTGGATTAAAATAGGAAATCCTCCCAGTTTAATTAGATAGGGAGTATCTACCTCTTCGGAAGTGCAAACCCGAGACATCTCAATGTAACATTTGTTCAAAGATGGGCTACTAAGATCCTGTAATATCCCAGCTTCTGTCGTTGGATGTTCCAACACCTTAATTGGGAGATCAGGATACCGGTCATCTTCTGCATAGCAGTCGTAATCCTTGGGTAGGAATACTGAGATAGACATTCTTGGATTCAGTGGATTTTGGAAAGTGAGATAGAAAGTATAATGCTCTAAACTATTGAGTTTTGGGGAGTATCAAAGAACATTGGCGCTATTCCTCCAATCCACCCAACAGCTGAGCCTCCCTCAAACGTCGTAGCCGTATATAGAATACACACACTCCGTTCTATAAACAAGGAACTATACGTAATCATAGACATTCAATAGGCAAAATATATCCATACTTTGTTGCATGAGCAATTGCTTGCATACGTAATACACCCTCTTTGTGATATCGCAGGTTGTGCTCGGCTTATGCGTCACCAAAGAGCCAACTGCATTATGTGTACACATCCTGATATGCCCCAATCGTTCCCGAGATTTCATCAAACTTTTTCACACCTCTCTTTTGTTCAGTATATCCTCTCTCAATTGAGTTAAGATGAACCCAAGGAGATTTTCGCCCTTCCATTTAGACGGGATATACAATTCTGGGGTATCTAACTCCATCCCAACTCCCCAAATCGTATCAGTAGGACTTGCTTCTACAAGTAGCGTACCTTGAGTAGCAAGCAGAGTTTCAAGCAATTCAGCATTCTGGGTAAACTTTAGATAGTTCCCTTTGTATACAATGCTCTTCTTCTCTTCATCCCAAGTGCTTTGGTTAAACCCCTGTATCTCTCGACCCAGTTGTTTCTGCTTCCTTGGATTTGAAGTTTTGAGTATCTGCATCGCTGTTTGATTGTCTCCAAATAGAATTGCTTTTTGGAACATCATATATTGCTCTGCTGAACTAAATCTGTGTTTTCCATCGAAAAAGGAGACTTTATGCCATTGAGAGAAGGGGTGAGCTGTATGATAAAAGGGTGTGAGTTTGTGGAAGCGCACTTGCTCCCCCCAAACATTATAAAAGGCTTCTTGTGCCTTACTATCTACGAATGATCTAACATCATAAAAATCAAATAAGCAAACGACATCCTCCATTTTTGCTTGATAAAAGGGTGTAAGCATATAAACCTTATCACAAGCACTCATCATTGGGGATGCATGAGCATTGACAGCCGCGCCATAGCATAGTAGCCCCCAGCCATCTTGAAGTAACTGGTCCCTTAGAATTTTAAAGACCTCAAAGAGATGCTCTCCAGAAGCTGTAAGGCTACAGAATGAGCTTTCGACCTTTAGGCAACTTGCATCCACCTCTTCATCATCCCATACGGAAAAAGTAACAGGTAGACTTTCACACGTAAATAGGTTTACTGCTGTAACATTATATACTTCCATATCATACCTCAATGTAAGTTAGGAATAAACTCATCTATCATTTTACCCTTGTGCATGCGATAGGCACCAACAATATCTTGAGATGGTACTCCATCTAGAATGGAGAACTCAAACTGCTCTGGGAATTTGTACTTATCACCTAGCATATCTGATACATCTAAACCTTGGTCTCTATCTACAACATAAATATATCCATTCTTTTCTACAAATTCCTTAGCTATTTCAATTTTAGCTGACGAAGAGACAAATCTTCCTGCTGTTGTATTGCTAGACGTATGCTTGAATAAGTTTGTATGAGTTCCTTTAGGCTTTATTCCATCATTAAATACGTTCTCTGGCTTAACTGAGGATAGTAGGAGTCATATCGCTGTCAAAGTCGGATTTGACACTCCTATTATTACCAGCTGGTAATTGGGCGATGGATATTCTCCCAGTAAACCGCTATCCTTTTATCAAATCCTACAATTTGTTCAATATCTCTATCTATAGATATTCCCAACTTGGGGAAGACATAGAAGAAACCTCGCTCTATAACCTGCTCTGAGTTTCGTAAAAATTGCACTATATCCCTTGCTTGTAGCAAAGTGCCTCTAATCTTAATTTCTGTATCGTGACGCAATTTGATATTCACTTGACCCAATGTACCATCATAAAATGACAGTAAAGCGGAATCAGTCTTGATTATATTCTTGCGAATATAATTCTCCACCAAGAGACCTGTTCTTTCCTGAAATGCATATTCTGTATCCCCAAAAACAAAGCCGTTAATAGATTCATAGGGAACTACACATATTGTATTGTTTGCTTCAATCTTACGAATACAAGGATCTACACACTCCCTTTCGTAATCATCTTTTAGATAATCTGCATATAGTAACACCTCGGAGAATTCTTCTTGATCTTGGGATACCGTAAGAACCAAGTTAACAGATGGAAATATAAATCCATCTACTACTTGATAGCCATTATGTGCTTTTGCAAATTCATCTATGCATTTAGGTGAAATGAGTGTTCCTAAAAGTTCTATTTGGTCTACTGCCTGGGTAGAGATTGTCGCAACTCGATTGTTCTCTCGCTCAATATAGTATGTGCGTCCATCGAGATCTTTCTTTGAGCAGGAGTGGACACGGCCCTTCCCTTCCTGTACTAAATCTCGAGCATCTTCCTCCAGGAAGAGTTCATCCATAGATATCGACTGAATCTTAATCATAATCAATGAAAATATTTTCTTGTCAGACGTTTAGCCTCCTTATTTGTAATAAGAGCCTCTCTCCTTGCAGACTCTATCATTTCAAGCATTGCATCATTGTACTTACCTCCAAATTTGCGCTGTACATCCCTTATATCCATCTAAATCAGTAGCTGTATGTAAATGAGGTGGTCGTCCAAACTTGTCGTCAGCATGTAGGATAATGTATTTCCCTTTGTGTTCACCTGTAAAGGTTCAAACAGTTTTATTCTCTGAAGAAGAATCGAATACTTTAGTAGCTATAGGGGCACTTACCTTCTTACTGAATATTAATACTTATAACTAGTCCTTTTTATCTCTTAAACATACCACTATAATCAATCTCAGATAAGTCTCTCACATAAGAAGATGGTATCTCTCTAACTGGAGTTAGGTGAAGGAAGAAGCCATACCTCCCTACATAACGACTTTGATCTAGACTTTTTGCTCCAATTATCTTGAGAGCATAAAGTCCTCTCTCAAGGTTAAGACGAATACCTTTACTAGATTCGACCAATTGGCCATCCAGAAAATAAGATGATGGCAATGTGTCTTGATTTGCATACAAAGAGTAATTCCATTCTTGCATGGCTTCAAAGCTCAATACCCAAACATCGCCTTTCAAAACATCTATGTAGAATTCTCCCCATTCTCCTAGAATCTCCCAATCGGCTAAACACTCTTCGTTCCCATCCATGAGAATATCAATGATATAATCAGACATATAAATATGTGGGATTGGAATAAAAAAGCCCTTTTGAGTGAACTCATAAAATATCGTTGGATTCTTATCAAAGAATGAGAGCATCTTCTTGTTTCTTATTTTGAAAGATTTTCTCATTTCTTCAAACCCTGATACAGAGACAATCGCCAATCCATAGCCTAGCGATTCAACGTGTGTGATATTCATTTTCTGTGACATTAGTGCGTAATATTTAATTGCTTCTTTACTTCTTTCATGGCTTCAGCAGGAGTGAGATTTAACAATCTCACTCCTGCTATTAGGAGGAAGCCATTATGCTCAAGCTTATTAAACTGAGAATATGCTTTTTCCATTGAGCCTAAAGCATTATCAAGCGTGCCTGAATAATTCATACGGTTAAGTTGTAGAGGAATTCCATTATCTGCTAAAGCCCTATGCATATCTCTATGTAGAATGCTTGTCCCTTTAGGTTTATTCAGGTTCCATCTTATACCCTCGATTTTATCCCGAATCCCTAGCTTCAGTCCTAGTACTCTAGGGAAGAAAAGATGTCTAATACCAGAATGAAATAAATCTGAGTATAGCTCTAGTCGGGCCATCCGCCCGTTAGTATCAAGACCTTGGGAAAAGCTTCGCATTCATTACAGATTCCCCCCAACTCATATAAACCCCGGGCTATCTGAAACGACTCTTCCCTCACTCATACATACGACAACTAGTACTAAGGCATGCCGAGTGCTTCCCAAGAAGCAATGCTTTTATCAAGCTCTCCTATTGTAATGCCTCCATACTCATCGAATGAAGCACCGACCTCTTTGACGAATTCTTCTCGCGTTAGATTGTACTTCTTCTTATTTGGAAACCAGACATACTTCGTAGAACCACATTGAAGCAGAGGGCGTATATCACAGTCAAAGACGTCTTCTAAGTAGACGAACTCCAACTTAGGTAGTTCAGGCAAAAAGGAGATACTTTGCACCTGATCCAAAGTAATGCGAGCAATCTCCGTTGCTCCCTCCAGAGTCGCTATATCGGCAATGTACTTGCACTTCTCAATACAGAGCTTGCGGAGCTTTGGGCAGGTACTTAGAGCTTGCACCTGGGTAAGATGTCTATTGGATAAGAGGTATAAGCGCTCCAATGATGGATGTTGCGCCAGAGGAGATAAGTCTGTCAGGCCCTTGATCCGAAAGAGATCCATATCCTTTAATCTTGTACACCGTTCAATGCCAGCTAAACTCGGCACATGACTATCCCAAAGAACAAGCGTATGCAGGAGGGACATATGAGACAGAGCCTCTAAGTTTGTCGCCTTATAAGCAGAAAGTCTTAACACCTCCAGCTCTATCAATGACTCTAAACCTTGATAATGGCTGAACCAAGCACCACTGAATTCCTTCAGCCGAAACTTGGAAAAGTCAATCAAATAGCCCCTACCCTCACAGATATTCACACTCAGACTATGGAGATTGGGGAGTTCGGATAGGATGGTCAAGTCAATAGCTTGAGCAAACTTCGTAGCATAGCCAGCGATCATGATACCCTCAAGAGCTGGATAACGGAGTAAGGACTTCAGTGCTTTGGTAATGTCGTCATAGTTTTGACGAGTCACGTCAAGCACTATCGACTTACAAGGAATGCCTGCTTCCTTAATCTCTTCCTCCATGAGTTTGAGGTCTTGGATTCTGATTACTTCATCCTTAGAGGCTCTCATAGCTTTGGGATTTCCTTTCATTACTTTATGCCTACTTATGTTTTTGTGTTCTTTTACTTAATAACTCTTTTATGTATATCTTCCGAAAGTTCAGAATCCAATAATCTTGGGATTAGATCGTAATAGAAATACTGAATCTCAGGATATACTTCTATCGCAAAGCTCATCACCTCCTCTTTCTTCTCAAAATTTAATGGTTGATGAAAGAAGTCATTCATCCTTTCCATCAAATGTTTCAATCTCTCAATATCTACCTTATTCATAATGGGCTAAAAATAGGTTTTCTATTATCAAGCAAAACATCTCCAGAAAATATATGCTGTGTCGCACCAGTAACGGGATTTGTAACTATAGTTACTTCGCTGGATGAAGCATCAAACACAACAAGATGCTTTCCTCCCCCCTCCTTAATGGCTAGTCTTTTTTTCGATATCTATAGAACTACCTTTTGTCATTCTCCCTTTTGCCTTTCCAGTAAAAACAGAACCTTTATCCTTTGCTTTAATTTTTCGTTCCTTTTGAATGCCTGTAATTCCTGCTTTGTTTGAATAGTCGCGAACTCTATATATCCTAGTAGAAAGACCCAGCACATCTATCCAGCTATTGCTGTCTTCCACATAGCTCTGTAGTGTTAGTGTTCCACTAGCAAAGCGTATCGGATCCTCCGAAATGTATCTACCCAGTTCGGGGTAGTAGTAGCGGCATCGATTGTACGCCAGTCCCGTCTCGTAGTTGTAGTACTGCCCTTGAAAGAAGAAGGAGATGAAGTCTACAGATGTTTACCTGATAGAGATCTTCAACCTAGCTAATGTTTATCAAAATCTACCATCATGCAAAAAACGAAATTACTCTATTAAGAATCAGTCAATCAGTAGGCACATCCCAATTTGGGTAGCACCATCCCAAAAAGGAAAAGTATCTCCCTCTTTCAACTCGACTGGAGCATCGGTAATTAGCAAATGACAAACGCCAACAGACAAGAATCCTTGCTCCTTGGGAGAAGTTTCAAAATCAATAACAAGAGTCCAAACCTCACCATTCGCATACAACTGAGTGTGTAGTCGAGTTGTATCTGGTAATTCTTTTGACTCTCTAATGAAATATTCTTTCCTCCATTCTATCAGAACTGCTTTTTTCATTAGTGAGAATCTATTTTTACTCGTTGACTATTGATAGAAGTCACGACGATATCATCATAGCCATTCGCAAACCATTTACTTTCCATTCTTAAAATACGCAAATGGATATAGGGAGTATAAGTTTGGAGCTATAGAATTGACAGTATCAATAAACACTTTAATAACATTGTCATTCAATACTTCCTGCTTCTCTATACTCTTTTCTAATGCTTGATATAAAAAAGCTAGTTGTAGAAATTGAAAGAATGAAATCTTTAGATTAACAAAGCAATCGTTACTAGAGTGTTCTCCCTGATTGTGATCAAAGAATAGAACACAATTACTTTCTCTATCGATGAACCACTCATCACCTTGTCCTGTCCGCCCAATCAACCAGACGCTTGTGCAGGTACTATTCAAGAGCCTATTTTCAATTAAAGACTGTTCATACCCCAAAATATCAATATCTGGGGTTATTTCTATCCCTTCATACGTGGAAATAAACGATAAATAAAACACATCAGAGATTGGTATCTTACATAGATTCTTAATCTTTTCTCTTCTCTTGGATAATCTTACCAAGATTTCTTGCTCAATCATTACTTTCATTAATACTGGGTGCTAGTGGTGCTTATTAGAGTTTCTTGCAGATTGGGAATTATACTTGCCCATACGCTCCTTACGTGCAAGTTCTCTTGGTTTTGCTTCTAAGAAATCGATGCTCTCGGTCTTGGAGACGCGCTGCCTCAAAAATCCCTCCCCATGAAAGTGGTAAGTCCATTACTTATCCTCCTTGCCTCGGCCTCCCCTTACTACCTATAGCCTTATTCTATCAGTAAGCGAATATACCAACCATCTCCCAGTGACTTCATTTTTGCATCTGAATTGCGATCCTTATAATATTCCTCTCTCAGGGTACATGACTGAGGGATTGTGTCACCATAAGCTTCCTGAAATGGGTGCATATAAACATATTCTAAATCTGTACTGGAAAGCATCGTTCCCCGAGAAAAATAAGTAATGAAGACCATCCCATCATATACTGCGATCGACTTGCAACCAGCTTCTTTAAGCAGTTCTTGAATCATTCGATCAGATTCATACTCTGAGGTAACTAGTGCCAAGTCTTTGATTCGATCAAACAACCCTTTGTGTTGCTTAAAGTGCTCTATAGTCTCCTGATCACTTGGCTGATCCTTGCTGGTTACCCCCCCCCCAGCAAGAAGTAAAAAAGAGAAGAAAGAGTAGTACTAATAATTGTCGCATTTCTTTACTGATATAGGTAATCCTTGCTTAATATAGCCCGTTCATAGCTCAGCAGTGCTCCAAGGCTACTATGAAGCGCTGTTGAGTCCGTGCTTGTCGTAGCTACCTTCGATGAGATATTCATCACAGCATTCCTCCACAGGCAAGCCCATGCCATCATAACGTAAGCTTACACGTGCGTGTTTGTTTACCGCTTCACATTAGAGGAGGTTCTTACGTTTTTGGCCCCTTAATTAGTACAAATGAGTGCTTATAACTAAATCCACATCCTCCTTATTTGTTTTCATCCAGTCTTTTAGGTGAGTAACACTTACTGGTTCATCAGGATTTATCTCTTCTCCCTGCTCTCTGATCTCTAATGCGATTTCTTGGTGTCCGGAACGAACGATCTTGAGAAACTCGATTAGTCTATCTAGCTCCGTTTTCGATAAACGTAGCGTAACCTCCCTCAGCGATATCAGTTTTCGTCCTTTGTTACTATATCCAAATGCTTCCATTATATCAGTTCATCAATAGGGTTGGAACTCCGTTTCTTTTATCATGAATTGTTCTATCAATATTCATCGATGTACCATCACTAAAATGGACGTGGGGGGCGCCATATTAAGGCTGATGAGCGGGATCAAATCTCTTACCTTGTCTCGTACTTTACATTCCTTCTTCCTTGAGTAGCTGTTGCTTCGTCGTCCAGCTTCTTGGCTCAAAGCTACAGGTTTTTCGCGACAGAATGATCGCCGCTCTGGGGGTGAGGCTTAGGGACTTGGCAAGCGGTCTAAATAAGCCCTTCGGGCAAGGTCTCTAAGCCGGCTTCGGAAAGTACCTTATGAATCAAGAAAAAGTGGCTAATCTTTTCGGAAAAAGTGGCTAAACTTTTGCGCAAAAGATTAGCCACTTTTTCTGGGAAGATTAGTAACATTGTTCTTAGAGTACCTAAACCTCCGTCGGGAGGGCCTTCTAACTCCTCTGTCTTCGCCTATAAGAGCGAAGTAAAACCTTTATGTGAAGGCTTCGAACGCTCAATAACAGCCTTAGCTTCTAGCTGCGCTTCGTGTAGCTTCATCAGCACAAGGGGTACTAGCGTGACTAGGGCTTCCTCCCATCTTCGAGGCAAAACTAGAGCATGACAACTAGCCTCTCCATTCGCGTTCAATGCAAACGAGATCAAAGCCTTCAGAAGACCGCGTCGCGTGGATAGCTGAACTTCCCGAGCACCTTCAGTGAATCCCGGAGGGGCAGATACCAGACCGTCAGCAGGCTGTCCTTATTCAAGCTCCAGGTGAACTCTAGGATCTGCGTCCGATGCGCCCTGCGCTCTTCGTCCGAAAACAGATCTTCTATCGGCGCCCTAAACTCATCGTGCCCTTCGGAGAGGATGAAGCTGTCCCGTCTCAAGGGGCTGTAGAGCTGATCTAGCTCGTCGATGGAGTAGGTGCTGGGGGACTTGGAGCGAAGAGTTCCCTCCTGCCCTGATCCCTTCTGAGAGGAGCACGATAGCCCTAGCGATAGAAGGATGCTGGCATACAGTAGGCTTATCCGCATAGGCTAGCAGGTATAGCTATAGACCATGGTCTGATTGGATGAATAGGAAAGCTAGTTGTAGACGTCCGAATACCTTAGTCTCGTGAAGCACTAGAAGAGGAAGACATCCCACACACGGTCAAGTGACTGCTTCGTTGGGAAGAATTCGACCCGCTGTAACTAGATAAAATCAAGCAATCTGATGGATTCTTCTTGAGATGTGAGCGTCAAGGCAAAAGAGTCTAATAGCTCTTCAAAACTTTCAGCTTCAACACTAAACTCCTCAAACATAGGCTCGCGCCCATAGATGATCTTCCCCTTATTTGCTCCAAATATACCAATCGCAAGGTAGGCGTATCCGTTCCTAAGGGAATAGGCAAAGGGAAGATAACTATCCCAGAACTCTGTCAGAAACGCCTTCTCGTCATCATCCCCATCTTCTTCTGCGGCTTGAATACTCAGCTTCTCGTATTCATCCCAAGAGAAGCCTGCATCATTGCTCTCAAGATAGTCTGAATAGGATAGGAACCACGAGTCCTCGCCACTACTCGACAGCTCTTGAAAGCTATGGATGAAAGCCTGAAAGCCCTGTGGCGTTGCTTTGATTAGATTGAGGGCTCGATTAGACGCTGAAGAAAGATCATCTCCTTGCTTTTCGGTCAAAGGTCTAAAAGACCATCCTTTTTGAAGGAGGAGTTCGATAAACCAACTATAGCTATTCATTGCTTCTGATACGTCTTTAGTTCTTATAGCATCTGATCATTTGATAGGTATGGCGAGATGAGCTCGTCTATCACAAGCATCTCTCCATACCTATTAAGAATCGGCTTGACGTTTGTATTGGTCTTCTTGACTACTACATACATGATATAATCGTAACCAAAATGAATCTCTAGACCATCATTGACCAGCTTAGCCCAACACTCATCTCTAAGGATAGCTTGTGTTACAAAAGAAAGACTTTCTAGACCGACGCTTTGCCCTTCTCTTAGAGCAAAGGTATCATAGTTTTCAAGTTCCTTTATGGTAAAGAAGTTAATGCCCATCTCCCGGGCAAGCTCTAACAACAAATCTATATATAGACTTTCCACATGGAGATACTCCTCTTCGGATACCAGCTTCCCAATATCGAAGAAGCTATTCCATACAGCTCCATTTCGAATACGTACTGAATACATCACTAATCTCTTATACTGTTCAAGTTTCTACCGTCTATCCCTGGCCTAGTTCATTTAGGACTCGATAGTTGGAAGCACCTCTGACTTTAGCTTCTCGTAGTAGGGGAACCAGTTCTTATATCTGTCTTCTGAGAAAACGAGATCACATTCCTATAGCTCTTCTCTTATTAAATAAATATTAGTCTTCTGTTGAGTCCAGTGAGAAGCCTCACAATTACTCGTCTTCATTCGATTAGTAACCCCCGATAGACGACATCAGCTTCCGCAACGACTCGACAAGAGATCTTCTTAGCCAAGATACACTTAGCCCTTTGGAGATCTTCAAGTTCTCCTGCCAAAACAACAGCGTTATAAGATCCCGTGGATAGGATGAATTCGGATACATGCAGATAGTATTCATCAAGAATATCCTCTAGAGGATATTGCAGACATTCTCCTTCCTCTAGTTTGAAACTTATAGGCATCCTAAAGCATGTATCCCCTTCATCCTCTAGATCACGATAAATACCCTCTTCGATAGACCGATAACATGACGGTATGGTATAGGCTTCACCATCTAATAGTGCTATTCCTTCATTACGATGTTCTATTATCGTCATAGGTAGTACGCCCAGTTGATAGCTTATTTCAAAGCCAAATGGACATAAGCAACTCGCTATATCATTTGCCAAGGTTCTAATACTCCCCCTTCCTCTGCGAACCAACGGAAGTACCTGGTAAGTGAATCTTCATCATCTAAGAGTTTATCATAACTCATCGTAGAGTTGAGCTTGCCTGCCTTAGGTTCATAGGTTATCCTTAGACTAGAGGGAAGCTCTCGTCCATCATCTTGAAAGCTTGCTCGTATTTTCTGAGCGATCGCATTACCATTTGAATTCAACCTCTTCTGATTCTCATCAGAGACATCAATTTGTTTTGTGGTAGCATATTCATTAAGCTTATGTTTAAGCGATAGGCACTCGTTAATCTTGAAAAACACCAAGTATTGGACTGATCGTTCAAGAGAGATGTAGATGTAGATACAGTCCATGTCCGAACTATACCCCGTATACTCCAATGCGTTGTGTAGTGCATCTTCTATGAGATGCGTAAAATTCTTATCAAAGTCCGTTGTTGCCATATTATTTATTAGGGATGATTACTGTCTCCTTCAATTTAGTAATCTGGCTTGAAACCACTAGTCCCAAACTTCCGCACTCCTGGTAATACAATCATAGTTTCTGGGCCTCTTGATAGAGCTGATAAGCACCCAGGCTTACCGATAGCGCATCAGGAGTTGAGAACTATAGCCTTGGTCATGTAGCCAGCTTGAGAAGAAGAGCCCCCCTTTGGCTCAGCTGAAGTAGCTAGTTTATCTTTGCCTATCTATGTATACCCATAGTTTATTACTATCCCTTTTAATCAACCACAAAGATAGGCACTTGAAGAATGCTAGAGGATTACTATGCCTTTAAGGACTGGACTGGGATCAAAAGCGCCTATCAGCTTACCCGTAAGCGCTGTGACTAGCGCTCGGGCAAGGAGACAATAGAAGTCTCCTATTACATCAGTTCGATGGAGGATAACAAACATGTCTTCCGAGCCATCCACAATCACTGAACCACCTACACTACATGCTGGATATTGCTTGTTCTTCACGCCGTGACGCCAAGAATGCGTATCTTTGAAGCTAGTAAGAGACGCCTAGCACGGACTGAGCGTTAGGACGGAACAAGAAAGAAGGAGATATATGCCCAAGCAAAGAGGTCTCTGGCCTTTTGTATTCTACATCATCGTACTGCTAGCCTCGGTAGCAGCCCTTTGGGGCACGCTACAGCTAGGCGGAGGACTGGCCGAGAGCAGCACCCCGCAGCTAGCAGCAGCGAGCGGAGCAAGGGCCTTCGAAGACTTCACAGCTAGCGTCCAGCACCACTTGCAGTCTACCATCGGGCTACTGCTGCTCCAGATCCTCGTGATCCTTATGGCAGCGCGTATGATGGGCTGGATCTTCCGCAAGCTACGCCAGCCCGCTGTCATCGGGGAGATCGTAGCTGGGATTCTCTTAGGCCCCTCCCTCTTCGGCCGCCTAGCCCCCGAGGCCTTCACCACAATCTTCCCCACAGAGAGTCTGCCGAATGTACAGCTGCTCAGCAACTTCGGCCTGATCCTCTTCATGTTCGTCGTCGGGATGGAGCTCCGCCTAAGCGACATCCGTCGCCAGCTCAAGGGCAGCCTCATCATCAGCCACAGCGGCATCTTCCTCCCCTTCGTCCTTTCCCTCCCCCTTAGCTATACCATCTATACCGAGTACGCCGCGAGCTATACGGGCTTCGTCCCCTTCGCGCTCTTCATCGGTATCGCCATGAGCATCACGGCCTTCCCCGTGCTGGCACGCATCATCCAGGAGAACAATCTACTGCGCACCCACCTCGGCAAGCTCTCGCTCTCGACAGCCGCCGCGGGCGACATCACGGCCTGGCTGATGCTGGCGGCGATCATCGCCATATCGGGCAGCGGCAGTCTGCTCTCCACGGGCTACAACCTCCTCTTCCTCATCGTATATCTACTGCTGATGTTTGGGCTGATCCGCCCGCTCTTCCGTGCTGCAGGCAAGGTCTACAACAACACGGAGGTCATTAGTCATGGCATGGTCGGGGTGATCTTCATCCTCCTGCTCCTCTCCTCCTTCATCACCGAGCTGCTGAGCATGCACGCCCTCTTCGGCGCCTTCATGCTGGGGCTCGTCATGCCTGAGGACCTATCCTTCCGCAAGATCATTACGGACAAGGTCGAGGAGGTAGCACTGCTACTCTTCCTCCCGCTCTTCTTTGTCTCCAGCGGTCTGCAGACCGAACTGGGCCTCATCGACAGCCCCGAGAAGTGGATTCTCCTAGGACTCTTCACGCTGGTGGCTGTGGTGGGGAAGGTCGGAGGCACCTACATCGCGGCACGTGCCTGTGGCGAGTCGCCGAAGGATAGCATCTACCTCGGTGCCTTCATGAATACTCGTGGGCTGATGGAGCTCGTCGTCCTGGGTATCGGCTACGAGATGCGTATCCTGCCTCCTGCCATCTACGCCGTCCTAGTGCTGATGACGGTGATCACGACCGTGATGACGATGCCGATGGTGCACTTCATCAACTGGGTCAACAAGCTGCTGGAGCGTCGCAGCGACCGCATCGAACAGCTGGATAGGGCCTCCGGGCTCAAGGTACTGCTCTCCTTCGGGCGTCCAAGCTCGGGCGTCACACTGCTACGCCTGACGGACCAGCTGCTGCGTCGTGGTGAGGTACATCCCCACGTCACGGCCCTGCACATCACGACCGACCAGGACATCAACTCTATAGACGCGGACAAGTACTTCGCCGATAGCTTCGCCCCCATCCTAGCCGAAGCGGAGCAGCTTGCCCAGCCCATCGAGACCTCCTATCAGATTTCGGACAAGGTAGAGAGCACCATCCTCACCAAGCTCGTGCAGGAGCGCTACAACCTGCTCATCGTCGGGGCAGGCGTACGCTTCTCCTCCGAGGCAGACGACCAGGAGGCCGTCTCGATGCGTGAGGAGATGCGCCGACGCGTCGGAGCCTTCTCCGTGCACACGACCGAGGCTCTGCTGTCCATCCACAGCATGCTGCGCGACAAGATGCAGTTCTTCATCGATCGCGCGCCCTGCTCGGTGGGGATCCTGGTGAGCCGCTCCTTCGAGACGCCTAGAGAGATCGTCCTCTACCTGGCACAGCAGGAAGATCTACGGATGCTGCCCTATGCCCGCACCATGGCGCAGAACAACGGCACCCAGCTGCAGCTCGTGGTCTCCGAGCAGCTGCAGCGTGCGGGCTTCACGCTCCACGAGGGGGAGCGCATCGTCAGCCAGCAGCTACAGACCCTCCCCGAGGGCTGCGAGCTGGCAATCATCAGCGGCGAGCTGTGGCAGGATACCTTCGAGCACAACAAGGCCCTCCTGGCTAGTCTCCCCTCGACACTCATACTGAACCTCAAGTAACGACTATACTCACTCACTGAAGTCCCTCTGGTGGGACACACGAAAGCCTATGACAAAGATCGCAAGCAATGACCCCTGGCTCAAGCCCTACGAAGAGCGCATCCGTCGCCGTATGGAGTTCACCCATGCTCGTGAGCGCTCGTTGACCCAGGGCGGAGATATATCGCTAGAGCAGTTCGCCGATGGCTACCTCTACTATGGACTACATCATGACGAACGAGGCTGCTGGATCCTACGCGAGTTCCTCCCCGGGGCTCAGAGCGTCTACCTCATCGGCTCCTTCAATGACTGGCAGGTGATGTCAGTCTGGAAGCTCAAGCGCATCGACGACTACGGCAGCTGGGAGATCAAGGTAGCCGAGCAGGCCCTCAAGCATGGCGACCACTACCGCCTCTTCGTACACTGGGGCCATGGCTGTGGGGAGCGTATCCCCGCCTGGGCTACCCGCGTAGTACAAGACGAGCAGACTGGCATCTTCAGCGCACAGGTATGGGATCCCAAGGAGGCCTACACCTTCCGCTACGCCCGCCCCAGCCGCAGCGAGGAGCCACTGCTGATCTACGAATGTCATATCGGGATGTCCTCCGAGGAGGGTAAGGTAAATAGCTACGAAGCCTTCCGCACGGACGTGCTGCCCCGCATCGCAGAGCTAGGCTACAATGCCATCCAGATCATGGCCGTGCAGGAGCACCCTTATTACGGTTCCTTCGGCTACCATGTATCGAACTTCTTTGCTCCCAGCAGCCGCTTCGGCACACCAGACGAACTGAAGGCACTCATTGACGAGGCACACCGCCTGGGGCTACGTGTCATCATGGACCTCGTCCATAGCCATGCGGTGAAGAACGAGGTCGAGGGTCTGGCCAAATACGACGGCTCGCGTACGCTCTTCTTCCACGAAGGGCCCCGCGGAGAGCACCCCGCCTGGGACTCGCTCTGCTTCGACTACGGGCGCAACAACGTCGTCCACTTCCTCCTCTCCAACTGCAAGTACTGGCTTGAGGTCTTCAACTTCGACGGCTTCCGCTTCGACGGCGTCTCCTCTATGCTCTACTACAACCATGGGCTCGGGGAGAACTTCACCTCCTACGCCGACTACTTCAACGGGCATCAGGATGCCGAGGCTATGGCCTACCTGACGCTGGCCAATAAGCTCATCCACCAGATCTACCCCGAGGCCATCACCATCGCTGAGGAGGTCAGCGGCATGCCAGGACTGGCGGCCCCCATCGAGGACGGCGGCTTTGGCTTCGACTACCGCCTGGCGATGAATATCCCCGACTTCTGGACGCAGCTCATCAAGGAGCGCCCCGACGAAGCCTGGACCCCTGGAGCCATCTGGCACGAGCTGACCAACCGCCGCGAGGATGAGCAGACCATCAGCTACGCTGAGAGCCATGACCAGGCCCTCGTAGGGGACAAGACCCTCATCTTCCGCCTAGCGGATGCCGACATGTACTGGCACATGAGCCGTCTGTCGCGCAGCATCACCACCGACCGTGCCGTCGCCCTGCACAAGCTCATCCGTCTGGCCACTGCCTCGACGATGAACGGCGGCTACCTCAACTTCATGGGCAACGAGTTCGGTCACCCCGAGTGGATCGACTTTCCCCGTGAGGGCAATGGCTGGTCCTACCACTACGCTCGCCGTCAGTGGAGCCTAGCCGATAATAAGGATCTACTCTACCACGACCTGCAGAGCTTCGACCACGCGATGCTCGAGCTCCTCAAGTCGCACCAGGACTTCGCTAAGCTCAAGCTCACGCAGTACTGGTCCCAGGATGAGGATCAGGTGCTAGCCTTCGGTCGCGGCGACCTCCTCTTTGTCTTTAATTTCCATCCCACGCAGTCACACACCGACTACCGCCTCCCCGTACCTGCAGGCAGCTATCACATTGTCCTCGATAGCGATGCTGCGGCCTTCGGGGGCTACGAGCTTGTCGATGACCAGCTGGAGCACCTGACACAGCCCCTCCCCGAGGAGCAGCAGGCAGAGCTCCCCAGCGGCCTCGAGGAGCTCTCCCTCTACCTCCCCTCCCGTGTCGCACTCGTACTACGACGCAAGTAACCCTTATAGGCACGCCCTATCCCTTACCGCTATAACCTATACACATCATGAGTATTGATACTAAGAACGTAGCCATCTTTGCTGGCTCGGCATCGCTTGACCTCGCGGCTAAGATCGCCGAGGGGCTCGGCATTAACCTCGGCGACATGCAGGTAGAGCACTTCGCCGACGGAGAGTTCTCTGTCTACTACAAGGACAGCATCCGTGGCAAGGATGTCTTCCTCGTGCAGTCGACCTACCCCTCCTCCGACAATCTGATGGAGCTGCTGCTGATGATCGACGCTGCTAAGCGCGCCTCGGCACACTACATCGCTGCCGTCATCCCCTACTTTGGCTGGGCCCGTCAGGATCGTAAGGACAAGCCTCGTGTATCGATCGGTGCTAAGCTCATCGCTGACATGCTCAGCGTGGCTGGGGTGACGCGCCTCATCACGATGGACCTGCATGCCGATCAGATCCAGGGCTTCTTCAACGTGCCCGTCGACCACCTCTATGCCTCTACGGTCTTCGTCGACTATCTACGTAAGAGCTCGGACCTGGAGAATACAGTCATCGCTACGCCTGACGTCGGTGGTGCCAAGCGTGCCAACTCCTACGCGAAGTTCCTCGGGGTACCCATGGTGATCTGTCACAAGAGCCGAGCCAAGGCCAACGAAGTCGCCGAGATGACCATCATCGGTGAGGTCGAGGGCAAGGATGTGATCCTCGTAGACGACATCGTCGACACGGCTGGGACGATCTGTAAGGCTGCTGACCTGATGATCAAGAACGGTGCTCGCAGCGTCCGCGCTATCGCCAGCCATGCCGTACTGAGCGATCCCGCTACGGAGCGTATCGATGCCTCTGCCCTGAAGGAGATCATCTTCACCGACTCCATCCCCTTACGCAAGCACTCGGATAAGATCCGCATCGTCTCTACGGCGAGCGTCTTCGCTGAGGCCATCAAGCGCGTGATCAACCACGAGTCGATCAGCATCCTCTACTCGCTCTAGGTTCATTCCTGAGCGGCTAAGCCTGCCCTCTTGGTAAGGGCTAAGGGTAAAAAGGGCGAGCCCCGAGGCATCCACTAGGATGCTTCGGGGCTCGCTTCTTATAATACAGGGTAATGTGCGGAGCGCTCGTACTTACTTCTTATCGCACTTCTTGCCTGCCTTGTTGCACTGCTGAGCATTCTGCTTATCGCACTTCTGCCCTTCCTTGCAGCACTGCTGCCCGTTCTGCTTGTCGCACTTTTGGCCATCCTTGCTGCACTGCTGGCCGTTCTGCTTGTCGCACTTCTGACCTTCCTTGCAGCACTTCTGGCCGTTCTGCTTGTCGCACTTCTGGCCATCCTTGCTGCACTGCCCTTCCTTCTTGCAGCTAGCGTCCTGAGTCTTGGCAGCGTCCTGAGCACAGGTGCAGGTCTTACCTTCCTTAGCGCAGGTGCAAGCCTTAGCGCCCTCGGTGTGGCACGCGCAGCCCTTGTCCTTCTTGGCGTGGCAGCTCGCTTCCTTCTTGGTGGGCTCAGCCTTAGTGGGGCTCTGTGCATAGGCGCCGAGGCTGATGGTGAGGACGGCAGCGAGTGCCAATAGATACTTCTTCATCTCTGTAGGTGATGTTTATGAGGTTAGATATTGTATTACTTTGGGCGCTCGCAGGACCCAGGCCAAGCCTTAGCCTTGCTGAGCGTCCGTATAAGATAACGCTCTAGGCGGGCATTTAGTTTACTCCTACCTCTATTTCCCCTAATCCTATCGCAAACCTTGCGAAGTGCTGCTAAGCGCTCGGCCTAGATCTAGCTCAAATCTAGGCCTGAGCTAAGGTGGGCAGTCTCGCCCGCACCTCCATAGTCTCACGCGGAGCAGGGAGAAAGAGAAAGCCACGCCTCGGGAGAGACGTGGCTTCCACCCCTGAGGGGCAGAGCTCGACCCTGTTCTGCGCCGAGTCGAGCCCGCTCAGATCAGGTGTTTACTTGCGCTTAGCGGCCTTCTTAGCGGGGGCAGCCTTCTTGACGGGCTGTGCTGGAGCTTCAGCGGCCTTAGCCTCAGCTGCAGGCTTGGAGAAGTCGATGGACTCGATGAGCGCCGTGAGGTCACCCAGCTTGGGCTCACCTACCTCGAGCGTACCGTTGTCGATCGCAGCCTTCTTGTCCTCCTGCTTCTGCTGGTAGTAGACGCTACCGAGGAGCCCCTTGACATTGTCGGGCATCGTCTTGTAGGCGATCTCCAGAGCAGGGATAGCTGCCTTGAGGAGGTCATCGGCTACCTTAGCCTCAGCCTGGGTGATGTTGGGGTTCTCGTACATCTTAGCCGCAGCGTTGTAGAGAGCCTGACCGAGGTAGAGGTTCGCATTGCCGTCAGTGGGGTTAGCCAGGGCGCTCTTGTAGTACCAGCCGAGGGCCTTCTTCAGGTCGGTGCGCTCGTAGTAGTTACCCATCATGAGCAGCGCCATAGCGTCCTTGGGGTTGGTAGCCAGCTTGCTCTCGAGGTACTTCATAGCCTCCTCGCCCTTGTTCTGATTCTGATAGATGGTAACGATGTTGGCGACGAAGAAGGGGATCTCGGGTGCGAGCTTGTCCCCCTCGATCAGCACGGGGATGGCGCCGAGGCTGTCCTTAGCGTTGAGGTAGGAGGCAGCTACCATCTGCAGGAGCTCCTTCTTGTTGGTCGCGATGTCGCCGTGCTTCTTGTACAGCTCGACGGTCGTGGGGTGCTCTCCTGCGGTGTAGGCCGAGGCGATAGCGTAGTAGGCGATATTCATCGCATTGGAGTCAATGACCGCTACATCCTTATCGTCAGCGAAGAGGGGCGAGCGCTTAACCTCGAGGAACTTGCCGAAGGCGTCCGCAGCGTGTGCATAGTCCTTCTTCTCGAAGTAGTAGGAGCCAGCGTTGATGAGCTGCTGGTAGTCGGTGTGGAGGGCTTCCTTAGCCTTCTTGGCATACTTCAGCGACACCTTACCCTTATCGTCGGGCTGGCTCTCGAGCTGGTAGAGCTGCATCCACGCGGGGACGACAGCGACCAGGGCGGTGAACATAGGTGCCTGGTCGGCCTCCTTGTTCAGCAGCGTCTTCTTCTGCTCAGCGGTGAAGTGCTCACGCTCGATGAGACCAGCGACGTACCAGGTATAGGGGTCGTTCTTCGTCTCATCGTTAGCCAGAGCCTCCTTGATGAGGCGGCGTGCTTCGGCGAAGTCCGCCTTATCACCCGCACCTGCGATCTTCTCCGCGGCCTTGACATTGGCCACCTGAGCATAGGCTCCTGCTGCGCTCATCAGACCGAGAGCTACAGCGCATAGTAGTTTCTTCATTGTGGTTTCTCTTTAATGATAGTGTGATGTTTACTTATTGAGATCTTCGTCCATAGCTCTGTCGAGCAGCTCCTGGGGGAGCTGGTCCTGAGTGGCTGTGCCCTCAGCGAGCTCGGGGGCTACGGACGTAGCTGTTGGGTCTAGCTCCTCAGAGAGCTCGGGCTCGTCCTCCTCGGTCAGCACACGGCAGACAGAGGCGATCTCGTCGCCACGCTTCTTGAGGTCGATGATGCGTACCCCCTGGGTAGCACGTCCCTGCACGCTGATGTCGCGAGCATGGACACGGATGGTAATGCCGCTGCGGTTGATGATCATCAGGTCATGCTCATCGGTGATCGCGCTGAAGGCCACCAGCTCACCTGTCTTGTCGGTGATGTTGAGCGTCTTGACGCCCTTGGTGCCGCGGTTGGTCTTGCGGTAGTCCTCGACGAGGGAGCGCTTGCCATAGCCCTGCTCACTGACTACGAGGATCGTCTCCTCGGTGTCGGCCTCGACGGCGAGCATCCCGACGACCTCGTCGCGGCCGTCCTCATCGAGCGTCATACCACGTACCCCCATAGCATTACGCCCAGTGGCACGTACGGCATCCTCGGCGAAGCGCACCGCGCGACCGTTGCGGTTGGCGATGAGCACCTCCTTGCGCCCGTTGGTCAGCGCGACATCCACCAGCTGGTCGCCCTCGGCGAGGTTGATGGCGATGATCCCGTTGGCACGGGGGCGGGAGTAAGCCTCCAGCAGGGTCTTCTTGATGACCCCGCGCTTGGTGCAGAAGAGCAGGTAGTGCGAGCTGACGAAGTCCTGATCCTTCGTCAGGTTCTTGACGCGAATGAAGGCATTGACGCGGTCGCCAGGCTCGAAGTTGAGGAGGTTCTGCAGGGCACGGCCCTTGGTGTTCTTCGCCCCCTCGGGGATCTCGTAGACCTTGAGCCAGTAGCAGCGCCCCATCTGGGTGAAGAGCAGCATCGTGGCGTGCATCGAGGCCGAGTAGATGTACTCGATGAAGTCCTCGTCGCGCGTGTCGCTGCCCTTGGCACCAACACCGCCGCGCGCCTGGGAGCGGAACTCGCTCAGCGGCGTACGCTTGATATAGCCGTGGTGCGAGATGGTGATGATCATCTCGTCATCGGCGTAGAAGTCCTCGGGATTGAATTCCTCGGCTGCGTAGATGATCTCGCTGCGACGCTCGTCGGCGTACTTCTCCTTGATCTCCAGCAGCTCCTCACGGATGAGGGCGGCGCGCAGCTCCTTGTCGGCCAAGAGGGCCTTGAGGTGCGCGATCTCCTTGACCAAGGCCTCGTACTCGGCACGCAGCTTGTCACGCTCGAGGCCGGTGAGGGCACGCAGACGCATATCTACGATGGCACGTGCCTGCAGGAGCGAGAGGTTGAAGCGCACCATCAGCTGCTCGATGGCCTCCTGGGGCTCGCTCGCAGCGCGGATGATGCGGATGACCTCGTCGATATTGTCTACGGCGATGATCAGCCCCTCGAGGATGTGGACGCGCTCCTCGGCCTTGCGCAGGTCGTACTGCGTGCGGCGGTAGACGACGTCGTGGCGGTGCTCGATGAAGTGATGGATCAGGTCGCGCAGGTTCAGCAGCTGGGGGCGACCCTGTCTGTCCTCGGGGCGCTGCTTGACCAGCGCGATATTGTTGACACTGAAGGAGCTCTGCAGCGCCGTCATCTTATAGAGCTTGTTGAGGACGACGCCCGAGTTGGCATCGCGCTTGACATCGATGACGATGCGTATCCCCTTACGGTTCGACTCGTCGGCGATACCCGAGATGCCGTCCAGCTTCTTGTCATTGATCAGGTCGGCGATACTCTTGACGAGCTCGGACTTATTGACCTGGTAGGGGATCTCGGTGACGATGATGCGCTCGTGATTATTGTGCACCTCGATCTCGCAGCGGCTGCGGATGATGATGCGGCCACGGCCGGTCTCGAAGGCCTCACGGACTCCAGCATAGCCGTAGATGAAGCCTCCCGTCGGGAAGTCGGGGGCCTTGATGTAGCTCATCAGGCCAGCCACGTCGATATCGCCCTTGCTGTCAATGTAGGCGACACAGGCGTCGATGGACTCCCCGAGGTTGTGCGGAGCCATATTGGTGGCCATACCTACGGCGATCCCTGCCGAGCCATTGACCAGGAGGTTGGGGAAGCGCGCGGGCAGTACCGTGGGCTCCGTCGTGGAGTCGTCGAAGTTGTTCTGGAAGTCTACCGTATCCTTCTCGATGTCGCGCAGCATCTCGCTGGCGAGCTTATTCAGGCGCGACTCGGTGTAACGCATAGCAGCGGGCGAGTCCCCGTCGATGGAGCCGAAGTTACCCTGTCCCTGGACGAGGGGGTAGCGGAGGTTCCACGGCTGAGCCAGGCGTACCAGCGTCCCATAGATGGAGGAGTCCCCGTGGGGGTGATAGTACTTCATCACCTGCCCGACGGCGCTGGCGCACTTACGCGTAGGCTTGTCGTAGGTATTCCCGTCTTCATTCATTGCATAGAGCACACGACGATGTACGGGCTTGAAGCCGTCACGTACATCAGGCAGAGCACGGGAGACGATGACCGACATAGAGTAGTCTATGTAGGCCGACTTCATCTCGTCCTCGATCGTGATATCTATGATCCTATCTTCGCGATCCTGCATGCTTAATCTTAATACCTTATTATAATAGCTATCAGTGCAAAGCCCTCTGAGGCCCTACACTATCAAGGCTCTAAATTACGAAAAAAGCCGCAGCCCCCCAAATCCTCCGTCCCGAGGCTCTCCGCCCCGCTCCCCCTCCCCTGAGGGCGCTCCCGAGGGATAGCCCTCAGCCCCGCTGACTGATATCCATCACCCCCACTGACTGATATCCCTCAGCGGCCCGACTGACGTCCCTCGAGGAGCTGACGGATATCCCTCGCCGCGCCCCCAGGCTAGGCAGGAGCTTCCGCTGGGCGCGGGAGGTCGTCAACCCAGCCCAGCCCGCCGCAAGGCTCGGAAGCAGGAGGGAAGAATTCGTACCTTTGCAGTAGTATCCCTACACCTCCACGCTCTAGGACGCTACCCACATGACGCTCGACGAACTACGTAAGATCCTCCCCACCCTCCCCGAATCCCCCGGCTGCTATCTATACAGAGGTAGCGAGGGGCAGATCATCTATGTGGGCAAGGCGAAGAACCTACGCCGACGCGTCAGCAGCTACTTCCAGCGTGAGGTGCAGAGCGCCAAGACACGCCTCCTAGTGCGTCAGATACGCAGCGTAGAGTACGTCGTCGTAGGTAGCGAGGCCGAGGCCCTCATCCTCGAGAACTCGCTGATCAAGGAGCACCAGCCCCGCTACAACATCCTCCTCAAGGACGACAAGACCTACCCCGAGGTCGTCATCCACAACGAGCCCTTCCCCCGCATCCGCGTCGAGCGACGCCCCGCACGGGACGGCTCCCAGCGCTTCGGCCCCTACCCCGATGTAGGCATGGCACACGCTACCGTGGATATGGTACGCGACCTCTACCCCATACGCACCTGCGACCTCGACCTAAGCCCCGCCAAGATCGCCCAGGGCAAGTACAAGGAATGCTTGCAGTACCACATCAAGAAGTGCAAGGCCCCCTGCATCGGCCTACAGAGCCTCGAGGAGTACGAGCACAACGTCCGCGAGATCGCCTCACTGCTGCGCGGCGACCTCAAGACCGTCATCCAGCTCTACCGCGACGAGATGCAGCAGCTGGCCTCAGCCCTGCGCTTCGAGGAGGCACAGATCTACAAGGAGCGCCTGCAGTACCTCGAGAACTATCAGGTCAAGCACACCGTGGCGCCACACCACATACACAACGTGGACGTCTTCAGCTGCATCGAGGACGAGGACGGCTCGATCTGCGTCAACTTCATGCACATCACTCAGGGTATGGTCACCAAGGTCTACACCCTCGAGTACCACAGCCAGCTGGAGGGCGAGACGCGTGAGGAGCTCTTCGCCAGTGCCATCACCGAGCTGCGCCAGCGCTTCGCCTCGCGTGCTCGGGAGCTGATCCTGCCCTTCGACCCAGGCTGGGAGGCAGGCCCAGGCATCACCATCACCATCCCCCAGCGCGGGGACAAGAAGCGCCTGCTGGAGCTGAGCGAGCGCAACGTGCGGCAGTACAAGGTCGACAAGTACAAGCGTGCCGAGCGGCTCAACCCCGACCAGCGCCTCATGCAGATCCTCACCGAGCTGCGCCAGGCGCTCGGCCTCGACAAGCCCCCCATGCATATCGAGTGCTTCGACAACTCCAACGTGCAGGGCTCGGATGCCGTGGCTGCCTGCGTCGTCTTCAAGCGCGGCCGCCCATCCAAGAAGGACTACCGCAAGTTCACCATCCGCTCGGTCGAGGGGCCCGACGACTACGCCTCCATGCGTGAGGTCGTGGAGCGCCGCTACCGCAAGCTCCTCAGCGAGGAGGAGCCCCTACCCGACCTCATCCTCGCCGACGGGGGCAAGGGGCAGATCGGGGCGATACGTGACGCGCTGGCCGTCCTCGAGCTCGACATTCCCGTGGCGGGCCTCGTCAAGGATGAGCGCCATCGCACCTCCGCCCTCCTCTATGGCAAGGAGCAGCTCCACGAGATCCCCGTGAAGCACCACAGCGCGACCTTCCGCCTGCTGGAGCAGATCCAGGCCGAGGTGCACCGCTTCGCCATCACCTTCCACCGCGACAAGCGCAGCAAGAGCCAGCTCTCCTCGCGCCTGGACTACATCAAGGGGATAGGCCCCAAGACCAAGGACGAACTGCTGCGCCACTTCCACAGCGTGCAGGCCATCTCGACGGCCTCCCTCGAGGAGCTCGCCAAGCCCATAGGCCCTGCCAAGGGGCGCATCGTCTACGAGCACTTCCACTCCGAGCAGCCCAGCACGGAGGGCTAAGGCTGCTTGCCCCTAGGCTCAGGCTCACACTCCCTACTCCGCTCTCGATCAAGCACCAAGGCACAGCGCCACTCCCTAGACTGGTAGGGAGCGGCGCTGTGCCTTGGGTATCGGGGTGTAGGCTAAGGGGGCTTAGTCGAGGCCGTGCCGCTTGCCCTCCTCGGGGATCTTCGTCCCCTTGCTCTTGTAGAGCTGGTAGCGGCTCATCACCTGATCGACGTAGCGCGCTACGCCCTTGCCGCGAAGGTAGCCCGCACGGCAGACGAGATCGTTGTAGTACTTCGCCTCGCTCTTGAGGTGCAGCAGCGGCTCGATGTCCTCGACCCAGTCGTGGCCGCCCTTGCGGTACTTGGCCGAGAGGCGCAGGACGTCCTCCAGATGCGCTGGGCCCGCATTGTAGGCCGCCAGCGTGATGCGTAGGCGGTTGTCCCCCGCGGGGATGGACTTGAAGATACGCTCCGTCGCCAGGAGGCAGTCCACCGCCACGCGCACCGAGACCTGTGGGTCGAGGAGCTGCTCGGGGCTAGCTCCATAGATGCGCCCCGTGCGCGGCATGATGCCCATGAGCCCGCGCGCGCCCGACCAACCGACGATGTGCGGCTTGAAGTTGGACTCCTGATAGGCGATGGAGGCCAGCAGCTGCCACGGCCAGCCGATGCGCTTTGCCTCGTGCTGGAAGATGTGGTCGAAGGGCGAGATCCCGCCCTCATGGATGTGCGCTAGCTCTCCGCGCCAGCGGTAGCGCTTGTTGTCCGTCAGCGTCTTGGGTAGCTGGTGGGGCTCCTCCTCGGGGAGTTCGCTTTTGTTGAGCTCGAAGTAGCGGCGGTAGATCTCACTGGCCTCATCCTGCCGCGGCAGCTGCGCCGCCCAGCGGTCGAGTGCCTCCGCCAGTCCTCTACGCTCGGGGGAGGTGAACCAGCGCAGGCGCTGCTTGAAGCCCACTTCCAGCGAGACATCGATATTCGGGTAGTAGGTCTTGGCCAGCCGCGCCAGCTCCTGATCGATGATGGTATAGTCGATCTTGTGGGTCGCCACCTGATCGATCAGGTCCTCGCTATTGGTCGTATCGGAGTCGATGAGGGCTAGCTTGATGGGCCCACCCAGCTGGGCCTCCAGATGACGGATACGGTCGGCCGCACGCGTGCCGCGCAGCACTGTGACGGGACGCCCCAGCAGCTCGGAGACATTGCGTATGTAGTGCGTGCTGTCCGTCCCTGCGGCACGGCGTCGCTGCACGAGTACGAGCCCCGAGAGCTCCTCAGGCCCCGCGAAGCGCAGCTCATCCTTGCTGCTGCGGGTGACGGCATGCGGCGTGATGCAGAGGTCGGCCTTACCCGAGCGCACCAGCGCTACCGCCTCATCCATGTGATGGGCGACGAAGAGCTCCATAGGCAGCCCCTGCTCCTCAGCGAAGAGGCGCACGAGCTCGTACTGGTAGCCCATGGGCTCATCCTTGTAGGTGAAGAAGGTCGTTGCCCCCGAGAGGGTGACGACGCGCAGCGTATCGGGGAGGCGTAGCTCGGCCTCCAGACGCCGCTGCTCGGCCGTACGCTGGAGCTTGCGCTGCAGCATGAGGCTAGTAAACAAAGCGACGAAGAGCCCAGCGATGCCAAGGAGCATTGCTGGACTCTTCCTATATCGCTGCCATAGTCTTCTCATAGCACATGAGGCTTGGGGGGTGATGGCTGCTGAGGCCGTCGGCCGGCTAGTCCTGACGCACTAGCTGCACGACGTTCTCGATATGATGCGTGTGGGGGAACATGTCCACCGCTCGGGACTTGGTGACGACATAGCGTCCCGAGGCAGTGAGCAGCTGCAGGTCACGAGCCTGCGTGGCGGGGTTGCAGCTGACGTAGACGATACGGCGGGGCGCGGCGCCGAGGATGGTTGTGATGACGTCCTCATGCATCCCGGCACGTGGTGGGTCGGTGATGATCACGTCGGGCTCACCATGCTGGGCGATGAACTCAGGCGTCAGGATGTCCTTCATATCCCCAGCGTAGAAAAGCGTGTTGTCGATGCCGTTGACGCGACTATTGACCTTGGCGTCCTCGATGGCCTCGGGCACGTATTCGATCCCGACGACAGAGGCACAGCTCCGCGCCACGAAGTTGGCGATCGTCCCCGTCCCCGTATAGAGGTCGTAGACATGGTCGCCTGGCTGTAGCTCGGCGAACTCACGGGCTACCTTGTAGAGCTCATAGGCCTGCTCGCTATTGGTCTGGTAGAAGGACTTCGGCCCGATGCGGAAGCGCAGCCCCTCCATCTCTTCCTCGATGTAGTCACGCCCGTAGAAGCAGTGGATCTCTTGGTCGGAGATGGTATCGTTGGCCTTGGCATTGATGACGTAGAGGAGCGCCGTGATCTCAGGGAAGCGCTCCGCGATCGCCCCCAGCAGCGCTTGGCGCGCCTCTTCATCCTCTCGGAAGAAGACGACGACCACCATCAGCTCGCCCGTCGAGGTCGTGCGCATCATCAGCGTACGCATCAGCCCCTCCTGACGCCTTAGGTCGAAGTAAGGGTAGCGCTCGGGCTGGCTGAGGCAATAGTCCCGTACAAAGAGGCGTATATCGTCGAGGATCCCCGCTCCGAGGTGGCAGCGGTCGATGTCCAGCACCTTGTCGAACATCCCTGGTAGGTGGAAGCCCAGTCCCGAGAGCTGCGGCGTGCCGCCCGCCTCCTCGGCGCGCTTCACCTCATCGAGCTCCCCAGGGAAGAGCCAGCGGCGATTGCTGAAGGTGAACTCCAGCTTGTTGCGGTAGCGCTCGCGCCTCTCCGACCCGAGGATGGAATAGTAGGTGCCGACCTCGATCTTACCTATACGCTCTAGGGCATCACGCACGACCTGATCCTTGGTCTCTAGCTGCAGGTCGTAGGGGATGTGCTGCCACTTACAGCCGCCACAGACGGTGAAGTGCGAGCAAAAGGGCTCGGTGCGGCGTGGCGAGGGGCTCGTCAGCTGCTCAATTCGCCCCTCCAGATAGTTGCGCTTGCGTCGGGTGAGCTGGATATCACAGACGTCTCCAGGGGCGCCGAAGGGGACGAAGAGCACCTGCCCCTCGACATGGCTCAGTGCCTTGCCCTCGCCTGCTAGAGCCTCGATCTGTACGCCCCTCAGCAGGGGCAGTTCTTTCTTCTTGCGTGCCAATGTATCGTATAAACCGTGTGAAAAGGATAAGCCCCATAGCCGCGCCTCGCTCCTCGTACTCGAGGGATGAGGCTAGACTATGGGGCCTAGATAGGTGGGTTAAGCGAGGTAGGAGCTGATGAGCACCTTGGACGAATCGGCCAGGGCATCAGCGGCTGCCTGCGTCGGAGCCTCTGTATAGATGCGGATGATGGGCTCCGTATTGCTTCGGCGCACGTTCACCCACTGATCGGGGTAGTCGATCTTGATACCGTCGATGCGGCTGATCTCACCCTCGCCTGCCTGGTCAGCGGCAAAGCGCTCCAGCAGCTCCTGGGCCTCGACGCCTGCAGGGAGCTCCACGCGCTGCTTGCTCATGAAGTAGCTGGGATAGCTCTTGCGTAGCTCACTGACCGAGATCCCACGCCTAGCGAGCAGCGAGAGGAAGAGTGCGATCCCTACGAGGGCATCGCGGCCGTAGTGCAGCTCGGGGTAGATGACGCCGCCATTGCCCTCGCCGCCGATCAGCGCGCCCGTCTCCTTCATCTTCGTCACGACGTTGACCTCGCCGACGGCGCTTGCCTCGTAGCTACCGCCGTGGCGCAGCGTGATATCACGTACAGCACGGGTGGAGCTGAGGTTGGAGACGGTGTTGCCCCCGCCCTTGAGCTCGAGGAGGTAGTCGGCGATCGAGACCAGCGTGTATTCCTCACCGAAGAAGCCTCCCTGCTCGTCGACGATCGCCAGGCGGTCTACATCGGGATCCACAGCGAAGCCCACGTGAGCCCCCTGACGGCGCACCTCCTCTGTAAGCTCAATGAGATGATCGGGCAGCGGCTCGGGGTCGTGGGCAAAGTCCCCCGTAGGCTCATCATTGATACCCGTGATCTGCTGGACGCCCAGCGCCTCTAGGAGGGCGGGCACGGCAATGCCTCCAACAGAGTTGACGCTGTCGAAGACCACACGGAAGCCCGCTCTGCGTATGGCCTCCACATCGACCCCAGGGAGCTCAAGTACCGCCGCGACATGCTCGGCGAGGTAGCTCTGCTGCTCGACGACACGCCCCAGCTCGCCGACCTGGACGAACTGGAGATCCTGGCTCTCGGCAATACGGAGGATCGCCTTGCCCTCTACATCGCTGAGGAACTCGCCACGCGCATTCAGGAGCTTGAGGGCATTCCAATGCTTAGGATTGTGGCTAGCCGTGAGGATGAGCCCCCCATCGGCGCCCTTACCGACGACAGCCACCTCCGTGGTGGGCGTCGTCGCTAGATCGATATCGATGACGTCACAGCCCATACCGACGAGGGCTCCAAGGACAATCTGCTTGACCATGAAGCCCGAGAGGCGTGCGTCGCGTCCCACGACGATGAGCGGACGAGCCTTGCCGCTCTGCTGGCGAATGAACTGTGCGTAGGCTGCTGCGAACTGTGCTGTGCTTACCGGATTGAGCCCATCAGAGATCGAGCCCCCTATGGTGCCTCGGATCCCTGAGATGGATTTGATGAGTGTCATGACTGGATCGTCTGGTTAGATGTAGTGTGCGTGGATGCGACTATAGGTACTTGTAGATAATCTTGCTAAGGTAGATGCTACGCCCCTGCACGTAGGACTCCGAGGGTCCCAGCTCGAAGGGGATGATCAGCTCGAGCTCGGCACCGTCTCCGATATAGCTCACGGGATAGGCGATACCCTCGCACATGAAGCGGTCGAGCGAGCTGGCGAAGGGCACCTGCCCCAGCAGCGTGTAGTGCGTCTCGATACCCCCGCTGTAGTTGGTCATATAGCGGAAGCGCGTAGGCTGATAGGCGGGGTTGGTGATAGAGCTGAAGCTCAGGAGCTCGGGTTCGTCCTCGCGGAAGAGGCGCCCCGTCATCTCGATACTGACGGTCGTCTCCCCGAGTCGAGCGCGACGCGTCATATCACCGCGGTTCTTGACGCGGACGTAGAGGCCGTTGGCGAGCTTGTAGAAGTAGCGGCTATCGGTCTCGGCGGGTAAGGCCTCCTGATTGATATTCTGGATCAGTCCGCCGAAGTGCTCCTTATTTATAAGCTGCTCGATGGCGCGGGTCTGCTCCTTCTTGAGCTGAGAGAGGGGCTTGAAGTCACTCTTCTTCTTGCAGCTGCCCAGCAGCAGAGGGAGGGCAAGGAGGAGCGCGAGTATGCGATAGCTAGTGAGCTTTTTCATTATGCGTAGAGCTTCTAGAGATATGTCCGACGATGCTAGTCATGAGGCTGCGCTGCACGGCTGCTAGCGACGAACCTCTGTAGGTGGCAAAGATAGATATTTTTGGCCTCTTCGATGCTCCCCTGGTACTCCGCTCCCGCAGCATTGCGGTGACCACCGCCGCCAAAAGCCTCCTGCGCCAGCTCATTGACGGGGAAGTCTCCCGTGGAGCGCAGCGAGAGCTTGATCTGCGAGCGGTCTTCGCGGATGAAGCAGGAGCAGTCGATGCCCTCGATGCTGAGCGGCAGGTTGACGAGGCCCTCCGTATCGCCCTTGCTGGCGCCATACTGCTGGAGCTCCTGCTGGCTGAGGGTCAGCACAGCCGCGCGTAGCTCGGGGTAGAGCTCCAGCTTGCGGTCGAGCACATAGCCCTGTAGGCGCAGCTGCTGCTCGGGATTGTGATAGTTAAGTCGGTCGATGATCTGAGCGTAGTCTGCCCCAAGGGCAAGGAGCCCTGAGGCCGTCTCGAAGAGCTCGGGACAGAGGTGGCTGTACATGAAGCGCCCCGTATCGGTGATAATCCCCGTCAGCAGCAGCGTCGCCGCCTCGAGGCTGATCGCCTCGTGGTAGCCAAGGCTAAGGCAGAGCTGGTAGATGAGCTCACAGGTAGCGGAGGCATTAGGGAGGCTGATGCAGTAGTCGAAGTCTGGATCAGGGTCCAGGTGATGGTCGATGAGCAGGCGGCGTGCCCCACTGGCGCGCACCGCCTCGATGAGCGGCGCATGTCGGAGGCGCGTAATGGTATTGTGGTCGAGGTGACAGATGAGGTCGGCCTCCGCAAGGCGCTCCAGACAGCGCTCGGGCTCATCGGCGAAGCAGAGGAGCTCCTCCAGGTGCGGCATCCAGCGGAGGTAGTCCTCGATGCGGTCGGGGCTGATCGCCGTGACCTCAGCCTCGGGGCAGGCGTGCTCTAGGATGAGCTTCCAGCCCAGGATAGAGCCTACGGCGTCCCCATCGGGCGCGGTGTGCGGCAGGATGACGATACGCTTGCTCTCGGCCAGTGCCTCGTGGAGGCTAGCGACGAGGTCGGAGGACCACTGATATTTGCTCATTGATTAGGATGTGGGTGTGCTTGGGATAGGATGTACGGTGGATGGGGGCTAGCCCTGACGCTCCTCGAGCTCGAGCTGTCGGAGCGTCAACTCGTCCTGCAGCTCGATGATGGCCCCGATACGCTCCGAGGCCTTCATGAGCGCCTGATGCTCCAGCGTGCCCGTGGCGAGCTCAGCCTCGAGGCTGGCGCGCTCCTCGTCCAGCGAGCTAAGCTGCTGCTCGATCTGCTCCAGCTCCTTGCGCTCAGCGTAGCTGAGGCGTGCTGCTCGAGGGCTCGCGCTCCGACTGGCAGGAGCTGCGGCTGCGGCCTTCTGCGCCTCGGCCTGAGCCTGCTCGGCAGCCCGGCGCTCCTCGGCAGCCTTGAAGGCGCGGTACTGGGTATAGTTCCCTGGGAAGTCACGCACCTTGCCCGCCCCCTCGAAGCAGAGCAGGTGCTCGGTGACCTTGTCCATGAAGAAGCGGTCGTGCGATACGATGAGCACGCAGCCCGCGAAGTCCTGCAGGTACTCCTCCAGAGCCTGCAGGGTGAGGATGTCAAGGTCGTTGGTCGGCTCGTCGAGGATGAGGAAGTTGGGGCAGGTGACGAGGATGGTACAGAGGTAGAGACGACGCAGCTCGCCCCCGCTGAGCTTCTCGACAGGGGTGTACTGACGCTCGGGAGGGAAGAGGAAGCGCGTCAGGATCTGTGAGGCACTGAGGCGCTCTACCCCACTGCCTGCAGGCAGGGTGAAGTTCTCCGCTAGGTCCTGCACGATGTCGATGACGCGTCGCTCGGGGGCGAAGGCAGGTGGCTGCTGGCTGTAGTAGCCGAAGCGCACCGTCTCGCCGATGTCGAAGGCACCCGTGTCGGGCTCCAGCTCGCCCAGCAGCATACGGAGGAAGCTGGTCTTCCCAACGCCGTTCTCCCCCACGATACCGACCTTGTCATAGCGGCTGAAGATGTAGTTGAAGTCCTCGAGGATGACCTTATCCCCGAAGCGCTTGGACACATGCTGCGCCTCGAAGATCTTCTTGCCGATATAGCCCGAGGCCGATTCCCCGAGGGCGATAGCCCCCTCGGAGCGAGGCGTACGGGTCTGCTGCTCGAGGGCGTGGAAGGCGTCTATCCTATACTGCGCCTTGGTGCCGCGCGCCTGAGGCTGGCGGCGCATCCACTCCAGTTCGCGGCGATAGAGGTTGAGGGCACGCTGACGCAGCGCCTCGGCCTGCTCGTGGCGCTCCTGACGCTTGGCGAGGTAGTAGTCATAGTTCCCCTTATAGCGGTAGAGCGTCCCAGCATCGAGCTCGATGATCTGATTGCAGACGCGGTCGAGGAAGTAGCGGTCATGGGTGATCAGCAGCAGCCCCATCGTGGAGCGGCTGAGGTAGTCCTCCAGCCACTCGATGCTGGCCAGGTCTAGGTGGTTGGTCGGCTCGTCGAGCAGCAGCAGGTCAGGCTGACTGATCAAGGCTCCCGCCAGGGCTACGCGCTTGGCCTCGCCGCCCGAGAGCTTGGTGATAGGCTTGGTGAGCTCGTGCAGCCCCAGCGCCCCGAGGATTTCCTTGGCGCGCTGCTCGTAGTCCCAGGCGCCCTGGGCCTCCATCTCGGGCAGGAGCTCCTCCATACGACGGCTATCCCCCTCGGCGACGGCACGCTTCCAGCTCAGTGTCAGCTGTGCCACGGGATCGTAGGGGCTGAAGCAGGCCTCGAGGATCGTCCCCTGCTGTGTCAGCTCGGGGAGCTGCGGGAGGTAGGCACGCCGTAGGTCGCGCTCGTAGACTACTGTCCCCGCGTCCTGAGGCTCGAGTCCCAGGAGGATGCGCATCAGCGTGGACTTCCCCGTACCGTTCGGGGCAATGAGCCCGACCTTCTGCCCGCGCTCTATAGAGAAACTAAGCTCGGAGAAGAGGACACGATCCCCGAAGCTCTTGGTGAGCTGATCGACCTGCAGCATTAGGGCATCGCGATGGAGTCAGGCAGCTGACGCCAGTGGCCAGCCAGCTGCGGGAGGCGCCCAGCACCCATATAGCGAGAGGAGTAGTAGGCGCTACCCGTAATACTCTCGATGACGATCCCCTTGCTGGAGCTGCTATGGATCATCTTGATGTCCCCAGCCTCATTGCTCACGACCATACCGACGTGCCCGATGCGGCTACTACCCCTATTGCTCCCGCGGAAGAAGACGAGGTCCCCAGGCTTCGGGTCGCTGAGCCTACTGGTATAGACGGAGAGGGCTGCCGAGGAATGCGGGATCTTGATCCCCTCGAGGGAGAAGATATACTTGACGAAGCCCGAGCAGTCAAGTGGCCAAGGGGCAATGCCCGAGGAGCGGTAGCGGTGCCCGAGAAGCTCATGGCCGTGCTCCATGACCGAGCGGATGAGCTCAGGCGTATGGCTCGCGATCTCTACAGGCTCGTAGCTGTAGCCGAGGCCCGAGCCGCGACGACGCGAGCGGAAGCGCTTATCCTTCTTATGCTTCTTACTGTTCTTCGCCAGGGCCTTAGACTTGGCCTGGGCGCTCTTGGTATTAGCCTTGGCCTTCCGCTTGTTCTTCGCCTTGGGCTGTGAGGCCTTGGCGGGTGCGGACTCGAGGTAGAGCTCAGCAGCGGTGCTGGTCTGCTCTAGGATGGTGAGGGGGGATTGCAGCTGAGCTGCCTGGGTAGTAGGACTCGTAAAGGGGAGAAGGAGCACTACGGCGAGCGTAGTGAGGGACTGCTTATATCGAGACATCTTGTAGTATTTAGGTGAGGGGGCTACCGCTCCGTGTGAGCAGCGCCCGCCGTGCCTCGAGGCCCTACTCCGCACGGCTGGGGAGCAAGGGCGAGCGCCACGAGGCCTATAGTGTAGCGATCATTGAAAGCCTCGTACCCGCGCACGGCACGCACATATAACGGTCACAAAGATACGATTATTCTAGCAGCTAGCCCTCCTCCACATCCGCCATGCCGGGGCTGACGCATCGTGCGCACTGGGATAGGAGGAGTTCCCCTTGAGATCGACCGAGAGGCATCAGCAGGGGATGAGCAGGCCTCGGCAGCCCCTTCGCCCTTGTCTTGTGCCGACGTATAGGCTGCGGCTTTCTGTACGCCTCAGCCCTATCCACCTCGCTCCCTATTATCCGAGCTTCCACAGACATAGCCTAGCCTAGGACAAGGGGATATGATAGATCTGTCTCGTGGACTAAGGAAGAGCCATCGGGAGGGATATCAGTCGGGAGGCTAAGGGGCGGCAGTCACGACGCTGAGGGATAGCTGTCAGCGAGCTGAGGGACGTCAGTCACGGCGCTGAGGGGTAGCAGTCAGCGAGCTGAGGGACGTCAGTCACGGCGCTGAGGGATATCAGTCGGGAGGCTGAGGGACGGCAGTCAGCGAGCTGAGGGGCGGCAGTCACGACGCTGAGGGATAGCAGTCAGTGAGCCGGGAGCTAAGAGGGGGTGGCGCTGAGGGCAGGACAAGCGGAGCAAGGGAGGCCGATTCGCAAGCACGACTTGCTAATCTAGAGGAGCATCGGCCCTCATACGGCACACTCTCCCGAATAGTGTGCAGCATTTAGCTTATCTTTGCAGCGCCTCGGGGGATTGGCCTCCAGGCGCTAGCCTCCGCTAGCTCTAGTATGATATACGACAAGAATCTCGATGAAACGAACCCTAGCGCTGGGACTGCTGTCCCTGCTTAGCCTCTCCTCGGCCGAGGCAGGAGGTCTACTGAACAACACCAGCCTGCACGCACGCTACCTCCGTAGCCTCGCACGCAACGCCTCCACTGCTATCGATGCTACCTACTATAACCCCGCAGGGCTGGTCTTCACGCCCGACGGCTGGCGCTTCAGCCTCAACAGCCAGACCGTGCTCCAGCAGCGCGACATCGAGGCAACCTTCGCCCCCTTCGCCTACAACGGCGGGCAGCAGACCAAGCACTTCGAGGGCAAGGCTACCGCCCCCATCCTCCCCACCCTCATGGGAGCCTACAAGAAGGGCAACTGGGCCTTCTCAGCCGTAGTCGGCGTCTTCGGTGGCGGCGGTAAGGCGAGCTTCGGCCAGGGCCTCCCCGTCTTCGAGGGGCAGGTAGCGGCTATCCCCGCTACGACGCAGGCACTGACGGGCTTGCTCTCCAACCCCGCTCTGGCGCAGCTCATCCCCGCGGCAGTGCGCCAGCAGCTCCCCACGATGCTCGCCCCCCTTACGGGCGTCAATCAGTACCGCCTCGATAGCCAGCTGGAGGGCCTGCAGTACACCCTCGGGCTGCAGCTCGGGGCGAGCTACAAGCTCACCGACTACCTCTCCGCCCACCTCGGTGTCCGCATCAGCTACGCCTACAATACCTACTCGGGGCACATCGGCAGCATCCAGGTCAATAAGCCCGGTTCGGCTGGCGAGTACGTCCCCGCTCCTGCCTACTTCGCCCTCGTAGATCAGGGTCTGCAGTCGCGCCTACCTGCGCTACAGCCGCTCCTCGGGAGTCTACCCGCAGCCGCCCAGGCCTCAGTACAGACGGTACTCGGGCTGCCCAAGCGCTTCGCCGAAGGGACGAAAGACAAGCAGATCGAGGTCAAGCAAACAGGCCTAGGTATCGCGCCCATCATCGGCCTTCACTTCCAGAAGGACGGCTGGGACATCGGGGCGCGCTATGAGTTCCGCACGGCGCTGACGGTGCGCAACAAGACGAAGCACAACGGCTCGGGCATGGCACAGTTCGACGACGGCATCGAGACGCCCAACGACCTGCCCGCAGCGCTTGCCCTCGGGGTCTCCTACCGCATCCTGCCCAGCCTGACGGCCTCGGTCGGCTTCAACCACTTCTTCGAGAAGCAGGCTCGTATGGCAGGCGGCAAGGAGACGCTGCTGAAGCACAACACCAGCGAATACCTCTTCGGCCTAGAGTGGCGCGCCAAGGACTGGCTGGAGCTCAGCGCCGGCCTTCAGCTGACGCGCAAGGGCGTGACGGACGACTATCAGAGCAACCTGCACTTCGACATGAGCTCCAACTCCTACGGCCTCGGGGCGGGGATCCAGCTGACGAAGGAGCTGCAGCTCAACCTCGCCTACATGTTCACCGACTACCGCGATCACCAGAAGGAGGCCCTCTACATCGCCAAGAGCGCCCTCACCCCGCAGGGCGTCAGCGCCAAGGAGCGCTACACGCGTAAGAACCAGATCTTCTCCATCGGTATCGACTACACGCTCTAGGGTAGCGAGCTCCCGACAGCAAGCAAGCGGGCTCCCCGAGGCATAGACCTCAGGGAGCCCGCTTCATCTATCTACCCCTACGCCACGCCGTGCTCCCAAGGGCAGGCAAGCAAAGGGCTAAGCACGTCCGTACCCAAGGGGGTAAAAGCGCGCAGCCCCACAGCGGCAGGTCCTCCCGAGGGAGGGCTTGCCGCTGTGGGGCTGCACTACTTGGATAGCGCTCGGGGCTACTCCTCGGCTGGGCTCGGAGTGGGCTCTGCCCGCTCGGGGCAGACAGGCTCCGTCTCCTCGAAGCAGCTACGCAGTAGCTCGGGGATGTCGAACTGATGGGTCTTCAGCCCCTCGAGCAGCTCCCGCCCCTGAGGGGTCAGCGAGAAGAACATCTGACGCCTATCCTCCTTGCCGAGGCGGCGCACGAGGTACTTCTTACGCTCCAGCGAACTGGTAACCTTAGAGGTATTGGAGGGCGATAGACCCGTCTGCTGACAGATGAAGGAAGGGGTCACGCGCTCGTAGCCCGTGACACAGAGCACCATGGCCTCGTTGAGCGAAAGGCCGTGTGCCGTGGCGAGGGAATCCTCTAGGGCGGCCAGCGCCCGGACTAAGTCCCTCATCACACAGATGGATCGTACGTACTCCATAGATCGTTATTGCTAGTTCGTCATTAAATAAACAGGTTCACTCCCGCCTGCTCGGCGCGCTCCATGTAGGAGGCGACACCGCCGACGGTGACCTCGTCCAGCAGCTCCTCGCACGCTATGCCCATGACGTCCATAGACATCTGGCAGGCGATGAACTCCACGCCTGCGGCGAGCGCCTGCTGGCGTAGGGATTCGATGGAGTCCACGCCCTTCTGCTTCATCAGGTAGCGCATCATCCGCGGGCCGATGCCGAGGAAGTTCATCTTCGACAGCGGGAGCTTGGTCGAGTCTGAGGGGAGCATCCAGCCGAACATACGGCCGAAGAAGTCCTTCGCCACGCGTGGCTTGTGCTCGCGCTTCAGGACGTTGAGCCCCCAGAAGGTAAAGAAGATGCTGACCCGTCCCCCCGTAGCGGCTGCGCCGTTGGCAAGGACGAAGGTCGCCAGCGCCTTGTCCAGATCGTCATCGAAGAGGATGAAGGTCTTGTTGCGCTGCCCAGCACTAACGGGTCGGCTCGCCTCCTGAGCGCAGACGCTGGCCTTCTCCAGCTGGACGATATAGACGCCGCCTTCGCTGCGGGAGCCGACGAAGCGATGTCCCGTACTGCGGCACCAGGCCTCGGCATCGCGGGGGAAGCCCACATCCGTAGCACGTACCTCGAGGCGCCCCCCCACTGGGAGCTCGTCCATAGCGCGGCGCAGCTGGAGGATGGGGCCTGGGCACTGGAGGCCGCAGGCATCGAGCACGCGGAGCTCAGGCGCCGCGGCGGGCTGCTCAGCAGCTGCCTTTGCGCTAGCCGCTCCCGCGTGGGGATCGCTGGGTCGCTGAATCACAGTCGTAGCCGCGCGGTAGGTCTTGATGCCCCCGACGAGGTTGCGCACCTCTCTGTAGCCCTGGCCTCGGAGGATGTTGGAGGCAAGGTAGCCGCGCACCCCCACGCCGCAGAAGAGCCATAGGGCACGGTCACGGGGCAGCTCCGCGAGGCGCTCGCGCAGCTCATCCAGCGGCACATTGACCGCGCCTGGGATGGTGCCGAGGGCGTACTCCTCGGGGGTGCGCACGTCGATGAGGGCTACCTTAGATAGGTCGGCCTCGCACAGCTCGCGCCAGTAGAGCGGCTGCATGCGCCCGCTGCGTATATTCTCCGCCACATAGGCCGAGATCGCTACGGGATCCTTGGCCGAGGAAAAGGGCGGGGCGTAGGCCTGCTCGAGCTCAGTGAGCTCAGCGACCGTCATGCCGCGCTTGAGGGCCAGTGCGTACTGGTCGATGCGGGTGTCTACCCCATCGTAGCCGACGATCTGCGCGCCGTAGATGCGCCCGTCGCTGGGGGCGAAGGTGACCTTGATGGCCATCTGCCGAGCCCATGGATAGTAGCCAGCATGCGAGGCGGCGTGGATCGTCGCCGAGAGGTAAGGGATACCGAGCTGCTTGAGGCGCTTGGCGGGGAGGCCCGTGGTGGCGACCGTGAGGTCAAAGACCTTAGCGATGGCTGTACCTACCGAGCCCTCGTAGCGCTGCTGGGCGCCGAGCACCATATTATCCGCTACGATACGTGCCTGACGGTTGGCAGGACCAGCGAGATAGTTCAGCCAAGGCTGTCCCGTCACGGGGTGCGGATACTCGATGGCATCCCCCACGGCCCAGATATGCGCCTTGGAGGTCTGCAGATACTCGTCTACCCAGATGCCCTTGGTCTCCCCGAGCTTGAGGCCAGCCTCCTGGGCGAGCTTTGTCTCGGGGCGTACCCCGATGGAGAGGAGGACGAGGTCAGCCGCAAGCGTCGCCCCCGACTGGAAGCGCAGCTGGAGGCCTTCGCCTACCTGCTCGAAGGCTGCTACAGCCTCCTCGAGGTAGAGCGCGACGCCCTTGCTCTGGAGCTCCTCGTGTACGAAGGCCGCCATCGAGTAGTCCATCGGAGCCATCACCTGCGGCGCCATCTCCACGAGCGAGACCTCGAGGCCCAACTGGTGGAGGTTCTCCGCCATCTCCAGCCCGATGAAGCCCCCGCCGACGATGACGGCACGCTTGGCCTGATGTCCCTCTAGATAGGCCTTGATCCTATCCGTGTCGGCGACATTACGCAGGGTGAAGATTCCCTCGAGGTCGATCCCAGGGAGAGGTGGACGCAGCGGTGCTGCCCCAGGGGAGAGCAGCAGCTCGTCATAGCGCTCGGTATAGCTGCGGCCATCGACCGTACGTATGCTGACCTCCTGCCGATCGGGATCTATAGACATGGCCTCACTCTGGGTGCGCACGTCGATATTGAACCTACGGGCAAAGGCAGCGGGTGTCTGGACAAAGAGGCGATCGCGCTGCTGGATCACGCCCCCGATATAATAAGGAAGGCCACAGTTGGCATAGGAGATATGCTCTCCCCGCTCGAGGAGGATGATCTCGGCCTGCTCACTGAGGCGTCGGATACGAGCGGCAGCCGTGGCTCCGCCTGCGACCCCACCGATGATGAGGTACTTCTTCTTTGACTCTGCTTCGTGCATCATTAGCTCTATACTATGGTGTGATGCCTAGCGGAAGGAGCAGCCCCCTTGCTCTAGGCTTCGTCAAAGATAGCCAAATATTGACTCGCAATAAAGTTTCCCAAGGGAACAACATAACCCAAGGGTGCATCGCAGGTCTACTGTTAGCGCAGGCGCATCTTCACCAGGACAATCTTAGTCGAGGTCGAGCGCAGGATCTCGAAGCTGAAGCCCTCGATCTCGAGGACCTCTCCAGGAGTGGGAATACTGGGATGGTGATGGAGGATGAAGCCCGCTACCGTCTGGTAGTCTTCGTCCTCGGGGAGCGTGAGATCGAACTGCTCGTTGATGTCATCGATCTCCATGCGTCCGCTGAAGAGGTAGGTCGACTCGTCCAGCTGCTTGGCGATACGCTTCTGACGGTCGTGCTCGTCCTCGATGTCACCGAAGATCTCCTCTACGACATCCTCCAGCGTGATAAGCCCTGCGGTACCGCCCAGCTCGTCGATGACGATGGCGATGCTCTTCTTGCGCTGCATCAGGAGCTTCATCAGCGTGCTGGTCTGCATGCTCTCTGGGACGAAGACCGCAGGGACGATACGCTCCTGCCAAGGCCCTGGGCGGAACATCTCGCTGGAGTGGATGTAGCCGACGACGTCGTCGATATTATCGCGGTAGATGATGAGCTTGGAGAGGCCGGTGGAGATGAAGAGCCGCTCGAGATGCTCGCGGGTGGTATTGAGCTCGGCACCGACGATCTCGTTGCGTGGCAGCAGACAGTCGCGCACCTGCAGCTCCGCAAAGCCAATAGCGTTCTGAATGATCTTGACCTCCGTCTCTATGCCCGAGGCCTGCCCGTCATCCGAGCTGTGCGTCAGGTAGTACTCGAGGTCCAGTGAGGAGAGCGCGGGACGAATGGCTACACTCGTGCTGCGCTGACCCGCGAGGAAGAGGACAAGGCGCGTGATCCAGCCGATGACGTAGACGAAGGGATAGAGCAGGACATAGACCAGGAGCAGGAGCGAGGAGAAGAAGCGCATCGTGCGGTTGGGGTTCGCCCTGAAGGTCACCTTGGGGAGGAACTCCCCGACGAAGAGGATGAGCAGCGTGCTGAGCACCGACTGCAGTAGCAGGATCAGCCCGTCGCTATCGCCCACGAGACGCTCCAGCCAGGGCTCCATCAGCTCTGCCATCAGCAGCCCATAGATGACCAGCGCCACATTATTGCCCAGCAGCATCGTCGTGATGAAGCGGTCGGGGCGGGCAAAGAAGAGGCCCAGCACCTTGGCCGAGAGCCCGCCCTTAGTACGGTCGAGCTCCAGGCGCAGCTTGTCCGAGGAGAGGAAGGCTATCTCCATCCCAGAGAAGAAAGCCGAGGCCAGGAGGCTGAGGAAGATATAGAGGTAGATCGTCATCGGTCTAGGGAATAGCAGCTAGGAGACACGGGCTGGTGCAGCGGGACGAGCTGAGGCAGCGGGGGTCGACGGAGTAGCTGGAGCGGAGGGGCGAGCAGGGGCTGCAGGCGTAGCGGGGATAGCGGGCTGCACGGGGGACGAGGTAGGTGTGGGAGACGAAGCGGGGGAAGCAGGGGCGGGCTTATCCTCGTACTCTAGGCTGCCCTTATTATCCTGGATCTCGTACCAGCTGAGGTCATCGGTGGCCTCGAAGCGTGAGCCGCGGAGCTCACGCCCCTGAGTAAAGAAGTAGGTCGTGTCCCGCGAATAGAGCTTGCGGGCATCGCGCTGCCAGAAGAGGCGGTGCGTGCTGAGGCGCTCGCCCTTGGGGCCTTGCACCTGGACGTGGCCGACCAGCTCCCACTCCTCGTGCTCGGTGCGCCGTACCGCCGAGTCCGCCTTAATGAAGACCTGGCTGCCCTGACTGCCATCGTAGGGACGGAGCAGCAGGCCCTTGGGGAAGACCCATTCGTTGCGCTCGGGACGCTCATAGATAAGCAGCACTGGGGCCGTCATACGATAGCGGACAAGGCCCGAGTCCGAGATCAACGTGTTGAGCTGGAGCATGCGTGCCGTGTAGAGCGAGTCGGGGTTGACGTCTAGGTTCTTGACCTCGACACGCTCCTTCGTGCAGGCCGTCGTGAGGCCGAGGAAAAGGAGCCCTAAGGCCGCCCCCAGACGCGCGAGCAGCAGGCGTAGGGAAAAAGAGGAGCTCTCCACCGAGGACCTACGATCCTCGGTGGAGAGCTCTAGTTGTAATGGCTTCGCCCCTCGGGGCGAGCGCAAGTCTATCATACGCTAGGTATGCTCTAGACTAAGGGATGACGATGGTCTCGCCACCGATGTTGAGCGTGCTGCCCTTCTTCAGCTCGGGGTGCATGAAGATGTCCTGAGCGGAGGGGAGGTAGCGCTGGTAGGAGGCGATGAGGCGGTTGGCCTGACCTGCTACCTTGGGGTCCACGCTAGCGGCACGGCGCAGCTTGTTGATGACGAGGTAGTAGACGCAGCGCTGCTTCACGGGGTCACCGGGGAAGAAGCTGCTGGCGGAGTTAGCCGTGCTCTGAGCCAGGACGATGAGCGCCTGACCGGAGTTGGGGTTCTCGGCGAGCACCTTGTTGGCATAGGTACGTGCCTGACCGTGGTTGCCCTGCTTGAGCGAGAGCTGGATGAGGACCTCGTAGCACTTGACGCGCTCAGAGGAAGTCTTCGCCAGAGCGATGGCCTTGTTGAGGTACTCCGAAGCCTCGGCGTACTTGCCCGAGGAGATGGCTTCACCAGCCAGACCCATAGCAGCGTTGGCCGTAGGCTCGATATCGAAGAGGTAGCGGCTAGCGCGGAAGACGGCAGGAGCGTCACAGCCAGCAGCCTGGAAGAGGGCTACCGTCGTCGTCAGATAGGCCTTGTCTGCCTTGTGCTCGTCGATCTTGTCCGAGGTGTAGAGCTTGGTCAGCAGGTCACAGCCAGCCAGCCCACTCTGAGCGAACTCAGCATCCATAGGATTCTTGAAGTCCTCGACGAGCTTGCGTGCAGCGGCGTCTTCGCCAGCGGCAGCCAGCGCCTCATCGGCGAAGCCCGTAGCCTCGAGGTAATCCTTGATGTAGTTCTCGATCTTCGTGGTGTCACGCATAGCGACCGAGCGAGAGGCGAAGGTATAGTAGTAGAGGGCCTCAGGAGCCGTAGCGCCCTTGGTCTGAGCGATGGCAGGCTTCAGCCAAGCGTAGATCTTGGTGTAGTCAGCGTCCTTACCTGCTATGGTGAGGTAATCCTTCGTCTTGGCGAGCATAATCTTGTCCACAGGCATCTTGTCGTCGTCGCCGAAGTAGGTAGCGCGATCATCGTAGAGCTTGAGGAGCTGCTCCAGGACAGCCTTCTTCGCTGCGGGATCCTTGGCCTGCTCTAGGCGCCAGTGCAGGATCTTCGAGCCGATGATGTAGATATTCTTAGAGGAGGCGGGGCACTCGTCGTAGGCCTTCTTCCAGTGCTCGAGCGCATCCTGGTAGTTGCCCGTCTTCCCTAGGCTCGTGAAGAGGCTGATGCTTTGGCGGCAGCGGATACTATCCTGACCGTGACCAAAAGGCGTCCCAGAGGCCTTCCCCGTCTGGGCATAAGCAGCCGTGGAGAGAAGTCCCAGGGCTGCGACCAAGAGCATTCTGTTCAGTTTCATGTGTCTTGTCTTCTATTTAGTGTGATATCAATCCTTGTATAGCGATGCGCGAGGCTAGTTGATGCGCGCCTTGCGGAACCAGCCCTCGTTGAAGGTGATGCCGACCGTCAGACCGAGGCTGTGCTCGCTGACCATATCGGCCTTGCCAGGGCGGAGGTAGTTGTAGTCGATGCTGATGTTAAGCAGCGAGCGGCGGTCGATGAGCGGGATCCCGACCCCGAGGGAGGCACCTAGCTCGGTGTAGCCCGTGAGCTCCCCGCTAGGGGTAGGCACCTTGAGGTAGGAGTTCGCTCCGTTCAGCCCGAGGCGATAGCGTGCCTGAGAGAAGGGGTTACGTGCACGGTGGTTGGGAATCCACTCGAGCCCGAGGGCGGCACGATAGCGGTCGGTGAAGCTAGCGTCGCCGTCGGTGTACTTCGACTCACTCCACTTCTGATAGCTGGCGTCGAGGCCGATGAGGAGTGAGTTAGCACGTCGGTAGCTGATCCCGAAGCCCGCGCTGAGGGGTACGATATGCTGGCTCGTCGAGCTCGTCGTGTCGCTCAGCTGGAGGGTGCTCTGATTGGTCTGCCCATTGTAGCGCAGCTGCTGCTGAATGCGCTCCGAGCGCAGCGACATCTTGGGGGCGAAGGTCGCCCCTATCGTGAGGCTATGCTCATGCTTCTTGTCCAGCATCAGCTCGTACTGCAGGCCCGCATCGACCTTGAAGCCCGTCAGGTGGAGCTGCGTCAGGTAGATGGGATTGACCGCCTCCTCACGTAGGAAGTTGATCTGTCGCTGATGCGAGGTGTAGCCGAAGAGGTAGGCGGCATTGACCCCGAGCGAGAAGTGCCCGATACGCCCTGCTAGCCCGAGGTAGAGGTCATTGATGCTCCCCTGCCCCGAGTAGGTACGACGGTAGGGATTGGCCCCCTCGGTGCCCTTGAGCTGCTGGGTATTGCCGAACTGGTAGCCGACCGTCGAGAAGGGCATGATCCCTGCGCTCACCGCCAGATGACGGCTCACGGGGAAGAGGATCGTGGCGTAGTCGAGATTGCCGAGCACGCGGCTATCCGTCTTGCCGTTCTCCTTGAGGTAAGCCCCGCGCAGCGATACGGCCAGATCCATGATGAAGGTCATCGAGTCCACGGCCGTGTAGGAGGCGGGGTTCGCTGGATTGGCCACGAGCCCGTCACGCAGGCTGATGCCTAGTCCTCCCATAGCCCGAGCTGCGGCCGTCTGGCGGGCGCCGAGTCGGCCATAGCCGTAGCGGCTGTAGGGCGAGCGCTCGTTATTGTTCTGCGCGAGCACGCTTGTACTCACGGCCAGGGTGAGGAGGCCGCCATGGACCAGCTGTATGAGTAGCTTCTTCATTGACTACTATTTATTGTACTCCAGTATTTCATTTAGTCCGTAGAGGACAAGATCAGGGTCGACACAGACCTCCTGGCGCAGCGTCTCCTGTATTAACGTAGCATCGCCGCCCGTCAGGTATACCACCGCGTCGGGGTGCGCTGCTCTCAGGGCCTGTATGTAGCCGTCTATCTCATAGACGATCCCCTGCAGCACGCCGCGGCTGATGGCCTCACGCGTCGTCTGCCCGAAGCCGAGCGTCAGATCCTCTAGATCCGAGAGCAGCGGAAGACGCGAGGTGAAGTGATTGAGCGCCTTGGTCCTCGTGTAGAGTCCCGGGGAGATGTTGCCCCCGAGATGGACGCCCTCACTGGTGATCCGCTCGATGGTGATGGCCGTGCCAGCATCCACGACGAGCAGCTCACGCCCTCGGCCTACCCGAGAGTAGGCCCCGACCACCCCCGCGAGGCGATCGCTCCCGAGGCGTGCTCGGTCGTAGCGTATCTCTAGGGGTACTGGGGTGCTCGCCCCGATCTCTATGACCAGAGGCATACGCTCCGACAGCATCCCGAGCAGCGGCTGATCCACCTGGGCTACCGAGCTGTAGACGGCTGCGTCTATGTCGGGATAGACCGCTAGGATCTGATGCACATCGCGCAGGGAGAGCTGGGGGTAGGTACAGTGCTTGTGCAGCTCCTTGCCCACAGCCACCGCTACCTTACATACCGTATTCCCTTGGTCGATGATTAAGTTCACGTCTCGATCGAATTGTCCAATTAGACTACAAAGTAACGGCTTTTCTGCGTAAGAGCGACCACTGGGGCTGGGAGCGGACGCATCTGCGCCGCCTCAAGTCCCTGTAGAAGAGGCATTAGACGGGTCATCTAGAGTAGGAAGGGCTCGCCTGGCTTGAGGTGCGAGCGCAGGAGCTCCAGCGCCTTATCCTCGGCGGCACGCATCTGCTCAGGCTCGCCAGGGGCCTTGTCATTGAGCCCGCAGAGGTGCAGCACCCCATGGATGATCACCCTGTGGAGCTCCTCGTCGAAGGGGACGCTCGCCTCCTCGGCATTGCTCCTGACCGTGTCGAGGCTGATCAAGAGATCACCCGCGATGCGCTGCCCCTCACTGTTGTCAAAGGTGATGATATCGGTGTAATAGTCGTGCTGGAGGAACTCCTGATTGACCCGCAGGATATGCTCGTCGCTACAGAACTGGTAGTACAGCTGGTCGACCTTACGCTTGTAGCTCGCGGCGACCTCCTTGATCCAGGTCTTCACCAGGCGCTCGCGCAGGGCGGGACGCACTACATCCTCATCCGCAAAGAATTCGATCATCGTCTCAATAGATATATATAGGTCTAGGCTAGTCCTCGCGCAGCAGCGGCTCGTCATCGGTCAGACGACCGTGGCCGTGGCGTAGCACCTCGAAGGGCTCGGTCGTGCAGTCCACGATCGTCGAGGGGGCGAGCGGGACAATCCCCGCGTCGAAGACCCCTGCCACCAGGCGCCCGAAGCGCTCATCGATCAGCTCGGGATCGGTCGCATACTCGGGCTCGGTCTCGTCCTCGATGGGGAGCGAGGCCGTCACCAGCGGATTACCGAGGTGCTCCGAGAGCAGACGCCCTACAGCATGCTGTGCTAGGCGTACCCCGACTTCGTTGCGGCGCTTGAAGATCTTGGGCAGTGCCCCCGCAGCTGGTAGGATGAAGGTATAGTTGTGCTCGTGGTCCTTGATGAACTTGAAGGCACGGTCGTTCATCTTGCAGTACTCCGATACCTGGCTCAAGGAGGCGCAGGCGATGGAGAGGGACTTCTTCTTGGGGTCAACCCCCTTGAGACGGCACAGTGCCTCGATCGCCTTGGGCTGCAGGGCATCGCAGCAGTAGGCATAGCCCGAGGCTGTAGGATAGATGAAGACGGCGCCCTCACGCAGCTGGTCGATGAGCTCACTCAGCAGGCGATAGTCGGGGGCGTCGGGGTAGAGTCGTATCAGCATAGCCTCGTCCTCCTCGTATAATATGGCTTAGGCGCCGAGCTGCTCCTGACGTACGGCCTCGTAGATCAGGATACCAGCGGCGACGGAGACGTTGAGCGAACCGATGGCACCGACCTGTGGGATGCGGGTGATGCTATCTGCCATGCGGAGCACATCGGTCGATACGCCGTGGTCCTCAGCGCCCATGACGAGCCCCAGCGGGAGCTGGAGCGCGGTCTCGGTATAGCGCTCCTCGGCCTTCTCCGAGGCAGCCACCACGCGCACACCACTGCTCTGCAGCAGGCCGACAGCTGCGGCGATGCTGCTCACGCGGCACACGGGGATACGGTGCAGGGCCCCGGCGGAGGTCTTGACGGCGTCGGCCGTCACGCTCACGCTGCCCCGCTCGGGGATGACGAGGGCATCTACCCCAGCGCACTCAGCTGTGCGGGCGATCGCGCCGAAGTTACGCACGTCCGTCAGCCCATCCAGCAGCACGATGAAGGGGGCACGCCCCTCCTCGTAGACACGCGCCACCAGCTCCTCCAGCGGCGTGTACTCGATCTCGCTGATGAAGGCGATGACGCCCTGGTGCTGGCGCTGGGTCAAGCGCCCCAGACGCTCCTCGGGGACGAACTGTACGGGTACCGAGCGCTCACGCGAGAGTGCTAGGATACGTGCGCTCTCCTCGGTGCGCAGTCCGCGCCTCATCATTACCTTGTCGATCTCTCGGCCTGCCTCCAGCGCCTCTAGCAGCGGGTGGATGCCGAAGATCATATTACTCTTTGCCATCTATCTTCTTGTCTTTAGCTCAATAGCCTCACGCTGAGGCAGCAGGGCAAAGATACGACAATCCCTGCGTCTAGCCCGAGGCCCAAGCCGCCTAGCGGCGCTTACTGATGATGATCGAGAAGTAGGGGAAGCTGCGCTCTAGGATCTCCTCAGGGCGCTCCGTGACGTACTCCTTGGGCATGCCGACGAACTCGAAGTACTGCCAGCGACGCTCGGGATGAGCCGCCACCGCCCGCTTGATCTCGGCCTCGCACAGCGAGCCCTTCATCACCACGATCGTATGGATAGAGCCCCAGGCCTCCTGCCACTCAGCCTCGGTGGCCTCGCCTGGGATCACACGGCACTGCTCCTCGAGCTGCACCAGCTGCCCGCCCGCCAGCGCATTGCAGGCGATGAAGGCAGGCACCCCGCAGAGCTGACGTACCGCGAGCCCCGCAGCCTCTACCTGCTCGCTGATGTAGGCCGAGGAGGAGTAGAAGCCACTATCGCCCTCAGCCACCACCACGAGGGAGCGCCCGGGCTCGGCCTGCTCGCGGCGGATGAGCTCCTCGGCGAGCTGGCTGTAGGCCGCGCAGGCGCCCTCACGCTGCTTGCTCATCGGCAGATCATAGAGCTGGATCTGCTCGGGGCGAATGCCTAGGGCGAGCATCATCTCCTCGGCCTTGGAGCTGTGGCGTCCCTTGGCCGAGACGGGGACGGGGGCGTAGATGCAATCGGCCGCCTGCAGGCAGCGAAGCGCCTGCAGCGTGATCAGCTCGGGGTCACCTGGCCCCAGGGATACGAAGGATATCATAATCGTAGTGGAGAGCTTAGTTAAGTCATTGGTCGCCTCAGCCTAGTGCTAAGGCGCAGCAAAAATAAGGATTTCTCCCCGCCCAGCGCCTCCCGCTAGCGAGCTGCGTCCTAGGGCTGAAGCCTCCTCCCCTAGCCCTCGGGCTGCCTCCGTGAGTAGAGACAGGACGAAGGATCGGGGCTACTCCTGAGCGCCTTGGCCCTAAGGGGAGGGCTTCTGAGGGATATCAGTCAGCCCCTTGAAGGACGCGAGTGCGGAGCGTGAGGGGTATCAGTCAGGGAGGCCAAGGGATACCAGTCAGGGAGCTAGGATACGCACATCAGCTTGCCCCCACCCTTCCCGGCCTTCATGGATCGGCCTAGACTAGAGGCACTCCTCCTCAGTTAGAGCTCCTCTAGCTGTAGGGCTAAGCGCTCCGAGGCGAGCACCTTGGACTAGGCGAAACCAGCAGCGAAGAGCTACGCGGCTTGGGGGCTAGCCTTGCCCTAAGAGCGGACGGAGCGCTTCTTCGCTCCCTTTCTCCAGCGACGCCGTGCGAAGAGGTAATAGCCCGTGAGCGGCAGCGTCCCCCCGAGGAGTGCCGCTAGGCAGTAGAGGAGCTTGGTCAGCCAGCCACCCCAGGCACCCGTATGGAGGGAGTAGATCCAGCCACGCAGGCGACCTGCAGGCGCGGCCTCATCATAGCGCTTGCACGCGCCGAGGACGCCCGTCTCGGGGTCGAAGCTATAGACATCGGCGGCACGGACGTTCCCCACAGTGCTGCAGCGGGCACTCACCTCGTCCTTACGCAGCGTGATCTCAGGGTAGGGCTTCACCTGGCGCACCGCGGCATAGAGCTGCGGCCAGTAGACAGAGCTCGGCGGTAGTGCTTGGCGTGATGGGCCCGCCCCTTGGCTCTTATCGCCCTTAGCCGCTCTACCCCGAGCGCCTTTACCATGGGCGCCCTTAGCTCCTTCAGGCTTCCCCCCGTGCTGCTCCTTCGGTAGCTCGACGCCTAGGACGGCATAGAAGCCGCTCTTGTACCACTCGAAGGACCAAGTGAGCCCCGTGAGTGACATCACCAGCAGCAGGACGAGCGCATAGACCCCCCCTACCGTGTGCAGCTCGTGCATGAGGCGCGGCCGTCCCTTATCGGTATGGATCTTCAGCCGCTTCCCTAGCCCCTTGAGCTGCTTTGGCCACCAGGCCAGGAGCCCCGTCAGGAGGCTGAGGACGAAGAGGAGCACGCTCGTCCCGACGATGATACGCCCCCAGGAAGGGCCGTCGCCCTCGGTTGGCTTGCTCCAGAGTAGCCAGCGATGCAGGCGGCGGACGGTGGCGAAGAAAGGCGTCCGATCACTCCGCCCGAGGATCGTGCCGCGGTAGGGATCGACGAGGACACCCGCTCCGCGCGGTGCCGACAGGAGGACAGTATAGGAGCGCGTACTATCTGAGGGCACGGTGATGCCCGTGACAGTCACCGTATCGGGGAGCGTCCTGGAGACCGTGAGGGCTAGCTGATCCAGCGGCAGGCGGGGAGTCGGGAGCGGCTCCACGTAGTAGCGAGGGCGGTAGACGAGCTCCGTCAGCTCCTGCTCGAAGGCCAGGACGGCGCCCGAGAGACAGATGAGCGAGATGACGAGACCCAGCGGGAGGCTGAGCCAGAGGTGTAGCTTCTTCGATACTTTACGCATAGTGTCGCTTGACTAAGGAGATAGGTAAGCCTGTAGGGGGATAAAGGAAGAAATCCTAGGGCGCCCTGATCCAGTGTAGACAGGACGCCCTAGGCTAAGGCTTGGGATATAAGTGCAGGCTAAACCAGAGGGCTTAGCGCTGGAGGTAGCCGACAGAGCTGATACGCGTAGCCTCTACCTCGACACGGCGCGTGGCGACGCCCGTCGTGAGGTCGATCGAGTAGAGCGCGGGGCGCTGAGACTTGCTCATGACGGGCACATAGGCTAGCCCCTGCTCCACCAGCGGACGGCCACCGAACTCGGTGACATCCTGAGGCAGCCCCGTCACATTGACCCAGCGACCCGTCTGCGCGTGGAAGATAGCCAGCTGCGAGGCCAGCTGCTGATTGGTCAGCTTAGCGAAGGACTGATCATACAGGTAGAGGAGGAAGGCATCTCCCGAGAGGGGGAAGACATGCTGGAAGCCTCGGTCGCCCGACAGCTGATCGAGGTTGTAGTAGTAGCTCGCATCAAAGGCCTCGGTCCCCTTACGGATACGCATCACCCCAGCGGGGAGCTTGGTGCGCTGACGGGCATCGGTCATCGTCTTGGCAAAGCTAGGCGAGAAGACATAGAGGTCCCCCGAGGCATCGGGCCAGATCATCTGGTAGTACTGGCTCTTGAAGCGACCTGCAGGGTAGCTGATGCGATCAGTCTTGATGACCTTGGGCGAGCTAAGGCGGCTGTCGGCGAAGATAGCCACATGGCAGGAGTCAGGGTACTGCGTCCACTGCAGCTCACCGCGCTTGTAGGCACTGCTCTGGGCTCCTCCGTTCTGGGTCTTCACGAGGTCTTCATTGCCCTTCTTGACCCACTTGCCCGAGACATAGCTATTGCCCTGCCACTGCGCATCTATATTCGCCCCGTACTGACTAAGGCCCATGGGGATGATCCCAGCATAGATCTTGCCCTCGTGAGGCTGTAGGCCGCAGAGCGTGACGAACTCGCCCGTACCGAGGAAGTTCTCGGCCGTCAGCTGGTTGTACTGCGTCTGGGTCTCGGCCTCTGCATCTAGGTAGGTCAGCAGGAAGGACATAGGGCGATAGCCAGCCGCATCGGGCGTGCTCTGTGGCGACTGCCCCGTGGAGCTGGTGATGAGGGTATTGCCTACGATGCCGAAGGAGGTAAAGCGATTGCCCTCGAAGCTCTTGCTTCGCTTGGTCAGCGCCCCATCCGCACCCAGCGCATAGGAGAAGGTCGCCGTCTTGCCTGCCTGGCGGTAGGCGATGCTGTAGAGGTAGCGATGATCATTGAGGTAGACGTACTCGGTGCCGCCATCGGTCTGTAGGCCTTCGGCGACCGAGAGGGTACGCGGGCTGGTGATATCAGTGAGCTTGAGCAGCAGCGTGGTGGACTGGTTGCCCGAGGCACTGGCGTTCACCGCTAGGACATAGTTCTTAGCAGCGGGCTGAGGGCCAGGGTTGGGCTTAGGAGTAGGTTGGGGAGTATCGTTCTTGCTAGAGCAGGAAGCGAGGAGGCCGACACAGAGGGCCAGCCCCGATAGGCCTAGAGAGGGGATCAGATGATAGCGCATGGGGTAGTTGGATTACTGAATAATAAAGGTGAATTAGTGCCCGAGGTGCACGCGTAGCTTGGCGTAGAGGGCACGCCCAGCCTTCTGGAGACTATAGTTATCGTATAGGGCTGCATCGGTCAGATTGCGGCACTCGAGGGAGAGCGCATAGCGCTCCCGAGCCAAGGAGAGCGTCATGGTGAGGTTGTGCGCGAGCTGGTCGGGCACGAGGAAGTCACGGGCGTTCACCCCGAGACGCTCGGAGTAGAAGGTGAAGGCACGCGTATACTGGTTGTCGTAGCCTAGGCTCAGGAGGGAGCCCTCGCCGAGGATCCCCTTTCTCCTGAGGCTAAGCTCGAGGCCTCCGAAGGAGTAAGGGAGGTTAGGCATACGATGCTTGTAGCCCACGTTGGGCAGGCCACTGGTCGGGTCGGTGGGCAGGGCATCGCGTACGTCCATCAGCGTGTAGTTCCCCCCGAGGCTTAGCCAGTCGGCATAGTCGTAGTGCAGGCCGAGGTTGAGCCCACGGGTATGGACGCGGCCGTAGTTGATGTAGCTAGCGCCCCAGTGCCCGCCACCATTATTCTGCACCGTACGCTGGATGTAGTCCCGGGTATCACGCCAGATCAGTCCCCCCTCGAGGAGGAGCTGATGCAGCGCACCGAGGCGATGGCTCCAGCTCGCATTGAGATTGAGGTTATGGCTGTACTCGGGGCGCAGTCCTAGCTTGCCCTGATCGAGGTCATTGTCGCCGAAGAGCTCCGTGATCGAGGGCAGTCGGTAGGCGCGCTCATAGGAGGCCTTGAGCTGCCAGCCACGGCCCAGCTCGGCCGAGCTCGCCAATCCGTAGCCGAAGGTACTGGTCGCATAGCTGTGACGGACGAACTGACCCTGCAGCCCCGTCGTCGCTATAGCCCCCGAGACACGCTGCAGGTAATGCTTCGCGAAGAGCGTCATCCCGAGCCAGCCCTGAGGGCGCAGCTGCAGCGAGAGCCCCGTGACGCCCTTAGCCGTTCGATCGGGGATATCTGTCCCCACGGCCTGGCGCGCCAGCAAGGAGCTCGTCTCGCGGGTGAAGTGACTGAACTGATGGCTCAGCTTGAGCGCTGCGCCCGACCTCAGACGCAGCAGCGAGGATAGGGAGGCCGTCCAGGTACGCTCATCGTCACGATTGTGCGCATAGCCCTGCTCCCCGAGCCCCAGGCCGAGCTCACGCTCTCCGCGCCAGTTGTACTTATAGGCCGTGGTATCGATGAGGGTACTGCGCGCCTGCGTGTAGCTCGTCATCAGCGTCAGATCCAGGCGCCCATCCAGCAGCTGGCGGCGTACGTACTCCAGCGTGGGGGACCAGCTGTAGCCACGGCGATGACGCTCGCCGAAGACGATGCTCTGCCGCACGCCCGTCTGGATCTCCTTGTAGTACTGAGCATAGCGCAGGCTCAGCTGGAGGCGATCTGCCCAGGGCTGGCGCTGCAGACCGAGCTTGGCAATCACCGCCTCATTATGATAGGTATCGTGGAAGCGCTGCACGTGCTCCACGCGGTCTAGGTCGATTGTCCCCGAGGCGAAGTCCTGCACGGGCGTGTCGACCCAGTAGTTGTTGCGCGAATAGTTCTGGAAGGCCTCGACTCCGAAGAAGCCAGCTTGCCCCAGGCGTCCCCCCACGCTGAGCGTCGAGCGATGCGTAGCGAAGGAGCCTGCCGCGTAGGAGGCGTCGACATACCAGGGACGCGTGCGCTGTGAGGTGACGATATTGATCACACCCCCGATAGCGTCCGTAGCGAAGTCCACGGGGACTACCCCTCGGTAGACCTCGATGCGCTCGGCATAGCTGATGGGGATATTATTGAGGCCGAGGCTCCGCCCTAGTCCCTCCTGTGGGATACCGTCGATGAAGACCTTGACATGCTTGCCGCTGAAGCCGTCCAGCGATACATTCGTATCCGAGCCGACCCCGCCCGTCTGACGCACCTTGACGCCTGGCGCTGCAGCGAGGACTTCGCTTAGGCTCTTGGTCGAGGAGCGATAGGCGCGGCTCTCCAGCGTCACGGCGTTATACGGCGATCGCTGCAGACGCCCTATTCCTCGGGCTACGATCTCTACGCCCTCCAGCTGGCGGCTGCTGGCCACGAGGCGGAAGTCTAGCTGTAGCTCAGGCGTGCGCGTCGTCAGCACGAGCTCACGCTGCTGGCTCTGATAGCCTAGCGCAGAGACGCGCAGGCGGTAGCGCCCCTCGGGGAGCTGCAGCTGATAGCCCCCCAGCGAGTCTGCTACGGCGCCCCGTCGGCTTCCCTCGAGCTGCAGGCCAGCGTAGGGGATAGCCTGCCCCTCTGTGGTGAGCACTCGGCCGCGTAAGGTCACGAGGCCTTGCGCCTCGGCTAGGGTCGGGACTAGGAGAAGCAAGAGGAGGAAGTATGGGGCTAGGCCGCGCTGGAGGAGATGATGCATTGACGTAATGGGTCTCAATTCGGTAAAGCGCCGCAAAGATAAGAGTCTGACCTACGCGCCGCAATCACCGAAGATAGGTATTTCCCCTTCGCAGCGCTACAATATAGTAGGTAGGCCGATCCCGCTACTTCGGCCGCAGCACGCTCGCACGCTGCGAGCGACAGCCCTTATGGAAGTCGCTTTGGGGATACTTCACCGGGGTAGAGGTACGGGGAGGTGAGCCCCTCAGCCTCCTGCCCCTTAGCTCGAGCGCCTATGAGGGATATCAGTCAGCGCCGTGAGGGATACCAGTTAGGGGGGCTGAGGGATATCAGTCAGCACCCTCGAGGGATATCCCTCACAGAGGCGAGGGACAAGGCCGAGCAGCACGCCCAGCAGGCCGTGGGGACGGCGCTAGCGCTTTGGCAGGACATTGAGCGTTTTTTAGTAGCTTTGTATAACGAACTTACTAGTATAATGCACGCCTTACACAAGGCCATCATGATATGAGACGTCTTTTGCTGGGCCTCGTGGCCCCTCTTACCCTCGCCAGCCTCGTAGCGTCGACCGAGCTGGCTGCGCAGACGCGCGTCAAGCGCTATGATGTGACCAAGGAAACGGACTACGGTATCGTCTACCGCCTCCCCGAGACACAGCTGAGCTTCGTGCTCGACGTGCGCGAGCAGCACTATCAGCCTGGATCCCTAGCAGCCTACGCCGACAAGTACCTAGGGCGCAGGGTGGAGGGCGAGCCTCAGCACAGCTACCGCCTCGAGTCAGCGCGCGCCGTCCTCACAGGGATCCCCGACGAGACCCAGCAGTTCCTCATCGCCTTCGACCGCAAGACGGTGGCGCCCTTCGTCCTACTCACCGACAAGGGCATCCTCTACAGCATCAACGGCAGCGAGGAGCTCCCCGCGGACCAGGCCCAGCAGATCCCCCTGACGCAGCTACGCTCGGAGCAGCTGCCCGACCAGACTGCCCCTGCCCTGCCCCGCGAATACAGCCAAGCGGGCACCCGCGCCAGCCGCGCCGAGATCGCAGCGAACTATCTCTACGAGCTGCGTGAGTCCTCCATGAACGTCCTCACGGGCGCTGTCGACAACATGCCCAAGGACGGCGAATCCATGCGCCTTGTCCTCGACCGCCTACGCCATGAGGAGGCCCGCACCCTGCGCCTCTTCGCTGGCGACACGACCCAGCGCCTCGTCGCGCACCGCATCGACTACCTCCCCACGGGTGAGGATCTCGAGGCCTACACGCTGGCCCGCTTCTCCCCCAGCCTCGGGCTGCTGGAGCCCTCCGACCTACGCGGCACGCCCATCACCCTCTCCATCAAGGCCCTCGAGCGCGCCGATGAGCTCGACGAGAAGGCCGAGCGCCGACACGAGAAGCAGCTGGAGCATAGCATCGTCTATTGCCGTCCAGGGCTCGCCCTCGTACGCCTCAGCTGGGAGGGCAAGACGCTCCTGCAGGAGAAGGTCCCCCTGACGCAGCTCGGCGCACTGCAGGCCCTAGCGCCCAAGATGCTCAACCTCAACCAGGGGAAGACCACCTCGATCTACCTCGACACCCGTACGGGAGCCGTGCGCCAGATCAAGCAGGAATAGACCAGGCATCACTGCACCAACCATACTAACTCACACCTATCAACAACTAACGTCTATGTTCAAAAATCATCCTAAGGGACTGCTCGCAGCCTCGCTATCCAATATGGGCGAGCGCTTCGGCTTCTACATCATGATGGCGATCCTTACGCTCTTCATCTCGGCCAAGTTTGGTCTATCGGAGAAGACGACGGGCATCATCTACTCGGCATTCTATGCCTCGATCTATCTACTGGCGCTCGTCGGGGGGATCATAGCGGACCGCACCAAGAACTACAAGGGGACGATCATAGCTGGCCTCATCCTCATGGCAGTAGGCTACGTGCTCATCGCCATCCCCACCCCCACCATCGTAGAGAGCATCACGCCCTACCTCACACTGTTCTGCGTCGGGCTGGCGGTCATCGCCTTCGGTAACGGGCTCTTCAAGGGCAACCTGCAGGCACTGATAGGCCAGCTCTACGATGACCCTCAGTACTCCAAGGTCCGTGACGCGGGCTTCCAGATCTTCTACATGTTCATCAACGTAGGGGGGATCTTCGCGCCCTTCGTCGCAGTGGCTATCCGCAACTGGTGGCTCAAGGCCAATGGCTTAGCCTACAACGCCGACCTGCCTGCCCTCTGCCACGACTACCTGCAGCATGGGGAGAGCATGAAGCCCCAGGCGCTGGAGAACCTCAAAGAGCTCGCGACCCGCGTGCCCCTGGATGGTCAGACCTTCGCCAGCACCAAGGACTTCGCCCAGAGCTACCTGAGCGTCTTCTCTGAGGGCTTCCACTACGCCTTCGCCGCAGCGATTGTGATGATCTTCGTCTCCCTGGTCATCTTCTTCGTCAACAAGTCTCGCTTCCCCAATCCCGGGCAGAAGGCAGTGGCTAGCACTGACGGGTCGAAGCTGAGCCGCGAGGAGATCAAGATGAGCGCCCAGGAGGTACGTCAGCGCGTCACAGCACTCTTCGCCGTCTTCGCCGTCGTGATCTTCTTCTGGATGTCCTTCCATCAGAACGGCTTCTCCCTCTCCTACTTCGCCCGTGACTACGTGGATCTCTCGACGATCCGCATTGACCTCGGCTTCACCGTGATCCAGGGGGCCGAGATCTTCCAGGCGGTCAATCCGATCTTCGTCGTCCTGATGACGCCCGTGGTCATGGCCATCTTCGGCGTGCTTGGGCGTAAGGGCAAGGAGCCCTCGGCACCACGCAAGATCGCCATCGGGATGGGTATCGCTGCCCTGGCCTACGTCTTCCTCTCCTTCGTCTCCCTTGACCTGCCGGGCAAGGAAGCCCTTGCGGACATGTCGGAGGCCGCCAAGGAGGGCATGCGCCTGACGCCTATGGTGATGATCGGGCTGTACTTCATCCTCACCGTGGCCGAGCTCTTCATCTCGCCCCTTGGGCTCTCCTTCGTATCCAAGGTAGCACCTCCCCACATGCAGGGGCTGATGCAGGGCTGCTGGCTCGCTGCTACGGCGATCGGGAACTCCCTGCTCTTCATCGGTGGGATCCTCTACACCTCGCTACCCCTCTGGGCCTGCTGGCTCTTCTTCGTGGTGGCCTGCGCCATCTCGATGTTCCTGATGCTCGCCATGCTCAAGTGGCTGGAGCGCATCGCTAAGTAAGCCCACGAGCACCGAGCACATGCACCTCGAGCCGCCGCAGCACGACACGTACTCCCCCCCCCTGGAGACGTGCTGTGCTGCGGCGCTCTATATATATCCTCATCGGCAAGGACTGGCTACCGAATAGCTTAGCCTCTCGCCCCGCTAGCGGCCCTGGCGCTAGCCTGTCACTTAAACACCTATGACCCTAGACATCACCGAGCTCAAGCAGCGCGTCCTCGACGGCGGCAGCCTGAGCCCCGAGGAGGGCTATGCCCTACTCACCCACCCCGACAAGGAGGCCCTCTACGAGGCTGCCCACGAGCTGACCGAGCACTTCCTCGGCAAGGCCTTCGATACCTGCTCCATCATCAATGCCAAGAGTGGCAACTGTCCCGAGGACTGCAAGTGGTGCGCCCAGAGTGGGCACTACGCCACGGGAGCCGAGCGCTACGCTCTGGTCAGCCCCAGCGCCTGCGTGGCACAGGCAGCCTACAATCACAAGCAGGGCATAGGGCGCTTCTCCCTCGTGGCGAGCGGACGACGCCAGACGGACAGCGAGATCAAGCAGATCGCCATCAGCTACCGCGCCATCAAGCGCGCCGTACCCGAGATGAAGTGCTGTGCCTCGCTCGGGCTGCTGAAGGAGCACCAGCTGCAGGAGCTCTTCGAGAGCGGCGTGACCACCTACCACTGCAATATGGAGACCGCCCCCAGCTACTTCGCTCAGCTCTGCACGACACACACCCAGCAGGACAAGGCCGATACCCTCGCTGCCGCCCGTCGCGTAGGCATGCGCATCTGCTGCGGGGGCATCCTCGGGATGGGTGAGACGCTCGAGCAGCGCGTAGAGCTAGCCTTCTATCTACGGAGCCTCGGTTCGGAGAGCATCCCGGTGAACATCCTCCAGCCCATCGAGGGGACGCCCCTCGGCAAAGCCTCTCCGCTGACGCCCGACGAGATCCTCTCCGCCATCGCCCTCTTCCGCTTCGTCAACCCCAAGGCCTTCCTCCGCTTCTCGGGTGGACGCGCCCAGCTCAGCCCCGAGCTGCAGCGCCGTGCGATCTATGTAGGGATCAACTCCGCCATCACGGGCGATCTCTTGACCACCATAGGGCAGCAGGCGCGGCAGGATATGGCGATGATCGAGGAGTGCGGCAAGGAGAACTGCGCTCAGGACTGGGAGGTCAGCTACGACTACTAAGCGCAGGGACGGCTCTTCGTCACCGACCTTCCCCCCCAAGCAATATCCCCCGATAGCTCCACGGAGCTATCGGGGGGTATTATTTAGGACGACTACGAGCCCGATGCAAGGCGGACAGAATGGCCCTTCTTCTCCGCCTCGAGGGCGAACTTAAAGCTAGTGTAAGGGAAGCAAGCCCACGCCCTCCCGCGAGGGAAAGTAGCGGCCGAGCAAGCCACGAGCCTACCCCCAGCCCCGCGAGGGATATCCCTCAGCGCCTTCCACTGATATCCTTCAGCCTCGTCACTGCCGTCCCTCAGCGCGCTGACGGATATCCCTCAGCGCGCCTCCCCTAGCGCGGCAGCCCGCTGAGGCCTGTACCCTCCTTCGCTTTAAGGCAAGGGCTAGGCGGGAGCACCCTAGGCTGCCCCCGCCTGCCCCCAAAGCAGCGCCCCCGCTAGCTCTAGAAAGCTAGCGGGGGCGCGGTATTGAGGCTAGGAGGTTAAGCGGTCGGGCAGCGCCGCTCGGTGGCTAGAGGTTCGCCACGTAGAGGAGTAGCGGCCGCTCCGCCTCGAGGTAGACCTCGGGGGCGGTGGCGCAGTTCAGCGAGCCACTCGACAGCTCCGGCAGCGTGTGCGCCTCCAGCGGCCAGCGTACGCCGCGGAAGGTGAGCGGCTGGCGGTAGAAGTCGAAGACCGAGAGCTGCTGGCCAGGCTCTACCTCCACCAGCGAGGGCTCGGTGATGAGGAGGAAGTAGCCCTCGTCGGTCAGCATCACGAGCTCGTCCACCAGTGGGGCGTAGGTCGGCAGCAGCACCAGGTTCGCCAGCAGGTGATCCTCACGCCCTCCGCTGGCCCCGAGCAGCGTGATGGCGCTTGGCCCGTAGCTGGCATGGAGGTAGCGCATGGTCTTCGTCAAGTCGTTGGTCTCCTGGTCGGGACTATGGTGCGTACGATCCGCGAGGAGCTGCCTCAGCTCGGGGGCAGTGGAGTCGAGGTCACCCACCACGGCGTCGGGTAGGCGCTCGGTGTACTGCCTGAGCTTGTTCACCCCACCATCGCAGCAGGTGAGGCTATAGCCCTCGGCGCCCGCCACCCAGCGGTCGATGAGCGCTAGCGGCAGGGGTGCCTGGGGGAAGGCGCCGTTCGCGAGGACAATGCGCTTGGCCAGCGTCTCGAGGCTATAGCGTGGGTAGTGCTTCATCGGGCTGCAGCTGTAGCGTCCTGCTCCTTCATCAAGAGCGACCACTTGCGGTAGCCGAAGAAGGAGACGACGAAGTTCGTCAGGTAGACCAGCATCGAGAGGTAGTCCTCGGCCGCCCACAGCGAGATGATGCCGGCGGCGTTGGCCACGATCCAGCAGAGCCAGTGCTGGCGCCACTTGCGCCCCATCCAGATCATCCCGACGATGGAGGAGACCGTCAGGAGGCCATCAGCCCAGGGGATGCGCCACTCGGGGAGATAGTTCGTCCCCAGCGCGATGAGGAGGCCGTAGAGGGGGCCCGAGAGGAGGAGCGTCCAGCCGAGCGTGCGGCGTGGGATGTCCGTGATGGGCAGCTCCTCGGCCGCCGTGCTGGGCCTACGACGCAGCCAGACGAACCAGCCCCAGGCGCTCGTCACCAGGTAATAGACGTTGATGGCGAGCATCCCGTAGAGGCGCGCCTCCCAGGCGATAGGGATCCACAGCAGGGGCAGGATGATGCCCACAGGCCACAGCCAGATGCTGGCGCGGTACTCCAGCACGAGCCAGACGAGGGAGATGCAGATGGTGACGAGCTCCAGCGGATGACTCGCCAGATAAGGGAGCACTTGGTCCATAGGGGAAGGGGAATAAGGGTAAGCAGTAGCTACGCGAGCCGCTAGAGGGTGATCGTCGTCCCTAGCAGCAGGTGGCGACCCGCCTGCGGGTAGAAGACGAGCCACGAGGACTCCTGCCCCCCAGAGAGGCCGAAGCCTCCCCAGCCGCCACTGACATAGCGGCGATCCAGCAGGTTGCTGAGCTGTAGGCTCAGGCTCCAGCCCTTGACGAAGCTCACGGGCAGCTCGTAGCCGAAGCGCAGATGCTCTACGTGGTAGCTCGGGATGCTACGCGTCTGGCTGGTCGTATTGTCTAGGTACTGGCGGCCGACAAACTGGCTGGAGAGGGCGGCCTCGAAGCGCCCGAGCGTCAGCGTCAGCGTGTTGCTGACGGTCGCCGAAGGCGAGTAGGCGATCTCCGTATCCTGATACTGCTTGGCCACGAACTTGCCACTGTCGTAGTCCTCGACGTAGAGCGTGTAGTCAGCGATCCGATTGCGGCTCATCCCGAGGGCGAGGTCCCAGCGGAGCGAGGGGAGCAGCAGGAGGGAGGAGGATAGCTCGACGCCCGCGCGGTAGCTCTTGGCGACGTTCTCACTGAGGTCTCCGCCGACGTCGCTCTTCTTGCCGTTCTTCACCAGCTGATCCTTGTAACGCATGTAGTAGACGTTGATGCCCGCGGTGAAGCGCTCGCTGCGGTAGCCGTAGCCCAGCTCCCAGTCGGTGAGGCGCTCGGCACTGGGGTAGTCCTTGGGCGTGACCTTGGTGTAGTTGTCCCTATTGGGCTCGCGGTGTGCTACGGCTACTGAGGCGTAGAGGTGATGCTGGGGGGCGAACTGGTAGAAGAGCCCCGCCTTGGGATTGAAGAAGTTGAAGCGCTTCCTGAGGCTTAGTTCCTGAGGCTTACCCTGCTCTACTCGATCGTTGGTCCCCGATATGCGGTAGTCGATGAAGCGGTACTGCAGGTCGGCGAAGAGGCTCAGCCCCGAGAGGAGCTCATAGCTCGCCTTGACGAAGCCCGAGAGGTCGGTCTTGTGGGCGCGGTTGTCATAGTAGCGCTGCGAGGGGTCGAGGCTGTAGGGCGTGGAGGTGATAGGCGAGCGGTAGCCGTAGTGGTCGTTGACGAAGTGATTCCCCGAGAGGCCCGCCGTCAGCTCCAGGCGGGGCGCCTTGTACTCAAGCCCTGCGATGAGGCCGCCGAAGTCATTGTCCAGATACTTGGCCTGCAGTAGGTCGATCTTCTTGATCTTCTTCGTCGAGCCGTCGGGCTGGGTCTGTGAGAAGCTCGCCAGCCCGAGTTTGGAGAGCTTCTCCTGGGATCTGTACTCATCGTAGTAGCCGTAGCCCTTGGTGTAGTGAGCCGTGAGGCTCAGCGTCAGCCGATCGCTGAGCTGCTGGGTGAGCTGTGCCTGGTAGTGGCGCTGCTCGTAGTTGTCGGTGTTCTCGCGGTAGCGTGCCTCGGAGGCTGGGGCGCTGGGATTGACGTGCCCAGCACTGTTGTAGGTGCGGCCATACTTAGCCTCTTCCTCGGGGCTCAGCCCGTTCCAAGCGATGCCCGTACGCTGCTTGCCGCCGAAGGCCAGGAGCTTGAAGACGCTGCGCTCCCCGAAGTAGCCCGCCTGGAGGAAGTAGGAGTCGCCCTTCGTACCGCTTCGATCCACGTAGCCATCGGTCGCCGTGCGCCCTACGCGTGCCTCGAGGGCCCAGCGGCCAGCGATACGCCCCGTAGAGGCGCTGACCTCACGGCGCAGCGTGTGGAAGGAGCCGCCGAGGACGGAGATCGACGCCTGGGGTGTGAGGGAGAAGTTGTCCGTACGCAGGTTGAGGCTGGCGCCGAAGGCTGCCGAGCCATTGGACGAAGTGCCGACGCCGCGCTGCAGCTGGGCATCCTGGACGCTGGAGGAGAAGTTGGGCATATTGGCCCAGAAGACGCCTTGGCTCTCCGAGTCATTGAGCGGTACGCCGTTGGTCATCACATTGATCCCCGCAGCATCTACCCCGCGCACACGGATGTAGGTGTAGCCGATCCCGAAGCCGGGCTCACTGGTGGCCACGACCGAGGGCGTCTGCAAGAGGAGGTAGGGGATGTCCATCCCGAGGTTGGACTTCTGTAGCTGTACCTTGCCCACGTTGGTGTAGGACATGGGCGTCTTGGCCGAGGCGCGGGTCGCGGTGACCTGCACCTCCTCGAGGCGATGCGTCTTGATGCTATCCTGTAGGCTAAGCCCTATAGCGTGGAGCGAGTGGGAAGGGAGGCCAGTCAGTGAGAGGGCCACCACGGGGAGGATAAGTTTTCTCTTCATCATACAATACTTGTACTATACGGTAGTGCAGAGCGAAGGGAAAGGGTCTACTGGTATGTGATGATGACAATTCCTACGCCAGCATTGTCTGGGTCAAGTGTTGAGGGTCTCATCTCAGCCTCTGACCGCCCTACGGCGGATCATCGGCACCCCTTTGTCCTTGGTTCTTCGGGGAACAAAAATACGGCAGTCCATGCAGATAAGCAAGTTTGCCCCCACGAGCTCCCACCGAGCACCTCCTCTGTCGTGCGGCTGATGCGGGGAGCGAGGTAGCTCGAGCACAGCGAGCTAAGGGCAAGCCCGCGTCGAGACTTCAGAGCTTCGCCTAGGCACTCGGAGCAGAGCGCGCAAGGAGGCGGAGCACCGCGCGAGCCTTGCCCCAGCATCCTGAGGGATATCCCTCAGCGCGCTGACTGCTATCCCTCACGAGCCTGACAGGCGTCCCTCAGCGTGCTGACGGATATCCCTCACGAGCACCTCCCCTAGCGGGGCATAGCAGGCGAGCTTAGTAATCCCCTTCGCCCGCTGTGGAGAGCAAGGAGACTAAGACCGAACTAAGGCTGCCATCTGAGCTAAGGTTGAGAACTAGGGAAGCAAGGGGAAGGGAGCGGTCTAAAAAGACGGAGCGCTTAGCCCTCCTAAGGAGAACTAAGCGCTCTAAGTGCGGCTGAAGGGACTCGAACCCCCACGCCTCGCGGCATCAGATCCTAAGTCTGACGTGGCTACCAATTACACCACAGCCGCCGCTCATCTGCATCACGCTTTCGCGATTTGCTCTGCAAAGGTAGCTCTTTCTCTGCATATACACAAGTTAGGACACAGCCGCAGCCCTCTCGAGAGCTTAGCCTCAAGACGAGGACAGAAGGCCTCCCGCTAGGCGCTCTGCTGCGCCATACGCTGTGTCGCCCAGCGGAAGCGGATCGCCAGCAGGATCCCGAGCAGCAGCAGGCTCACGGGGAAGGAGGACCAGATAGCCGTCAGCTGCGCCCCTGGCTCCGTGAGCCCGAGGTGGAAGCCAAAGGCATAGGACAGCAGCGGAGCCAGCACGAGGTGAATCCCGCAGGCATAGTAGGTCATCCGCTTGACATCCTCGATCCCGCGCAGCGCATTGCCATAGATCACCTGCAGCGCATCCCCTGGCTGATAGAGCGCCATAGGGATAACCGCCAGCGCCGTCATCGTGACCACGGCGGGATCGTCGCTGAAGATATAGCCCAGCCAGTGCCGCCCGAGCAGGAGCCCACTCATCACAAGCAGCGCCACCAGCTCTGCCAGCAGCAGGGCCACGTGGACCACGCTACGCGCACGCGCCACATCGCCCTCCCCATGAGCACGGCTGACGAGGATCGTCGTCGCTGCCCCGAGGCCGTAGTAGATGAAGTAGCCCAGCAGCGTGAGGGTGATGAGATTCTGATGCACCGCCAGCGCGTTCACCCCGAGGGGCGTGACCAGCAGGATGGCCACCGTCCAGGCAGCGGCCTCCACACCCATCTGCACGCCTATGGGGAAGCCTAGGCGGAAGAGGCGACGCAGGAAGGCAGCGTGCAGCCTCAGCTCACGCACGTAGCGATAGGTCACGCCTAGCGTGCGGTTATAGCGCAGTGCCACGAGCAGCACGCCAAGGGCGAAGATGCGGGCGAAGAGCGTCGAGAGCCCCGCGCCGAAGAGGCCCAGCTCGGGGCAGCCCAGCGCGCCGAAGATCAGCAGATAGTTGCCGAGGACGTTCAGGACATTCGACAGCAGGATCGCCCACATAGGCACGATGGTGCGCCCTATCCCGTCGAAGAACTGCTTCAGCGCCCCCGTAGCCATGAAGACCATGAAGCTCGCCAGCTGCAGGAGGTAATAGGAGCGCACCTGCGGTAGCAGGCGCTCGGCCAGGTCGAAGCTCGGGAGGAAGGCGTACACGCCGACCAGCAGGAGCGAGAGCAGCAGCCCGACGGCGAGGTTGAGCAGCAGGCTATGACGCAGCAGACGCCCCAGGCGGCTCGACTGCTGCCGAGCATGCGCCTGCGAGACGAGCGGCGTCAGCCCGTAGCTGAAGCCCAGGCCGAGCACGAAGAAGACCGAGAAGATATTGTTGACAAAGGAGGCTGAGGCCAGCGCATCGGTATGGTACTTCCCCACCATGATGTTGTCGGCAAGGCTGACCAGGATAAGGCCGATCTGCCCTAGGATGATGGGGGTGCCGATGCGCAATAGGTCGGCTAAGGCCAGCCGTCGGCTAGCCCGAGCAAGAGTAGCTTGTGCCAAGAAGATGAGCTATGAGGTAATGAGTAGCGCCGTGAGGCTAGGCTAAGCTAGCGGCGCTCGCTCCAGCTGGAGCTGAGGCAGAGGATGGGGAGGCTGAGGCGCAGCGCCAGGCGTGTCTTGCTCCGCTGCAGCTCGTGCCCGACGAAGAGGCCGAGGCGCGCCATATCCCCCCAGCCGAGGGAATAGCCTCCCTCGAGGTAGCTACGGCCGTCACGCGTCTCTACGGCCTTGAAGTGAAAGGCCTCGTCCAGACGCAGCACCTCCCCCAGACCGCGGCTACGCGTCAGGAAGAAGTCTCGCCCTAGGTAGTTGACGCTCTGGCTCGCCCAGGCCTCGCCGCCCGTGAAGTCTATAGGCATCGTAGCCCAAGCGTAGCGGAAGGGCACACGCCCCAGGTCACTGAGCTGCTCAAAGTAGCGTGCCTCACCACTGTCCAGGAGCTCATCGTCCCAGCGCTTCCCCACCAGTGCGGTGAAGTCCAGCTGGCCTCTACCGAGGACGAAGCTCCCGCGAGCGAAGAGCTCCAGCTGCTGATAGCGGAGATAAGGCACAGCGCTGCGATCCAGCGCGCCGAGGCCCGTAGCCTGCTCGTAGCTTAGCCCAAGCTCACGTCGGTAGCCTATGGGGAGGAGTTCGCCCGCTGCAGTGCGATTGAGCGCCTGTGGGGCCAGCAGCAGCTGCGTGCTGTAGCCAAAGCGGCGATGGTGCTGCAGCGGCAGCTCCACCTGCGGGCGTCGATCCTCCCAGCTCAGCGCCGTGGTGAGGTGCAGCTGCCCTCCGAGGAAGCCGAGGCCATTGCGCAGCGAGACGAAGTCCTTGCTGTAGGCGCGCATCGGGCCATTGCCGAGCTGCAGTGAGGGGTAATAGCCGCGGTAGATCTCCTCGGGCGTCAGGTGGTACGTCCCTCGCGAGGTACGCCCTCCAGAGAGGACGAGGAGCCCCGCGCGCTGGGGCGCGTAGTAGAGCAAGAGATGGTTCTCGCTGAACCACTGGCGGCTACGCAGCGTGTAGTTATTCGAGCTGCGCAGCGCTACGCTACGCCCCGGAGCGAGATGACGCACCAGCTGGACCTCATAGCCCAGCCACTGCCCGTCGATGCTATTGCGGTCGGGGATAAGGTTCGCCAGTCCGTCGATACCCAGCGTCCAGCGCCCAAAGTCGAAGTTGCGCCCCACCGCCAGCTCTACGATCCTGCGGAAGGTATGCCCGCTGCCCCCTGTCTCGGACTGGCGGCTACGCATCTGCCCCGCTGCATAGGCGGCGAGGAAGTGATAGCCCTGCGTATCGTTGTAGGGATAGGGCGGCTCGTAGCGGAAGAGGCGATCGAGGTCGGGGTCAAGGCCCTGAGGCTTGACACGGGGAGCCAGCAGCTGTAGCCGCAGCTGCTCGAGGCGCTGCCGCTCGGTGCTGTCGGACTGCTGTGCCTCAGCCCGCTGCCCCCCGAGGAGGGACAGCAGGCCGAGGAGGAGTAGGATGGGTCGCTTCATCGGGGTCAATGCACTTGGCGGGGGAGCTTGCTCCAGGCTATCCCTAGCCTAGTCCAGCACGAAGGTGCCGAAGAACTGGGGGCGATGGAAGGCCGGCTCCACCTCCTGGATCGGAGCCCAGCTGAGGAAGTGTGGGTGTGCCGTCTTGTCCCCGCACTTGTAGAGATTGGCATAGAACTCGCGGGGCAGCTGTCCTGCAGCATAGCCCATCGTCGTCCAGGGGATAGCCACCGTCAGCTGCCAGGCTGCAGGGCCCGTACGCTCGAGGCCGTGCTGCCCCTGATGGTCACCCCAGCGCTCGATGCTGGCGAATTCCTCGGCGCTCAGCAGTACCGCCTCCGAGGGGCTGGCATGGTGAGCCGCGTAGCAGACACCTGCCGCGTTGAACTCAAAGTTGATGTAGGCCGTGCCGCGCTCGCGCTGCATGAAGAACTCGACGCAGCTATCCTCGTGCACGTAGTTGCCGTCCCCAGGGGAGAGCGTGCGTAGGTCCTCGCCCGAGACGCGGTAGTTGATGTAGAGCGCCTCGGCGTCGTAGGCCAGGTAGGCAGCCACGAGGGGGCGGTGGGGGAAGTCCTGACGCCAGTTCAGCGTGTCGATATAGAGGAGCTGGCCCTGCTCCTGCAGGAGAGGCGTGAATTCCTGTAGGCTGAGGGTGCCGCGCTCGAGGCGGGGAAGTCTAGCTGAAGACATAGGTAGTATAATGTATTGGTGAGCACTCGCTGGGGCTGTCCTGACCGAGGCGGCACGCGTGGCGCCCCAGTAGGGATAGCTCGCCCAGCTATTCGTGGAAGACGGAGTATATACCCATGAGGGCGATGACGATGAGCACGAGGGCGACGATGCGATTGATCCACTCCAGGCGATGTGAGCCGAAGCGATTGGACACCTTGCGCACGATGTAGGTCAGCGTGATCCACCACAGGAGGCACCCAAGCCCTATGCCCGACATCGCGACGAAGAACTCCACGAACTGGAGCTGGACGACGCGCACGAACTCTAGACGCGCATACAGCGGCAGGAAGAGTAGGATGATGAAGGGATTGGAGAGGGTCAGGAAGAAGGCTCCGGAGACCTTCTTCACGCTGTAGGTGGACTTCAGAGGATGGCTCTCGACGGGCTCATCCTCCTCCCCCGTAGGCATACGACGCCGCAGCAAGAAGAAGCAGAAGGCAAGGATGAAGACGCTCCCCCCGAGACGCAGCTCGCTGCTGTAGCGATCCAGCAGATTGAGGATGAAGCCCACCCCGAGGTAAGCGATGAGGCCATACAGCAGATCGCTCAGGGTAGCTCCTAGGCCGACGAGCATACCCTCGCGCCGCCCGCCTCGTGAAGTCTCACGTAGGCAGAGGAGGCCTGTCGGTCCCATAGGTGCGGAGACCAAGACCCCGATAAGTATCCCTTTGAGGAACGTAAAGAGTAGGTCTAGGAGTAACATTGCAGGGACAAAGATACTCATTCTCGAGATACAGCCCCTATATATAGGTATGCGCGAGGCTGCCACTCCCCCAGCTTGGGAGGCTGTAGTGAGGGCTTATTCGGGCCGCCTTAGCCGAGGGGAAGGGCATTCCTTCAGCTCCTAGAGCCACTGGCTGGAGCTTGGTCGTAGTCGCCCCTCGTCGGGGTCGAACTGATACAAGGAGCGTGCTGACCGAGGCATGGAGACGAGCAAGCGGATAGCGGGGGCGGAGCTGAGGGATATCCATGAGGGCTGCTGACTGCTATCAGTCACGGCCGCTACGGACGCCCCTCAGCGCCGTGACCGATATCCCTCAGACGGCCTTCCTCTATACCAGCGCTGCGCTTGGGCTCGCTAGCGGCTTCGCTTAGACCAAAGGCAGAGGAAGGCGGACGAGCTGCTTCGTCACCCCGAGCACTTGCCCCAAGCAGGTCGCGTAAGGAAGATCAAGGAGGTGGGACCAAGAGCTAGAGTAGGCAAGAGCTATACCTTGCGGGGGCAAAACGTATACGTTTCACGGCCAAGACGTATACGTTTTGGGCTCAAGACGTATACGTTTCGGAGGCAAGACGTATAGCCTTCGGTCGTGGAAGATATAGCTTGGGGCGCAGCTAGCCCTTTGCGGCACTTCGCACGGTCCGCAGTGCGAAGGTGCGGCGAAGCACTTCGGCAGCGCGACGAGCGCCTGGCGGGGCGGCAAGCACACACGACAAAGACCGCCCGCCCCTATACGAAGCGTCCCCACCTCCTGCCGTAGCAAAAGATGGGGACGCTGTCTTTACAGCTCGACGCAGGCTCTAGAGGAAGAGCAGCGCGGGGCAGGGCTTAGCCGAACTTAGCCCATGCTGTAGGTGTGGACGCTCACGCCTTGGGCCGAGGGCAGATAGTTGATGCCCCACCAGCACATCTGCAGTAGGATGAAGGAGATGACGAGCCCCCAGAGCGCGGTACGATGGTAGCGGTCAGCCCTCAGGCGCAGATGGATGTAGGCCAGGTAGGCAAACCACGTGGCGGCCGCCCAAGTCTCCTTGGGGTCCCAAGCCCAGTAGTGCCCCCAGGCTTCCTTGGCCCACAGCGCGCCGAAGAGGATCCCGACGGTCATGAAGGCCCAGCCCACCTGCACGAGGTTGTCGCAGATATCGAGCTCATGCTCGGTGGCGGGCTTCTTCTTGAACCACAGCAGATAGGCCGCCATGAGCGCTGCGGCACCGAGCACAGCGTAGGCGAACATATAGACGATGACGTGCGGGGCGAACCACGGGCTCTGCAGCGCAGGCATCAGCGTCTTGTTGTGGATATCGGGGTTCACGAGGTTGATCGTCGTGAAGACCCCAGCCAGCACCGTGCTGAAGGCTAGGATCCAGGGGTAGCGCCAACGGGAATACACGATGAGCCCTGCCGTGGGGAGGAAGAAGGCGTACCACAGACGCGTCTCCCCCATCGTGCGCAGCGGCGGACGCTCCAGCGAGAGCCACAGCCCGAGGATAAAGGCGAAGTAGACAGCTAGCCCAGCGAAGGTAAGGAGGTAGGTGGGAAGGGGACGCTTGTTCCAAGCCGTCCAAGCACCGCCCGCCCACAGCAGGAGGGCAGGGATGGCGAAGTATATGAAGGAATCCCAAGTCATGGAGATCGTACTTAATGAGGTGAAGAGGAGAAGCGATCGAGGCATAGGACGCAGCGGCACACGCTTGAAGCCATCCTAGGCGTGCAGCGTGCGGGGCAGGCCTTCGCTCAGCGAGGGAGCGCTAGCGCCGTTTCTGCGAGAAGATGAAGGTGAGCACAGCACCCGCTAGCAGCAGGAAGATCCCTACGTAGACAGCAGGCAGCCAGGGGTCCTTGACGAGCTCGAAGGTGCTGGTCTCGCTCCATCGGCCCATCGACTCATCGTAGCTGAGCTGATAGATGCGCCAGCCGTCGACGGAGACGGGCTTATTGACCTCGACGGTAGCGACGATGTTCTTCTGCGACCTCGTATAGACATGGATGCGGGAGGCGTAGCGCTCCGGCTCGCGGCGTGCCATCACAAGGCTCAGGTCCTTGGTCAGCTTGAGCTCCTGGAAGGGGAAGAGGTAGCTGCCGCAGGTGACCCAGCCTACCAGAGGCTTGCCCACAGCGCGATCGCCCTCCATGGGCTGCGCCTCCACCAGAAGCGCCGTGACGGCTCCAGACGAGCCCCAGCCGACGTACTTGACGGTGTCGGAGGTGACGACGGGTGCTGCGAGCGGGAGGTTCTGACGCACGCGGATGCGCCACTTCAGGAGCTTGCCCTCGCGGAAGTGCTTATCGACAAGGACGATCTCGGGATTTTTCGCAGGGATAGACTTCCCCGTCTTGCTATTGATGATGAGGAGCTTGGGCGGGTACTCGTCGATGGTGAACTTCTCCAGCTGGATCGCCAGCGGCAGCTCGAGGAAGCCCTGCTCGTGTGTGGCACGCCACTCGGGCATATCCATGCTGGCCGTCAGCTTGACGCGCTCCATGTCGGCACTCCCGAGGGTCGCAGCGACGATAGCGATGAAGACGCCTAGGTGCGACAGTAGGGAGGGCAGCTCTCTGAGACGAAAGTGAAGGATCTGCCGTATCGCGATGAGCCCTACGATACCCGTGAGGCGGCCATAGATGAGCACAAAGGGCCAGAAGGACAGCATACGCGTCAGCCCGATGGGATCGATGGCTCGCTCGTGAGGCGCTACCTGTCGGGTGAGCCCCATCGCCACGGTGAGCAGCGCCGCATAGACGAGCGTGGGAACGGCGGCCTCCGTCGTGAAGAAGAAGGAGAAGAGCCGTACGCGATGACGCAGCGCATAGATGAGGGCCAGGAAGGCGAGGTAGAGGACGAGGCAGATGGCATTGATCGGGAAGGCAAAGGCTGACCAGTCCAGAGGGCCGACGCTGTACTGTAGCGCCAGCCCCACGAGGATCAGCCCTGCACCGGTGACAAAGCCTTCCTTCATTTTCCAGAGTCTATTGAACATAGGAGCGTGGGGAGAGAGGTTGGAGAGAGAGGAAGCGCGGCGGCAGACGATGAGGTCTGTCGCCGCGTCGAAAAGGGATATGGGATGCGACTCTAGCCGAGGGCGGCTAGGTCTAGAGCTCGATGAGCTTGCCTTGCTGCTTAGCCGACTGGACCCACTTGGGGACTACCGTCTTGAGGAACTCAGCCTTATCAGCCTGCAGCTTCTTGCCGTCGAGGCCAATGTAGGCCCAGGCCTTTTCCTTGCTCGAGATATCAGGCATGGGGACGTCACCAGCGAAGCCGTGCTTAGCCAGTACCTTAGCGATGGCCAGTCGTGCCTCCTGTGCATAGCCGAGGCTCTGCCCAAGGATGCGCGTCACCTCCTGCGGTGCGTGGAAGGAAGCTCCGTGGCTAGCGACAGCAAAGTCCCAGCGCCACTGGCTCTTGCGGATAGCCTGCAGGGCATCCTTCATCTCAGGCTCGGTAGCGCCCTTGTCCCAAGCGTACTTAGCCTCGATATGCGCCTTCGCCAGTTCCTTCTCTACGCGGTTGCGTACGTCGTTGGCCATGCGCTGACGATCATACACGTTCCGTCGGAGGGTCTCTTCATCCTCACGGTGGCAGGTCTGACAGGTCTTGTCGATACGGGCCAGAGGACTGACGATCTGGTGGTCGGAGTACTTGACGCCACCCTCGCTCACGTAGGGCATATGGCAGTCAGCACAGGAGACGCCACGCTGTCCATGGATACCCATGCGCCAGAGCTCGTAGTCGGGGTGCTGGGCCTTGAGGATAGGGGCACGGGAGAGCTTGTGCGTGTAGTCGGAGTAGTTCATCTCGTCGTAGTACTTCTCTATATCCTCTACCGTGAAGCCCTTGTCCTGGGGGAAGGTGAGGTACTTGCCGTCACCCTTGAAGTAGTACTCGGTGTGGCACTGCGCGCAGACCAGTGAGCGCATGTCCTGGTGGGACTGCTTGGAGAGATCCTCCCCGCGGCGCTGGAAGGCCTCGTAGATAGCGGGGCGAGCGGGCTTGAGATTCATGGTGCGGGCATCATGACAGTCCGAGCAGCCGATGGTATTGACGATCTCATTACCCCACTGACTCCAGGGGGCCTTGTAGAACTCAGCGATGCCCTTCTCGCGCATCATACGGGGGACGTCGGGGCTCTTACAGGTCCAGCAGGTACCAGGCTGGATATCCTTATTACCATCCACCCCTGGGGAGCCCGTACGTAGGATCTCGGTCATATCCTCGATAGCGTGCTTGTGACCGCGGGGCGTGTTGTACTCCATAGCGAAGGAATAGCCAGCCCAGAGGACGACCATCTCGGGGCGAGCGGCGAGCACATCGGCGCGCTGAGAGCCATTGAACTCACCCTGGTAGGTCGTGTCAGCAGTCCTCTTCCAGGACTGATATTCGCGTGGGAAGTCTTCGGCGAACTTCTCGTTCTGCGAGACGATCGAGTCCGTGAAGAGGTGCTTACGATTGTTGTAGATGCTCACTACCTCAGCGCGACGCTCCAGAAGCGAGGAGACGACGAGGCCAAGGATGAAGACTAGGACCATTGAGCCTCCGAATAGGAGCCATCCCTGCCAACGCTTTAGTTGTTGTGCCATGATCTTGCGTGTCTTTGTTGTTTATACTGAGTGTTGTTCTTATGCAGTAAGGGCGCTTAGTTCACCATCTTCTGCAGCCAGTCAGGCACCGGCGTTTTGGGCAGCGGCACCTGAGCTCCTGGAGTGGACGAAAGGGAATTCATCTTGCCGTGAGCAACGTCTCGGTGACAGTCCCAGCAAGCTTGACCGGCGCCGCACTTGACATCCATGTAGGTGATGCGACCGGTGTTGACCAATTCGGTGTTAAGCGTAGCGTGGCAGCGTACGCAGTTCTCCATGATGACCTCCGCGCTCTCATCGATGGCGCGGATCGCCTGTCGCTCCTGTCGAGTGACAAACTTGTACACATGGTTCATCCCGTCCTTACCCTTGAAGTAGTACTTACGGAATACATTGTCGTGCGGTACGTGACAGTCGTTACACGTGGTATTGCGGGCATGAGCACCATGCATCCACGTAGCGTAGTAGGGGGCCATGATGTGGCAGTTGACACAGGCGGAGGGGTCGTCTCCTAGGTAGGTGTGGAACCTAAGCAAATAGAGGAAGAGCCCGATCAAGCCTACCACCACCCCGCCCACAAGCAGCAGGGCGACCTTCATGCGGCGCCCCAAGCGCGGTAAACGTTGTAGGAATCTGTTCATTACCCTGTATGGTCTAAGTGATAGTTGTACTCCAAATATACACAACTTTTTATTCATTACGATCACGTACTACTTAGGTCGTAGCAAGGTCTATTTACGGACAAATTTTAAGAAGCCTCTGGACAGCTAGCTTACCCCTCTCTGGAGGAGCTGCAAGGCCCTTCCCATCGTCTTTCCAGAAGTAGCCCGAGCGGCCTTCTAGACTAAGGCTCAAAAGCAGAGCCACAAGGCCAAGCTAAGCCACTGCTGGGCACGTGGCGAATTCTCCCTAAATTCGTGCTCGGAGCGGCGTGCCTCTCGACGAAGGGCCGCCAGCTCCGCAGCAAGGTGTACAAATAAAGGAAAGGAATGCAAGGACGCTAGGCTCAGGACTCAGCCAAGCCTCGTCCCAGTCACTCGAGGAACACATGACGCAGCAAGCACAGCAGACATTCATCACCGCCGAGGTGCATCGGCGGCTATTGACGCCCCAGCTCTTCGACGCGATAGCAGGCCTCTGCTTCGCCGACGGGCGCTTCGAGGAGCTGCCGCTTATCACGAGGTACAGCAGCGTGGACTTGCTTAGGGACTACTTCGACGGCGAGGAGCTATCGCGCTACCTGCTTTCCCTGGCCGAGGGCTTACTGCGCGACAGCCGGATCTACCACCGACGCTTGCTCCCACCGCACGTCTACGATAGCCTCTTCAGCTGCCTGACCTTCGTAGACCTCGAGGAGGAATGGGAGGAGGTGGGCTTCTGCGTGCCACAGCTCTTCTTCAGTACGCTCCCCACGGTCAGCTACCTAGACAGCGCCGAGCGCCTCGGGCTGGAGGCGCAGCCTACCTTCGGACGAATCTATGCCCCCTGCCTGGCGGGGCAGGAGCGGCAGATCTACAGGACGAGAACAAGACAAGGCGGAGTGGAGACTGAGCGCATCTACCTGCTCGCCGCCGAGGAGCTGCTCGCAGACAAGCCACCCCACACAGAACAAAGCCTATGACAAGCCAAGGACAGCTCCTAATGAAGGGCGATAAACGAAGTCTAAAGAAGCTCCTTATCGAGCAGCTCGTGGATCTCATAGAGGCAGAGCTTAAGGCCAAGATCAGCACGCAGCTCGGGCGCAATGAGGTGAGCTTTAGGCTGCAGGAGGACGCGATAGAAGTCTTGCGGATGCGCTTCCTGACTGGGACGCACGTCCCTATGGGGGCGGCCTTAGCCTTCATCTTCCACATCAGCGTCACCCAGGGACGGATCGGCAGCCTCCTGAGGTCCTTACTCGATGAAGGGAACAAGCTACAGAGTGTCTATACCGAGCACTCCTCTAACCTCACCCGAAGGGCAGCATTCAGGAACTACGGCATAGTCTGCCTGTATCCTGGCGAGGATGCTCGCAGCCTTGCCCAGCTACTTCTCCCGCCACTTGTCAGGGACTTCATCTCCCCTGCGCTCGCCCTGCTCCGAGAAGAGGAGGTAGTCCTAAGCCAGGTAGTCGCCAAGCCAAGCGCCTATGCCTATCCCCTAGCGACGATCCTGATCCTCCTTTGGCTACAAGGGCGGCTGGATGATTACGAACAGCTGCTCTCTGCTTACCCTGACTTCAAGCCCAGTGATCGCGGACTCGTCCAGCGCCACCAAGTGCTCGAGCAGCTCCGCAGCTTAACGCGCCTGGAGGAGCTACTCGCAGACAAACCACACGACGATACGGCACTAGTCCAAATAGAATCATAATGAAGGAGCAGCAAGCAGCCCACGCTGACAAGATCAAGGTCTCCCTCCTGCGCGAGCCGTAGGGGTAAGCCCCCGCAATTCGCAAGACATATACACTATATATTATGGGCAAGCAGCAAGGTAGTATTCGTCCAGCGAGCGAGCCCGCCCTATTCCACGGGGCGGAGTACGTCGTGGAGGCGCCGCTGAAGAGCGCGGAGGCCGTCGAAGCAGTATACTTGGGCGACTTCCCAGGTAAGGAGGCGCTCATCCACTTCTATACTGAGGTGGGGGCGGGCTCCTTCCCAGACGGGGCGTGTGTCACTTCGGCTGAAGGCGAGGGCGAGGAAGCGCCCGAGTACGGGATGGAGGTCGAGCGCTTCTTCTCCCTAGAGGAGATCCCTGACTACCTAGCCGAATACCAGGAGTTCGGCGACTTCGAGACCTACTGCGCGGGCTATATCCCGATCGCGGGCGATGGCTTCGGGAATGACTTCTTCGTGAGTACCCGCACGGGGGAGGTCTTCTACCTAGACCACGAGTACGGCTTCGAGGAAGGGATCCTCAGGGTCGCAGGGAGCTTCGCCGAGTTCCTTTCCTCGATCTCCCCCCTTGAGCCAGGCACGGCTGACTAAGGCCTAAGGGGCAAGCTCCGCCTCCCCACTCTGAGCACCGCGACCAGCAACCAAGACAGCAGCCCAGCCCTATGCCCAAGGATCCTCAGGCATAGGGCTGGGCTTCCTTATGGATATCAGTCAGCGCTCTGAGGGACGTCAGTCAGGAGTGTGAGGTACGCCCCTCAGCGGCTCCACGGATATCCCTCAGCGCGCCCAGCTACGCCCGTCACGAGCGCCGCACCGAGATCGGGAATGAATTACTACCTTTGAGCCAGGGAACTAACCTCTTCTATTAAGACCACCGCAATGAAGATGAAGACACTAGGCCTGGCCCTCCTTGGCCTCCTCGGCAGCAGCACGCTCGCCGCTCGGGCACAGAGCTCGGACAGCATCGCCCACACGCTCCTGGTAGCGAACTACGACTACAGCTGTCGCAGTACCGACGCCCAGGGGAAGCAGCTCACCATCAGCTACGGCCTCACGCTGCAGGTCGGCCAGGATCAGGCATGTACCCTCGGGCGCAAGCGCCACGACGGGGAGAAGGATCAGAGCGAGCAGCTGCTCTACGTCCCCACCACCTGGCAGAACTACCCCACAGGCCGCATGACCTCCCTCGAGACCGTACCCCCCTACCGCTACCTCACCGATGAGGCGATGCGCCCGCTCCGCTGGACGATGCTCACGGAGCGCGACTCGATCTGCGGGCACCTCTGTCAGAAGGCTACCGCCGAGTACGCGGGACGCAAGTGGACGGCTTGGTTCGCCGAGAGCCTCCCCACGCGCTTCGGCCCCTGGCGCCTGAGCGGGCTCCCTGGACTGATCCTGCGCGCCGTATCGGAGGACGGCATCCACCGCTTCGAATGCCTCGGCGTAGAGGCCGTGAAGGAAGCCATCAGCTACAGCGTGCCCGAGGGGGCGGTGAAGTGTCCACGGAGCAAGTTCGTCGCGCTACGCAACCGCCTCTTCGGTAACCCCAACTACCTCACCCAGCCCTACTACTATATCAAGCCCGAGGAGATCAGTAGCATGACCGTCGTGAAGGGCGCGATGATCCTCGGGGATGTACTGATCAACATGAAGCCTGCCAAGTTCCAGCCCCTAGACTACTAAGCGCGCATGCTACGGCGCCTCTTACTCCTCCTGGTGCTCCTGGTGGGGCTCTCCCCTGCCCGAGCTCAGGCGCAGAGCCAGCCCCAGCTACGACGGATGAGCCTCAGCGGACAGCTGCGCTCGGGCACGGAGCCCGTGGCGGGTGCGGTGCTCGCACTCCTACAGCCCACCGACTCCAGCATGCTGGCCTATGCCATCACGGACAGCCAGGGGCGCTACACGCTCCAGCTCGAGACGGCGCTCCCCGAGCTGCTGCTGCGCGTGCGCAGCCTAGGCTACCGCCCCCAGCTGCGGCGGATCAAGGCCGAGACCCAGAGGCTCGACCTCAGCCTAGAGCGCGAGGAGCGGCTGCTACGGGAGGTGCTGGTCAAGGCACAGCGGCTATGGGCGCAGCGCGACACGCTGAACTACCTCGTCTCGGCCTACACCCTGCAGCAGGACCGCACCATAGGGGACGTGCTGCGTAGGCTACCTGGCATCACCATCGAGGACAACAAGGTGATCAAGTACCAGGGCGTCCCGATCAACCGCTTCTATATCGAAAACCTCGACCTCCTACGGGGGCGCTACAATCTGGCCACCGAGGGGATCAAGGCCGAGGACGTGGCCACCGTGCAGGTACTGGAGCATCACGAGCCCGTGCGTGCGCTGCAGGATCAGCGCCCCGCGCAGCAGGCCGCCATCAACCTACGGCTCAAGGACAAGGCCAAGGGCGTATGGTCGAAGGCCCTACGCCTAGGGGCGGGTGCCTATGCCCCTGGCCCCCTATGGGACGCCACCCTGCAGGCGAGCTACTTCGGCAAGGGGCGGCAGCAGCTCCTCCGCTACAGCAGTGACAATCTAGGACGCGATCACGATCCAGCAGCCGTACTCTATGGTGCCTTCGTCAGCGAGCCCACACAGCTGCTGGAGCTCGTGGCACATGGCCGCCCACCCGTAGGCAATGGCCTCTTCGGCTACCGCCACGGCGCCCACCTCAGCTCCCTTACCAAGCTCGCCGACAGCGCCAGTCTCAGCTACCAGCTCCACTACCGACATCAGTCCACCCACGGCAGCTCCCTCACCGAGACCTCCTACCTCCTGCCCGAGGGGACGAGGCTGCAGCTCACCGAGGACATCAGCGACCGCACGCAGCGCCACGCCACGGAGCTCCAGCTGAGCTACGAGAAGAACCGCGCGCAGAGCTTCGTCAGCAGCACGCTCGTCCTCTCAGGAGAGTGGAATGAGGGGCGCGGGGAGCTGAGCTCCGTGAGCCGCAGGCTCCCCCAGGCTGCGGGAGGCACGGCCGAGATCGGGGAGCGCCTGCAGGCCCTGCATCACCGCACGCTCCGACTGAATAGCCACACGCGCTGGGTGCACCGCGGGGCAGGCGGGGCAGGCTTCGAGTGGAGCTCCACCAACAGCCTCAGTTCGTCGCCTCAGGCCCTAGTGCTGGAGGGGAGCAAGGCAGCACGCCAAGACCTCAGCCTGAGCACCTACGCCTCCTCCAATACGCTCGAGCTGCTGCGCAAGGTCGAGACGCAGCGCTGGACGCTCTCGGCAACAGCGCATCTCGACGCCCGCTACACGACGCTGAGCTCCAGCCTCACCCACCCCGACGTCCCTAGGGGAGGCCGTGGCGAGCTAAGCCATCTACACACCCGCCTCGCGCTGGGCCCCATCCTACGCTACAGCCACGGGACGCTCCAGGGCTCGCTCCGCCTCCCACTCGCCCTCGGCTACACCCTGCTGGACAATACCCCTGTAGCAGGCGAGCGCAGTGATGCCCAGCGGCTGAAGCTGCACCTACAGCCCTCCCTCAGCCTATCGTGGAGGCTCAGTGACAGCTATAGCCTGCAGGCTGGTACCAGCTACAGCGCCAGCGAGACCCCCTGGCGCCAGCTGCTCACAGCGACCATCATGCAGAGCTACCGCAGTCTAGCGCGCTACCGCGCTGCGCTCCACGACAGCCACGCCGCTAGTGCCGAGGCCCGGCTCTCCTATCGGGATCTATTCAGCCGCATCTTTGCCCACATCGAGGCGGGCTGGCGGCGCTCGTGGAGTGACATCAGCTACGGCACACGGCTCGACGAGGAGGGGCAGCGCCTCCTCGAGGCCGCCTACCTCCCCCACCACAGCGAGCGCTACACGCTCACAGCCTACGGGCGCAAGGATCTCGACTGGCAGACGACACAGCTCGCCCTCTCGGCTACGCTCTCCCGCAGCGAGCAGGAGCTCCTCCGTCAGGGCGTCCGCCTCCACTACCGCGCCCTGGGCTACGGCCTACAGGGCTCCGTCGGGCTCGACCTCACCAGCGGCTACCGCCTCGAGTATGATGCCCGCTGGCAGGGGCTCCGCTCCGAGCTCGTGGAGCAGCGCCTCTGGAGCGGCGCACTGACGCAGCGCCTCCAGCTGAGCCTCGCCCTCCTGAACGCACGGCTGCAGGCCAAGCTCCATGCCAAGCACAGCCACGATAGCAGCCTCGCCCTCGGGCAGCGGGACTTCCTCTTCCTCGGGGCGAGCCTGAGCTACAAGCCCAATCGACGCCTGGAGCTCATCCTCGACGGCGACAACCTCAGCGACATCCGCAGCTACGCCACCCGCCGCCTCGAGGAGCTCGAGGAATACCGCAGTGTCTATCACCTGCGCCCCCGCTCGCTCGTCCTCTCCCTACGCCTGACCCTCTGAGCCAGCGCGCACGCCCTGTGCTGAGGCACTGCGGGTAGCTCCTTCCCCCTTTCACTTACCCCCTACCCTCCTCATGCTCCAGTTCGCTGGGGCACAATACGTCTATGCTCATTGCGAGGAGGGGGCGAGGCAGCGGAGCAGCTGAGGACAGAAGGCAGGGCTAAGGGGGAGGGGGCGTGAAGGCTATCCGTCAGCGCTCTGAGGGACGTCAGTCAGGAGCGCAAGGGATAGCCATGAGCCAACTGAGGGATATCCCTTACGGAGGCGGGAGGCCGCCCGCAGCGCGGTGGATCGATGGAGGGCCTCGAGTGGGAGACCCTAGGCAAGCCTTCGCACGCCTCTCGGGGGCGTGGTCATCAGGCCTTCGGGCAAGGCTAGAGCCTCAGCGTGTACGTCAGCGCGACCCGCCAGGCGGCGAGGGCTCGAGGCAGGCCCAGCGGCTCGGGATAGGGATTGGACCTCAGCCCCTCCCTAAATCGGCCTAGTCTTGTCTAAGTGTATGATTTTCCCTATTTTTGTGGCTAATTGTTGCGGGCAGCTCTAGGGCTGCCTGTGGTATCCAAGACAAGAGTAATACATTATATAGAACAAGAAGAAATGGCTGTATCGATTAAGCAGACTTCGGACGTAGCTGCCGTCATCACCGTCTCGGTGAAGGGAGCAGACTACCAGGCACAGGTAGAGAAGGAAATCAAGAACTATCAGAAGAAGGCTACGCTGCCTGGCTTCCGTAAGGGGCACGCACCTCTGGGCCTGATCAAGAAGCAGGTCGGCGAATCCATCAAGGTAGATGAGATCAACCGCTACGTGGTCAAGGAGCTCTTCGGCTACATCGACGAGCAGAAGCTCCAGATCCTCGGGCAGCCCCTGCCCGTAGTCGCAGACTATGACTTCGCTACGCAGGAGGACTTCGACTTCGCCTACGACGTGGCTCTGGCACCCAGCATCGACGTCCAGCTGAGCAAGGAGGACAAGCTGACCTACTACAACATCGCCGCTACCAAGGAGATGGAGGACGAGCAGATCAAGCACATGCTCGACAACGCTGGCACACAGATCGACGCCGAGGAGGTCGCTGACAACGATGTCGTCTACGGCCGTATGGTCGAGCTCGCAGGCGGTGCGCCCAAGGAAGGCGGTATCGTCGCAGAGAAGGCCCTCATCCTCCCCCGCTTCGCACGCAACGAAGAGCAGAAGGCTAAGCTCATCGGCGCTAAGCTCGGTGACGTCCTGACGCTCGTCCCCTACAGCCTCTATGATGGCCAGCCCGCAGAGCTCACCTCGCTGCTCGACATCAAGCGTGAGGACGTGCCCGCACTCGAGGGCGTCGAATTCAGCTACGAGATCAACAAGATCTCCCGCCGTCAGCCCGCTGAGATGAACGAAGCCTTCTTCGTCGAGGCCTTCGGTCAGGAGAGCGAGATCCGCACGGAGGAGGCACTGCGCCAGAACATCCGTGAGAGCTTCGGCGAGCAGTTCGCTACCGAGAGCGACTTCAAGTTCGCCCGCGACCTGCGTGAGCTGCTGCTGGCCAAGGCTGGTGACGTCAAGTACGACGAGGCCCTGCTGAAGCGCATCTTCCTGGCCAACAATAAGGAGGCTAAGGAAGAGGACATCGACCGCGACATGCCCCAGGTGCTGAAGGACATCACCTTCGACCGCATCAAGGGTGACCTACTGAAGGCGCACAACGTCAAGATCGAGGATGCCGACCTCGAGAAGCTGGCTCTGATCGTGGCCAAGAACCAGTTCGCCATGTACGGTATGACCTCTGTGCCCGATGACCTGCTGGCTAGCTACGCCAAGAACATGCTGCAGGACGAGCGCACGAAGGAGAACCTCATCGACCGCGTCGCCGACTCCAAGCTCGCTGAGATCGCCAAGTCCGTGATCAGCGTCGAGGAGAAGACGGTAACTCCCGAGGAGTTCAATGCTCTGGTGAACGGAGCCAAGGCCTAAGGCCACGCCCCTCCCATCGAAGGTCTCTCCACAGGGTCTACGCTCTGTAGAGAGACCTTCGTCTTGTCCACTCGCTAGCCCTCGCAGAGGGGCGAGCATTCACTCGACACCCCTATTACCTATAGCTTATGATCACAGTCAGCGATCTCTCTGTGCAGTTCGGGAAGCGCATCCTCTTCCAGGACGTCAACCTCAAGTTCACCCCCGGCAACTGCTACGGCATCATCGGGGCTAACGGTGCCGGTAAGTCTACCCTACTACGCACCATCAGCGGCGCCCTCGATCCTACGCGTGGGAGCGTCACCCTCGGCCCTGGCGAGCGCCTCTCGGTACTGAGCCAGGACCACTATGCCTTCGACGAGTACACCGTCATGGATACGGTGCTGATGGGGCACAGCGTCCTCTGGGCCATCATGGAGGAGAAGAACGCCCTCTATGCCAAGCCTGACTTCAACGACGAGGACGGCAACCGCGTGGCCGAGCTCGAGGACAAGTTCGCCGAGATGGAGGGCTGGAATGCCGAGAGCGATGCCGCCATGCTCCTGAGCGGCCTCGGCATCAAGGAGGACCTCCACTACAAGCTGATGAAGGAGCTCAGCGGTAAGGAGAAGGTACGCGTGCTGCTGGCACGTGCCCTCTACGGCAAGCCCGACAACCTCCTGCTCGACGAGCCGACCAATGACCTCGACCTCGAGACCGTGGCTTGGCTGGAGCACTACCTCTCAGAGTACGAGCAGACGGTGCTCGTGGTCAGCCACGACCGTCACTTCCTCGACTCGGTCTGCACGCACACGGTGGATATCGACTTCGGCCGCGTACAGCAGTTCGCTGGTAACTATAGCTTCTGGTACGAATCCAGCCAGCTCGCCCTGCGCCAGCAGCAGCAGCAGAACAAGAAGGCAGAGGAGAAGCGCAAGGAGCTGGAGGAATTCATCCGTCGCTTCAGCGCCAATGTGGCCAAGAGCAAGCAGACCACCAGCCGCAAGAAGATGCTGGAGAAGCTGAACGTCGAGGAGATCAAGGCCAGCAGCCGCCGCTACCCAGGGATCATCTTCACCCCCGACCGTGAGCCAGGCAACAAGATCCTTGAGGTCAAGGGTCTGACGGCCTACGCCGACGACGGCACGCTCCTCTTCCGCGACCTCAACTTCAACGTAGAGAAGGACGACAAGATCGTCTTCATCAGTCGAGACCCACGTGCTATGACGGCGCTCTTCCAGATCATCAACGACGAGGAGAAGGCCAGCGAAGGCAGCTACGAGTGGGGGCAGACGATCACGATGGCCTACCTACCGCTGGACAACTCTGCCTTCTTCGACACGGACATGAACCTTGTGGAGTGGCTCTCGCAGTTTGCCGCCGACACCAATGAGGTTTACCTCAAGGGCTTCCTCGGGCGTATGCTCTTCTCTGGCGAAGAGATCCTCAAGAGCGCCTCTGTCCTCTCTGGGGGCGAGAAGATGCGCTGCATGATCTCGCGTATGATGCTCAAGAACGCCAATACGCTCGTCCTTGACAGCCCTACCAACCACCTCGACCTCGAGTCCATCCAGGCCTTCAACAACACGCTCAAGGCCTTCAAGGGCAATGTCCTCTTCACCAGCCATGACCATGAGTTCATCCAGACGGTCGCCAATCGTATCATCGAGCTGACGCCCGGCGGGATCATCGACAAGATCATGGACTACGACGACTACATCACCGACCCCACGGTCGCTGAGCTCAAGGCCAAGTACTACGGCAACTAAGCCGAGCTACCGAAGCCTCTCAAAGCACACAGCCCCCGAGCCGCAGATCTGCGGGCTCGGGGGCTGTGTGCTTTGTAGGGCTAGGGCTGCAGCCTGATGCGAAGGGCTGCGTTGTGCTTCATGGGAGGAGGCGCCGTCTGAGCGGACCAGTCTCGGCGGGCTAGTGCTAGCCGCACTCCCCTTGTGCCGAGGGCTCGGGCGCAAGCTGGGCGTAGTGCCATTCATCTAGGATGCGGCCGTTCTTGATCACAGCACGCTCCAGGACGCAGCAGAGGCGATAGCCGGCCTTCTCGAGGACGCGCTGCGAGGCTTTGTTGTAGTCGAAGACTCCCGCGAAGATGCGTACCAGCCCAAGCTGCTCGAAGCCGTAGGCCGTCATCAGCCGTGCCGCCTCGCTCGCATAGCCGCGTCCCCAGTAGGGCTCACCGATCCAGTAGCCCAGCTCGGCCGAGCAGCGGTGGATGTCTACCCCTGGGACGAGGCCGACGACACCGACCAGCTGCCCCTCAGCCTCAATGGCGAAGTTCAGCTGCGGGCAGTCGGCTTGGCAGAGGGCGATGAAGGCCTCGGCATCCTCGAGGCTATAGGGAGAGGGGATGAAGTCGCGAAGGTTATCCCAGATGCGGCGATTATTGCACAGCGCCGCGAGGGTAGGAGCATCCTCGGGCACGAGGGGACGGAGGCGTACGGAGCTCATAGTAGTGGCTAGCTAGGGTCAAGGGCAAAGGACAATAAAGAACGAGCCCCAGCGGCTCCTCGATCGAGGGGGCGCTGGGGCTCGTCGTGCTTGGGATCTCTAGCTACTAGAGCTCGGGCTGGATCAGAGCTACCCACTTCTCGATGCGCTCATCGGTGAGGTCGGACTGATTGGCCTCGTCGATGCAGAGCCCGATGAGCTTGCCATCCTCTTCGGAGGCCGTAGCGTCGTAGCTGTAGCCTTCGGGAGCGATCGCGCCGATGAAGGTCACGCCAGCACCCGCCAGGCCTTCCTTGATCTTAGCCAGAGCCTCACAGAAGCTGTCGGGATAGCTGTCGGCATCTCCACAGCCGAAGAGGGCTACCTTCTTCCCAGAGAGGGGCTGCTCAGCGAGCTTGGGGAGGAAGTCCTCCCAGTCGTCCTGCAGGTCACCGATCCCCCAGGTCGAGGAGCCGAGGAGGAGCACGTCGAAGGCTGCTGCCTCTGCAGCGCTTGCGCTCGCTACGTCAAAGATGTTTGCTTCAGCACCGAGTGCCTTACCGAGGCGCTGTGCTACCTCACTCGTCGAGCCCGTAGAAGAGCCGTAGAAAATACCAATCTTGCTCATATTATTCTAGCGATGATATGTTAGTAATGTGATTTGCTTCAGCAAAGATAGTAAACTATCTCAGCACTGCACACCTCAGAGGCCTACTCGACCTCCTTGATGAGCCCGTGGCGGTAGGCGTAGAGCAGCTTCTTGAGCTCGGATACCTGATCCTTGAGCACGCCGCCCTGGTCCGTAGCCTGCACCAGCACACGGTCGGTGGCGTACTCTCTGACTACAGAGGTACTGCTGATATCGGCCATATGCTCGATGGCCTCCTTGGTCGAGCTGAAGGGCTCGTGCTTCACTAGGTGCAGCCCCTGCGAGTTGAAGATCAGCGTGTAGCCCGCGATCCCCGTGCTCGACTGATAGGCACGGCTGAAGCCTCCGTCGATGAGCATCAGCTTGCCCCCAGCCTGTAGCGGGTGCTCGCCCTTGACGGCCTTGACGGGCACGTGCCCATTGATGATGTGCGTGTCGGGGCCCGTCAGACCGAACTCCTCAAGGATGCGCTCGCACACCTCCTGCTCCGTACGGTAGACATAGTAGTAGCCCTTCTCCTCGTGGTGCGTAGCCTTGTCGGCGATGAAGTAGCGCTCGAAGGTCGTCATCGCGCTCTTATCGAAGAGCGGCGAGTCGGGGCCGCACCACAGGTACCACATGAAGTCCACAGCCTCCTCGTGCTCCTCCTGGTCGCGCGCGGTCCAGTGCGCCAGGCGGACGAACTCGTCCACGCGGTCCATCAGCGCACGCCCTGCGTAGAGCTTCTTACCGATGCGTACCTTGCGGAAGCTCTTGTCCTTGTTGAGGGGCACGGAGGCGTGGAAGAGGAGGTTATGGTTGTAGGTCAGGTACATGCTGCCCTTCTTGTAGAGGAAGTTGATGTGCGCACGCAGCTTGTCACTGTGGCGGAAGGAGTGCAGCAGACGCTCTACGACCTCGGCCTCCTGCTCAGTCAGGCGGTAGGGGTCGCTGGGGTCCACGGTCGGGAAGTGGGTATCCTTCAGCGGGTGTGTCTGTCCGTCGGGCAGGGTGATCGTCCCCTCACCGAAGTTGATGCGATGCAGTAGGTCGCGATCCTCCATGTGGTACTCGGGACGGCGGGCGATGATCTGGTGCTCGAGCTTGAACTGGATGATGGCGATGGCCTTGTGCATCTGCCCCATCAGCACGAGGCTCTTGTCGTCGTACTTCTCATCCGTATCGCCGAGCTTGGGCTTGAAGGCCTCGCAGGGATCGCTGCCGTAGACCTCCATCGCTAGACGCGCCAGTGGGAGCATATTGATCCCATAGCCACCCTCGAGCGTAGCGGAGTTGGCATAGCGCAGGGCGATACGTATGGCGTTGGCCATGCTGGCGGCATTGCCCACCGCAGCCCCCATCCAGAGCATATCGTGATTGCCCCACTGGAAGTCGAGGTTGTGGTAGGTTAAGAGGCGCTCCATGATGACATCAGCCCCTGGGCCGCGGTCGAAGACGTCGCCCACGATATGCAGCCGGTCGATCGCCAGGCGCTGGATGGTCTCGCACAGGGCCGTGATGAAGTCATCGGCCTGCCCCGTCTCGATGATGGAGTCGAGGATAGCACCGACGTAGGCAGACTTCTTGGGGTTCATGCTGTCCTCGTGCGTCAGCTCCTGCGTGATGTAGCTGTACTGCGGGGGCAGCGCCTTGCGCACCTTACTGCGGGTGTACTTCTCGCTGACGCGCTGCAGCACCTTGATGAGCTGATTGAGCGTGACCTTGTACCAGTCATTGGAGATCTGGTCCGTCTGCGCTAGGCGCTCGAGGCTCTCCTTGGGGTAGTAGATGAGGGTGCAGAGCTGGCGAAGCTCCTGCTCGCGGATCTGGCCTGAGAAGAGGCTCTCTACCTTGGTACGGATGGTCCCCGAGGCATTCTTCAGCACGTGGATGAAGGCCTCGTACTCGCCGTGGATGTCGGCCAGGAAGTGCTCCGTCCCCTTAGGGAGGTTGAGGATGGCCTGGAGGTTCATGATCTCCGAGGCTGCCGCCGCGGCATTGGGGAACTGCTTGGAGAGCAGGCCGAGGTACTTGAGTTCGCGTTCTGTGATGTCCATAGTTGTAGGGTCGTATCGTTTGGGGATGTATTCCTATTACCTATTGCTGGCCGACCTCGCGCACCTGCTTGACGCCCGAGGCCGATCGTATCTTCTTGATGAGGATAGTGAGCGCCTCGCGACGCTCGTAGTAGAGGACGAAGGTGCCGTGGAAGAGGCCGTCCTCTGAGTGGATGGAGTAGCTGCGGAGCTTGATCCCTGCCTCCTTGCGGATGAGCGAGGTGATGTTGGTCGCTATGGCCAGCTCGTCGCGCCCGATGACCTCGAGGCTCGCCAGCTGGCTGTACCCCTCGTCGCCATTCCAGCGCGCGGCGATGATCTTGTGCGGCGAGTGGGCGAACATATCGGGTGCGTTGGGGCAGCTGGTGCGGTGCACCTTGATGCCGCGACTCGTCACCAGGCCGAAGACCTCGTCCCCGAAGAGCGGGTGGCAGCACTGCGCCAGGCTGTAGGCCACCCCCGAGAGGCCGCGGTCGAGGATCAGCATCTCCTTGCTCGAGAGAGGCTGGTCAGCCTCCTGTGGCTCCGTGTAGACGAAGGCCTCAGCTGAGCGCGCAGCGCCGATCGTGGGGCTAGCCTCGAACTGGGCGACCTGCGTCAGCTCCTGCTCGTAGAGGCCAAGGATCTCCGCCGTGTCGATCCGCTCGTGCGTCAGGTCACGGTAGAAGTCGGAGAGCGTCTTGTAGCCCTTGCGCTGCGTGATGCGGATGAAGGCCGCTTCGTCGAAGGGTAGCTTGCGGTTCTTGATCCTGCGGCGTATCATCTCCTTCGCCAGCGCGATGCCCGACTCCTCCTCGGCGCGCAGCAGCTGGCGGATCTTGGCCTTGGCCTTGGGGCTGACGACGATGGACAGCCAGCCTGGCTTGGGACTCTGCTGCGGGGCGGTGAGCACCTCGACGCTGTCGCCATTGTTCAGCACGTGGCGCAGCGAGGCGTTCTTACCGTTGACCTTACCCGAGATGGCCTTAGCGCCCACACGGCTGTGGATGGCAAAGGCAAAGTCCAGAAGGGTCGCCCCTAGCGGGAGCTTGAGGATCTCGCCCATGGGGGTGAAGACATAGATCTCCTGCGCCTTGAGCGTCAGCAGCGAGGCCTCCAGCGTCTGGCGCTTCTCCTCCTCGTGCTCGGAGGTCTTGACCGCCTCGAGGGCCTCACGGACGGAGGCGAGGAATTCGTCCAGCCCGTTCTCACTCTTGATCCCCTTGTAGCGCCAGTGTGCCGCCACGCCCTGCTCGGCGATGGCATCCATGCGGCGCGTACGTATCTGCACCTCTACCCACTTGTTCTCAGGGCCCATGACCGTGGTGTGCAGGCTCTCGTAGCCGTTGCTCTTGGGGATGGAGATCCAGTCCTTGAGACGCTCGGGATTGGGGCGGTACATGTCGGTGATGATGGAGTAGACCTGCCAGCAGGCACTGCGCTCGCGCTCGGCCGGCACGTCGAGGATGACGCGTATGGCGAAGAGGTCATAGATGTCCTCGAAGTTCTGCTTGCGTAGCTTGTTGCTGATGGAGCTGACGCTCTTGACGCGTCCCTTCATCTCGAAGGGCACGCTGAGCTCACGCTCCAGCTGCGCCCGCACGGGGGCGATGAAGGAGGCGATATAGGCGTCGCGGGCGTGCTTGGTCTCGCCGAGCTTGCGGGTGATGAAGCCGTAGGTCTTGGGCTGGAGGTACTTGAGGCAAAGGTCCTCCATCTCGCCCTTGATGGTGTAGAGTCCTAGGCGGTGGGCGATCGGGGCGTAGAGGAAGGAGGTCTCACGCGCCAGCTCCTGCTGGTCGGCCTCGCGGAACATCGAGCGGGCATGCCTCAGCAGATACAGCCGATCGGCTATGATCAGCAGCACGACGCGTATGTCCTCGGCCATGGAGATCAAGAGGCGATGGAAGTTCTCCGAGCTGATGGACTCACGCCGCGTGTAGAGCTCGGCCGTGCGCGCCAGCAGCTGCAGGAGGCGTACCTCCTCGGCTCCCAGCTCGCGCCCCAGCTCCTCGAGGCTCAGGGTACCGCCCTGCACGGGGCGATAGAGCAGCACCGCCAGAGCGCAGTGATGATCCAGTCCCAGCTCGCCGAGGACGAGCAGTGCCACCTCCAGATGCTGGACCAAGCCAGGGATGCTGTGCGTCCCCTCTTGACTGGACTCGAAGCAGCCCGCCTCCTGCGCCGCGCGCAGCCAGAGATAGACACGACGTATTTGCTCGGGGCTCAGCTGAGCATGCAGCTGCCCGAGGAGCTGGCGGCTACAGCGCCAGAGTGCTTGCACTTCGTGGGGTCTAAACATCGGACAAGTAGTGGTCTAAGGGTGACTAGTAGCTGCAATAAAGGTACGAAAAGACCTCCGTCAATCCAATAGACGGCGTCTACCGACCCTTTGCCCTCGTCTACTCCTCGCCCGCAGCTGCGGCCATCGCTAAGCGAAGCGAAGCGCGCCATCCACCTCGACCGAAGGCCTTACGCTGGGGGACTTAGCTCGTCCCCCTCAGCCTCTTAGCCCGCCGCACAGAGGCTCGTGACGAAGCCTTATAAGGCAGTCAGCGAGCCTACATCATAGGCTTGGCGAGCGAAGATCATAGACTTCCCGAGCAAAGTAATAGTATTGCTTGGGATTTATTATATAACTTCTCGGGAAATATTATATTACTTTCTGCGAAATATTATATAACTTTTCTCCAAATATTATATAACTTTTCCCGAATTATTATATTACTTTTCCCGAGAACTTATATAAGAATGCTGGAGAAGTAATATAAGAAAGCGCAAGAAGTATTATTACTTCGCTCGCTCAGCTTAGGAGAAAAGCTCGCCCTACCTTATATATAGCCTTGCCCGCCCCGATAGCTAAGCTCGGCCTACCTTATATATAGGGCTGCTCTACCTTATATATAAGGCGCGCGCGAGGGAGCTGTCGGGGCGGGGGGAGTAGCTGGCCAAGGCCGTACGGCGCGGCTCGGCATATTGGCTTATCTTTGCGTAACGCGGCCCTCAGACGGGCCTTATCCCTGCGCAGACGAGTGCGCTGGGAGACTACAAACATCAGCACAGACAATGCATCATCCAGCACATGGGGCGAGCGTCACACGCTTCGCCGATATAGAGATCCTACGCTACACGATCCCAGGCTTCGAGGCGCTGCCTCTGGAGCGTAAGCTCTTCGTCTATCACCTTAGCCAGGCAGCTCTGGCGGGGCGGGACATCGCCTTCGATCAGAATGGACGTCACGGCCTCCGCCTACGTGCCCTCCTGGAGGGCATCTACCGCCACTACAGCGGCGAGCGCACGACGGCCGACTTCCGCGCCCTAGAGGAATACCTCTTCCGCCTGTGGTTCTCCTCGGGCATACATCATCACTACGGCTCGGAGAAGTTCGAGCCGCACTTCAGCCGCAGCTTCCTCACAGAGGCACTGGACGAGGTGCAGGAGGAGACGGGACAGCTGCTGCGCTTCCGCGGCAAGGAGCTCACGGAGCTGCTGGACCTGATCTTCGACCCCACGATCGCCCCCAAGCGTACCGTGCAGACGGGCGCCGAGGATCTGCTGGCGGCCTCATCGGCGAACTTCTACGCCCCGGGCATCAAGCAGGCCGAGGCCGAGCACTTCTATCGGGAGGCCTACGCTGAGCTCAGCGAACGCGAGGCCGCTGCACCACCTTCGCTCGGGCTCAATAGCCGCCTCTCTAGCACCGAGGACGGCCGCCTCTACGAGGAGGTCTACCGCGTCGGCGGGCTCTACGGCAGTGCCCTAGAGTGCATCTCGGGGCATCTGAAGAGTGCGCTGGCCTACTGCGAGAGCGAGGAGCAGCGACAGAGCATCCTGCATCTACTGCAGTACTACAAGACGGGCGAGCTCTCCGCCTACAATGACTACTGCATCACGTGGGTCGCTGACACAGCGCCCCAGGTGGACTTCATCAACGGCTTCACCGAGGTCTATACCGATCCGCTCGGCATGAAGGGAATGTGGGAGAGCCTCGTGCACATACGCCACGAGGAGGCGAGCAAGCGCACGGCGAAGATCTGCCAGGAGGCGGGATGGTTCGAGGCGCATGCGCCCATCGACCCGCGCTTCCGCAAGGAGTCCCCCCGCGGCGTCTCCGCCACCGTCGTCTCTGTGGCCATGCTCGCAGGGGACTCCTACCCCGCCACACCCATAGGGATCAATCTGCCCAATGCAGACTGGATACGTGCCGAATACGGCTCCAAGTCCGTGACCATAGAGAACATCCACAGCGCCTACGAGATCGCCTCGGAGCACAGCGGACTGACGGAGGCCTTCGTCCACGACGCTGAGACGCTGACGCTGCTGAAGCGCTACGAGGGCACGACCGAGCAGCTGCACACCGACCTACACGAATGCCTCGGCCACGGCTCGGGGCGTCTGCTGGAGGGCGTCAGCCCCGAGGCACTCGGCGCCTACCACTCGACGCTGGAGGAGGCACGCGCGGATCTCTTCGCCCTCTACTACATGGCGGACGAGCACCTCATAGAGCTCGGCCTGCTGCCCGACGGGGAGGCCTACAAGGCTTGCTACTACCGCTACCTGCTCAATGGACTCATCACCCAGCTGGTGCGCATCCGCCCAGGACATCAGCTCGAGGAGGCCCACATGCGCAATCGCGCCCTTATCGCCCGCTACGTCCTAGAGCGCGGGGAGGCCCTCGGCGCCCTGAGCCTCGAGGGGCTCGAGCTCCGCATACACGACTATGCCGCCCTGCGCCCCATCATCGCCGAGCTGCTGGCTGAGGTGCAGCGCATCAAGAGCGAGGGCGACCAGCCCGCAGGCCGTGCCCTTGTAGAGCGCTATGCCGTAGAGGTCGATCCAGAGATGCATGCCGAGATCCTCGAGCGCTACGCCCAGCTCAACATCGCCCCCTATAAGGGCTTCGTCAATCCCCGCCTCGAGCTCGTCTACGATGCCGAGGGCGGTATCAGCGACGTCCTGGCGCACTACGACGAGGGCTATGCTGAGCAGATGCTCCGCTACTCGGAGGAGTACAGCACCCTCACCGAGGACCCCGTCGGCGCCTACGAGCTGCAGCAGCCCGAGCCCTCTGACGCCACGCTCGCCCTAGCCAAGGAGCTGCGCGGGCAGCTGCGCCACGCCATGGACGGGCAGGTGGCCAGCTCGATGCGCAGCAAGGGGCTCTACTACGGGATCAACTTCGGCATCACGCTCGATCATATCCTGCGCCTCAGTGCCCGCCTACCTCAGGACGCCGCTCTAGCACGCTACATCCTCAGCCGCGACGTACGCGAGCTGAAGATCATCGGCCAGCTCATCTACCCCGTCGAGGCCCTCAGCTACGAGGAAGCCTCCACACTGGGACGGACGACCTTCGCCAATCCCGAGCTACGCGACTACCTCGCCAAGCACCTCTTCGACCGCCATCCCGAGGCACCCTACTGGGCGCTGGACTGGATCCTCACCCCACGCGCCCAGCGCTGGGAGGATCTGCTGCCACTGGGCTTCACGATCCTAGCGCGGCAGTTCAGCCGCGGCTTCACGATCAGCTCCGAGGCGCAGCGCCGCCTCCTGCTGCGGGAGACGCTGGAGCTACTCTCCGACGAAGAGCTCCCCTACCCCACGCCACTACAGCGTGCCGCCCTACTGATGCTCAAGCGCTGGGGACGCAGCGACGAGGCGCTCCGCACGCAGCTCCTTGCTTCGGAGGCCCTCGCCCGATGGGCTGAGAGCAGCTCGGCCGTGCAGCGCGAGTTCGCCGACGACCTACGCTTCGAGCTCGAGTCCTTCTCCTGAGAACAGAATGCTAACACCACTATACCCATAGACAGATGAAGTACACCAAGCAGCTTATCAGCCTGGCCCTAGGGAGCGCCCTCACCCTCCCTGTGGCCGCACAGATCCCGCACCGTAGCTATATCGAGCTCGATGGCTTCGGCGACCACCTCTCGGTGCCCGCGCATGCCGACTTCGACATCAGCCCTACGGACAGCTATACGATCTGTCTCTACCTCTCGGGCGACCGCACGATCACCTACGCCTCAGGCCAGCGACTCGTCTCCCGACGGGACACGCAGCTCAAGGAGGGAGACAAGAGCGGCTACGAACTGCTCGGGCTGAAGAACGTCGCCAAGGACTTCTTCGGCGTCTCCACCCCCGACCAGACGGGCGGCTACGCCCACTCGCTGAATGCCTGGGCAGGCGATGCGCTCCTGCGGCGCGAGCTCCGCAGCTGGCACCACGTGGCCTGGGTCGTCGACCGCAGCCAGAGGCGCATGCAGCTCTACATAGACGGGCAGCTGCAGCAGGTCGGTAGGGACAAGGACATAGAGGGGTGGTCGAGCGCCAACAGCCTCCCCGTGCTCCTAGGTGCGGGACGTGCTGCGGGCAAGGCGACGGCCTTCTTCGGCGGCAAGCTCGACAACATCCGCTTCTACAAGCGCGCCCTTAGCGCCGAGGAGATCAAGCGCGATGGACGCACCGAGCGTATCGCCGCACGCACCCCAGGGCTCGTGGCGGCCTTCGACTTCGACGGCTATCAGGCAGGGGCCAGTCAAATCACCGACGCGACGGGACGCCATACGGCCGAGCTCATCGGCTTCGGCACGAAGGTCCAGCACCCCGAGGTGGCCAGCTACCGCGAGTACATGAATAACGCCTCCCTCGTAGGCCGTGGCAAGGATCAGCCGATTTTCAGCTTCAACCTCGGCCTAAGGAAGCCCCTGCCGCTCCACCAGCTGCAGCTCGACCTCACGGGGACGACGGCGCTCAGCGACATTAAGCAGCTGAAGCTCTACGCCACGGATAACCTCGACCGCTTCGACCCACGAAGCCCGGGGCAGCTCCTTGCTGTAGGGACGGTCAAGGGCAATCCGTTCGTCTCCCTCACACCCGTAGGCCGCGGCGCACAGCTCACCAGCGGCACCAAGCTCTGGGTCGTAGCCGACATCTCAGACGAGGCCGGGGAGGGCCACGAGCTGCAGGTCAAGCTCCACGCCATCAGCCTCGGCGCGGGTCGGCAGCCCTTCGCCCCCGAGGCACTGGCCGCAGTGCACAGCTACGGCATCGTCCTGCAGCGCAGCCTCATCTGGGCGCCAGGGGAGAACCACTCCGCTCACTACCGCATCCCAGGCATCATCCGCCTCAACGATGGCACCCTCGTGGCGAGCATCGACAAGCGTAAGAACAGCGAGTACGACCTGCCCGAGGATATCGACATCGAGGTCAAGCACAGCCACGACGGTGGCAAGACCTGGAGTGCCCCCACGACGGTAGCTAAGGGGCGCCCCGAGCAGGGCTTCGGCGACGCCGCTATGGCTACCGATGGCAAGAATATCTACATGGTCATGGTCAGCGGCTCGGGACTGTGGAACTACCCTAGCCAGGCCTCCAAGCCCCTACAGATGTACGCCACCAAGAGCACGGACGGCGGCCGCAGCTGGGAGCCCGTGCGTGAGATCTCCAGCGAGGTCTACACCGACCGCTTCCCCTATGGCGGCTTCTTCGGCTCGGGCAATGGGATCATCACCAGCAAGGGCCGCATCATGTTCGTCGCCGCTATGCGCATGGGCGCCAACTGGGGCGGGCAGATGGACAACGTGCTCGTCTACTCCGACGACCAGGGCAAGAGCTGGCATAGCTCACCCATCGTACGTAGCAACGGTGACGAGGCTAAGGTTATCGAGCTCTCCGACGGATCGCTCCTCGTCTCGAGCCGCAACCGCGCAGGCGGAGCCAACGAACGCACCTTCGTCCGCTCTCGCGACGGCGGCCTCACCTGGACGGCACCTGCCACCTGGCCCGAGCTGAAGGGCAATTCCTGCAACGCCGCCCTCACGCGCTACGCCCCCGTAGGCACCAGCAAGGACAGCCATCTGCTGCTGCACACCCTACCCACCAGCCCCACGCGTGACCACCTGCGCATCTTCCTCAGCGAGGACGAAGGCAAGACCTGGGGCTACTCGCGCGAGCTCTGCCGCGGTGAGGCCGTCTACAGCGAGGTCGTCATCCTCGAGGACGGCACCCTCGGCATCATCAGCGAGGAGAACGATCGCCCCGGCTTCGACATCTACTTCACCCGCGTCTCCCTCGACTGGATCCGCAAGGGGACGAAGCACCAGCGCTAGCCCTCCTCCACTACGCTTCCCTCTAAGGAGGCGCGCCGTGCATCACTTGCACGGCGCGCCTCTCCCTTTTACCGACAAGTAAGCCTAGGACTCCTCGAAGCCTGACCTTACTTCTCGGCAACAGTCGTATCGCTTCCCTTGAGACTAGCGAAAGACAGCCACCACAGCTCTCCCTCGCCTAGCCCTCAAGCATCCACTCCAGCGCTCCAGCGGCTAGGGAGCTCCCTCCCCCGTACCCCAAGCGAAGCACCTCCAGGGAGTACTGCGCTAGCTCCAAGGGCTCACGATCTAGCCCAAGCAAATAGCCCCAGCACCGAGACTCGGTACTGGGGCTATTTGCCTTAGTGTGCGGCCTCGGCCGCAGGGAGGGGCTAGAGCGTCTGAAGGACGAAGCTCAGCTCAATCTCGTCGTTGATGAACTTATCGCCGAGGCCGGTGAAGAAGCTCTTGGAGCCGTACTTCACGTTCCAGTCCGCACGGTTGATGCGGAAGGTCTGGCTGGTGAAGCTGTACTTGCCCGTAGCGGCGTCGCGCTGTATGGAGGCCACGGGGATGGTGATGTTCTTCGTCACATCCTTGAGCGTCAGGTTGCCCTTGAGCTCCTTGATGTCGGCGATCTTGAGCCCTTCGGCGGGGACGTCCGTCAGCTCGAACTTAGCCTCGGGGTACTTCGCAGCGTCGAAGAAATCCTCACCTTCGAGGTGTGCCTTCAGCTTGTCCCCACCGTCCTCGGCCTTGAGGTCCTCGACGATGATGCCGTCCATCTTGATGGTGACGTAGCCGCCGTGCAGCACATCATCCTTGATATCCAGCTGGCCCGCGCTGATGGGGAGCTTGCCGTAGTGCTCTCCGCCGGGCTTGAAGCCCTTCCAGGAGAGGGCCGAGGCCGTAGCGTCTACGGACAGAGCTTCAGCTGCTACATCGCTGACTGCAGCTGCTTCGCTAGCTGCTACACTGCCCTCGCCCTTGCTGCTACCAGAGCAGGAGGCAAGGCTAAGCCCTAGCGCAAAGATCCCGGCCAGGGCAATCGTCTGATACTTCATATTCCTTATATCCTTGTGATGTCGTGGCGCAGGCAGTGCCCGCACCGATACCAATTCTTATACGCCCCTTTCTTGGGGCTATGGGTAAGTAACGCTTGTTCCTTACCTTTTGTTTTGCCTAAGCCTTCGCGGCGCTCAGCTCAGTGCTTGCGCTCCTTACCTTGATTGCCCACCTCCGCCTCGCTGTCGTCCGCTCGCCTAGTCTCGAAGGAGCCTCACGGCCTACAACCACATCGCTCCCCAGCGAAGCGCAAGCATAGTCCGAGGCTCCCTGAGGGATATCAGTCAGGACGCTGAGGGACGTCCTTCAGGAAGCTAAGGGATATCAGTCAGGCAGCTGAGGGATATCCCTCAAGACGCCCGCACAAGGCACGCAGTTTGCTTCGCCCCCCTTGCTCGCTCCCGCTGAGGCAGCTTAGGCGAGGCCTCACCAGCTGAACTGCGAGCACCTTTGGGCAATGGAAACGAACGAATGCTCCTACAAGCGTACTAGGCAATGCATCTACTCTAAGATTCCCCTCCCAAGGAGCGCAGCCTCGGAGCGCTTGCCCCTAAGCAAACCGAGCTATAGACGCGAGCTAGCTTGGGAACAACACCGATGAGGGCGACAAGAGGGCCTAAAATACAGTGTCCGCCCCTCCCTAGCCGAGGCTAAGGGAGAGGCGGACACTCTGTGCACCTATGGGGTGGCGAGGATATGCTATCTCTGAGATCTAGCTGAGGAAGCTCAAGAGGATACCCGCGGCGACGGCTGAACCGATGACCCCAGCTACGTTGGGCCCCATGGCGTGCATGAGGAGGTAGTTGGTCGGGTCATACTCGAGGCCCAGCGTCTGCGAGATGCGCGCCGAGTCGGGCACAGCCGATACCCCGGCATTCCCGATAAGCGGGTTGATCCTATTCTCTGGCTTGAGGAAGAGGTTGAAGAGCTTCACAAAGAGGACTCCGCAGCAGGTGGCCACGATGAAGGAGAAGGCTCCGAGTCCGAAGATCAGCACCGAGTTCCCCGTGAGGAACTCTGTGGCCTGCGTCGAGGCCCCGACCGTCACCCCTAGGAGGATGGTCACGGTGTCGATGAGTGGCCCCTTAGCCGTATCTGCCAGGCGCTTGGTGACGCCGCTCTCACGTAGCAGGTTCCCGAAGAAGAGCATACCCAGAAGAGGGAGCGCCGGTGGGACGAGCATCGTGGTGAGCAGCAGTCCTGCGATGGGGAAGATGATCTTCTCCGTCTGCGAGACCTGGCGGGGGCGCTTCATACGCATGACGCGCTCCTTGGAGGTCGTCAGTAGACGCATGAAGGGGGGCTGGATCACCGGTACGAGGGCCATGTAGGAGTAGGCCGAGACAGCAATCGCGCCGAGTAGGTGGGGCGCTAGGCGGTTGGAGAGGAAGATAGCCGTAGGGCCATCAGCCCCGCCGATGATGCCTATAGCACCAGCCTCTGGGGGAGTAAAGCCCAGCCCCAGAGCTGTCATGTAGGCGGCGAAGATACCAGCCTGCGCAGCAGCCCCGACGAGCATGAGCTTCGGGTTCGAGATGAGCGCGGTGAAGTCGGTCATGGCGCCGATCCCCAGAAAGATCAAGGGCGGATACCAGCCCTGTCGTACTCCCTGATAGAGGATATTCAGCACCGAACCTTCCTCGTAGATACCTACCTGCATCCCCTGCTGCATCGGGATATTACCGATGAGCATGCCGAAGCCAATGGGGATGAGCAGGAGGGGCTCGAACTCGTATTTGATCGCCAAGAAGATGAAGAGCAGCCCCACCAAGATCATGATGAGGTGGCCCATCGTTGCATTCGCCATTCCCGTGAAGGAATAGAACGTCTGCATATTCTCGACTAAGAAGCCCCAGAAGGACATAGTACTAGCCTATGATGACGATGTCCGAGCCTTCGAGGATGTTGTCCCCCTTGGCTACCTTGATCGCCGTGATGACGCCATCGCACTCAGCGTTGATGTTGTTCTCCATCTTCATTGCTTCGAGGATAGCGACGGTCTGGCCTGCCTTGACGCTGTCACCTACAGCTACCTTGATGTCGAGGATGACACCAGGCAGGGGCGACTGTACGGGCGTACCCTTGCCAGCAGGAGCAGCAGGCTCAGCAGCGGGGGCTGGAGCAGCGGCAGGAGCGATGGGCTGGGGTGCTGGGGCTGCAGCTGGAGCAGGGGCAGGAGCTGCAGCGGCTGCGGGTGCTGCGGCAGGCTTAGCTGCGGGGCGAGCCACTGGGGCGCTGAAGCCCTCGTCGAGGATGTCTACCTTGTAGGAGACCCCGTTCACTTCGACAGCAGCGGTCGTACCGTCGATATCGATGATGGCTACGCTGTAGTCGTTGCCGTTGATCTTATACTTGTACTCTTTCATGAGGATGCGTTATTTGTTGGTGTGGTATATCTGTACTATCGAGTAGGCAGCACACGCATGGTGTGCGCCTTGGAGCTCCAGGCCGAGGGGACGCTGCTACGCTTGTAGGTCAGCACGTAGGACTCTTGGTCGTGATTGTGCTTACCCAGCTCCTCATGCAGGGCATAGGAGATAGCGGCGAAGACCTCGGAGAGATTCTTTTCCTGCTGCATAATGCGGGGTTTCGATTAGTGATTATAGCGTTGTAGCCCCTGGATGCGCGCATTCCACTGCGTAGGTCGGCGGCGAATGGTCAGGACGTAGCTCTCGTGGTCGTGCTGGGCCTCGCGCTCGCTAGCCAGTGCCATAGCTATGGCGGCAGCTAGCTCACCCGAGGGCGCAGTGCTCGCGGCGCGGAGGGCCAGCGAGATGGCCACTAGAGCCTCTGGACTGGGCTTCGCTGCTCCAGAGGCAGCGGGGCTACCAGCGGTAGCCTGCGCTACGGGAGCTGTACCCTTACCTCTGGTGAAGAGGCAGCCTAGGTACTTGAAGACCAGCACGAGCATCGTGAGGGCGAGGAAGACGACGAGGACGGCCGTGAGGGTCATGATGAGCCCTGCAGGATCCTGCGCTTGCAGGGTCTGCACCTTCGCGGAGAGCGGGGCGGTCTCGGCCGCCCACAGGCTATCCGCGGCGGCTGCTCCGAGGAGCAGGCCAGCGGATAGTGTGTATCTGCGTAGGGTATTCATGCTGCGGTAGAGCTTGAATGAGGACACGGCTGCGTCTCCAGCGCTAGACTAGAGAGGCAGGTTGTCGTGCTTCTTGGCAGGATTGATCTGCTTCTTGGTACGCAGCTGCTCGAGGGCGCGGATGATGCGGAAGCGCGTGTTGCGTGGCTCGATGACATCATCCATGAAGCCATAGGAGGCAGCGTTGTAGGGGTTGGCGAAGGCCTTGCGGTATTCCTCTTCCTTCTGTGCAGCAGCCTCGGCGGGGTTCTCAGAGGCGGCTACTTCCTTGGCGAAGATGACCTCTACGGCACCTGCAGGGCCCATCACAGCGATCTCAGCCGAGGGCCAAGCGAGGTTGACATCCGAGCGGAGGTGCTTGGAGCTCATGACGATGTAGGCACCACCATAGGCCTTACGCAGCGTGACGGTGATCTTGGGCACCGTAGCCTCCCCGTAGGCGTAGAGCAGCTTAGCACCGTGGACGATGACCCCATTGTACTCCTGGCCCGTACCGGGGAGGAAGCCTGGGACGTCGACGAGCGTAACCAGAGGGATGTTGAAGGCGTCACAGAAGCGGACGAAGCGGGCAGCCTTACGCGAAGCGTTGCTGTCGAGCGCACCGGCCATAACCATGGGCTGGTTCGCTACGATACCGACGCTCTGACCGTTGAAGCGAGCGAAGCCGATGATGATGTTCTTGGCGTAGTCCTTGTGGATCTCGAGGAACTCACCGTTATCGACGATCGTGCCGATGACGTCATACATGTTGTAGCCGCGGTTGGGCTGGTCGGGGATGATGGTATTGAGGACATCATCGACGCGGTCTACAGCGTCCGTGGGCTCTACGCAGGGAGCCTCCTCCATGTTGTTCTGAGGGATGAAGGAGAGCAGGTGACGGATGAGGCGGATACCCTCCTCTTCGTTGTCGACGGCGAAGTGAGCGACACCACTCTTGGAGGCGTGTACGCTAGCACCACCGAGCTGCTCCTGCGTCACATCCTCGCCCGTGACGGTCTTGACGACCTTAGGCCCGGTGAGGAACATGTAGCTCGTGCCCTTGCTCATGATGTTGAAGTCCGTCAGTGCGGGCGAGTAGACAGCACCCCCAGCGCAGGGACCGAAGATCGCGGAGATCTGAGGGACGACACCCGAGGCCAGGATATTGTTCTGGAAGATGTCCCCGTAGCCGCTCAGGGCGTTGATCCCCTCCTGGATACGAGCACCGCCCGAGTCATTCAGACCGATGACAGGGGCACCCATGAGCATAGCCAGCTCCATGACCTTACAGATCTTGGAAGCGAGCATCTCAGAGAGGGCACCGCCGAAGACCGTGAAGTCCTGAGCGAAGACGTAGACCAGACGACCATCGATCGTACCCGAGCCCGTGACGACGCCGTCACCGAGGAACTTCGTCTTGTCGATACCGAAGTTGGTAGAGCGGTGCAGGACGAAGGTATCGATCTCGTCGAAGCTGCCTTCGTCGAGGAGCATGGCGATACGCTCACGTGCGGTGAACTTGCCCTTCTGATGCTGGCTGTCGATTCGCTTCTGGCCGCCACCGAGGTGCGCCTGGGCACGGAGCTGGATCAGCTCCTTGATTTTCTCTAACTGAACACTCATATTGATTAGCTTTTAGACTATTGCTTGTCTAGGTAGTTTGATGGGAAGTCCCGCCGCGGATCCTCTAGGCGCTCAGCCTAGGCTCCCGACAGCGAGAGGGACACAAGCGAGGATGGGATGACAGTAGCCTGATATAGTACTACTATCATCCCATCCTCATCAGATGCTTACTTGACGTCGCGGCTATCGCATAGCTCGGTGAGGACGCCCAGCGTGCTCTTGGGGTGAAGGAAGCCGATATTGAGCCCCTCAGCACCCTTGCGCGACTGCTTGTCGATGAGCTGTACCCCCTTGTCGCCCAGCTCCTGGAGCGCCTCGTCGGTATTGGGCACTGCGAAGGCGATGTGGTGGATCCCCTCGCCGCGCTTCTCGATGAACTTAGCGATCGTGCTTTCAGGCGAGGTAGCCTCGAGGAGCTCGATCTTCGTCTGACCGACCTTGAAGAAAGCCGTCTTGACCTTCTGGTCAGCAACTTCCTCAATGTTATAGCACTTCAGCCCTAGGAGACCTTCGTAGTAGGGCAGGGAGGCCTCGATGCTCTTGACAGCAATACCGAGGTGTTCGATGTGTGTAAGGTTCATAAGCTATCTGTGATGCTTTGAATAATGTTGGTGCGGGGGACGCTCCCCCGCCTGTTCCTACTGCAAATGTAAGAATATATCTCTAATCCCAGGCCATGCTCCGCACCCGAGCCTGTCGAGGGCCTGCGGGCAGCCTACGCTCTGGCCACTCGGGGCCGCACTCAGGCAGGCCTCGCACCGAGCTGCGACCTAAGGGGGACGCCGCCGCGAGGCAAAGGGGAGCGGGAAAAGTAATATAAGAACTGGCACTGAGGGCTATCAGTCAGCGCGCTGAGGGATAAGGGGGACGGCGAAAAGTAATATAAGAATTCTCGGCGCCCCTATAGACGCGCCACGCTGAACTACAGCTCGCGCCTTGCTGAGGGCTTGCTTGGGGCGCGGGGAGTCCTTGGTCGAAGCTCGTGGAGCGCTTATGCACACCTTCCCGAGGGCATTCCACCCAGGCAGCGAGGCCCAGCTCCCCTACCCCTCAGCGCTCCGAGCGAGGTGCGGGAGCGGCAGTCGCGGGGCAAGCGCAGCGGCTGGAGGAGGCCACTTCGGAGGCCGCTCGGAGCTGCTCCCTATACATTATTATATAGCCCCTCGCCCGAGGGGGTGCGGAGGCTCCGCAAGCGGGGGCAGCGCAGGCACAGGAGGCTGGCAGTGGGATATTACGTAGAAAACGGCTATTTTTGTGGGCGTTATACCCCTATATCCACACAGGACCCAAGGAATCAGATAACAATTATATAAGTAAACAGACACGATGCAAAACAAAGGATTTGTGACCTTCGTCACAGCGAGCTTGGCTTTGATCTGTGCCTTCTACCTATCCTTCTCCTTCGTAACGAACCATTACGATAAAAAGGCGGAGCAGATGGGTGAGGCTGCGGGCAAGGCCTACCTCGACTCGATGGCCAACGAGAAGGTCTACTTCGGCTACACCCTCAAGGAGGTGCGTCAGCAGCAGATCGGTCTTGGGCTTGACCTCAAGGGCGGGATGAACGTCATCCTCAAGCTCAACGCTGCCGATCTAGTGAAGAATCTCGCTGGTAATCCAGAGGACCCCAACTTCGCGAAGGCACTCGATGCTGCCTCCAAGAGTCCCTCACAGAGCAACTACATCGACCAGTTCGTCACCGAGTACAAGCGACTCAGCCCTGGGGCTAACCTAGCCGTCCTCTTCGGCTCGGGCGACCTGCGCGACCAGATCAACCCCTCCACGAGTGAGGCTAAGGTCATCGAGCTGCTCAAGGAGAAGTACAACAGTGCTGTCGAGGCCTCGTTCAACGTCCTGCGTGTACGTATCGACCGCTTCGGGGTCGTAGCGCCCAACCTGCAGCGCCTCGAGGGCCAGGGCCGCATCCTCGTCGAGCTCCCTGGTGTCAAGGAGCCCGAGCGTGTACGCGAGCTCCTGCAGCGTAGCGCCAACCTTCAGTTCTGGCGCACCTACACCATCGAGGAGGTGGGCAACGACCTAATGGGTCTGAGCGATCGCCTGCTGGCACTCGGTGCTCCCGCACCTGCTGCAGCCCCCGCCGACAGCCTCGCCGCTGACTCCACGCACCAGCATGTAGCTACGGCACCCGCCGCTGCTGTACCTGCCCACATCGACACGCTGGCCAAGTACCTGCAGATCGGTGGTCGTGGTGGCGCTACTGTCGCTATCGCCAACGACCGCGACCGCAGCAAGATCGACTCCCTGCTGGCCCTGGCGACAGAGCACAAGCTCCTACCCGAGGACCTCAAGCTCATGTGGGGTGCTAAGGCGATTGAAGACCCCAAGACGGGTAAGGCTACCAGCCTCTACGAGCTCTACGCCATCCGCACCAACCGCAGCGGCAAGCCCGACCTCTCGGGGGATGTCGTCGTCAGTGCTAAGGGCGACGTAGACCACCAGCAGATCGGTAGCGCTCAGCCCCACGTCTCCATGACGATGAACCAGGAGGGCGCTCAGATCTGGGCACGCCTGACGAAGGAGAACAAGTACCGCTGCATCGCCATCGTCCTCGACGGGGTCGTCTACTCCGCCCCCAGCATCCGTGACGAGATCACGGGCGGGCAGTCCTCCATCTCGGGGAACTTCACCATCGAGGAGGCGACCGACCTGGCGAACGTGCTGAACTCGGGTAAGATGGAGACCACCATCGTCATCGAGCAGGAGAACGTCGTAGGGCCTACCCTCGGCCGTGCCTCCATCGAGGCTGGGATCATCTCCTTCGCCATCGCTCTGGTGCTGCTGATGATCTACATGTGCCTGGCCTATGGCTTCATCCCTGGGATGATCGCCAACCTCGCCCTCGTGGTCAATAGCTTCTTCACCCTCGGGATCCTGGCTTCCTTCAACGCTGTGCTCACCCTCTCGGGGATCGCCGGGCTTGTCCTGACCCTCGGTATGGCGGTGGACGCCAACGTGCTCATCAACGAGCGCATCAAGGAGGAGCTGCGCAAGGGCAAGGGCATGACGCGCGCCATCGCCGACGGCTATGGCAATGCCTTCAGCGCTATCTTCGACTCCAACCTCACGTCCATCATCACGGGCGTAGTCCTCTTCTACTTCGGCTCGGGCCCCATCCGCGGCTTCGCCACGACGCTCATCATCGGTCTGGTAGCCTCCTTCATCACGGCGGTCTTCCTCACCCGTATGGCCTTCGAGGCGCTGGATAAGCACCACAAGCTGGACAAGGTGACCTACACGACAGCCATGACGCGCAATCTGCTGGTCGACCCCAAGTTCAACTTCCTCGGCGCTCGCATCAAGGGCTACATCCTGCCCGCAGTGCTGCTCATCGCTGGGCTCGTAAGCTACATCAGTGTAGGGCTCAATCAGGGGATCGAGTTCTCGGGCGGACGTAACTACATCATCAAGTTCGACCAGAAGGTAGACAACCAGCAGGTCCGTGAACGTCTGGCTCCCGTCCTCGACGGCAAGCTCGTCCTCACTGCCATTGGTACCGAGGGCAACGAGGTACGCGTCTCGACGAACTACCTCATCGAGAACTCGGGCGACCAGGTAGAGCAGGAGCTCGTGTCCAAGCTCTACGAAGGGCTCAATGGCTTCTATAAGGTCAAGCCCAGCCAGGCAGACTTCGCGACCGAGTACATCGTCAGTTCGCAGAAGGTCAGCGCTAGCATGTCCTCCGACATCACGCAGGGCGCCGTCATCGCCGTCTGCCTCGCGCTGCTCTTCATGGCCGTGTACATCCTCATCCGCTTCCGCAACGTAGCCTTCTCCATCGGGGCCTTCGCCTCGGTCACGGTCACGACGCTGCTCATCATCGCCATGTACGCGCTGCTGTGGAAGGTCATGCCCTTCACCATGGAGGTAGACCAGAACTTCATCGCCGCCCTACTGGCCGTCATCGGCTATGCCATCAATGACGTGGTGATCGTCTTCGACCGTATCCGTGAGGAGCTAGGTCTGCGTCCGCAGGCAGAGCGCTTCGAGGTGATCAACGGCGCACTGAACTCGACGCTCTCCCGTACGCTGAATACTTCCTTCACGACCTTCCTCGTGATGATCATCGTCTTCGGCTTCGGTGGTGCCTCGATGCGTAGCTTCACCTTCACCATCCTCCTCGGGATCATCTTCGGTACCTACTGCACGCTCTTCGTCGCTACGCCGATCGCCTACGAGCTGATCAAGCGTCGCAGCGCCAAGGCAGCAGTCAAGGCCTAGTCCTCCCGCCTCGGGCTCGCTCCTAGCGTAGCCCATGAGCTAGACGCCCCCAGCATCCGCCGATGGATGCTGGGGGCGTCTAGCTTTTTTGTTACCTTTGCTAGGCCGCAGCGGGGGAAGCTGTCCTCCCTACTGTAGCAACCCAAAGAACGCACATACATACCACACTCAGTAGAGCTCGCCCACCCACACGCGACAACCTTTCTCTTAATTACATATACACCCTATGAAACGTGGCATCTACCACTGTACGCTAGCACTACTGCTAGCACTACTGCCTGCCCTCCCCAGCTGCAAGGCGCAGACCGAACTCGAGGAGACCAGCCTCACCGTCTCGACCACGACGCTCAGCTTCGCCAGCACCGCCTCCGAGCAGAGCATCTCCGTACAGACGAGCGCCGAGAGCTGGTCCTACCTCTCCCCACAGGAATTCACTTGGTTCACCCTCGAGCAGAGCGGAGCGCAGCTCAAGGTCAAGGTCAAGGCTAATACCGAGGCGCGTGAGCGCACGGGCGTCATCGCCATCAGCTCGGGCGGACAGCAGCGCCGCGTGCTGGTCAAGCAGGCTGCCGCTGAGGCGACACTCACGACCGAACTCAAGCGCATCGAGCTTCCCCAGGAGGGCGGCACACGCACCATCCTCCTCACCAGCAACGGCGAGGCCATCAAGGCCGAGCTCGCCACCGCGAGCAACTGGCTGAGTATCCTCGAGGTGAGCCCCACCAAGCTCGTCCTCCAGGCAAGCCCCAACAGCGAGCAGGCTGCCCGCTCGGCTAAGATCAACCTCAGCCTCGGCAAGAGTCTGCGTGAGCTCGAGGTCGTCCAGCAGGGTACCCTCTCCTACTACCTTCCCCTAGAGATCTACCCAGCCCCCCTACACCAGATACTTAATTATGAACGCGCGCGCGGGAGTGTCCTCGCCAGCGTCGCGACGGATCAGCAGCAGGGGCGCACGGTCTACCACTTCCTCTCGACCAATCCGCAGATCGCCTCCATCGACTACAGCTTCCAGACCAAGCACCAGCACAGCTACTACACGGCCACCATCACGAGCCAGCACCCCGAGCTCTACAAGGGTAATGCCGCCTTCGCCAGCTACCTCAGCGCCCAGGGCTTCACGAAGCAGGGCGAGAAGAAGCAGGACGATATCCTGATCGAGGTCTACAGCAAGGACAAGAGCTCCTACGTCCTGCAGGTAGTCTACACGCCCACTGCCGTCACCCTCACCTTCCAGTACCTGAGCATACAGCGCCAGAGCTACGCCACCTTCAAGACGCTGCCCATGCAGCTGCAGCTCACCCGCCTCGGGAACCGCAAGATGAATATCCTCGGTACCGCGCGCAGCGAGATCGCCGCCTACGAGGGTGGCCTGCAGAGCACGCTCGACAAGAATCTGGGCGTCGCCACCTATGACCGCTACTACGTCAAGCAGAGCATCGACGGAGAGTTCGTCCGTGGCTACTTCTTCTACGCTGCAGGCGGTGACATCCCCGCAGGCGACCCCCACATCGACCACATCACGGCCGTGCAGGGGCTCTACGAAGAGAAGAGCCTAGGCTTCTACCTTGATGACTTCGGCGAGTACCACCTGACGCAGGAGTTCACCAAGCTGCTCAGCGACGCAGGCTACCAGTACCAGTACCGCCTCAAGGGAGGGCAGCAGTTCTTCTACAACAGCAGCAAGAAGACCGCCCTCTTCGCCTCCATCACCACCCTCGACGGGGTCAAGTACATCCTTCAGATCCAGGCGGCGCTCCTCTAGCGCGGCCCTCGATCGGCATCGCCTTGTACCCTCCAATCAGTCGGTAACAGATGAACAAAGCATTCCTTAGCCTCACGCTGCTCTCGCTCCTCAGCCTAGGAGCCTGCCAGCGTGAGCTTGATACCCCCCAGACGTCCCAGGCGCCGCAGCCCGAGCAGCTCGCTGCCCCCAGCGGGAGCGCCGCCTCGAGCGGCCTCCCCACAGCGGGCGCCGAGCCTGGCAAGCTCTATATCCGCGTCCGTCAGGGAGCGCAGCGCCTCTTCCGCGACTTTGCCTTCCAGCAGAGCGCAGCCAGCAGCGCCCGTGCCCTACAGGCGCTGCCCGAGCAGATGTCACGCAGCCTGCGTAGCATCTCCACCGAGACTCTGCAGCCCGTCTTCCCCATAGACCCGCGCTTCGAGAAGCGTATGCGCCGTGCGGGGCTAGACCGCTGGTACGTAGTGCACTTCGACCAGAAGCAGGAGCTACGCAGTGCCATGCGCACGCTCAGTGCCGTGCCCGAGATCGAGTACGCCGAGCCCGTGTACTCTATGACACGTCCCGCAGGCAAGGCTATCCCCACGGACCTGCCCATAGCCCGACGTGCCTCGTCCGAAGCCATGCCCTACAACGACCCACTCCTCTCCGACCAGTGGCACTATCATAATGTAGGGAAGTACCACGGCTCCATCGCTAGTGCAGACATCGACCTCTTCAAGGCTTGGAAGGTCGAGACGGGTAAGCCCAAGGTCATCGTCTCCATCGTCGACGGGGGGATAGACCTGACCCACCCCGACCTCGTGGACAACCTCTACGTCAACGAGGAGGAGAAGAACGGCACGCCAGGGGTCGACGATGACCAGAACGGATACATCGATGACATCCACGGCTACAACTTCATCAAGGACGACGCCACCATCTACCCAGACAAGGAGTCCCACGGCACGCACGTGGCGGGGACGGTCGCTGCCCGCACGGGCAACGGCATCGGCGTCTCGGGGATCGCTGGGGGCAACGGTACGCCAGGCTCTGGCGTGCGCATCATGAGCTGCCAGATCTTCGGCGCCGAGAAGGAGAACGGCGACTCGCCCGCAGCCATCGTATACGGTGCCAACAACGGTGCGGTGATCAGCCAGAACTCCTGGGGCTACCCCTACAAGGCACAGATCACCGCCATCCCCAAGGTCATTCAGGACGCCGTAGACTACTTCATCAAGTACGCGGGCTGCGACGATGACGGCAATCAGCTCCCCGAGTCACCGATGAAGGGCGGCGTCGTGATCTTCGCCGCAGGTAATGATGGGATGGACTATTATTCCTATCCCGCCGCCTACGATGCCATCATCGCCGTCTCCTCCATGGCACCCAACTGGACTGCCGCCTACTACAGCAACCGCGGTGACTGGGTCGACATCATGGCCCCTGGGGGAGACCTCAACTTCCCCAACGGACAGGTCCTCAGCACGCTCTCCAAGCAGATCACGGGCAAGGAGTACGGCTACATGCAGGGTACATCCATGGCTTGCCCCCACGTCTCAGGTATCGCGGCGCTCATCGTCTCGCACTTCGGTGGACCAGGCTTCACGGCCGAGCAGTGCAAGGAGCGTCTGCTGGGATCGCTGAAGTTCAAGAACATCGACGCCGCCAACCCCAAGTATGCTGGCCGCCTTGGCCGTGGCTATATCGATGCCTCGGCCGTCTTCGCCACCAACCAGCACAAGGCTCCGCAGCGAGTCTCCGCTATCCAGGCCGAACACATCTCCTTCTCCACAGCTGACCTCTCCTGGGAGGCTGTACGCGACGAGGACGACCGTGTGGCTAGCTACTACAAGGTCTACTTCGCCGATCAGCAGCTCACGGCGGCCAACGTCACGAGCCACCTGGTGAGCGAGATCAATGCTGCGGGCATCGAGGCAGGCAGCAAGGTCTTCTACCCCGTAGCAGGGCTGAAGGAGGACACCGAGTACCACGTAGCGGTCGAGGCCGTAGACCGCTGGGGGCAGAGCTCAGGCCTGAGCTTCGCCCGCTTCAAGACGAAGAAGAACACCCCTCCCTCCATCAAGTTCGCCCCCGAGCGCCCGCTCCGCGTCTCCGCCCTAGAGAAGCGCATCTTCCACGTGCAGGTCACCGACCCCGACCATCAGAAGGTGAGCATCCAGCTCAGCGGCGAGCAGCGCGGCGTCAGCTACCAGCAGGAGGGCGACCTGGTGACCTTCACCCTACGCGCCATAGCCCCCCTAGGCAAGCACGAGCTCCTGCTGACGGCGGTGGATGAGCTGGGGGCGAAGAGCGAGCTGCGTATCCCCTTCGAGGTCTACGAGTACCAGCCCCCGACCTTCAGCGCCTCCCTCGGCAGCCAAATCGTAGGGCTGGGTAAGGACCGAAGCCTCGACGTGACGACGGCCCTCAGCTACGACAAGGAGAGTCCCCTGAACTTCAAGGCACACAGCGCCGACGGCAAGGTCGCCTCCGCCAGCATCTCCCCCGAGGGACGCCTGACCATCCACGGCAAGCAGAAGGGCGTGACGAGCATCATCCTCGAGGTCTCGGACGGTATCAGCCAGCCCATCACGACGACCCTGCCCCTACGTGTCGTGAGCGACACCGAGGCCATCGTCTATTCAGTCTACCCGCTCCCCGCGACGACGGAGCTCAATATCGCCCTCGATCCCACGATCGACCAGGCACAGGTAGAGCTACGGAGCCTCATGGGCGTGCAGGTGCTGGAGAAGACCTTCCAGACCAAGGGTAGCGGCGCCATCCGCATCCTCACGCGTCGCCTCACCCCAGGCAGCTACACCCTGCACGTACGCACCGCCAAGGGCAAGTACACGCAGACCTTCGTCAAGAACTAAGTCCTCCCTCACAGCATGATTATCCCTACCAAGCGTCTCCTCCTCGGAGCGCTCCTCGGCCTCACTAGCCTCCCGCTGGCGGCACAGAAGGTCAAGCAGGTGCGTACCCTGCCGCTACTCGAGCTCAGCACGGACGCCCGTAGCGCTGCCCTCGGCGGCAGCCACTACGGCGAGGCCAGCAGCTCGCTCCTCTACACCAATCCCACCAGCCTCCTCTACAGCCCCTCCCAGTTTCACGGCAGTGCCTCGGCACGCCTCATGGGCAGGCTGGAGGGCGCCGACGGCTCGCTGCAGCTCTATCAGGCTACGGCAGGGCTACGCCTCGGGGAGTGGCACGGCCTCTTCGCTGGCTTCCGCTACCTCGGCGGTCTCCAGTACGAGGCGGTGAACGGACAGGAGCAGAGCAAGGGCCCCCTCTCCCCCTATGACTATAGCCTCGACCTAGGCTACGCCCTGCGTCTGGGGCACCTCTCGGCCTACGCCACAGCGGGCTATGTGCAGAGCGAGCTCGGCGACCGCTCCGCCAGCACAGTCACCTTCGGCCTCGGCGCCTTCTACCGCAGCCACGCCGAGGAGCCGAGCCAAGGCCTCAGCTACCTCGTCGGGGCAAAGGCGCAGAACATGAGCCTAGGCTTCAAGTACGCCAAGCACGAGCGCCGCGAGCTCTACGCCCCGGTCTTCGTCGGTGCGGGGGGCGAACTGCACTACGGCCTCAGCCAGGAGCATCGCCTAGGGCTCAGCGCGGGTGCCGACGTCTTCACCTACCCCGTCAATAGCTCCTCGGTGGCCCTACACTTCGGGGGCGAATACAGCTTCCGCCGTATGCTCGCCGCCCGCGTCGGCTATCAGCACGACACGAACGGCCTGCAGGGCTTCACCCTCGGCCTAGGCTACCACGGCCGCCGCTTCCAGTTCGACGGCGCCTACCTAGCCCCGAGCACAAGCGGCGCCAATAGCTCCCTCCTCTTCACGGCGGGCATCTCCCTCTAGCCCTAGGGCAAGTGTAGTCCCTTTGCTAAAGGGCCTGCGCCGAGCCTCCCAAGCACGCAGCGCCCCCAGCCTCCCTCCGCGGAGACTGGGGGCGCTGTCCTTTTCTCCCCTCTGCAAGTTCAGCTTATCCCGAAGCTAGCTCCCCGCTTGCGCCGCCCCAAGCCTTAGGCTTCCTTCACACCCCCTCCCGCCTCCGAGCCTCGCCCAAGCAGCGCCCGGAGGATCTCCCAGCGAAGGCTCCCCGCACTCCCCCTTAGCCTTCAGTTCGCTGACCGATACCCCTCACGGCGCTGACAGATGTCCCTCAGCTCGCCCACTGATATCCCTCAGCTCGATCCGCCTTAGGTCTTAGCTTCGCCCTCCTTATTCCCGCGCTGGGCTAGGGCAGGCGGCAAGCAGTTCCCTAAGCGATAAGTCCCGACCGTAGCCCTGCAAAGGACGCCCACCTGCGAAGCTATCAAGAGCAGACATACGGAGCCCATGCGGACGGCTTGAAGCGCGGAGCAGAGCGAGGGGCGGGCGAGGGCTGTGGGTGGCCTTTTCCTTAGCTTTAGGTCGAATAAGGAATAAATAGTACTTTTGCAGCTACATATTATCAAGACAAGAAGACTTAATCCACAAAACAACAGCAACAAATGTACTGGACCCTAGAACTAGCCTCCAAGCTAGAGGATGCACCGTGGCCTGCCAGCCGTGACGAACTCATAGACTACGCCCAGCGCTCTGGCGCACCCATCGAGGTCATCGAGAACCTCCAGGAGATGGAGGACGAGGGCGAGCTCTACGAGTCCATCGAGGACATCTGGCCTGACTACCCGAGCAAGGAAGACTTCTTCTTCGACGAAGAGGAATACTAGCCTCCGCTCGCTCCCTACCCCTTAGGAGCAGGCTACGGACGCCCTCTAGGATCCCTAGAGCTAGGGCTCCGTATCCTGCTCCTATTCATTACTGCAGTCATCGACGATGAAGCGATCAGCAAGCCTTCTCCCCGCCGCCAGCCTCACGCTAGCGCTCCTACTCGGGGCCTGCGGCTCCCTCAGCTCCAGTGGCAGCCGCCCCTCTGAGAGGCGTGCCCAGCTCGTCTCCTGGAGCGAGCCCGCACCCGCGGGGATGCTCCTCATCCCTCGAGGGCACGTACTGATGGGGCGTGCCGAGGCCGACAGCCTCTGGGGCGAACCGGCTCAGAGTCGGGGCATCTCGGTAGAAGCCTTCTGGATGGATCGCACCGAGGTGACCAATGCCGCCTACCGCGAGTTCGTCCACTGGGTACGTGACTCCATCCTGCGCGAGCGTCTGGCAGACCCTGCCTACGGCGGAGACGAGCGCTATCGGATCACCGAGGACCGCTATGGCGAGCCCGTACGGCCGCATCTGGACTGGTCGCGCCCATTGCCTAGCGAGCGCCGTGCCACGGAGGAGGAGCTACGCGCCCTACGGAGCCTCTACTACACCGACCCCGTGACGGGCGAGCGCCGCCTCGACCCGCGGCAACTCAACTACCGCTATGAGCGCTACGACCGCCACGCCGCGACCCTCTACCGCGACCGACTGCACCGCGCCCAGACGCACACCGCCTGGGACCGCAATCCCACAGAGCGCCCCATCATCAGCAAGGATACAGCCTACCTCGATGCCTCAGGGCGTATCGTGCGCGAGACGCTGACACGCCCCCTCAGCAGCGAATATGACTTCGTCAGCACCTACATCATCCCCGTGCTGCCAGACGAGACCGTCTGGGTCAAGGACTTCCCCGAGGCACGCAATGAGGGCTACAGCAAGAAGTACTTCGAGCACGCGGGCTACGATCAGTACCCCGTGGTAGGCGTCAGCTGGGAGCAGGCCACAGCCTACTGCGCCTGGCGTACGGCCATGACCCTGCGCACGCTGCGTCTCCCCGAGGGGCAGACGCTCGAGGAGTACCGCCTACCCACGGAAGCCGAATGGGAATACGCGGCCCAGCTCGACAAGGAGTGGGGCAAGCATGGCGTACGTCAGACGAAGGGTAAGGTCTGCTTCGTGGGCAACTTCAAGCCCGGCGATGGCGACTACACCGCCGACCGACACCTCATCACCGCGCCTGTGGCCTCCTACGCGCCCAACGCCTTCGGCCTCTACGACATGGCGGGCAACGTCGCCGAGTGGACGAGCACCAGCTGGAGCGCCTCGGGCCTCCTACAGACCAGCGATGTCAACCCCGAGCTACGCCGCAGCGTCAGCTACAGCGACCCGCTGGAGCGCACGCTCAAGGTGCTCAAGGGGGGCTCGTGGAAGGATATCGCCCGCTTCATCCAATCGAGCGACCGCAGCCCCGCAGCGCAGACCGCCCAGCATGCCTATATAGGCTTCCGCTGCGTGCGCTCGGCCATCACCTTCGGCAAATAAGCCTCTGCCATGTCCCTCAGCCCACAGCCCAGTTCGCGCGGATCTCATCTCAGCCGCTGGCTCACCTCACCCCGCGGCCAGCTCCTGCTGCACCGCAGCTACTCCTGGGGAGCCGCGCTGGTCATCCTCGGCGCGCTCTTCAAGATCCTCGAGCTCCCCTACGCGGATCAGCTACTGCTGGTGAGTATGCTCACCGAGTGCCTCATCTTCATCCTCTCGGGCTTCGATAGCCCTAAGGAGGAAGCGGCTACAGGCTCAGAGGCAGGCACGACAGCCCCCCCCCAGGCGAGCCGCCAGCTGCACGAGAGTATCGAGGCGCTACGCCTGAGCGTCGAGCAGCTGAGCCAGCAGCTAGTCCCTTCGCCCAGCCTTCACACGAGCCGCTCTGAGGGCGAAGGGCTCGGCAGCAGCCTCAGCCCCGCAGGCTATCAGGAGGAGCTCCGACAGCTCACCGAGCGCGTGCAGCAGCTGCGCCTCGTCTACGAGACGAGCCTACAGGGGAGCAGCGAATTCCAGCGGCAGAATGAGCGGCTCGTCGCGCAGCTCATCCAGCTCAACGAGCTCTACGCGCGCATGATCCACAGCCTTTCGGTAAGTGCAGGCATCCCGAAGCCTTAGCCGCCCGATCGCCTTAGCTCTCCCACGCGCACTCCCTCTAGCCCATTCCCTAATCCCATCCCTCAGCTCCCCAGCTATGATCCTCGGCGGCAGCCATCCCTATAGGCAGCGCATGATCAACCTCATGTACCTGGTCTTCATCGCACTTCTGGCGATGAAGGTCTCGCCGCGGAAGGAGAAGCAGCCCGCCAAGGCCGAGGGACAGCCGAAGGGCACAGTACCACGAGCACAGACGACTGCCCCCAAGGCGAACAGCTCCCCACGCCCCCAGCTCGAGGCCCTCGTCCTCCCCCCGCAGGGCCCTATCGTCACAGGCGTTCCCACCCGAGCTCGGCTCGTCCTCTCCCTCAGAGACAGTAGCCTACACCCCGAGCTGCAGCTGGGTACGACAGCTACCCCACTTGACGCTGCGGGCACCCTCAGCCTACCGACCTCCCGTGCAGGACGTATCCAGCTCGCAGGCCAAGTCCTCGTGACACACTCCAACGGCCGCCGCGAGCAGCTCCCCTGGCACACCGACTACGAGGTACTCGCCCCGCAGCTTAGCCTCTCCCCGACACTGACGCAGGTCGTCTACGCGGGCATAGACAATCCCCTAGAGCTCGCCGCCGCAGGGCTCAGTACAGAGGCCCTCGTCCTCACAGCCAAGAGCGGCGGGACGCTCCGCTCACTGGGAGCAGGACGCTGGAGTGCACGGCCTACACTTGGGGCAGAGGAGCTACGTCTCGCGATCGCCCAGCGGCTTCCCGATGGGGGAGTGCGCCCCCTAGGCGAGCGCAGCCTCAGGATACGCCCCCTGCCCGACCCGCTTCCCTACCTCCAGCTCGGGGCGCAGCGCTTCCGCGGCGGTCGCATCAGCCGCAGCGCGCTCCTCTCCTCCGCCCAGGTGCAGGCTGCGCTGGATGACGCGCTCCTCGATGTCCGCTACAGTGTCGAGCGCTTCCAGCTCATCGCCTTCGACGCGCTGGGCAATGCCCTCCCCGAGGTGAGCAGCGGCAGCCGCTTCAGCGAGCGCCAGCTACAGCTCATCCGCGAGACGCCACGCGGGCGCCGTCTCTACATCAGCGAGATCATCGCCCGCGGTCCCGATGGTCTCGACCGACGCCTCCCCTCGCTGGAGCTGATCCTCTACTAATAGCCCTCCCCTAGCCTATGAAGTCCCTTATACTGCTCACGATACTCGCTAGCCTTGCCCCCCTTGGGCTCCCTGCACAGCAGCCGACAGGCCGCAGTCCCGAGCTACGCAAGCAGCGCGCAGCCGAGCCTCAGCGTACCCTCCCCCCGAGCCTCGGGGCGCAGCAGTCCGCGAGTGCGCGGCCTACCTCAGGCCTTGCCTGGCGCCGAGGGATCTACCGCCAGCTGCAGCTCACCGAGCCGGCCAATACGCCCATCTATGCCGAGGGCGAGGACGGGCAGAGCCTCTTCGACCTCATCATCCAGCTTTACCTCGGGGGCAAGATCAAGGTCTACACCTACGGCACGGGGCGTGAGCACCTTGACGCCGCCCACGAGCTCGAGCCGCGGGACTTCCTCGAGCGCTTCCGCATCCCCTATACTGAGGCTGCCGCTGGGGTGACGCCCCGCTACCAAGTGCTCCCTGCAGACCTCCCCACGAGCCAGGTACGCAGCTATTACCTCAAGGAGCAGCACAGCCTCGAGCGCGCCACGACCAGCTACCGCCGTGAGGTGGAGCTCCTCTGCCCCATACTGGAGACCGTGGGCGACTACGGGACGGCGCCGATGCCGCTCTTCTGGCTGCGCTACAGCGAGCTCGCGCCCTACCTCCGCGAGCTCCCCACGGCACTGATGCCTGGGGGCAGCCCCGATGCGGGGACGCTGGAGGACTACTTCACCCTCGGCCTCTACCGTGGGGAGATCATCCGAGTGGCGCATGACCCGCTCTACCTTGAGCGAGCGAAGAGCCCCGAGGAGCGCGCAGCCCTACGTCAGCGCCTCGAGGACGAACTGCAGCAGCTACGCAGCCAGCTCTCCGTCCCCGACAGCCTCCGCTACCTCCCGCCCAAGGACAAGGCTGCAAAGGCGGGACGCCGCGAGCCTATCCGTCGCTAAGCGCTCGCCTCAGACTACTCTACCCTAGCAGGCCCCCTTCGCTATGTCCCGCTCCTCCACACTCGACTACGGCAGGCAGCGCCTCGCTGAGCTTTGCCCTAGCCTTCCATCCGACCTCATCGAGGAGCTGACGCTGGGTTGGCGCGTCTTTAGCTTCGGTCGGCGCGAGGAGCTGGCGCCTGCGGGGCGCATCCATCGGGAGGCCTTCCTGATCGTGGAGGGACTGGTACGCGCTTATTACCCCACACCCGAGGAGGACATCACGATCAACTTCATCCCCGAGGGAGACTTCGCTACGCACTACACCTCCCTCGAGGCGCCACGCCCCTCGCACTTCAGCTTCCAGGCTCTAGAGCCCGGCCTAGCCATCGCCTTCTCCTACGAGTACGTCCATCAGCTCTGCCAGCGCCGCCCCGAGACCGAGCGACTGCTACGCCTCCTCCTGGAGCGGGAGTACTCCCGCCTCATGACCCATACCGAGTGCCTACTGCAGCGCCATGCCGAGGATCGCTACCGCATCTTCCTCGAGAGCCACGGGCAGCTACTCAGCCGCATCTCTGTCGCAGATCTCTCGAGCTACCTCGGCGTGAGCCGGCAGAACCTCACCCTCATCCGCAAGCGGCTCCTCGGGAGGAAGCCCTGAGCTTCGCCTCGCCCCAGCTCCCCCCACTAGGCGCACCTACAGCATACGGAGCCGAGGGGCTCCCCATCCCTTACCCTACAGCCTACCCCTAGCACTCGCAGGGACTCACCATCGAGCTTGACAAATATCTGTCAGGTGCGGAGCAAAGGCTTACCCTACCTTTGCACCAGCTAAACAAGATAATGACAGAGACAATGACAAGCTACAAAGCGGCCCCCATAGAGCGCATCGCCGTACAAGGTCAGGCCATCGCCTATAAGCGCGTGGGCAAGCCAGGGGCAAGCCCCATCCTCTTCCTCAATCACCTCGCCGCCAACCTCGACGGCTGTGATCCCTTGATCATCGACACGCTAGCCCAGCACTTCGAGGTGTACTGCTTCGACTACCCAGGGATCGGCCGCTCCGAGGGCAAGGCTCCGCTGAGCATCGAGGCTATGGCAAGCGCTACAATCGGCTTCGTACGGGCACTGGGCCTCGAGCACATCCACCTCCTCGGGCTCTCGCTCGGGGGCTTCGTAGCCCAGGCCATACTGCAGGAGGCACCGACGCTCGTCGAGAGCGTCATCCTCGCAGGGACAGGCCCTGCGGGAGACCGAGGCATCGCCCGTGTCCCGAGGATCACCTTCTACGACATGCTCCGTGGTGCCCTGACGGCAAGCGACGTGCGCCTCTACCTCTTCTTCCCGCAGACCAGCGCAGCTAGAGCTCGGGGCAAGGACTTCATCCAGCGCAGCAAGAGTAGCCAGGACAAGCCCACCACGCTCCCTTCCTTCCTCAGGCAGCTCCGCGCAGTCGTCGCCTGGGCCAAGGCTCCCCAGCAGGACTTCGCAGGCACACAGCATCGGGTATGGGTCGTCAATGGCGACAAGGATCGTATGGTGCCGACCCAGGGCAGCTATGCTCTAGCCGAGCGCCTCCCCAATGCCACACTCACCATCTATAAGGGTGCGGGGCATGGCGCCATCTTCCAGGAGGCCGAGCTCTTCACCCAGCAGGCCATCGCCTTCTACAAGGCCAACGACCCCCTCTACAGCAGTAATAAGGACTAAGAACGACAGCAGCACAATGAAAGCATTACAGATAGCACGCTACAGCAAGACCGACCTCAGCGTACAGCTCACCGAGCTCGAGCGCCCACAGCTAGCGCCCCGCGAGGTACTCATCCAGGTGAAGGCCGCAGGGGTCAATCCCCTAGACAACATGGTCACGCGGGGCGAGGTCAAGCTCATCGTCCCCTACCAGCTCCCCCTGACGATGGGACACGAGTGCTCGGGGGTCATCGCCGAGGTAGGCGCAGAGGTCTCGGACTTCGCGCCAGGCGATCGGGTCTTCACGCGCCTGCCCAATAAGCGCCCTGGCACCTTCGCCGAATACGTAGCCGTCGAGGCCAGCGCCGTGGCGCTGATGCCCCAGACGCTGGACTTCGTAGAGGCTGCCAGCATCCCGCTGACGGCACTCACGGCCTATCAGGCTCTAGAGCTCCTGGGGGCCAAGGCCAGCGAGAGCATCTTCATCTCCGGTGGCTCGGGCGGACTCGGTGCTATGGCCATCCCTCTAGCGAAGGCACGCGGGCTCATCGTCTACACCAACGGCAACGCCGCCAGCCACGAGCGCGTGCTGGGGCTAGGAGCTGATCGCTACCTCGACTACAAGAGCGAGGACTACCTCAAGGAGCTCCCTCAGGTAGACTACGTACTGGACAGCGTCGGGGGTAAGGAGCTAAGCCGAGAGATGAAGCTCCTCAAGGCAGGGGGCAAGATCGTCTCGCTCAAGGGACTCCCCAACGGTCGCTTCGCTCGGCGCTTTGGCCTGCCGCTGTGGAAGCAATGGCTCTTCTCGCTCGTGGCCAGAGGGCTGGAGCGTGAGGCCAAGGCACAGGGCGCTACCTACGAGTTCCTCTTCGTCGAGAGTAACGGCAAGCAGCTGCATGCTATCGCCCAGCTCATCGAGCAGCAGGGCATACGCCCGTCCGTCGACAAAGTATACCCCTTCACCGAGGCAAATGCGGCTCTAGCTAAGGTAGCAGCAGGCGGAGCCGCTGGCAAAATCGTCCTACAGGTCGGGCAGTAGCCCGCCCCCAGCTCCTAAACAAAATAAGGCCCTCACCCCACAGACTCCAACCAGGGAGCGCTGTGGGGCGAGGGCCTTTGATGTATCGTTGGCAAAGAGTGCCGACGCTATGGGAGGGGTGCTGCCGAGCGAGGTACAGCGGCAACGGCGCTAGAGTCTAGGCGGCTGCACTAGCGTTTCATGGCGCGGTCCATCTCGCGGCGGTCGTCCTTCTCTCGCAGCGAGGCGCGCTTGTCGTAGAGCTTCTTCCCGCGGGCGGGAGCGATGACGACCTTCGCCAGGCCTCGCTCGTTGATGAAGATCTTCGTAGCGATGATGGTGACGCCAGGCGTCTGGGCGTAGTCGGCGAGCTTGCGCAGCTCCTTCTTGTTGAGCAGCAGCTTACGGTCGCGCCGCGCCGCATGGTTGTTGTACGAGCCGTAGAAGTACTCGCTGATATTCGCATTGTGCAGCCAGAGCTCGCCGCCATGGAAGTGGCAGAAGGAGTCCACGAGGCTGGCCTTACCGAGGCGTAGCGACTTGATCTCCGTCCCCACGAGGACGATGCCCGCCGTGTAGAGGTCGAGCAGCTCGTAGTCGAAGGTGGCGCGCTTATTCTGTATCTGCACGCTGCGTGGTGCTTTGGGTTTCGTTGCCATAGGGGTAGAGGGTCGTTACTGTGGAGCCTTGCGCCAGAGGGAGAAGGAGATGAAGACGAAGAGGATGTTGGGGAGCCAAGCCGCCAGCCAGGGCGCCATGATGCCCACGGTGGCGAACTGCCCCGTCAGCGTCGTCAAGAGGATGTAGCCGAAGCAGAGTGCGAAGCCGATGACGAGGTTGATCCCGAGGCCGTTCTTCATCTTCTTGGCCGAGAGGACGGCGCCGATGAAGGTGAGGATGAAGGCTGAGAAGATAGCCGCATAGCGCTTGTGCAGCTCGAGCTCGAAGATGCGCGTATTGCTCGCCCCGCGCTCACGCTGGCGCTCCACATAGCGCGAGATCTGGTCGTTGCGCATCTTCAGCGCATCCTTATCGTTGACGAGGAAGTCCGTGGGGCGTATCCTGAGGTTGGTATCGAGGTCGTAGCCCACGGTGTCGATGGCCTTCAGCCCTGGGAAGCGGCGGATGTGGAAGGAGGACATGTGCCAGCTGTCCCCACCCGAGTAGGAGGCCTCCTCGGCCGTGAGGCGGGAGACGAGCTTCTGCCCCTTGAACTCGTCGACGGCTAGCGAATAGGCCACCTGGCTCTGGCTCTCGTAGCTATTGATATAGAGGTAGACGTCCTTGTCGATGGCGATCTGGATGTTGCTCGTGTATTTGGCGGAGCGGCTCTTGATATACTCCTGCTCGAAGGCCAGACGCACCTCATTGCCCGAGGGGATGATGAAGCCATTGAGTACATAGGTCGCAAGCGCGATCACCGCAGCCGAGACCATGTAGGGTCTGAGCAGGCGGCGGAAGCTCATTCCACTAGCTAGCATCGCCACGATCTCCGTATTGGCCGCCATGTTGGAGGTAAAGAAGATGACGGAGATGAAGACGAAGAGGGGACTGAACATATTCGCATAGAAGGGAATGAAGTTCAGGTAGTAGTGGAAGACGATCTTGTAGAGCGGCACCTCGGGCTTGAGGAAGTCCGAGATCTTCTCATTGACGTCGAAGACCACCGCGATCGATAGGATGAGTGCGATGGAGAGGATATAGGTGGAGAGGAAGGTACGGATGAGGTAGCGGTCCGTGCGGCCGAGCCAGGGGCGGTATGCCTTCTTGGGCGCGGCGGGCTGAGCCTGCTCAGCGGCGGGCTCGGTGCTGTCGCTGGGCTGGAGAGTGTGCTGCTCCTCGGGGACTTCGTCGTGGGGCTTCATCGTGGGGATTGAGCTAGCAGGGAGCCTTCCGCCCCTAGAGGCGGTGGTTCATCTGGCGTACCATCTGCTCCTTCCAGGGGAGGAAGTCCCCCTCGAGGATATGACGGCGCGCCTCACGCACGAGGCGGAGGTAGAAGGCGAGGTTGTGGATCGAGGCGATCTGCAGCCCGAGGATCTCGTCGGCACGGATCAGGTGGTGCAGATAGGCCAGACTGTACTGGCTGTCTACGAAGGACCAGCCCTCCTCGTCGATGGGGGAGAACTCACGTGCCCACTTAGCATTGCGGATGTTGATCGTGCCGCGACTGGTGAAGAGCTGCCCGTTGCGCCCGTTGCGCGTGGGCATGATGCAGTCGAACATGTCTACCCCGCGGGCGATGTTCTCCAGCAGGTTAATCGGCGTCCCCACGCCCATCAGGTAGCGGGGCCGATCCTTGGGGAGGATGCTATTGGTCAGCTCGACCATCTCGTACATCTTCTCCGTGGGCTCGCCGACAGCGAGCCCGCCGATGGCGTTCCCCTCAGCTCCGAGGCTAGCGACGAACTCTGCCGCCCGCGTGCGTAGCTCGGGGTAGACGCAGCCCTGCACGATGGGGAAGAGGCTCTGGTGGTAGCCATAGAGCGGGTCGGTCTCCTCGACTCGCTGCACGCAGCGCCGTAGCCAGCGCTCGGTGAGATCCAGCGACTGACGCGCGTAGCGGTAGTCGGCGTCCCCGGGGCAGCACTCGTCGAAGGCCATGATGATGTCCGCCCCGATGACGCGCTCGATGTCCATCACTCGCTCGGGGGTGAAGAGGTGGCGCGATCCGTCGATATGCGAGCGGAAGGTCACCCCCTCCTCCGTGATCTTGCGCCGATGCGCGAGGCTGAAGACCTGATAGCCTCCGCTGTCGGTGAGGATGGAGCCTGACCAGCTGTTGAACTTATGCAGTCCGCCAGCCTCACGCAGCGTCTCCAGCCCGGGACGCAGGTAGAGGTGATAGGTATTCCCTAGGATGATCTGTGCCTGTATGTCCTCGCGAAGCTCCGTCATGTGGACGGCCTTCACAGAGCCGACGGTGCCGACGGGCATGAAGATAGGCGTAAGGATCTCTCCGTGGTCTGTCTCGATGCGGCCAGCTCGTGCTGAGGTCTGGGCGCAGGTCTTATGTAGTTCGAATTTGAGCATATGGATAGCCTCTAGCATCCCTCTAAGGCGGCACTAAGGGCGCTATGATGCTAGGATGTACAAAGATACGAAGATATGCGCAAAGCCCCTCGCCGCCGAGGCAGCGAGAGGCTTCGTGTCTTGTCTCGTGAGGGGAGGAAGGGCTAGAGCGCCGCGGTCTTGGTGCGTAGCCAGGCGGCCTCCTCGGGGCTCAGCAGGGGCTGCAGCGTCTGGTAGACGCGCTCCTGATAGGCATTGTACCACGCCAGCTCCTCGGCCGTCAGCAGGCTCTTGTCCACCAGCTGGTTATCCAGGAAGCAGATGGTCACCGTCTCGAAGCCAAAGAAGCGGCCGAACTCGGTCTCCTCACGCAGCTCTGTGACCACGAGGTTCTCGATGCGGATACCATACTTGCCCGAGCGGTAGATCCCAGGCTCGTTGCTGGTGATCATCCCGAGCTGCAGCTCCGTGGGGTTGACCTCGGTGCGGATGTTCTGCGGCCCCTCATGCACGTTGAGGAAGTAGCCGACGCCATGCCCTGTGCCGTGGCCGTAGTTGAGCCCACGATCCCAGAGCGCCTTGCGCGCCAGGATGTCGATCTGGCTGCCGCGCGTGCCCTCGGGATACTTGGCCAGCGCGATCTGGATGTGCCCCTTCAGCACGAGCGTGTAGTCCGTACGGAGCTCATCGCTAGGGGCGCTGAGGGCGATGGTACGGGTGATGTCGGTCGTACCGTCGATGTACTGTCCGCCGCTGTCGAGCAGTAGCACGCCCTCGGCCTTGACACGCGCTGAGGTCTCGGGATCGGCGTGGTAGTGCACGATGGCGCCATTGCCCTGATAGCCGCAGATGGTGGCGAAGCTGTCGCCGTAGAAGCGCTCACCACGCGCACGGTACTCATTGAGACGTACGTCCAGCTCGTGCTCGGTGTAGCTCTCGTCACGGGCCAGTGCCTCCTCGAGCCACTTGAAGAAGCGCGTCAGCGCTACCCCATCGCGTGCCATGACGCGACGCAGGTTCGCCAGCTCGGTATCGTTCTTGATCGCCTTGAGCTGCGTGAGGGCCGAGACGCCCGAGACCCGACGGCAGTGCGCAGGGATCTGGGAGGCTAGGCGGTAGGTGATGCGCTTAGGGTCTACCAAGAGGCGCACCTCAGCTCCGAGGCCAGCGACGAAGCTATCGATGGCCGTGTAGTCGAGGATGCGCACGCCATTGCCCGTCAGGTCGGCACGCACCTCCTCGGTGACCTTCTCGGGGAGGGTGAAGAGCACGGCGTCATCCGCTCCGATATAGCCGAAGCCCACACCTACGGGATTGTAGGCGACGTCGTAGCCGCGGATATTGAAGACCCAGGCCAGCTCGTCGATCATCGTCACAATGGTCGCATTGGCTCCCTGAGCCTTCAGGCGACTGCGTACCTCAGCGATGCGCTCGGCAGCGGTACGGCCTGCATACTGGGCGGGATGGAGGAAAAGGGGCTTGGCGGGGATGCCAGGGCGATCCTGCCACACGCGCTCCAGCAGATCCTTGTCGAGGCGGTAGCTGATGCCGTAGACCTCGAGCTGACGGCGCGTGTCCTCAGCCTCCGCGAGCGATAGACAGGCGCCATCGGCAGCGACGACAGCGCCTGCACCGAGCTCCTCGGCGAGGAAGCCCTCGATGCTGGGCGTCCCTGGGACGCCCATCTTGTAGAGCTCGATCGTGCTGCCCTCGAGCTGGGCAGCCCCCTGGAGGAAGTAGCGGGAGTCCGTCCACAGCCCCGCCTTGTCGAGCGTGACGACGACGGTACCCGCCGAACCATTGAAGCCGCTGATCCAGCTACGCCCCTGCCAGCGCAAGGGGGTGTATTCGCTGAGGTGGGCATCGGAGGAGGTGATGATGTAGGCGGAGAGGCCCTCGGCCTTCATCGCTTGACGTAGGAGTGCTAGGCGCTCTTTGATTGAACTCATAGGTCAATGATATTTAGGGTTAGTGTTCCTTTGGCTTGATATAGGAGCGGGGCTAAGCCTCTGAGGCTAAGCCTGATGCTCGGGGCGCAAGAGGTCGTTGACCTCCTTGACGGGGTTGAAGGTCTCCAGCGGCACCTCCACGAAGGCGGTATTCCAGTCGTGCATGGCGCCATTCCACAGCCCGGGACGCTCCAGGGCCAGGAGCTCACGGCCTACCTGGCTCTTGTGGGCGATGAAGGCGGTCTTGGGATTGACGTAGCGCTCTAGGTCGAAGGGCTTACCCTGCCAGTCGCGCAGCGAACAGACGAGGTCTACGGGATTGAAGTACTGCCCGGCCTCGAAGAACTGACGCTGCCCCTCGTCGGCCATATTGATCTGGCTGCTCTCGAGGATCTGCAGCGAGCTGCTGCCGTCGGTCTCGCGGATGACAAAGGGTCCCCCGCCGGGCTCACCCTCGTTGCGCACCATACCGCAGACGCGGATGGGGCGGTTCAGCTTCTCACGTAGCCAGGGTGCTAGCGACTCATCGTCCAGCACCTCGGGCAGGCGGATGCCGAAGGCGTCGCGCATGAAGGCGCTCATCTCCTCGAGCTGGCTGTGGCTCACCTTGCCCTTATCCAGCTGGCGCAGGTAGCCGAAGACCTGATCGCGGATGGCGACGAGGACGCCCCCGAGGTACTTCTTGTACATCACGGTCGGGCCCTTGTACAGGTCGAGGACGACGTTGTCGATATTCTTGATGAAGACGATGTCGGCATCCAGCGCATTGAGATTGCGGATCAGCGAGCCATGCCCCCCAGGGCGGAAGAGCAGGCTACCATCCTCGCGGCGGAAGAGCCCCCCTTCAGGGGTCAGCGCCAGCGTATCGGTCGCGGGCTCCTGCTGGCTGAAGCTCACCAGATAGCGCACGCTGTAGTGCTCCTCGTAGCAGTCCTTGACGCGCGCTACGAGGCTCTCGAAGTCACGCTGATGCTCAGGGGAGATGGTGAAGTGCAGGTGTACCTGACCGAGGCTATCGCGAGCGTAGAGGGCGCCCTCGACGAAGTGCTCCTCCAGTGCCGTACGCTCGACCTTATCGTAGCGGTGGAAGAGGAGCAGTCCCTTCGGCTTGCTCCCATAGCCCAGCCCCTTCGGCAGGAGCAGCGTCTCCACGACGGCCTTATAGTCGCCCTGCGCTAGGAGCTTGGGGATGCTCTTCCAGTGGTTGCGCAGGCAGGCCTCATTGAGCAGCTCGTAGAAGGCAAAGTGGTGCAGCTCGTCGAAGAAGCGGCGCTCGGCCTCGGTACGCGGCTCGCTGTAGTCGGCGTCGAGGAAGGAGAAGAGCATCTTGAACATACGCGAGGCAGCGCCCGAGGCGGGTACCATCTTGTACACCGAGGCGTCCTTGCGCTCTAGGTAGCGCTCCCAGAGGCTCATATAGCGCTCCTCTTGGCTGGGCTCATTGCTGATGATACCGTCCTCGAGGGAGGCTGAGGCGAGGATCTCTAGGTAGGGGAAGCCCTGACGAATATCCTCTACCTGCTGGGTGGCCTCCTCAAGGCTGATGCCTCGGCGCTGCAGTTCCTCGAGGTCCTGGGCGGTAAATAGTTCCTGCTCCATAGTGGTCGTGCGTGTATGGTGATCTCCTATAGTGATGGCGGGCGGCAGGCCGCATGCGGGGCGCCGCTCTCGTGTCGTAAAGTTAGCGAATACCCGCGGAACTACCGCACGAAGAGCTCAAGAAAGCCCCCGCCCGCCGCCCCATCCTGCCCCTCACCTCCTTCCCCGCCTCGAGGGACGAGGGAGGGAGAACGGAGCCCCAGCAAGGCGCGCCCTCCCCAAGCCTCGGCTAGCGCAGCAGACACTCCAGCCCCTTTTCCAAGGCTTCCTAAGGACGGGCAGCCTACTAAGGGCCAGCGGCACGATCCTCCGAGGCGCTCGGGAGGCCACGGCACAGCCCTATTCGAGCTCGCTGACGGGTATCCCTCAGAGCGCTGATGGGCGTCCCTCGGGGCGCTGACGGATATCCCTCAGCGCCCTAAGGGATAGGTCGGACGAAGGCAGAAGCCAAGGGTGGGCCTCAGATACATAAAGCACGAGCGCCCGAAGCAGCTAGGCTACTTCGGGCGCTCGCGTCGTGCTTGAGGGATCTAGCAGCGGGGCGCTACTGAGCCGCGTAGAGGTAGAACCACGTCTTCTCGTCCTTGACGCTGGAGAGCTTGTAGTAGGTCGCGCCCTCCGTATCGGTCAGCGTCTCCACCTTGTAGGGCGCACGGGAGCGCAGGCGCGAGATCCAGTAATCGGCCGTCCCAGCGTACCAGTACCAGAAGGTCGTCTCGTTGCCGTCACGCGTCAGGATGTCCAGCTGTGTCGGGTCACTGCCCACGGGGACAAAGTCCGCCTCGTAGGAGAGACGCGTGTAGCTGCCGTCCGACTGCTCGAAGATGGGCATCGTGATGAAGCTCGTCACCTGGGTATCGTTGCCCACGAGGCCTTGCTGCTGATCCGCCTCGGTATTCACCCCTAGGTAGCAGCGCGTACTCATACGTGCCTGGCGGCTGCGGTAGAGGGCGGCATTGACCTGGGTGAAGTAGCTGATGAGCGTAGGGGAGGCATAGCCCGTCGTGAGGTAGAGGACATAGCTCTTGGTAGCCAGCTCCAGAGGTGCCGACACCAGCGAGGTCGTGACATCCCCCTCCAGAGAGGTGACGCTCGTGCCGTCGCTCGAGAGGCGGAAGCCCGAGATCGTAACCCCGCCGATAGTGATCGGCTCGTAGAAGCGCAGCCCCTCGGTCGTGTAGGCAAAGGCCATCTGCTGCCTGCTCGTGCTCGTCCCTTCGCCTGGGAGGACGAACTCCAGCTGGCGGTAGGTCGGGTGCAGACGCAGCTCCACCTTGCCTGCCGTGCCGATCGTGACGGGCACGAGACCCTTGCCCTGGAACTTCTGCGCCATAGCCTGCAGGGCCGCGATCTCCGCCTTGGGATCGGTCGTCATGGGCACGAGACTCATGAGATTGCGGTACTTGCGCCCCTGCAGCAGGATGCTATCGCCACGGGTACCCGTCAGCAGCAGCTCGAAGTCGCCCCCGCGGGCATTACGGAAGTATTCGGTCGAGGTACTGAAGTGGTGCAGGATATTGCTGCGCGTGTCGAAGGCCAGTGTCGGCATATCGATATTGCGCACGGCGTAGGTGGAGCTGGTGGAGGTCGTCGAGAGCTCCGAGAGGGCGGTGACGCGTCCGTCCTTGAACTGCACGTACATCGAGTAGCCCCCATAGGCGCGCTTCGAGTCGGGGTAATAGGTCAGACGCCAGTAGCCATTATGCCCCTCGAGGCTGGCGACCGTCTCCGAGATCGCCTGCTGGGTACGCACGGCAGCCTCGGGGAGCTTGTCCAGATCGCTCGAGCTGGTGCAAGAGCTCATCCAGAGGAGGGAGCCCGCCGTGAGGGCTAGGATCTTCTTGTAGTTCATTGCTGTGTCGTGGATGAGGTCATAGTAGTGAAGTCCTGCCGCGCAAAGTCAGGGTAGCGCTTCTGCAGCTGCGCACGGAGCTTGTCCATATCGAGGCCCCAGGTATTGAGCATGTAGTCCTTGATGATACGGATCTTCTCCTCGATGATGGAGCGACCCGAGCGGGTGCGCCCCGAGGGGACGACATCGGCCGAGACGAGCTTAGCCTCCCACTCCTCGGTGCTCATGATGACATAGTTCCCGAAGAGCTCGGCGAAGTCCTCGTGCGGCTCCTGGCTGGCGTAGTTGGTGATGAAGCCGTACTCGATGGACTTCTTACCCTCGCGCGTCCAGCCCGAGATCCAGTCGGCCTGTCGGTAGTCCAGCGAGGTGATCTTATCGAAGTCCGTCGTGGGCTCGACACGCTGGTGGAAGGTGTGCGCAGCCTCGTGGTACATCGTGCGGAGGTAGACATCCTTGAGACGGTCGAGGTAGGCTGAGTTCTGCCCGTCCAGCCAGTTCTTCCACTGATCGTACTCCGACTGCACCGAGCTGTCCGTCTCCAGCACCTTCTTCAGACTATCCATCGTATGGTAGTAGTTGCCCAGCGAGGGGAAGTCGAAGCTATTGATGTTCATGAAGATGATCTTGATCCCGTTGACCGTCGAGGCACGTGTGTTGGAGTTGCTAGGCGGTGGGTTGTAGGCCAGGAGCCCCGTGAGGACAAAGGCCTGAGGCGTGAAGCGGCGCACGAAGTCCACCCCCATCACCTCGGTGTAGGGCTCGAGGAAGAGGTACTTCAGGACGTTGACGAACTGGAGGCTATTCTGCTCGTTGGCAGGCGAGGTCACCCAGTTGCGCCCGATCTCACTCTCGGTATAGCGGTAGTAGATCTGTATGTTGTAGGGCGAGGTGATCTCACGCTCGATGTACTCATCCATAGCCGTGCGGCTGGAGGCAGGGCTGAGTACAGAGCCCGAGGTAATATCTGCATCCACCTTGCGGCAGCTGCCGAGGGCCATCAGGAGCGAGCCGAGGGCCCACAGGGAGGCGTTCCTTAGAGTCATATGCATAGTGTGGTACGCTCCGTAGAGCGAGCGGGGGATTTACTTAGTGCGGGGCGTGGGCTCCAGGCCAGCGTTGCGGACGTTCTGCGGGATCTGGAAGGTCGTGTGCTCATCCCAGGAGGTGAGGGTCTTGGCGACGGTGAACTTGGCACGATCCTTGGCATCATGGACGAAGCGGAAGACCTCGATCCCGTAGCGGCGGATGTCGAACCAGCGGAGTCCCTCGTGGGCTGTGGCCACACGGCGGCACTGCAGGAGGTGGTGCAGGAGCATCAGCTGATCCTCTCCCCCATCGAGGGTGAAGGCTGGGTGCAGCTGCTTCTTCATCGTCGGATTGGTCGCTGTGCTGTAGTCGAGCGCCTTGTAGAAGGCGATGATCTCGTCCTTGGTGAAGGTCTTCTTCGTCGTGTTGAGGTAGGCGGCGCTCCAGGTGTTGAGGTCGGCTACAGCGGCATCGTACTGCTTCTGGATGATCTCGGCCTCGGCGCGTACCAGTAGGGTCTCCTCGGCTGTGAAGGGGACGCAGAGCGTCTTGTCCTTGTTGCTGGCGTAGTAGGGGTACTTCGACTGGTTGATGACATCACGGTAGTTGTACGAGGGCGAGACGAAGGGGACCTGCCAGTAGTCGGCCTGTGCCGTCGTCGAGCTGCGCCAGATGTTCTCCCCGAGGAAGAGCTCCTCGGCCACGCGATGCGTCATAGAGAAGCGCTTCATATTGGCGTAGGAGAAGTTCGAGACTGCCCCTGAGGTCACGGGCAGCAGGAGGAAGTTCGCCGCCACCGTCTCTCTCGTGTAGAGCTTGGCATAGGCATCCTCGGTCTTCGCGCCGACGATGGCCGCGTCCTGGAACTCCGACCAGCGGCGGGGGCTCTTACCATCGAGGGCCGTCGTAGCATGCTTGATCGCCTTGTCCCACTTCTCGTAGAAGAGGTAGAAGCGAGCGGCGAAGGCCTCGGCCGCAGCCTTGTTGAAGTGGTAGATCTTCTGGCTGTAGAAGCTGTCCAAGATGAGCGGGAGTCCCTCGGTGAGGTCCTTGTCGATGGCGGCATAGACCTCAGCGACGGTATTGCGCGTGTACTTGGGGTCCAGCGTCTCCTCGGGCGCAGTCATGTAGGGCACACCTAGGTCCTTGGCGCTGGTACTGCTGTTGTAGTGCTTACCGAAGAGGTTCACGAGGACGAAGTGCGAGTAGGCGCGGATCACGAGGGCCTCTCCCTTGGCTGCCGCCAGCTCGCTGCCTCCGCCGAGGGCGTCGATAGCCTTCAGCGCAGCATTGGCGTGCTGTATGGAGAGGTAGTGGGAGCGCCACAGGGCACGCAGGCCGTCGGAGCTGTTGTACTCGGGTCCGTCGTTCCAGTAGGCTAGGTCGTAGGTGAACTTGGTGAAGTGCGGGTTGTCCGTACCGTAGTCATCGAGGTTGTCCGTAGACATCTCGCAGGCGTAGGCGTAGGAGGTCAGCGGATAGGCATTGACCAGGATGCGGCGTATCTTGTCGGGGCTGGTCAGGAGCACACGTTCGTCGGGCTGCTCATCCAGGAGCTTATTGCAAGATCCCAGCACGAGGGGAGCGACGAGGGCCACGAGGGGCACGAAGAGTCTATTCATCCTATTCATCATAAGGCTATCTCGTGGGGCTTAGAGTCCGACACGCAGGGTAAGGATCAGCTTGCGCGGAGCAGTGACCGAGGAGCTATACATGTACTCGGGGTCATCGCCACGCAGGCGGGCATCCGAATAGAGGAGCATGAGGTTCTGCGCCTGCAGCTTGAGGGAGAGGTTCTTCAGCGGGGTGCGACGCAGCAGCGCCTTGGAGATGACGTACTCGAGCGAGATCTCCTTGAGGCGAACGAAGTCGGTGCTGACGATACGGGTCGTGGAGGCGCTGTAGGCATAGTAGCCATTGATCAGGTTGTCCGCACCGTACTGGTCGAAGGCATAGCTGGTCGGGAGACGAGGGATGTCGGTATGCGCCTCATCGCCGGGCTTCTTCCAGCGCTGCGTCAGCTCACGGGGGAAGGCCGAGTAGTCATCGGTATTGGTGATGCTACGCAGGCGGGTGACGGCGCCGAACTGGTAGTTGATATTGGCCGAGAGCGAGAAGTTCTTGTAGCGGAAGGTATTGGTCAGCGTCCCCACGTCCGTCGGGTCGAGCGTCCCACTGTACTTGAGGAAGTCGATGTCACTACTGGAGAAGTTGAAGTCGCCCAGCGTCTCCACCCCGCGCTCATTATAGAAGCGCGGCATCCCCTCATTGGTCAGCCCGAGGAAGGGGATAGAGAAGACCGAGGACAGGGGATAGCCCTCGTAGGAGAAGCCCGAGCCCGAGATCATCGTGCGTACCGTGGGATTGCTCAGCAGCGAGGTGATCTTATTCGTCTTATGCAGGTAGGAGAAGCCCGTCGTCCAGCTGAAGTCCTTGAGCTTGAGATTAACCATCGAGAGGGTGAACTGTAGGCCCGAGGACTGCAGCTCAGCCACGTTACCACTCTTCTGCGCTTCTCCACCGATCGACTGCGTGTAGATGGGCCCGACGAGGTCATAGCTGCGGCGGCGGTAGGCGTCGAACTCCGCGGAGATGCGTCCCTTGAAGAGGCCGAAGCCGAGACGTGCCCCGTAGGTCAGGGTCTTCTCGTAGGTCAGGTCGTGGTTCGCTAGGTTGGTGAAGGCAAGGCCGATCTCCTTGGAGCTGGGGCGCCAGGGGATGCTGGGATAGATCTCCTCGAGCGAGTTGGTCACCGAGGGGTTATCCGCGACCATCCCTACATAGGTCTTGAGGCGCAGCGAGGAGAGGGGAGCGAGGTGGCGGAAGAAGCGCTCGCGGTCGACACCCCAGGTCAGCTCCACATTCCACGTCGGGAGCCAGCGCACGTAGCGTGAGGGGCCGAAGCGGTTGCTGGCGTCGAAGCGCAGCAGCGCGTCGATGGAGTAGCGATTGGCGTAGGAGTAGCTGGCGCGCGTCAGCATCCCGATGTTGTTGTTGACTTTGTTGCGTATCGTGTAGTAGTCCTTCCCCTTTTCGTAGAGGCGCTGGATGGCGTCGGGGATGTAGTAGGAGTGATAGCCGAGGTCGTAGAGGACGCCGTAGTTGATGTTCCAGTTGTTCTGCACCGTGCCTTGATTGAGCTCCACGCCCGCGGAGGCAAGGACATTGTGCTGGCCAAAGCTCTGGTGGTAGTCGAGGTCGAGCTTGAAGCTATTGACATAGTTCTGCACGAAGCGGCTCTCCCGTATCCCGCCCTCAGGAAGCACCGAGTAGGGCTGAGCGTAGGGGTCGTTGGGGTCGGTACGCAGGTTCTTGTTGCTGTTGCGTATGTTGGTGGTCTGCATGGCACGCATGCTACGTGCTAGGACAGAGTGCTCGGTATTATCACTGAAGGTCGCGGTACTCGTGTACTTGATGTCGGTGACGAAGGTCGCACGTAGCTGCTTGAGGATATCCCAGGTCGCTGTCCCCTGGATGCCGAGGTAGCCGAGGGTCTTGGTGCGGCGGCTCTCCCGCAGCTCGTCGAAGATGTTGTAGGGGACGTAGTCCTTGGTGTAGTTCTCGTGGGGCAGCAGTGCGCGGCTGGTGCTATTGGCGTACTTGACGGCCGAGGTCAAGGGGTCCTCAGAGGTCGTGTACTCGCCGATGAGGTTGAGCCCGATCTTGAGCGTCGGCAGGAGCTTGTAGTCGGCACTGATGTTGCCCGAATAGGTATTAGCTCGGCTGGCGATCGTCCAGCCTGGGTCGACGCGTGCGGTGAGGGAGGCGAAGAGGTTCGTCTTGCTCGTCCCGCCGTTGAAGCTCAGCGTGTGGTTGTGGACGATGCTATTGCGGTAGAGCTCCTTGAACCAATTGGTATTGGCGTGCTCGGCAGCGCGGAAGTAGGCCAGACGCGAGGCCTCATCGTTCGTCAGGCGTGGCTTGCCCGAGGCGTCGAGCTCGTTGAAGAGCTGGTACATACGCCCGACGAGCCCCTGGTCCTTGTTGGTCTCCAGCGTGTGTATGGGGTACATCCCACCGTCGAGCAGATCCTGGATGAGCGCCACGTGCTGCTGCGAGTTCATGACGTTGAGGTCGTTGTAGGTGGGGATGGGGCGGTACATGAACTCCCCTCGATAGCTGAGGGAGGAGACCCCTGCAGCACCGGAGCGCGTGGTGATCTCTACGACCCCAGCGATCCCGCGTGGGCCGTAGCTGGAGGTCTCGGAGGAGGTGGTGAGGATACGTACAGAGGCGATGTTGTCGACGCTCAGCCCGGGGACGATGCCCGCGGCTACCTGCTTGGGGTCGGCGCCAGAGAAGGCCTCGAGGCTCCCGTAGTCGCTGCCGAGGACGACTCCATTGAGCACCCACAGCGGCCGCGCCTTACCCGTGATCGAGGTAGCCCCACGGCTCGAGGTCGAGAGGATGACCTCATCCTTACCCTCCCCCTGGTGTACGGCAGTGCTGTCGGCCTTGGTCTTATCCTTGTCCACCGCGGGCAGCGTGAGCACCACATCGAGCTGGGGCTGGGTCGCTACTAGGGTCTTGAGGATCTTGCCATCGAGGATGAACTGGAGGGTCTGGCCTGCCTCGAGCTCCAGGACATATAGCCCCTGCTCGGTGGTCACCATACTACGACCGGTCTCCTTCACAACGACTTGGACCTTGGGGAGCACCGCCTTCGAAGCATTGGTGACACGCCCTGTGACCAAGATTTTCTGCGCCGAGGCCGCGCCTCCACCGAGGAGGAGCGCTAGGGCCAGCGCTGAGAGTCTTGTCTTCATATACTCTGTAGATATCGATTGTACCCGCGAAGATACTATTTTTACCCTAGACCAGGGACCCCGCGATTGGCGGCATTTAATTAAGTTTTTAAGGAGATCCGCCCTCACCACCGCCCTGTAGCAAGCTCCCCCAAGAACCCAAGGCCAGCCCCTCACCCCGAGGAGCTGGCCTTGCTCTTTAGCCAAAGGGAAGGGCGCCCTGCTACGCCTCCGTAGGATATGGAGGATTGGGGCAAGGATTTTCCTCCACAGGGGATTATTCTGCCTTTCTACCAAGCATTATCGTTGGAAGATCAGGATCAGGCCAATCGTAGTCTCCGCCTTCAATCGATTTAGAGAGTATAAGCACCTCACATCTCTTGAAGAGCTTGAGAAGATCATTCAAGTTCTGCTTTTCCTCAAAGCCTATAGAGACAATCCTCCCTCTCTCTGAAGCCAAGTCTTTACAAAGGATCGTAAAGGAAGGGGCATACTCATTTGTCTGGATTCTTAGCCCTATTGGCTTAAACTGAGAAGAGGATATTCCTTTGCTCTCCAAATACCCTTCTAACCCCTTATCCATACTGTCGTATAGATCTGCTGCAGACGTTCCTTCGAAGTCTCCATACTTAGCTCTTGCAATCCATTTCTGTTTTTCCATAGCTATTTGTGTTATAATATAGAATCGCGGCAAAGATAGTCTTAAATTCCTTTCCGATACGAATATCAAGAAGCGCTACCCCCTAAGCACACAGAAGCTCCCCATTCTAACTTGAAGCTATACAATTGGAGTCATCCTTACCTCATCGAAAGTCTCTTATCCCCCTGCCCCTCCCCCCAAAAAGAGATGCACGCTAGTGTAGGGAGACGTATCAACCATACAGCAAGCCAAGGAACCATTTTCAGGGCTCTCGTTCTCCACCTAGATACAACACAGACGCCAGCGCTGTGGACGGTCTTAGCACAGCACATCAAGAAACGAACTCGCATACAGGTTGCAGCGCCTTATCCAAGGCCTCGCAACAAGCCCCAAGCCAAGCCCCAGCGAGGCGACAGCCTTGTCCCAGCTCCGCGAGGGATATCCCTCAGCACGCTGACTGCTATCCCTCACGCGTGCCACAGAAGGCACTCAGCCTCCTGAGGGATATCCCTCGCGGAGCCTGCCCTTATCCCGCGCCGCGCGGGGAGCTTGTGACTCAAGGCGGAGTCAAAGTCAAAGACCCCGACTGCCCTTATCCCGCGCCGCGCGGGGAGCTTGCCCAGCCCTTCGCTTACCCTAGCTATAGCGTAGCTCCGCGGGCAGCATGAGGCCTCAGCCCTAGCCTATTACGCACGGAGGCGAGGAGGATGCGGGCGGGCGTCGGGAGGGGATTTGGGGCTGCTTTTGGACGTGCTTTTGGTCAATTCAAAAAAAGGTCTTATCTTTGCAGCGCAAACGGGGCAGGAAGCCGCCCACGAGCGATTGAAATCATAACGCGGAAGTAGCTCAGTTGGTAGAGCATAACCTTGCCAAGGTTAGGGTCGCGGGTTCGAGTCCCGTCTTCCGCTCAACTAAGGTTTCCATAGTTTTGATGTGTATTTGTTTGATGAGGCATTCTGAGATTCAGTAGCAATCTTGGGATGTTTCTTCTTTTTATACCCTAGCCTCCGCTCCCCCTAGAGCCCCAGCCCACCTCACTACGTACACGCATGATCCTTTGCATCGCCGAGAAGCCCAGTGTGGCACGTGACATCGCCAATATCCTAGGCGCGACCCACCGCGAGGGGACGCAGGGCCTGGGGTATATGGAGGGCAACGGCTACGCAGTGACCTGGACCTTCGGCCACCTCTGCACGCTCAAGGAGCCCCACGACTACCACCCCTCCTGGCGCGCCTGGAGCCTCGGCGTCCTGCCGATGATCCCCGAACGCTTCGGTATCAAGCCCATAGAGATCGACCACTACAAGCGTCAGCTCGAGATCATCGAGCGCCTGGTCGGCGAGGCCTCGGAGGTCATCAACTGCGGCGATGCTGGGCAGGAGGGCGAGCTGATCCAGCGCTGGGTGCTGCAGCGCGCAGGCTGTAGCGTACCCGTCAAGCGCCTATGGATCTCCTCCCTCACGGACGAGGCCATACGCGAGGGCTTCGCCCGCCTGCACGACGCGGAGGACTATCAGTCCCTCTATGAGGCAGGCCTAGCGCGCGCCATCGGCGACTGGCTGCTGGGGATGAACGCCACACGCCTCTACACGCTCCGCTACGGCGGGCGTGAGCGCAAGCAGCCCCTCTCTATCGGCCGCGTACAGACCCCCACCCTAGCCCTCATCGTAGAGCGCCAGCAGGAGATCGAGCACTTCGTCCCCGAGACCTACTGGGAGCTCAAGACCCGCTACCGCGATACACTCTTCTCCGCTGACAAGGGGCGCTACAGCGATAGGGCCAAGGCGCAGGCAGCACTAGAGAGCATACAGGGCAAGGAGCTGGAGATCACCTCGGTGAAGAAGAAGGACGGGAAGGAGCTACCGCCCCGCCTCTTCGACCTGACGAGCCTACAGGTGAGCTGCAACCGCAAGTTCGCCATGAGCGCCGAGGAGACGCTGTCCACCGCCCAGAGCCTCTATGAGAAGAAGCTGCTGACCTACCCGCGCGTCGACACCACCTACCTCAGCGAAGACATCTACCCCAAGGTCGCGGGCATCCTGCGCGACCTCGTGACGCCCTACCCGCAGCTAGTGGCCCCGCTGCTGAGCGGCGCCCCCATACGCAAGAGCAAGAAGACCTTCGACAACGCCAAGGTCACCGACCACCACGCCATCATCCCCACAGGGCAGCGCGCCCAGGGGCTCTCGGAGCGCGAGCAGCGCGTCTACGACCTCGTGGCGCGTCACTTCATCGCGGCCTTCTACCCTGACTGCCGCATCAGCACAACCAGCGTCGAGGCCGAGGTAGAGCGGATCAAGTTCAAGGTCTCGGGCAAGGAGATCCTCTCCCCAGGCTGGCGCACGGTCTTCGCAGGCGAAGCGGAGGAGGCCGAGGCCAAGGAGGGCAAGGAGGAGAGCGAGACCGAGGCCATGCTGCTGCCGACCTTCGTCGAGGGCGAGCGCGGCCCCCAGCAGCCCGAGCTCAAGGAGCGCCAGACGCAGCCCCCCAAGTACTACACCGAGGCCACCCTACTGCGCGCCATGGAGACGGCGGGCAAGTTCGTCGAGGACGAGGAGCTCCGCGAGGCCATGAAGGAGAACGGCATAGGCCGCCCCTCCACCCGAGCCAACATCATCGAGACCCTCTTCAAGCGCGGCTACATCGAGAAGGTCAAGCGCAGCCAGATCCACGCCACCGAGACCGGCAAGCAGCTCATAGGGCTCATCAACTACGACCTCCTGAAGAGCGCCGCCCTCACGGGGCAGTGGGAGTACAAGCTCCGCCAGATCGAGCGCCGCGAGCTGGAGCCCCGCAGCTTCATCGAGGAGCTCAAGGAGATGCTCCGCCAGCTGACCCTATCCGTCCTACAGCCCGAGCCGCCCGCTGCGTCCTCCACAGCAGCCGCGCCCGAGCCTACAGCTGCCGCCTCTAGCCCTGCGGCCGACCCGCGAGATACGGGCCTTCGCTGCCCCCGCTGCGGTGCGGGCACACTGCTACGCGGTCGCAGCGCCTTCGGCTGCTCGGCCTACAGCGCAGGCTGCAGCTACCGCATCCCCTTCGCCACCTGCCCCGAGACGAGCAGCCCCGAGGAGCTCGAGGCCTACCTAGAGCGGGAGGCGCGTGAGGCCACAGACAGCGTGCCTGAGTCCCTCTTCTAGGCACTGCCGAGCCGAGGCCTGCACCTAGACCTCCGGCAATGTAGGCAAATGCGTATCTTTGCGCTCATAGAGTATAAGCCCTGCTGCGTCTAGCCCGCCCCTCGGGCGCAGCCCAGCGCAGCAGCTACTATATATATAGGATATAGATGAAGGAAAAGATAAAATCAGGGCTGTGGCTAGCCTTCGGGCTGGCCTGGCTCGGGATCTTCGGCGGGATCTTCGCCATCTCGATGGGCTGGATAGGCTACCTGCCGCCCATCGAGCAGCTGCAGAACCCGATCGATAAGTACGCCTCGCAGATCTTGGCGTCCAATGGCGAGGTCATCGGCACCTTCGCCCACAGCGGCACCAACCGTACCCTCGTCGACTACAAGGACCTATCCCCCGAGCTCGTCAAGGCGCTCATCGCCACCGAGGACGTACGCTTCGAGGAGCACTCGGGCATAGACTTCCGCAGTCTGGCACGCGCCATCTTCAAGACCGGGATCCTGCAGCAGAAGAGCGCTGGCGGTGGGAGCACCATCTCCCAGCAGCTGGCCAAGATGCTCTACTCCCCACCGAGCTCCAACTTCTTCACCCGTATGATGAAGAAGCCCGTGGAGTGGGTCATCGCCGCCAAGCTCGAGCGCTACTACACCAAGAGCGAGATCCTGGCGATGTACCTCAATCAGTTCGACTTCCTCTACAACGCTGTGGGCATCCGTAGCGCGGCCTTTACCTACTTCGGCAAGACGCCCCGTGAGCTCAACGTGCAGGAGGCTGCCGTGCTCGTGGGCATGTGCAAGAACCCCACGATCTACAACCCCGTCCTGCGCCCCAATAGTCCTCTGCCGCTGGAGCGACGCAATACCGTCTTCCAGCAGATGCAGAAGGCAGGCTACTTGACAAGCGCCGAGGTGGACTCCCTCTCCCGCCTGCCGATACAGATCTCCTTCCACCGCGTCGACCACAAGCAGGGCATCGCACCTTACTTCCGCGAGCATCTGCGCAAGATCATGATGGCCGACAAGCCCGAGCGCAGCGACTACGCCTCCTGGCAGTACGACCGCTACCGCGACGATAGCATCCAGTGGGAGAAGAATCCTCTCTTCGGCTGGTGCAACAAGAACCGCAAGAAGGACGGCTCCCCCTACAATATCTACACCGACGGGCTGAAGATCTACACGACGATCTCCCCCGAGATGCAGCGCTATGCCGAGGAGGCTATGCGCGAGCACCTAGCGGACAATCTCCAGCCCGCACTGACGCGTGAGCGCCTGGCGCGTGGCGGCGATCCCTTCAGCACGAGCCTGACGCAGCAGCAGCGCGACGACATCCTGCGCCGTGCCATGAAGCAGTCCGACCGCTGGAAGCTCAATAAGGAGGACGGGCTGTCGGACGAGGCGATCCTCGCCCAGTTCCGCCGCAAGACCAAGATGCAGGTATGGTCGTGGAATGGCCTACGCGATACGGTGATGACGCCCATCGACTCCATCCGCTACATGAAGGGCATCCTCCGCTCGGGCTTCATGGCGATGAACCCGCACAACGGACACGTGCTGGCCTACGTCGGGGGGATCAACTTCGGGCAGTTCCAGTACGACATGATCTCGGACGGACGCCGCCAGACGGGCTCGATCATCAAGCCCTACCTCTACTCCCTCACCATGGCCAACGGCTATTCACCCTGCGACCAAGTGCTGCACGTACAGAAGAGCTACAAGCTCGAGAACGGCCAGTACTGGACGCCGCGCAATACCAACCACCGCCGCGTCGGTGAGATGGTCTCCATCCAGTGGGGGCTGCAGAACTCGGACAACTGGGTGACGGCCGAGCTGATGAGCCGTACCTCGACCAAGGAGTTCAAGCGTCTCTTGGAGAGCTTCGGCCTGCGTGGCCCCATCGAGGAGGCTATGGCCATGTCCCTCGGTACGCCTGAGGCGACCGTCGGCGAGATGGTCTCGGGCTATACGACCTTCGTCAATGACGGCGTGCGCGTCGATCCACTGATGGTCACGCAGATCGAGGATATGAATGGCAACATCGTGGCCACCTTCGCCCCACAGACGACCGAGGTCCTCGACCTCGACGCGGCGAGCAAGATGCTCTACATGCTCCAGAGCGTCGTCGCGGGCGGTACGGCGAGCCGCCTACGCTATGCCTTCGGCCTAGATATGCCCCTAGGGGGGAAGACGGGTACGACGCAGAACAACAGCGATGCTTGGTTCGTGGGCTTCACGCCCGACCTCGTAGCAGGCTGCTGGATCGGCGGTGAAGAGCGTAGTGTGCGCTTCAACTCGATGAACTTCGGTCAAGGTGCCGCCGCTGCGCTGCCTATCTTCGGCCGCTTCCTCAAGAAGGTCTACAGCGACAAGTCGCTGGGCTACCTGACGGGCATCCCCTTCCGCATGCCGCAGGGCTTCTCCCCCTGTGGGGGCAACACCCAGGAGGCTGAGGCCGTCGAGGTCTTCGAGGGCGAAGGCGAAGGTACGAGCTCCGACATACCTCCCATAGAGTAGCCCCCGCCTCCGCGTATTAGCCTTCGGCCTCCCTAGGCTTCTGGAGGCATCATCATCCGCAGCCACTTCCTCAGCTCGAGGGGGTGGCTGCTGTCGTATTGGGGGGCTAGGTAAGGGAAGCGCACGCCCCGCCTTGAGCCCGCGCACAGAGCTTCCTCGGATCTTGATCCAAAGCTCAAGGCGCGCCCCCTTAGCTCTACCCTAAGCCAGCGCAAGCAAAGTCAAGAAGCCACGCCCAGAGCCGCCCATCGAAGGAGTCCGCAGAGGCACAGCGCAGCAGCAGCCTTGTCGGGGCACGCTGAGGGATATCCCTCGGCGGCCTCACCGATATCCCTCAGCCTCGCCACGGATGCCCCTCAGCGGCCTGACTGATATCCCTCAGCACCCCTTACCCTATCCTCCAAGTGCGCCCCCTACCTATTCGCCCCTCCACCGAGTAGCTAGGCGGAGGAAGGAGCGAGGGCGACACGCAGTCTCTGCACGGCGTGGGCTGGCAGCAGCCTGCTAGTTTTCGTATCTTTGTAAGACATTGTAGCTATTATGAACATCGTACGCGCAGAAGACTATCATGTCCCCGTGATGCTCCAGGAGTGTCTCGAGGGGATGCAGCTAAGGCCTGAGGGCTGCTACGTGGATGTGACCTTCGGAGGCGGAGGACACTCGCGGGCTATACTGAAGGAGCTCCAGGGGGCAGGGATGCTCTACTCCTTCGACCAAGACCCCGACGCTGCGGCGCGTGCTCCCCAGCAGCCTTGTTTCACCTTCATCGCCAGCAACTTCCGTCACCTCGCCCGCTTCATGGACTACTACGACCGCCTGGGACAGGTGGACGCTATCCTTGCGGATCTCGGTGTGTCCTCGCATCACTTCGATGCGATGGAGCGCGGCTTCAGCTTCAGGGACGAGACGCCCCTGCTGGATATGCGCATGAATAATAGAGCTGGCCTCAGCGCCCGTGACCTCCTGAATAGCTACGAGGAGGAGCAGCTGGCCGACGTCCTCTACCGCTACGGCGAGCTCAAGCAGAGCCGCAGCCTAGCCAAGCTCATCGTCAAGGCACGCTCTGTCGCCCCCCTGCAGACGGTCGGCGATCTCATCGCTGCCATACGCCCTGCCCTGCGCCCCGACCAAGAGAAGAAGCTGCTGGCGTGCATCTTCCAGGCCCTGCGCATCGAGGTCAACGGCGAGCTCAAGGCCCTCGAGGAGCTCCTCGAGGCTTCGCTCTGCGTGCTACGCCCTGGCGGTCGCCTCGTCGTGATGACCTACCACTCGCTGGAGGATCGCATCGTGAAGAACTTCCTCAAGGGGACGGACGACTCGGCCGAGGCACAGATCTACGGCACCGCTCGCAGCGCCTGGCGCCTCGTCACCCGCAAGCCCCTCGTAGCCTCCGCCGAGGAGCTGGAGCGCAACCCCCGCTCCCGCAGCGCCAAGCTACGTATCGCCGAACGTATCCGCTAAGTCCCCCCGATCCCCGATGAACGCTACCGACCAGCCCAGCAGCGACGAGCGCGACCAGATGCGCGCCCCCTACCTCCAGGAGCATGAGCCCTCCCTAGAGGAGTCCCTTGACGCAGCCGCCGATCGCCTCTCTGGTGAGGAGGATGAGGCCGACGGCGAGATCCCCAGCTCGGGCTGGGAGACCCTCGAGGGCAACCTACTGGCACATCCGCGGGCTCGCTACTGGCTCCAGGTGGCGGGCTTCTACCTCATCTGCGGTATCGCCTGCGTCCTGTGGACCTACCACTTCAGCAGCCAGACGCAGCAGCTCGACCGCCTAGAGCGCCAGCTCAAGGATATACGCTTCCGCTCGCTCTTCATCTCCTCCGAGCTCATCAAGAGCACCCACATCGACAACATCACCCAGCGCGTGACGGACTACCAGCTGCCGCTCGTACCCGCCACCAAGCCGCCCTATCAGCTCATTGACTCGGGACAGTTCCCAGTCCCCAGCCCCGAGGCGAAGTAGCCCCCCTCCCCGCAGTACACTATGTGGTCCAAAGTCCTCATCTTCCTCCAGCAGCTCATCCAGCTACTCCGCAACCTGCGCGCCTGGCTCTGGGCTAGGCTCAGCCCGCTACTTGCCCGCCTGCTCGCCCCCTTCTGCCGCTACGAGGTAGAGACGCTCAAGGGGCGCCGTCTCGTCTGGGACTTCTATCCCCTCGTGATGGCAGGCTTCACCCTGCTCTTCGTCGCGATCATCATCTACGTGATCCGCTTCTCCTACTCCAGCGAGGGGGCACGCTACCGAGCTGCTGCCGAGCGCGTGCAGCGTGAGAAGCGCGTGCAGGACCTCCCCCTGCGCGGCTCCATCCTCGCCAGCGACGAGCGCCCCGTGGCCGTCACGACCCCCGTATATCGCCTGGGCCTGGACTTCCTCTCTGAGCCGCTCAAGGTGCTCTACGCCCCCCTCCCCACAGGCAAGACGCACCAGGACTCCCTCGAGCGCGCCAAGTACTACGCCACGCGGCAGGAGCTCGACTACGGGCTGGATCGCCTGGCGGTACTCATAGACAGCATCTACGACCTCAAGGCACATGGTCTCAGCCGTCAGCAGCTCAAAGCACGCTGGCGCAAGGGGCTAGAGCAGCGCAAGCGTGGTCTACCCGTCATCAATCTGGACGTCAGCTACCAGCAGTACCAGATCCTGATGGCCTCCTCCCCCTTCGCGCCGAAGATCATCAAGAACAAGCGCGTCCCCAGCCTCCTATCCAAGATGATCATCAGCACCGAGCGTACCAAGCGTATCTACCCCTTCGGCTCACTCGCCTACCGCACCATCGGCCAGCTGCAGCCCTCGGGAGAGAACAATATCTCCAAGGGCAAGAGCGGGCTAGAGCTCCGCTACGACGACCTCCTACGTGGCCGCATCGGCTCGGCACGACGCGTCTACTACGGCAATAGCTACCGCCGCATCGTGGACGAACCCGCCCTCGACGGCGCCGACATCGTCACCAACCTCGACATGGACATCCAGAGCATCGTGGAGCACTCCCTACGCGAGCAGCTGCAGCAGCTGGAGGCCGAGAGCGGCACCGTCGTACTGATGGAGGTCAAGACGGGGAAGATCGTCGCCATCTCCAACCTCGAGCAGGTCAAGCGTAGCCCAGGCACCTACAGCGAGTCCATCAATATGGCCATGACCAACAAGGCCGAGCCAGGCTCAACCTTCAAGGTAGCCTCCATGATGGTGGCCCTGGACGATGGGATCGTCCGCCCCAATGACACCATAGACGTCGGCAACGGCCTCTGGCCGCATGAGGGCCGCGTCGTGCGAGACCACAATGCTGGCAAGGGCGGCTACGGACGTATCTCCGTGGCGCAGACCATCATCAAGTCCAGCAACGTAGGGGTCGCCAAGATCATCGTCAAGGGCTATAAGGACAAGCCCGACGAGTACGTCGAGAAGATCCGCAGACTAGGCTTCGGCTTCAACTTCCAGAAGGAGGTCGACCTACAGGGCGTGGAGCGTGCCTCCATCCGCAAGCGCTCGGACAACCCCAACCGCTGGTACAACACCACGCTGGCGTGGATGTCCTACGGCTACGAGACGCAGATCCCCCCGATCTATACGCTGGCCTTCTTCAACGCCATCGCCAACGGCGGACGCTATATGCGCCCCTACTTCGTCTCCGAGATACGCCGCCGCGACAGCCTCACCCAGCACATCGAGCCTAAGGTCCTGAAGGAGCAGATCTGCAAGCCCGAGACGCTGCAGGCGATCCAGGAGATGCTACGCCGTGTGGTCACCGAGGGCACGGGGAAGAAGGCTCGCTCGGCCTACGTCGCCATCAGCGGCAAGAGCGGTACGGCTCAGCTCTCGGGCAAGCACGGCTACCGCGACTCGCTGGGGCAGGTGCGCCACCAGGTATCCTTCTGCGCCTACTTCCCCTCCGAGGCGCCGCGCTACTCTTGTATCGCCGTGATCCGTGCCCCATCAGCCCGCTACAGCGCAGGCGGGGGGGTGATGGCCGCCCCCATCATCCGCCGCATCGCCGAGAGCCTCGTGGCGCTGGAGAAGCCCCGCCCGCTGGACTCCCTCCCTCGCTCGGCCTCGCCGCTAGCCTATACGCGCCATATCGCCGCAGGGCGCACGGAGTCCCTCCTGCAGCTCCTCGAGCAGATGGGACTCCCCACGCCGCAGCTCGGGTCGAAGGCTCCCGCCTACATCCGCATTGATTCGGCCGCCCACATCTCAGCGCTGCCGCTGAACACGCACGATATCCCTGACCTCAGGGGCATGAGCGCTATGGACGCCGTCTACCTCCTGCGTAGCCGCGGCTACCGCGTGCAGCTCGTCGGGGCGGGGAACGTCGTGAGCCAAAGCATCCCAGCAGGTACAGCCGCGGCCCGAGGCAGCGAGATCGTCCTCCAGCTCGGCTACGAGGCCTAGCCTAGCGCCGCACTTCGCCCTCCGAGCAGCCGCCCTCACTTGCCCTCCCCCAAGGGCCTCTCACTAGACAGACCAAGCATCAGATGATACTCTCCCAGCTACTGGCTCGCCTCGACTACCGCACGAGCGCCAGCCCCGAGCAACTCGAGACGCTCGAGGTCACCAGCGTCACCGACGACTCCCGCAGCGTCGTCCCCGGCAGCCTCTTCGTCGCCCTGCAGGGCGTCCACGTCGATGGCAATAGCTTCATCCCCAAGGCGGTGGAGGCAGGCGCCCGCGTCTGTGTCGTCCAGCAGCTCCCAGCCGAGCAGCTCCCAGGCGTCCTCTATATAGAGGTTGCCTCAGCCGCTGAGTCCCTCGGCCTCCTCTCGGCAGCCTGGCACGGCTACCCTGCCGAGCAGCTCCAGGTCATCGGCGTCACGGGGACGAATGGCAAGACGACCATCGCCACCCTCCTCTGGCGCCTCTTCCGCAGCCTTGGCTACAAGGCGGGACTACTGAGCACCGTGTGCAACTACGTCGACGCTGAGGCCGTCCCCTCGACCCACACCACGCCCTCGGCACCGCAGCTGCAGGCGCTCCTGGCGCGTATGCTCGCCGCGGGCTGCACGCACGTCTTCATGGAGGTCAGCTCCCATGCTATGGCACAGCGCCGCGTAGCGGGGATCCCCTTCCGCGGCGGGATCTTCACGAACCTCACTCGCGATCACCTCGACTACCACGGTAGCGTCGAGGAGTACCTCAAGGCCAAGAAGAGCTTCTTCGACGGACTGCCCAAGGGTGCCTTCGCCCTCAGCAATGCCGACGACAAGAACGGCTTCGTGATGCTGCAGAATACTGTCGCCACGCGCTACAGCTACGCCCTGCGCGCCGCAGCCGACTACCGCACCCGCATCCTCGAGTCCTACCCCTACGGCACGCTCATCGAGCTCGAGGGGCAGGAGCTGCTCGTCCAGCTGGTCGGCGAATTCAACGTCTACAACGTCCTAGCCGTCTACGCCGCGGCGCGCCTGCTGGGCCTAGAGCGCAGCGAGGTACTGGTGGCCCTCAGCCAGCTCACAGCTGTCGACGGGCGCTTCCAGACGCTGCTCTCTCCCCGCGGCTACATCGCCGTCGTCGACTACGCCCACACGCCCGACGCCCTGCTGAATGTGCTGGAGACCATCGAGGAGCTGCGGCCTAAGGGCGCCCGCATCCTCTGCGTCGTCGGCTGTGGCGGCGACCGCGACAAGGGGAAGCGTCCCCAGATGGCGCAGGTAGCGGCGCAGCACTCCGACCGCCTGATCCTCACCTCGGACAACCCCCGCAGTGAGGACCCGCTAGCCATCCTCGCGGACATGAAGGCAGGCCTCAGTCCCGACGAGCTGGCCCATACGCTGGTCATCGCCGACCGTGCCGAGGCCATACGTACGGCCACGATGCTCGCCGAGCCCGGGGATATGCTCCTCGTCGCGGGCAAGGGGCATGAGACCTATCAGGAGATCGCGGGCGTGCGTCATCACTTCGACGACAGAGAGATCCTGCAGGCACAGTTCGCCACCGAAGCATAAGCCACACACCTACTCCTCTAAGCATTTAGACTATGATTTATCACCTCTTTGCCTACCTCACGAGCCAGGGCTACAGCTCGACGATCGCACGCCTGATGAGCTACGTCTCGGTACGCGTAGGCCTAGCGGTCATCCTCGCGCTCCTGATCAGCACCATCTGGGGGGGGCGTATGATCAAGTACCTCCAGCGCAAGCAGATCGGTGAGCTGGTACGTGACCTCGGCCTCGAGGGCGAGCAGCAGAAGAAGGGCACCCCCACCATGGGCGGTATCATCATCCTGCTCTCCATACTCATCCCGACGCTCCTCTTCGCACGGCTGGACAATATCTACATCCAGCTGATGATCATCACCACGCTGCTGATGGGGCTGCTGGGCTTCGCTGACGACTATATCAAGGTCTTCAAGAAGGACAAGAACGGCCTGAAGGAGCACTACAAGATCCTCGGGCAGCTGCTCCTAGGGCTCATCGTCGGCGTCACGCTCTACCTCAGCCCCAGCGTCGTCATCAAGCGTAATAGCGAGGTCGTCCGTGAGGGTAATGCCCGTGAGATCCGCTTCGAGACCACCGACACCAAGAGCCTCGAGACGACCATCCCAGGCTTCAAGAACAACAACCTCGACTATGCCGAGCTCATCCCCCTAGGCGATAGCGACACGCGCAAGCTCATCGGCGTGGGTATCTTCATCATCATGACCGTAGGCGTGGTGATGCTCCTCTCCAACGGCGTCAACCTCACCGACGGCGTCGACGGCCTGGCCTCGGGCAGCTCCGCCATCGTGGGGCTCGTCCTCGGCATCCTGGCCTACGTCTCCAGCCACCACGACATGGCGGGCTACCTCAATACGATGTTCATCCCCGGCGCCGAGGAACTGGTGATCTTCGCCGCCACCTTCGTCGGGGCGACCCTCGGCTTCCTCTGGTACAATTCCTACCCTGCGCAGGTCTTCATGGGCGACACGGGCAGCCTGGCCCTCGGGGGGATCATCGGCGTCTTCGCCATCGTCATCCGCAAGGAGCTGCTACTCTTCATCCTCTGCGGGGTCTTCATCGCGGAGTTCGGCTCCTCCTTCATCCAGCGCTTCTACTTCAAGTTCACCCGCCTGACCCGCGGCAAGGGGCAGCGTGTGTTCAAGATGGCGCCCCTGCACCACCACTTCCAGCTGCCTGGCGGTGCCGCGACTGAGGCGCTCTGGAAGCGTCCTGTGCAGAAGGTCCCCGAGGCGAAGCTGACGATGCGCTTCTGGCTCATCGGCATCATCCTCGCCGTGCTGACCATCGTCTCGATGAAGATCCGCTAGCCCTCCCAGCACGCTATGTATCAGATAGAGGATAAGATCGTCAGCCAGGACATCTTCGATGTGCTCTTCGCCTGCGACTATGCCAAGTGCAAAGGCATCTGCTGCGTCGAGGGTGACAGTGGGGCTCCGCTGGAGGCAGGCGAACGGGAGCAGCTGGAGCGCTACCTGCCCGAGGTCAAGCATCTCCTCTCGCCCGCGGCTCTGGACGTCATCGAGGCGCAGGGCGTCAGCTACCTCGATGAGGACGGCGACGAAGTGACCTCCATCGTGGGCGGCAAGGACTGCGTCTTCACCACCTACGACGCTGAGGGCAACTGTCAGTGTGCCTTCGAGAAGGTCTACTACGAGGGCAAGACGGACTGGATCAAGCCCATCAGCTGCCAGCTCTACCCCATCCGCCTGACCAAGTACCGCGACTTCACCGCCGTCAACTACCACAAGTGGTCGGTCTGCAAGTGTGCGCTCAAGCGCGGCAAAAGCCTTGGCCTGCCCGTCTACCGCTTCCTCGAGGGGCCGCTGGTCCGTGCCTTCGGCCGCGAGTGGTACCAGCAGCTCGAGGAGGTCGCCGCCCTCATCAAGGAGGAGCAGATGGGCGACTAGCCGCAGGCAGCGATCGCTCGGCACGCGACCAAGCACCACATACAGATCAAGCCCCACTGGGAAATCTCCTCTCGCGAGGAGCCTTTCCCAGTGGGGCTTGTCTTTTCCTAAGCTCAGCCGCCCCCCCCGCTACAAGCGACGGCCAAGTAGCCCCGCAATATCGGCCAAGCAAGCCCGCCGCACGGCAAGCTCCTAGCACCAGCTCCACACGGGCTATCCCTCAGCCTGCCCACTGATATCCCTCACACCGCCGACTGCCGTCCCTCAGCGCCCTGACTGATATCCCTCAGCAGCCCTCCCCCTATACCAGCACCCCGCCGAGCCCGATACCGCCCCTCGATCACCTAAAGCTGGGGCGAGAGCTACGGTCGCCCCGATCATCTGAAGCAAGAATAGGAGCATATCCCTTGGTGGACTAGCAAGGGATAGGACAGACTAATTAGCTGGCCTTACTTGCGACCAGCCACAGCAAATAGGAGAAGCCCCAACGGGGCGCCCCTTTCAAAGCCCAGGGTGCGCAGCCCTGCAAGGGCGACCAAACCCTGGGTAGTCAGGGGCAATAAGGATAAAGCCCTACAGGGGCGATCCACAAGATGATCGTGGCGACGAAGAAGGACGACGACAGCAGCCATAAAGGGCAAGCCCCGCGTAGAGAGACTCCTCACTCGAGGAGCATCCCTAGCGGGGCTTACCCTTTCCTTAATACCTAGCTAAAAGGGAATAGCCAGCTAGCTCTCGTAGCCCTCGGCGAGCCTCAAGACATCGCCGAAGACGCCGCGCGCCGTGACCACAGCCCCCGCGCCCGCGCCCTGAATGACGATGGGCTGGCTGCCGTAGCTCTCAGTGTAGATCTCGAAGCAGCTATCCGCCCCGCGTACCCTCCCGAGGGGTGAGTCACGCCGTACACGCCTCAGGCCTGCCGAGAGGTGCGCCTCGCCACGCACGCCGTCCCAGACGATGTCGCCGACGTAGCGCAGCACTTCGTCTGGGCCGCAGGCGGCGCGCTCGGCCTGGATAGCCTGCTCCAGCTCCTCGAAGCGCTGCCAGAAGTCCTCTAGGCTCAGCTCCCCAAGGGCCTCGGGGACGGGATTGACCCAGTCGACATCCCCCAGCTCAGCCGCTACATCCAGCTCTCGGACGAGGATGAGCACCTTGCGTGCCACATCCTCCCCACTGAGGTCCTCACGCGGGTCGGGCTCGGTGAGCCCCAGGCGCGCCGACTCCTCGACAACCGCCCGCAGCGTGAGGCTGGGATCCTCCCCGAGGCGGTTGAAGATATAGCTGAGGCTCCCCGAAAAGAGCCCGTGGATACGGGTGATCTGCTCGCCCGCTAGGTGCAGCAGCTTGAGGTTGTCGATCAGCGGAAGGCCCGCACCGACATTCGTCTCGTAGCGATAGCTGCGGCGATGCAGCTGCAGGGTCTGTCGGAGATAGAGGTAGTCGGCGTAGGGGGCGATGTTGGAGCGCTTGTTGGAGGAGACGATATCGAAGCCGTAGCTAGCGAAGAAGGGGTAGAGGGAGGCGATATAGCTGGAGGCGGTGTTGTCCACGAGGATCATGTTCTCCAGCGCATGGCTCTGCCCGTAGTCTACGAGCTGCTCCTCCAGAAGGCCCTCCTGCTCTGCCTCCCGTAGGCGCTCCTCCCAGCCTAGGCCTATGCCCTCGGCATCGAGGAGCAGGTGGCGCGAGTCGGCGATAGCGAAGATCCTCAGGTCAATGTGCTTCTGCTCCCTGAGCTGCTCGCGCTGCTCGATGAGCTGCCCGATGAGCGCACCGCCGACGGTGCCGTGGCCGATGATCGCCAGGTGCACGCGCTTCGGGCGCTCGAAGAGCTCGCCGTGGATGACCTTGAGCGCCTTCGCCCGCTCCTGCTCCGTCACCACGAGGCAGAGGGTATTATCGGGCACCGTATTGCTCAGCAGGATGGGCAGCACCCTGTTGCGTACCAGTGCGCGGTAGGGGCGGTCGAACTCCAGGAGGTTCAGCCCGATGATCGCCACCACCGCCAGCCCCTTCTCGGCATAGATGCGCGTCGTGCGCCCCTCGATGAGGTCCTGGCGGAACTCCGTCTTCAGCGCCTCCACTGCACGATCCGCGTCCCCCTCTGCCACCACGATGGCCGTACCGCGCTCCGTAGAGCCCTGCGATACCAGCCCCGCACTGACATCGGCGTCACGCAGCGCGCCGAAGATACGCGCATCGACCCCCGAGTGTCCCAGCATATTGCGCCCCTCGAAGTGGATGAGGGCACGGTGCGACTGTGAGGCCAGGGCACGCACCACCTCACGGCGTGGCTGTGAGGTCACCAGCGTCCCTCCCGAGCCGCTGCCGTAGCAGAAGGTGCTGAGCACGCGCAGCGGGATATTCTTGGCCTCGAGCGGCTCTATGGTCTTGGTGTGGAGGATCTCGGCGCCGAACTGTGCCAGCTCGGCAGCATCGCCATAGGAGAGCTCGTCGATACGGCGCGCCTCGGGGACGAGCTCGGGATTGGCCGTATAGATGCCATCGACATGGGTATAGTTCTCCATCAGCGAGGCGTCGAGGAAGTTCGCCAGCAGGGCGGCGCTGTAGTTGCTGCCGTTGCGTCCCAGCGTCGTACGTAGCCCCGCAGCATCCCGTGCGATGAAGCCCGTGACGATGGGGATAGCCGCCTCGGGCAGGCGAGCGAAAAGCTCGACGCAGCGCCCACGGGAGCACTCTAGGTCGACCGCCGCAGCGCCGTACTGGCTATCCGTGACGAAGAAGTCCCCCGCATCGATCGCCCGAGTATCGTAGCCCTGCCGTCCCAGCAGGTGCGCCAGGTACTGCACCGAGAGCAGTTCGCCGTAGCTGACAAGCTCGTCCCGAAGGCGCGCACTGCACTCGCGGACAAGGGCGATCCCCGTCAGAAGCTGCGAGAGCCGCTGCCGCTCGGGGTAGAAGGCCAGCGCCGTGCCTGCCACCTGGTGCTCCCAGAAGCGCTCCAGCGAGGCGGCGAAGTCCTCCCCGCGTACAGCCTGATCAATCAGTGCCAGCAGCGCATCCGTACTGCCCCCGCGCGCCGAGACCACGACCACTGGCCGCTCTCCACGCTGGTAGCTGTCGATGATGATCTCTTGGACCCGTGCTATACCAGCACCATTATCTAGGGACTTACCCCCGAACTTCAATACCTTCATAAGCTAGCGAGCGAAATAAGGACGGAGCAAAGCGTTGAGCTGCTCGTACTCCATGAGGAAGGCGTCATGGCCGTGGATCGAGTGGATGACGTCGAGCGTCACCCCCGGACGCAGCGCAGCGAGCGTGCGGTAGGTCGCCTCGGCACGGTCATGCGTGAAGAGCAGATCGCTGTCGATCGAGACGATATGGATGTCCGAGGCGATACGCGCGAGCTCAGCCGCCTCCTGGCAGACACCGATGCTGTAGGTCAGGTAGGTCATCACCCCATAGGCGGAGAGGAGGAAGCGCTCCTTGAGGCGGTCGCCGTGATAGCGTAGCCAGCTCTCTACCCTGTAGCAGCGACCCTCCTCATCCAGCTGGCTGGTGAAGCGCGCATTGAGCGACTGCGGCGTGCGGTAGCAGGCCATAGCGTGGATACGTGCGTCCCTCAGCGGGTCGGAGGAGTTGGCCAGGATCTGCCGCTGGATGAGCGTCTGCGTCAGCAGCCAGTCCGAGGCCCGCCAGTCCGAGGCTATGGGGACGATGTGCTGCGCCAGCTCGGGACGCAGATAGGCCAGCTGCCAGGTCAGCGCCCCACCCATGGAGCCACCCACGATGGCATAGAGCTCAGCGATCCCAAGCGCCTCGAGGCCCTGCAAGATGAGGTGGGCGACATCGAGCAGCGTGAAGCGCTCGGGGTCCTCGCACAGCTCACCATCATAGCCATTGCCCGGGATGTTGAACGCCAGGATCGTGTACACCTCGGGGGAGATCGCCCCCTCGGGGCTGACGAGGCGATTCCACCAGCCCTGCTTCCCCGCTACGGACGAATTGCCCGTGAGGGCGTGGTTGACCAGCACGATGGGGGCTGTCCCCAGTGCTGGCCCAGCGAGCTCGTAGCTCAGGCGCAGCACGGGGTGCAGCTCTCCACGCTCGGAGCGGTAGTCCCTGATCTCTAGGTAGCTAAGCATGCGCTCCTGATGCCGCCAGTGCCTGCTTGATATCGGCCTTGAGGTCCTCTACATCCTCCAGCCCGATGGACAGGCGTACCAGCTCGGGGCTCACACCTGCGCTCTGCTGCTGCTCGGGGCTCAGCTGGCGGTGCGTCGTGCTGCTGGGGTGGATGATGAGCGACTTCGTGTCGCCGAGGTTGGCCACGATGCGGAAGATCTTCGTACTATCGACGAAGGCCTTGGCAGGCTCGTATCCGCCCTTGAGCCCGAAGGTGATGATGGCGCCGAAGCCCCCCTGGAGATAGCGGCTGCAGATCTCGTGGTAGCTATCCGTCTCCAGCCCAGGGTAGTGGATCCACTCCACCTCAGGCTGCTCCTGCAGCCAGCGGGCGATCTTGAGGGCGCTGGCCGAGACCTCGCGGATGCGCAGGGCGAGCGTCTCCAGCCCCTGCAGGACGAGGAAGCTATTGGTCGGGCTGATGCAGCCTCCGAGGTCGCGCAGCCCCTCAACACGAGCCCGCGCGATGAAGGCGGCAGGACCAAAGGCCTCACTGTAGACGAGCCCATGGTAGCCGGGGCTGGGCTCAGTGAAGTCGGGGAACTTACCATTCGTCCAGTCGAACTTCCCCGAGTCGATGACCGCACCGCCCATCGCGGTACCGTTGCCACAGAAGTACTTCGTCAGCGAATAGATGACGATATCCGCGCCGTGCTCGATGGGCTTGAAGAGGATAGGCGTCAGCGTGTTATCCACCACCAGCGGCAGGCCATGCGCGTGGGCGATGTCCGCCACGGCACGGATATCGACGAAGTCCAGCTTGGGGTTCCCCAGCGTCTCGGAGTAGACTAGCCTGGTCGTGGGCTGGATAGCCGCCTCGAAGGCCTTGGGGTCACTGGCATCGACGAAGGTCGTCGTGATCCCGAGGCGGGGAAGCGTGACACTCAGCAGATTGTAAGTCCCCCCATAGACGCTGGAGGAGGCGACAATATGATCCCCCGCACGCAGCAGCGTGAGGATGGTCGTGGCGATGGCACTCATCCCGCAGGCGGTAGCGATCGCCCCGACCCCGCCGTCGATGGCTGCTAGGCGCTGCTCCAGTACGTCGGTCGTGGGATTATTGAGGCGCGTGTAGAGGTAGCTGGCCTCGGCGAGGTCGAAGACCCGAGCCGCATGGTCGCAGCTCTCGAAAGTGAAGGCATTGCCCTGATAGATGGGTACGGAGGTAGCGCCAAGGTTTTGGGAGGGCTCAAACCCTGCGTGTAGGGCTTCTGTCGTAGCGTTCGTCGTCATTGTCGTCTGTGATTAGGAGGGGTGAATAAGCTAGGTCTATATAAGCAGACAGGCCGCTGCCACTCTGATGTGTGCAACGGCCTGTCGGTATATCTCTAGGAGGAGCAGTGCTAGGAGCGCTCGGGGTACACGACAGCCGATGCAGACATCATCTGCATCATCATCATCGTCATGTACATCGTAGCCTTCATCTTAGTTCTTGTCCTTCTTGTCTGCTATCTATACGGCAAAGGTAGTATAAAATTTGTAAAGAGCAAATCCGCACGCGCCGCCTCTCCGCCCCTAGCTCACTCTCCCCCAAGGCAAGCCCTCTCGCTCCACTCCTCATCCCCCTTCTCCCCTTCAAGCTACACCGCCTAGCCCAAGCCACTCCAAGCACGCCTACCCGCCGAGGGCCACGAGCGCTCACAGCCAAGGGCACACGCCTACAAGCAAGGAAGGCAAAGGTGCAAGCGGAAGGGAGAAGGGGACGCAAGATGAAGAAAAAGCAACGCAAGGTAAAGGGTACAAGAGCCGCAGTCCCGTCCCAGCTCCGCGAGGGCTATCCCTCAGCCTCCTGACTGATATCCCTCAAGCCTCCGACTGACGTCCCTCAGTACCCTGACGGATATCCCTCAGACACCCCTCCGCTATCCTCGCGTTCGCTCGCGGCTTACGCACCCCGCCGCTTTGCCTAGGGACTGATTAAGCGGGGCTCTAGCTCGCAGCACGCTGATAGTGCCCTTTTGCCAAGCTCACCGCCAACCCCGAACTCCCTTCCGAGCCTACACCGCAGCCGCTGTCTCACCCTAGAGCTTATACCGCTGCTTCAACTCCTTCGCGTACTGCTCTATGCCTGGATAGATGTATGAATCCGTTATCCCTAGATTCGCCAGCTCCTTGCGGATAGTCTCTTTCTTACCCTTTGGAATAATGAGCTTTCGCTTAATCCACTCGTTAGGTACCTCTAGATGCACCTCCTTACTGAGGGAAGCCCCTCCCCCTACTCCATCATTACCCTTAGCTTGCTTTAGCCCAAGACCGAATAGCAAGAATGCCCCCATCTGATTGATAATACGCTGATTCCCATTCCTCGGCTTCACCAAGAGGATCCTATTCAAGTCATCAACCTTAACCGAGGGAGAGAAGTAAGGCTTCTCCCCCCGAATCTGATAAATGAGTTCTCCAATACTAGCTTGCTCATTGAAGTCCTTCACAGAGGGTAAGGCAAGGCAGTCTTCAGTAATCTCACACTTCGCAAGATTGGCCAGCACAGAGACAGTATCGCTATCATAGTGCTTAACCTTGGTCTCAGGAACAGAAAATAGATAAACTGAACCATCCGCTGCTCTTTCCCTGGCAGCAGCCTGGACAAAGGGGGAGAGATGCTTAGCAATACTTCTTGCAGTATCACGATCTACTTCCCTCAGAATTAAGCTAAGGGCTATCCCAGCCTGTGTCTCATAGTTTTCCGAAGTAGCTGCCCCTGCGGTAACCCCAGCGAGTAATATTGGAAGAATCCTATCAATCTCCTCTTTATCCTTCAGAAAAGCAAGAGAACTCCTCAGCTTACCTAGGCTGTTCTCAGAATTCTCGCGCATCATCTGAGAGACAGCTATCCGTGCTTTATCCAAACTAGTTTGGTCGTCAGAAAGTGCTGATTGACATGCAAAATATAAAGCTATAAGAGGATTCATTGTCACATCTAGGAGTCGTGTAGGAAGTCCATAATGCTGCATATGGACTAGATGGTCCAGGGTGGACCTACATTCGGAGAAGCTCTGAGGTTCATGTGACACCATATTGCGAAAGATCAGATTCTCCTTATCCGCCCCATTAGACGTCCTCAAGAGCGAGGGAAGGAGCTTCCACTCTATATTCGCATGACCTCGATAGAAAGTTTCGGTACCTTCTTTAATATCAATCTGGGCAAGCTGATCAATAAACTCAGCAACTGAGTTCACTACGATCTCATTTTCCGCTGGAGCTACAACGGGAGAGCTACTATGAGCCTCAATATCTTGGTTCATGTGGGGGGGGATTAAGCGATTAAAGTTTTAGAAGACACTGGTACCTTATATAGCATAGGAATGGCAGTAAGCCCAAAAGCAAGAAAGGCGATAACTAGCAGCAGCTAATCATCGCCTCCTCGGATGGGTGAGAACATTGATATGACAGCAGAAGGTAGCACGCGCGCTAAAGGTCCAAAACCTAACACATCTATACGTACATACTACACTAACTATACTAAAGCCCATTTTCAGAACTCCAGAAAGGAGGTGTTCCAGCCGCACCTTCCGGTACGGCTACCTTGTTACGACTTAGCCCCAGTCACCTGTATTACCCTAGGCCGACCCTCGCGGTTACGGACTTTAGGTACTCCAGACTCCCATGGCTTGACGGGCGGTGTGTACAAGGCCCGGGAACGTATTCACCGCGCCATGGCTGATGCGCGATTACTAGCGAATCCAGCTTCACGGAGTCGAGTTGCAGACTCCGATCCGAACTGTGATGGGGTTTGGAGATTCGCATCCTGTCGCCAGGTAGCTGCCCTTTGTCCCCACCATTGTAACACGTGTGTCGCCCCGGATGTAAGGGCCGTGCTGATTTGACGTCATCCCCACCTTCCTCACGCCTTACGACGGCAGTCTCTACGGAGTTCCCAGCATCACCTGATGGCAACCGTAGACAGGGGTTGCGCTCGTTATGGCACTTAAGCCGACACCTCACGGCACGAGCTGACGACAACCATGCAGCACCTACATAGATGCCCCGAAGGGAAGCCGACTTTCACCGGCGGTCATCTACATTTCAATCCCGGGTAAGGTTCCTCGCGTATCATCGAATTAAACCACATGTTCCTCCGCTTGTGCGGGCCCCCGTCAATTCCTTTGAGTTTCACCGTTGCCGGCGTACTCCCCAGGTGGATAACTTAACGCTTTCGCTTAGGAGCATACTGTATATCGCATACGCCCAGTTATCATCGTTTACTGCGTGGACTACCAGGGTATCTAATCCTGTTTGATACCCACGCTTTCGTGCTTCAGCGTCAGTTGTACCTTAGTAAGCTGCCTTCGCAATCGGAGTTCTGCGTGATATCTATGCATTCCACCGCTACACCACGCATTCCGCCTACCTCATCTACACTCAAGCCCGCCAGTATCAATGGCAATTTAGGAGTTAAGCTCCTAGATTTCACCGCTGACTTAACAGGCCGCCTACGCACCCTTTAAACCCAATAAATCCGGATAACGCTCGCATCCTCCGTATTACCGCGGCTGCTGGCACGGAGTTAGCCGATGCTTATTCGTAGGGTACATTCACTGAGGCACACGTGCCCCTCTTTATTCCCCTACAAAAGAAGTTTACAATCCATAAGACAGTCATCCTTCACGCGACTTGGCTGGTTCAGGCTCTCGCCCATTGACCAATATTCCTCACTGCTGCCTCCCGTAGGAGTCTGGTCCGTGTCTCAGTACCAGTGTGGGGGTTCAACCTCTCAGTTCCCCTACCCATCGTCGCCTTGGTGAGCCGTTACCTCACCAACTAGCTAATGGGACGCATGCCTATCTCACAGCGAATTTCATTTCCTTACCAAAGGATGCCCTCCGATAAGTGTACGCGGTATTAGTCCGTCTTTCGACGGGTTATCCCCCTCTGTGAGGCAAGTTGCATACGCGTTACGCACCCGTGCGCCGGTCGCCATCAGTCTTAGCAAGCTAAGACCATGCTGCCCCTCGACTTGCATGTGTTAAGCCTATCGCTAGCGTTCATCCTGAGCCAGGATCAAACTCTTCATTGTCAATATTTTTATTGTACTTTATTTCTGTTTGTCTTGCTCCGAAGATGTTTCTTGCTTCAGATTCATTAGTGTTCTTACCTAAGTAAGGTTCGTATTGACGGTTAGGTCTTTTTGTTCCCTAAACGTTTGTTACTACACTTCTGTTTGTCAATATCAAATATCTCAAAGATCTCTCAAAGTCAGTCAGTAAGCGTCTCTCAGCTCAACTGCCCGTTTTTTTGATTGCGAGTGCAAAGATAAGAGCTTTTATCCAAACCACCAAATCAGCGCGGTGATCCTTTGCTCTGCGTCCTGCTGCGACTTAGTCGTCAGCTAGCCTCGCTATCGTATCTCATTTTCGTCGCGCCCCTCGCTCGGTTTGCGGTTGCAAAGATAGAGCTTTTCTTGAATACAATCCAAATCAAAAGAAAAAGTCGTACGCAAGTGAGCCTATATAAGGGAATTAGGGAAGGCGATTCAAGGCCAGGGAGCCGCTTCGACGGGACTCCCAGCACGGCGGATAGCTGGGAAGAAGGGCTGCTGAAAAGAATGGGAGCAGGGCTGCGAGGCAAGAAGAGCGAGCTACTTTATAGCTCGCGGGGCACCTATATATAAGGATGGACGAGCCGAGATCTAAGGCTCCCCTCCCCCACCGATATCAGTCAGCCGCCCCACTGACGCCCCTCAGAGCGCTGATGGACGTCCGTCAGCACGCTGATGGGTATCAGTCACGGAGAGCACAGATAAAGGCGAGGCAGGCTGCAAGCAGAGCGGAGCGCAGCCGACCTTCGACCCTAAGCCAAGCTAAGAGCCGCTGCGACAGGCACGGCGGGCGGCTTGGCACAATGCGTTTACGCCGATTATCGTATCTTTGATTTAATAGTAATCACACATTAGATATATAATAGACAGCCCCAGGCAGGGCCAGCGGTCGGACGGCGCCCCAAGGAAGCGCCCCGCCCTCCCCCACCCGAGGCCGAGCATTTAGATGAAAGATATCCTCCTACTCCTAAGGCGCTTCATAGCCCCCTTCTACAAGGGCTACCTGTCGCTAGCTGTAGTCTTCAACATACTGGGCGCCCTGCTCAACCTCCTGGCCTTCTCGCTGGTGATGCCCATCCTCAACATCCTCTTCCAGATCGAGGAGCGCGTGACGACCTTCATCCCCTGGTCGAGCATCGACCTCGGCCGCGCCGAGGACTGGGGCCGCCTCACGAAGGTAGCCTCGCACAACTTTGCCTACTTCGTCTCCTCGCTCATCGATCGCGAGGGCGCCTCCTATACCTTAATTATACTAGGGGTGTACTTGACGGTGATGACCTTCCTCAAGGTGGGGGCCACCTACCTCGGGATGTACTTCCTCGTGCCCATACGTACGGGCGTGGTGCGCGACCTTAGGAATCAGCTCAACAGCAAGATTCTCGCCCTGCCGCTGGGCTTCTTCAGCGAGGAGCGCAAGGGCGACGTACTGGCACGCATCACGGGGGACGTCGGCGAGGTGGAGAACTCGGTGATGAGCTCCCTCGACCTCCTGCTCAAGAATCCCATCCTCATCATCATCTACCTCGGCAGTATGCTCGTCCTGAGCTGGCGCCTCACGCTCTTCGTCTTCCTCGTCCTGCCGCTGGCGGGCTTCGTCATGGGGCGCGTGGGCAAGAGCCTCAAGCGCAATAGCCTCGAGGCACAGACGCTGTGGGGTGAGCTCATCAGCCAGGTCGAGGAGACCCTCGGGGGGCTACGTATCGTCAAGGCCTTCCGCGCCGAGCGCTACGTATCGGAGCGCTTCGAGGGGAGCAACGAGCGCTTCCGCCGTACCGTGATGGGCGTCATGCGCCGCCAGCAGCTGGCGCACCCGATGAGCGAGTTCCTCGGCACGATGACCATCGCTATCGTCCTCTGGTACGGGGGTACGCTGATCATCAACCATGAGAGCGGGATGAACGCCTCGGCCTTCATCTACTATCTGGTTATCTTCTACAGCCTCATCAACCCCCTCAAGGAGCTCAGCAAGGGCATCTACGACATCCGTCGCGGGATGGCCTCCATGCAGCGCATCGACAAGATCCTGCAGGCCGAGAGCAATATCCTAGAGCCCGCCGAGCCGAAGGAGCTGCACTTCGACCGCGAGATCAAGCTCGAGCAGGTCTCCTTCCGCTACGAGGACGAATGGGTACTGCGCGATGTCAACCTCACGATCAAGAAGGGCCAGACCGTCGCACTGGTGGGGCACTCGGGCTCGGGTAAGTCTACGCTAGTCGACCTCATCCCCCGCTTCTACGACGTCGTAGAGGGGCGCATCACCATCGACGGCACGGACATCCGTGAGGTCTCGCTGCACGAGCTGCGCGGGCTGATGGGCAATGTCAATCAGGAGCCTATCCTCTTCAACGCCTCGGTCTTCGACAACATCGCCTTCGGCGTGCGTGACGCTAGCCTTGAGGAGGTCAAGCGTGCCGCCGCGGTGGCGCACGCGGATGAGTTCGTTGACGAGCTCCCCGAGGGCTACGACACCAATATCGGCGACCGCGGGGGCAAGCTCTCGGGCGGCCAGCGTCAGCGCCTGAGCATCGCCCGCGCCGTGTACAAGAATCCGCCCATCCTCATCCTCGACGAGGCCACCTCGGCCCTCGACACCAAGAGCGAGCGCCTCGTGCAGAGCGCCCTCGACCGCCTGATGACGGGGCGCACGACCATCGTCATCGCCCACCGCCTCTCCACCATCATCCACGCCGACCTGATCTGCGTGGTCGATGCAGGGCGCATCGTAGAGCAGGGGACGCACGAGGAGCTCCTCAATCTCGGCGGGCACTATGCTCGCCTCCACGCCATCCAGGTACAGGGCTAGCCCCGCAGCTGGGCCCCGCCCCCTTCTCCTAAAGCAGACAGTCGCTATGAAGTACAACTATACGGACACCTTCCGCTCCACCCTCGAGCTCGCCACCGAGCAGGCCCTCCAGCTCGGCCGCAGCGAGATCACGCCCGAGCTGCTCCTCTGGGGCATCCTCAAGGAGGGTACGAGTACTGCCATCAACGTACTGAGCGAACTCGGGGTCTCCAGCGCCCAGCTGATGACGGCTCTTGAGACGCAGATCGCCGCCCGCCCCGAGGAGGCCAGCCGCGAGGAGGAGCCCATGGGCGAGGCCTCCATCTACAGCATCGAGGCGCACGAGGTGCTGGCGCGTGCTGCACGTATCTGCACCATCCTAGACAACTCAGCCATCAGCCCCCTGCACCTGCTGCTGAGTATCTACTACAGCGAGTCCTACACCTTCCTCAGCGACTACCTCAGCGAAGGGCAGATCCCCGAGGACTGGCAGCAGCGCCTCAGCGAGATCAAGCAGCGCCTTAGCCATACAGCAGAGTCAGCCCCCGCCCCCTCCGAGGCGCTGGAGCAGGCCGAGGCACCAGCCAGCGCACCCGCTGCCCTCGAGGAGCAGGCGGCCAATCCCCTCGAGGAACTCAAGCGCCTACTCTCCGACCCCGACCTCCCCATAGGCATCAGCAAGATCAGCATCATCTCCCCACGTAAGGGACGGAGCACCGACGCTCTAGGCAAGCGTCGCCCCGAGGTGCATGAGCTCCGCGGACGAGAGGCCCAAGACCTACTCAACCGCCTACTTGGTGCCAGCCCCATGGACGAGGAGGAGCCCACCAAGGACGCCCAAGCAGGCGAAGACGACACGCCCGAGAGCCCCGCGGAGCAGCGCCTCCGCCGTGAGCGCCGTCAGTCCGAGGCGCTGCAGCCCCTAGGCGAAGTCATCCGCCTCCTGAGCCCCTGCCTCAACGAATACCAGCTCCCCACTCCGCTACAGCGAGGGGAGGAGCTAGAGCAGCTCAAGCAGGCCTTGATACGCCAGCGACTACGCATCCCGCTGCTCGTAGGACCTGCCCATGTGGGGAAGACTTCGCTGCTGCTACGCCTGGCGCTAGACATCGAGCAGAGCTGCGTCCCGGAGGGCTTCCCCTACGAGGCCTGCGTGCTCCTAGACTTCGCGAAGCTGCAGGACAGCATCCTCGAGTACGGCAGCCACGAGCTCGCCCTGCAGCAGCTCGTCGGCCGTATGCGTCGCCACCCCGAGGTACTGCTGCTCATCGACGGGCTGGAGTACTTCGTCAGCCGCAGGGCGCAGGGCATCGAGCTCCTGACACCGCTGCTGCTCTACGCCCGAGAGCTGCGTATCCCCTTCGTCGCGACCACGAGCCCCGAGGGCTACCGACAGATCACCGAGAGCAATAGCATCGCCCGCAGCCTCCTGGAGCCCATCATGCTCGAGCCCCTACCCAAGGGAGAGGGGCGCCAGCGAATGATGCACCAGAGCCTGCACGAGCTGCGCAAGGCCTATCAGATCGACATCAAGATGGAGGAGCAGGAGCTGATCTACGCCCTCTGCGAGCGCTACCTGGGGCACCTTCCCCAGCCCCACGCCCTCATCGAGCTGCTGGAGCGTGCCGCCGCGATCACCCGCCTGAGAGTAGGCACGCTGCCCCGTAGCGGCGTGCGCTCCAAGCGCCGCCTCTACCCCGAGGACCTCTACAAGGCCGTGGCACAGCTGACGCAGCTCCCGCTGGAGCGCATCTCGACGAAGGGCGAGCTGGAGCAGCTGCGCCGCCTCCCCGAGCGGCTCAAGGCACAGGTACTGGGACAGGACGAGGCCGTCCTACGCATCGCCCACACGATACAGCGCGCACGCCTCGGTCTCAGCGACGAGCAGCGCCCCGCCTCCTTCTTCTTCCTGGGGCCGACGGGGGTGGGTAAGACCTATCTGGCGAAGACGCTCGCGCAGGAGCTCTTCGGCAGCGAGGACGCCATGGTACGTATAGATATGAGTGAGTTCGCCGAGGCCTTCGCTGTGACACGCCTCATCGGCGCACCTCCAGGCTATATCGGCTATGGCAAGGGAGGGGAGCTGACCGAGCCCGTACGCACCAAGCCCTACCGCATCATCCTGCTGGACGAGCTAGAGAAGGCGCACCCCGATGTGTACAACATCCTCCTGCAGCTGCTCGAGGACGGGCGCCTGACCGATACGGAGGGGCAAGTCGTGGACTTCCGCCACACGATCATCATCATGACGAGCAATATCGGTTCGCGCGAGGCCAAGGACTTCGCCCACGGACTGGGCTATACGCCTGAGGATAGCGGGAGGCGTAGTGAGGCCATCGTGCGCAAGGCGCTGGGGCGTCGCTTCAGCCCTGAGTTCATCGGCCGCGTCGATGAGTTCATCACCTTCGCTCCGCTGGATGATGCTACGCTCACCGAGATCCTCGCCCTCGAGCTGCAGCCGCTCATCGAGCGCGTCCGCACCCTCGGCTACGGCCTCAGCCTCACCTCCGAGGCCCGCCAGTGGCTCGCCCTACACGAGACCGACCGCGCCCAGGGGGCTCGACCGCTGCGCCGCCGCCTACGCCGCGAGGTAGAGGATCCTCTGATGGACCACATCCTAAGCGAGCAGCTGCAGGTGGGACAGAGCCTAATCATCAGCCTCCGTGACGGCGCCCTACACTATGAGATCACCCCAGGGATCGTAGACTAAGCCGCCATGCCCCACCCGACCATCACCGAGGAAGAGCTGCAGCGACAGCTCGCCGATCCCGCGACACGCCGCAGCGCCTTCGCCACCGTCGTACACCTCTACGCCAAGCAGATCTACTGGCAGATACGCCGCATGGTCTACATGCACGAGGACGCCGACGACCTGGTGCAGGACACCTTCATCAAGGCCTGGGAGGCCATCGGCGGCTTCAGAGGCGAGGCCAAGGTCTCGACCTGGCTCTACCGCATCGCCACCTATGAGGCACTGAACTTCATCAAGAAGCGGCGCAGCGAGGAGGAGCAGCGTGTCGACGCCGGCAGCGACGAGGAAGCCAGCTACCTGCTGGGACGGCTCGTGGCGGACGAATATTTCGACGCCGACGAGGCCGAGCTTCGCTTCCAGAAGGCCCTGCTTAGCCTTCCGCCCAAGCAGCAACTCGTCTTCCGCCTACGCTACTATGACGAGATGCCCTACGAGGAGATGGCTGCCCTCACGGGGACTAGCGAGGGCGCGCTCAAGACCTCCTATCACCTAGCGATGAAAAAGGTCACCGAGCAGCTCAAGAGCAGCGACTAAACCTTAGCCCTTTTGCCTTGTCTCAACTACGAGAGGCAGCATGCGCCTCCACCAGTGTCTATGAATAAGCAGCACGAACTACCCCAGGCGGAGGACAGCCGCCAGCACTACAGCGTCCCCGAGGACTACTTCTCCCAGCTGGAGGAGCGTATCCTCGCGCAGATCCCCGAGGAGGAGCCTGAGGCCGAGGAGCCCAAGCCGAGCCTCTGGATACGCCTCCGCCCCATCGTCTACCTAGCGGCGGTCTTCGTCTCACTCAATCTCCTGATCCGTGCTCTAGCGCCTCAGCAAGGGCAGCCGACGAGCTCGACGCTCGCCTCCGCAGAGCTCAACGACGAGGACTACCGTAGCTACTATAGTGAGTACGGTGCCCACGCCAGCTACCTCGAGGCTGTGGATGCCGTGTACAGCGAGGAGGCCAGCGATCAGACCCTCGAAGAATAGGACAAGCCTCGAAGCATAGGACAGAATGAAGACAAAGACCCACCGAACCGCCCTGCTGAGCCTCCTGGCCCTCACCCTCTGGCTTAGCCCCCTGGAGGCACAGCAGCCCAAGCGCCCCGCCAAGCCCAAGCACGAGTCACTGCACCAGCAGATACGCAGTGCCAAGCGCAAGTACCTCATCGAGGAGCTCAGCCTCACAGAGAAGGAGGCCAAGGACATCATGCCCATCCTCGACGAGCTCGACACCAAGCGCTATCAGCTCTGGCGCGAAGGAGCCCCCTTGGGCAAGCGTATCCGTCAGGGCGACAAGAGCCTCACCGATGCCGAGCTAGAGAAGCACCTCGACTACACGCTCAACGCTAGCGTGCAGGAGGCCGAGCTGGAGCGGACCTACTACAACAAGTGCCGTGGCCTGCTGCCGCTGCATAAGCTCGTGCGCCTTCCCTTTGCCTGCAAGGACTTTGCCCGCGACTTCTTCTCCAAGCACCGCAAGGGCCTCCCACCCCACGGCAAGGACGCCGCTCAGTCCAAGCCTAGCGCTGCTCATCCCAAGAAGTAGCGAGCTCCCCGCGCCAAGGCAGGCCGTCTGCCTTAGCCTCTTGGCAGTACTCACCGCTCCTCGCTCTAAGCAGCCTAGCACAAGGCTGCTCGCACTCCTCCTATCAGAAGGAGGGAGGCACGGAGCAGCGAGCGCCCTCCCCTCAATTAGGTAGGGAAGGGAGATTGTAGTACCTTTGCTAAGAAACTTACACCTCCCTCGTCCCAGCGTGGACACTTCGGGAGAGACAAAGACCCAACTCTCGTCGCCAATAGCGCTGCCGCAGCACGGCGTCCCACGGACACCAAGGAGCAGCAGAGCAGCCACAGGATGCCGACGAGCTCTTAAACGGTCGAAGCCCAATCCAGCATGCCTCATAGGAGGACACTGGATTGGGCTTCTTTAATTATCTAGCTAGGCTGTAGACAGCGCGGACGCTCCCTAGCAGTAGAGGTGACGCTCTACGAGCTCCATGAGGAACTGTGGGTCGGCCTGTGCCTTAGCACGCAGGTCAGCATCCTCGAAGGCCTCGAGCTGACGGATCACGCCGTCGATGGCTGCAGGGCTGAAGACGCCCATAGCCTCGTAGGCAGCACGATCCTGACGCAGGCGCTCAGCCGAAGCGACGCAGGAGGTAGGCAGGCTGTCGAGGTGCTCGACCGAGGAGGCGAACTCGTCCTTGTGGATGTTCACCGAGACATAGGTCTGCTTGGCCAGCTCGAGGGCATTAGGCAGCTCGAAGCCGCGGCGTACGGCCGTCGTGATCCCAGCCAGCAGCAGATAGGCGTTGGCCGAGCCGTCGGAGGCACGGAACTCGATCGTCTGCTTGTTCGTGTAGCGCTTCATCTGAGGCTGCTCCAGCGGATTGACCAGGCTCGACATATCGACCTTCGCGCTCCAGCCAAGCGGCACGCGCACCAGCGCCGAGCGGTTGCGGTCGCCCCAGCATACCGTCGTAGGCGCCTCCTGATGAGGCACGAGGCGGAGGTAGGAGGTGGGGTTCATGTTGCCGAAGGCCGTCAGCGATGCTGCCAGGCTCATCATCCCAGCTACAGCCTTGCGCGCAGTATCCGTCAGCTGCCCCTCGGCATCGACGTACTGGTTCACGCCCTGCTTGTCCACGATCTTGGTATGGATGTGCATGCCGCTACCTGCCTTGCCGACGATGATCTTGGGGGCGAAGGTGACCTTGAGGCCCATACGCCAGCCGAGCTCGAAGAGGATCCACTTACCGAGCTGGAGATGACGGGCTGCCTCCTCGACGGGGACGGGGAGGAACTCGATCTCGTTCTGCTCGTAGTTGTACTCCTCGGTGCTGAAGTTCCCTACCTCACCGTGGCCGTACTTGATCTGCCCGCCACACTGGGCGATGAGGCGCATGGCCTCGGTGCGGAAGGCGATCTGCTTGCTGAAGGGAGCCATCTCGTGGTAGCCACGCTGGTCTACAGCCTCGTAGCCCTCCTCCTTAGGACTGATCACATAGTACTCGAGCTCGCCCATAGCGTGGAACTCCAGCCCGCCCGTAACCTCACGGAAGGCCTGGGCAGCACGGCGCAGGATCTGGTCGGGTGCGATCGAGAGTGGCTGCCCATCCTTGTCCATATAGGCGCAGAAGAAGCTGATCGTGGGCTCATCCGCGAAGGGGTCGAGGAAGGCCGAGGAGAAGATAGGCACCACGTAGAGGTCAGAGGAGCCGGCCTCCATGAAGCCAGGGAAGAGGCTCGAGCCATCGACACGCTCGCCCGAGGAGAGTACCTCGTCGAGGTAGTCGACATCCTGGAGGACGAAGTTGAGCTCCTTGAGGCGGCCGTCGGCAGCGGTGTAGCGGAAGTTCAGCGCATGGATATCGTTCGAGACGATGTAGTGGATGAGGTCAGCCTTGGTGAATTCGGCGGGCTGCTTCCCTAGCGCGCGGGCTATAGGATTGAGGTTGTACTCCATAGCTTGATTGGTGTATAGTGTTAGGTATGCGATAGACTTGTCAGGGGATCGCCTTCATGCGCTCATCTAGGGCCTTGACAGCCTGGATGTGGGCGTAGAGCTGTGTCAAGAGATCAAAGACTGCATCCTCACTCAGCACCCCCTGAGGTAGCTCCTCGGGGTATTCACCGCGATTGCTCCGCTGGTAGTCCAGCTGCCACTGGGGCGAGCTGTAGTAGCGAATCAAGGCCTCCAGCTGGGGGGCTGCTGCCTCCATCTGCTCGAGTAGTAGCTCGGCGCGATTCCCTAGCTCGGTCCAGGCGTTGAGCGCGGCCTCCATCTGGATGAGCCGCTCAATTGACGCTGCGTCCATTGTTCTCTCCTTGGCTAAATCTCTAGCAAATATACGTATTTATCCTACACTTTGTCCTCGCTCAGCGAAGGCCGTGCGGACACTTTGCCACAGCCCGCCGTGAGGCGCCCTCGGTAGCCCCTGGTGAGGGCCTCCCCCTCAAATAATCCAGGCCCGAGTCGACAGCCTAGGGCTGCCGACTCGGGCCTGAACACTTCAGCTAATAGAATCAGTTAATCCCTCCTCCCGCCGAAGATGCGGAGCAGGAAAAGGAAGAGGTTGATAAAGTCAAGGTACAGCGACAGGGCGCCTAGGAGCGCCACGCGCTTGGTGCGCTCCTCATCCTGCGAGGAGGCCAGCAGCATGTGCTTGATCTTCTGCGTGTCGTAGGCCGTCAGCCCGACGAAGATGACCACCCCAGCATAAGAGGTGACGTAGCCCAGCCAGCTAGCGCCGACGAAGATATTGACCACCGAGGCGATGATGATCCCGATGAGGGCCATCGTGAGTAGGCTCCCGAGCTTCGTCAGGTCGCGCTTGGTCGTGTAGCCGACCAGCGCCATAGCGGCGAAGGTACCGGCGGTGATGAGGAAGGTCGTCGTCAGCGAACCCAGCTCATAGACGAGGAAGATGGGACTAAGCGTCAGGCCGTTCAGAGCAGCGTAGACGGCGAAGCAGGCCGTAGCTACGGGCATGCTCATCTTCTCGATGCGCGCGGAGAGGAAGTAGACCAGCACCAGCTCTAGGATGACGAAGCCCCAGAAGGTAAGTGCAATGGTATTGACGAAGCCCGTATCGGCAGCGAGGAGGCCTGCGAAGGCCGTGATCGCCAGCCCGAGGGTCATCCAGAGGAAGGTGCGCTGCAGCGAGCGCTGCACGACGGCTGTATCGAGTACGGCGTAGTCTGCCTCGGCAGACTGCCCGTAGGGATAGGAATTGCTATTCATTGAGTAGTTGTGGGTAGAGCTTAGTCTAGAAGCGATAGGTCAGCGACAGGAGCAGCTCCTGCTGGCGCAGGGACTCCTGAGCAGCCTTGAGGCCAAGGAGGTTCTCGGGCTGCACCTTGCCACTCTGCACATCGGGGTCACGACGGTTGAGCACAGGGCCGTAGTCGCGGACGAAGGGGAAGGCGAAGACCTGATTCGTGCGCTGCTGTGAGACAAAGGCCAGATCCAGCGAGAGGTCGGGCGTGATGCGGTAGCCTGCCCCCAGCGAGAAGGAGTTCAGCGCGCCAGGCAGCGTGTAGTGTACCTGCGTCCCTGGGACGAAGACCTCACCCTGAGCATAGCCCTCAGAGACGACGCCCGACTTGACGGGGCTGCTGCTGTAGCGATAGCCCGCACGCAGCGCCAGGCGCTGCGTAGCCATCAGCTCAGCACCGAGGCGCAGGGTATGTACGCCCGTGTAGTGCGCGGCGATACGCTCATTGTCCGCATCGTAGCGGCTGCCCGTATCCCACATATCGGAGCGTCCCGTCTCCCCGAGGCGCATGCTCCCGTAGAAGGCACACTCGTAGTCGGCGCTGAGGATAGCGCGATGCCCAATGATGTAGGCAGCGCTCGCCCCGAGGCGCCAAGGCGTGTGCAGGCGGAAGGCCGTGGCCGCGGTCGCAGGGCCTACGAGCGGCGTCTGATTGCGGTCATCCTTGCGCGGCGTCACCGTGGGGCTCGCGTCGATATTGGTGTACATGAAGCTCGGCGTATAGAGCGAGGCCCCTATGCGTAGCCCATCGAGGGGCTCATAGAGCAGCCCCAGCCCCACACGGAAGCCACCAGAGGAGATGCTCACGCGGTTCTGCAGCCCGAGGTAGTCGCCCCCCTCGAAGTCCTCACGATAGATGGAGGAGAGGTTGTAGCTCATGTCCGTGTAGGTGAAGCTCGCCCCGAAGCGCAGCGTCTCAGTGGCACGCAGCGCTACCGCTAGATCATAGTCCGTGATCGCGCCCGTCTCACGCAGCGACAGGTAGGCTGCGGAGGGACGCATGATGCGCCCCGAGCCATCGAGGTAATTATTGGAGTAGAGCCCCCCGCGGCCGTTGGGCGACTTGATCCACCCAGCCTGCGCCCCGAAGATGCTGAGCCAGGGGTAGCCATTAGAGAAGGCATTGCGCGAAGCTAGCGTAGCATCGGGGATCAGCTGCCCGTTCTGGTCATACTGGAGGTTATTGACCCCTGCAGCGGCATAGTCGGCTAGGGAGTTATCGAAGCTGCTCGTCCCCTCGGAGCGGCGATAGTTCGCTGCGATGCCCGAGGCAGAGGCACTGAAGCTGCGGTCGAAGCGGCCGGCATTGCGCGCCGCCAGGACGACGGAGAAGTTGCTGCCGCCCTTGGCTCCCATCTGATAGTAGAGCTCCTTGAAGCGGAAGGCCGAGTTCTCCATCTTGCTCTCACCGCCCCCGTACCAGCTGCCCTTATTGACCGACCAGTCGTAGCCGTAGGTGAGGCTGAGGCGGTTGGCCCCAGAGAAGAGGGAGATACCCGCTGGGTTGCGGGCGATGGAGGCAGGGTCAGAGCCGATAGCACCCATGGCGCCCGAGAGGGCGGCATAGCGTGCCGAGCCCTGAGGCTCGTAGGTGTGGGTGAGCTGCAGCGCCGTCGTCTCGCTCTGCGCCGCGAGCGTCAGGGGGCAAAGCATCAGTGCCAGCCCGGTGAGGATCTTATACTGAGTCATCTTAGTCTAGTTCTTAGGAATATCTGAGGCACGGCTGCCTAGCGACGACGTGCGGGTCCGCTGTAGTCGCTACCGCTACCGCCCGTACCGCGCTGCTCGCTGCTGCTGCTCGAGCTTGAGCTCGAGGTGCTGCTGCGGTAGCCTCCCGAGCTGGAGGAGCTACCCTGGCTACGATAGGGCTCGTAGCTCTCGTGACGGCGAGGCTCGTAGGGGACATTGCGGTCGTAGCTACGTGCAGGATAGCTCTGCTGATAGCTGCCACGATCGTAGCCCTGAGCCTCGTAGCTGCGGCTCGTGGAGTAGCCGCTGCGCTCGGTGCTGCGAGGCTGCCATACGCCATCACGTACCTCACCGTCGCGCACCGCCGTATAGGCACTGTAGGCGCTACGTGAGGCGCGCGACTGGCTGAGGGCTCCATTGGAGAAGACCCCAGGGGCATACTTATTATTGTAGTAGTGGTCGCTGTAGGCACGATAGGCACGTCCCTCGGCATAGCCCCAGCTGTAGGGACTGCCCCAGTAGCCATCATAGTAGCCGCCCCAGTAATTGCCGTAGTAGCCGCCATAGTAGCCATTCCAGTAGCTACCCCAACCAGGATAGCCCCAGGACGAATAGCCCCAGTAGGGTGAGCCCCAATAGGGATCATAGCCGCCATACCAGCCTCCCCAGCGGGGATAGCTCCAGGAGGAGTAGCCCCAGCTCCAGGAGGGCATGTACCAGCTAGAGCCCCAGCTCCAGTCCCAGTCCCAGCGGCTCCCCCAGTAGGGACGTGAGCCTACCGAGACATAGACGTCTGGGCCCGCGACGCGGTAGTCGAGGTCGCCCCAGGGATCGGTGTCGATGTAGACGCGGCGCGCGCCATCGATGATGGTCGAGCCATCACCGTAGAAGCGCTGCAGACGTGAGGAGTAGGGTCCCCACACGCGTACATCCTTATCCTTGCGCTGATCGGCGAGCAGCCGAGCCAGCTCGGCGCGCGTCAGCTGGATGGTATCCTCGGGCAGGGCTAGGTGCCCATTGTAGGCATCGAGCTCCTGATCGGCCTTCTTGCGCTTGTAGCTAGCGACGAGCTCGGCCTGCTTCTTCTCCCAGGCCTCGCGCTCGGCGCGGTAGATGGCCTCACGGCGTGCGGCCTCCCTACGCTGCTCCTCATCGATCTTCTTGATATCCCTACGGCTATAATAGGAGTCATCGAGGTAGCGCGTGTCATTCTGTGCCTGGAGCCCGAAGAGGCTCACCAGGCTTACTCCCAGCAGGAGTAGGGACTTCCTTGCATTCATGTCAGTAGTCGCCTTTAGAGTGAAACATCATCAGTGTGCCCCTCGGATACGCGCCGTCGGGGCAGGAGGGCATAGCCTCTCCTATCGTCTTAACGCTCTGAGCCCTAGGGCTAGTATAGTCTGAGACTCAGAGCCCTGCGTGCAGCGCCTGCAGTGAGGAGTATCGACCTCCCGAGCGCGGTGCCCGCAGCGAGCTAGGGCTAGTTCGGCAGCCCTGAGATCTGGCTAAGCTCCTCCACCTCTTCCTCCTCGCGCTCGTACTCCTTGATGAGCTCGGGCAGCTTGCGGTGGAAGAAGGCGATCGTCGCCGCCAGGGCATCATTGAGCCGCAGCGCTAGGGGCGCCACAGGTGTCCCCGGCAGGAGGAAGCTCTCGACCGAGAAGACCACATCGCCCTCCTCATCGACATAGGCCTTGCTGACCTTCTGATCGAAGTCGGTCGCCGCACAGGCCTTGTAGATGAAGGCCTCGTGCACGTCCTCGTAGACGCTGCGCTCGAAGGTCGCCCGCAGCAGGAGGAACTCGGGGTCCTCGGTACGGTAGTAGAAACAGAAGTAGGTGCCTTCGTTCTTATATACGATACGTATATCATTGTCTTGAGTAGGACGATAGCCCTCTGCAGCCAGTGCCTCCAGGATCTCCGGGAGTACCTTCTCTGGCTCCAGCTCTAGGGGCTTATCAGCTGCCGCTCGTGACTTCTTCAGTAGTGCCATACACATCTGTTCGTTTTAGGGCCATAAGTTGGCCCATCTAGGACAAAGATACATAAAAGGGGATAGAGTCGAAGCAATGCGCCAGCCCGCATCCCCTAAGAACGGGCAACTTGACCCGCCGCACGGTCGACCACAAGGGGCGACTTCGCCCTCCCCTGCTCGGGCACTCGTGAGGGATACCCTTCAGCGGGCTGAGGGACGTCCATCAGCGCCGTGAGGGATAGCAGTGGACGCGCTGAGGGATAGCAGTGGGCAAGGTGCAGGCTAGGAGCAAGCTCCCTCAGAGAAGTATCGGAGGCTCCCACTCCCCTACAGCAGCGGCTGTACAAAAAGTATGCCAAGGGCTAGAAAAGAAGCGCCGCGAGCCTCCGCCCCCCGATCGGGAGGTAGAGGCTCGCGGCGCTTCTTTTCTAGCTAGGGACTGAGCCCGTGGGGCTAGTCCTCGGGGACGTAGTAGACCTGGCCGTCCTCCATCTCATAGGCGACGCCGACCTTGCGCCCACGGCTGCCCTGCTTGGTATCCTGGGCATCCTTGCTGGGGGTGTAGCGCTCGATCTTGCCGCCCTTCTTCGTGATGATCTCCATGTTGTCCTTCCCTGGGTTCTTGACCACAGAGAAGTCCTCCTCAGTGAAGACCTCCGTCATATTCATATTCATCACCATGGCCACCATCAGCGAGACGGCGAAGACCATAGCGACGTCGAAGAGGTTGACCACGACCGTCAGCGGGTCGGTATCCTCGCCCTGCATCAGCTTGCTCGGGCGGCGGGGCTTGCGTGCCATACTTACTTCTTGGCTTGGGCCTCCAGGAGGAGGGAGGAGACATACTCGAGGATGCTGACGTCACGCGTGTACCAGCGCTGCTTGTACTGCAGGGTGATGAGGCCGACGAGGCTGATCACCAGCCCCACAACTGTGGTGGCAAAGACGACCTGCATATTATAGGCCATAGCCGCGATATCACCCGAGGAGAGCCCCACCAGCGCGGGACTCATCGCGATGAGCGTCCCGACGAGTCCGAGCACAGGGCCGATCTTCGTCAGCAGCTTAGAGAGGGTGAGGTCCTTCTCCGCTACGTGCTCGTAGCTGCTGAGCTGGTAGTTGACATAGTCCTCCGTCAGCCCTTCCCGCTGCAGCAGGTCATCGAGGTGCTCCACGAAGGCCGAGCGGCGCGTCTTCGGTAGACGAGCCTGCAGCTCGGCGAGCGTCTCGGGCGTCAGGCTGCGCACATCACCGATGAGGCGCGTCGTGTGACGGCGCTGCATGAAGGCATTGTAGAAGCTGCCCACCAGCATCAGCGAGCGCAGGAAGAGGAGAATGAGGAAGAGGATGTCTGGGATGAGCAGACTGTTGGCGATGAGGAAAAGGAGCTTGGAGATCTGATCCATGAGGGATTTATGCTTTGTGTCTAAGGGATTGCTTGATGCGAGGGATGAGGTAGCCGAGGCCGAAGCAGAGGACGGCGATCCCCGCACTGAGTGCGAGGCCACGCCAAGCGATGGGGCTGGAGGGCGCCGTGCGCACCGTCTCGTCCACCGAGGCAATGATGCCGAGGATGAAGGTGAAGAGCTGCACGAGGAAGAAGACCTCCAGGCGCAGCTCCTCCTCGGGCACGAGCCACCTCAGCGCGTGCCCCAGGCCGTAGACCGCCAGCGCGCTCGCCACCGCCAGCAGGAAGGCCAGCAGGCTGAAGCTGACACCCGGCAGGGCGAAGAGCAGTGTACTCTGTAGATAGAAAAGGACGGGAAAGAGCAGGAGCCCAGGATAGGCTGCCAGCGCTAGGGCTAGGAGCTGCCTCCGCCGCGAGCTGGGACGCTCCAGGCGGGAGAAGCTATAGCCAACGAAGAGGGCCACCTCTAGGGAGATGAAGATCGCCGCGTACTCCCGCAGCGAGCGATCAGCGATGTAGGCGGCCAGTCCGGTCTTCGTCTGCTCGATCGCATAGGGCGAGGAGAGGTAGACGAAGCCCCCGAGGAGGAGCGCATAGACCAGCGCGTAGCCTCGTGAGGAGAAGGAGAGGCGTAGTGCTGTAGCCAGCACCACGAAGAGCATGAGGATCTGTACGAGCAGTTCCATAGTGCGGCGGGGCTTAGGCGGCGTCTTGGTCGCGACGACGGCGGTAACGCACGAGCACCAGGAGACCGACGAAGAGGACAGCTACCCCAGCGACGACATAGAGCCCGCTGAAGCTCCTGGACTCGGAGGCAGCGTACTGGTCGCGGACGGTCTCCTTCTTCATCACCATGCCGCTCTTAGAGTCGGGGCCCGTAGCTGTGCCCGACTCGTCGAGCTGCTGCATGCTCTTGTCGAAGGCCTTGGCAGCCTCGGTGTCGACGTGCTGGGCGATGAAGCTACGCAGCTTGCGGTTATCCGCCGTCATGCTCCCCCCCGAGGGGCCGTACTTGGCCACCAGCTCCGTATGGTGCTTCGCCAGCGTCGCCACCTGCTCGGGGCTCGCCTGCCACATGCCCTTGCGGATGGTCTCGAGCATCACAGCAGTGAGGTCCTCGAGCGCGGCGGGGCTCTTCTCCTCGAAGCTCCGCGCCACACCGAGCTGATGGACATCCCGCACGTACATATCGTAGAGCTGGTCCCAGAGCTCCTTATCGATGACCTCAGGCTTCATGACATTCCAGCCGTAGGTGTTGGTGACGACCTCGGCGATGTTGGCCACGCTATTGGCGCCGCCCGCTAGAGCCTCCTTGACGTAGGCGGGATTGAGGACGGTGCTACGGCTCTCGACGCCTATGGCCTCCTTGAGGTCCTGCATGTGCATGTTGGCATGGTTGCGGTAGTCCGCCAGGTAGGTATCGGGGTCCTTACCCGTGACCTGACGTACGGAGAGCGTCAGCCCACCCATGAACTCGTAGACGTGGTCAAGGCTGAGGGCACCCCAGGTATTATTCTGTCGCGGCTGGACGACGACGTCGGTATTGCGCAGCGCGGCACGGAAGAGCGGCTTGACGAAGCGTCCCCAGTCCTCCTTCTTGCCCGTATAGGCCGCCCCCATATTATTAAGGTAGACCTCGGCGATCTCGCGCTCGCTGTCCCACTTGTCCCCTGCCGTGACCATCTCCTGAATGCCCGTGCCGTACATACCGTTGATGCCGCCGAAGATGCGGACATTGGCCAGCTCGCGGGCCTCCTTGGGCGAGAGTCCCTGCTCGACGAGCTCCTTCTCTGTGGCCACAGAGCCCTCGGCGACATAGTTCGGCTGCTCCTCCTTGCCCTGCGCTGCGACGAGCTCAATGGCCTTGGTGATGAGCGCCAGACGTGAGGCCGCCAGGTCGCGGAACTGACCCGAGGTCTGGACGACGACGTCGATGCGAGGACGGCCCAGCTCGCTGGCGGGGATCAGGCGGATGTCCTCCACGGAGCCGAACTGGCTACGCACGGGCTCCACCCCGAGCATGTAGAGCACCTGGGCGATGGTCACGCCCTCGGTCTCGACGAACTCGCTGCTCCAGAAGGTATAGCTGACCTTGGTGGGATACTTACCATGCTGCTCGCGGTAGGCCTTGAGCGTCTGTTGTGCCAGCTGGACGCCGCGGCTCCAGGCACGCTGCGAGGGCGTGCTCTCGGCACGGACAGAGTAGAGATTGCGCCCTGTGGGGACGGTCTGCGGATTGGCCACGACGTCTCCCCCGGGGCTGGGGGCGGTGAAGCCACCCGCTAGCGCATTGACCAGCGCGTCCAGCTCGAGGCGGGGGCTGGCGATGATCGCCTGATGGTAGCGGGGGACGGACTCAATGGCCTTCACCAACTCCATGATCACCTCGGCACGCTCACGCTGCTCCTTGCTCACGCTGGCAGCAGGCGTACTGTGTACAGGCATCTGGTGCATCACCTTCGCCGTGCCCTGAGGTTGCTTGGACGAAGGCGCGGCCGTAGCGGCGTGCTGGGGAGAAGTAGCGGAAGGCTTGGGGGGCGTTGTTGTGCTAGTCTTGGACTGAGCAGCCGGAGTGCTCGCGGTGGGGGCTGCGGACTGCTTGCCAGCCTGAGTGCGGGAGGCCATCATGCGGGCTCGCATCGCCTCGGTGTCCTGCGGCTTGGTGAGGCGGCGTGCCTCGGCGATCTCGGCGGGGCTGAGCTCAGCGAAGCGTGTGACCTGTGCCTCATCCACACGGCCAGCACCGAAGATCTGCCGCACCAGCTGCTGAGCGGGCTGGAGGTAGCGCTGGCCGAAGCGGCGCTTGTCGCTCGTGTTGTCCAGCGGCTTAGCCGCCCGCAGGCGGTCCAGCCTTGCCTTGGCATAGGCAATCGGGTCGGAGCACATAGCGATGACGGTCGACTGCAGCTTGGCTGGCGTGTAGCTGACACCCGTGGTGTAGAGCTGCCCCGTGATCTTCTCCGAGGCGATCTCCTCGGCGAAGTTATCGATACGCTCGATGTCCTTAGACGCGTAGGGACGAGTAAGGACGGAGTCCAGACGTAGGTCGCGGTGTACGCCGAGGTCTACGGCGAGGCGCTTGACGAGGAGCGACTGCTGCTCCTTGGCCGCGGGCTCCTTGAGCTCGTAGTACTTCTCGATGGCCTGCTGCAGCTCGGTGAAGATATGACGTGTGCGGCTCTCGTCGAAGGGCGGCGTGATGTAGGAGACGACGCTCGCGTAGGAGCGGCGCTTGGCCATCATGCTCTCCCCGACGTTCCCTATAGTATAGTAGTAGAAGTGCGGCAGCGGGGCGACGAGCGCCTCCCCCCAGTCGCTGGCGGAGAGGGCGACCTGCTTGCGTGGGGTGAACTCGAGGCTGCCGTGCGTGCCGAAGTGCATCAGGGCATCTGCGTCGAAGGCGTGGCGCGCCCAGAGGTAGGAGGCCACATAGGGGTAAGGGGGCGGAGCGCCTGCGCCGTGGATGATGGCGAAGCTATCCTCGCCGAGGCCCGCCATGGGCTGAGGGAGGAGGATGACCTTACCGTACTGAATGCGCGTGACCGCCAGCTCGGTATCCCCCGAGCGCTGCTGCGTCATGTAGCTGCCGGGGGTAGGGCCGTACTTCTCCTTGAGCTCGGCTAGCTGCTGGGCGCTGAGGTCGGCCTGCATCCACTGATCCAGCTCGGCGCGCTTGACCCAAGCGGGGTGTCCGTGCTGGAGGTAGTCGGCCATCATGCCGCCCGAGACGTCCTGGATGACGGGGCCCTCACGCATCAGCTGCTGGGCGAAGGCCTCCTGGGTCTCGGGAAGCCCCGTGAGGTCGTAGCCTACCGACTGCAGGTGACGCAGGAAGCGATAGAGCGAGGGGACGACCTCCAGCCCCTGTGCGGCGAGGGTCTCCTGTCCAGGGCCCTTGAAGTAATAGATCGCTAGGCGCTTCTCGCTATTAGGCTTCTGCTGGAGCGTGAGGAACTTATGCACCAGCGTGGTGAAGCGGGCGAGGCGCTCGGGGATCGCCCGCAGCATCACCAGCCCCTCCTCATCGCGCTCCTCGGTGGAGAGCACGTAGGGGTAGACGGCGCCGTCGAGCTCGGGCATGCCTATCGTCTGAGAGAGGAAGCTGCCCATCATCCCCTGGGGATCGGACTCCCACTCCTGGCGCCCTGCCATGAGGGTGAGCGGAGCGAGCACGGGGATGTTGCGCTCCTTGAGATAAGCCACGACCTCATCCCCGCCCGTCATCGAGATACGACCGTGGGGGAAGTGGACGAGGAGATCGGGGGAGACCTCCTTGAGGAAGCGCAGGCGCTGGCTGAAGCTCGTCACGGGATAGACGTTGAGCCCCGAGCGCGTCAGGCTCATGATGATGCTGTCGAGGTTCTGCTTGTTGCCGCCGAAGGGGTCATTGAGCCCGCCGACGAGCATGACCTTCTTGGCCCCGGGGTGGTAGTAGCCCTGCTGCTTGAGGTAGGCCTCGTAGTCGCTGAGCTTAGCGAAGGCCACGGACTCATCTACGTGGTAGTAGACATCGGTGGCGCTGGGAGCTACGCTGTCGGGCTCGGGGGCGAACCAGCGCTTGGCATCCACGTAGCGGCGGATGTAGCGGGCCAGTGAGCGGTAGTTGGCCTTATTGCCACTGCCGAAGTACTCGCTGATGCGCTTGCCCTCCTTGCTGCCGAGGGTGTTGATATTGTTCTCGTCGGTGGTGGCGAAGAGGACGAGATGCTTGGCCCCGTGCTTCCCCTGCTCGGCGATCTTAGCCCGGTCCTCTGCTGTCCACTTCAGCCCCATGCCGAAGGTCAGGACGCAGTCGTAGTCCTCCAGCTTATCCAGCTCCGTCTGCTCGAGCTCGTCATAGCTGATGTGCCTGCTGTCATTGGAGCGGATGATACCCGAGGACATATAGCCTGGGAAGTTGACCAGAGCGATGCGCGTCGGGGCACCGTAGTGTCCCCATAGAAGGTAGCCCCCTATCCCGACGAGGAGGCAGGCTAGGAGGAGGGCGATCAGTCCGCGACGGCGGAGTAGATCCCTGAGCTTGGTAGCACTCATACGTATCTATTAAGGTAGTTCATTGTCCCTACAGTGAGGAGGCGGAGCGGCGCCCCGAGCCCCCTACCTATAGCCGTACAGAGCTAGGACTATAGGCTGCTGCAAAAGTACGCCAGTCCGCCACGCGACGGAATACCTATATGTGGGGATATTCGTCCAAGGCCCTCCCTTATAAATAGGTAGGGCCTCCTCCCAAGCCCGCCCCCAGCACAATCCTACCCCTATCCTACCCGAGCCGCGCCCAGCTCGCGGGCGCTGGCTCGAGGGGGCTGGGCGCTCAGCTGGGGCTAGGCAGTGACCAAGGCGCAGAGCGCGCTACCTGAGTGCTACCCTAGACAGCTGTAGCTACCCAAGCCAAGCAATAGCCGTGCCAAAGGAGGCGGGGTGGCGAGCGCGCATGAGGGGCAGCCCCACGGGGAGGCTATACCTATATATGAGGTAAGCGCGGCTACCCAAGCCGCGCAATAGCTGCAGTGGAGGAGGCGGGGCAGAGGAGGCGGGACGTGCAAGAGAGAGAGTATGTGTGTGGGGGGAGAGGGGCAGCACCACGGGGAGGCTATACATATATATAAGGAGTAGCGCCAGCAATCCCCCTCAAAAAGGAGCGCGCCACCGATCCCCTGGAAAGGGCGAAGCCCCCTACCCTACCCGGGCAAGAGGCTTCTACGGATTGTACTAACTAATTAAGATCAATATGCTCTAGGATCTTATGCGGCTAGGGGTTGTCCTGGCAGAGCTTGTTCCCCTTGAGTTCTTGGTAGGGGATGACGAACTGCCAGCGGTTGTCGTCCGCCGTGGTCGGGATCTCCTTGGCGAGGTTGCCCGTATTGCGGTTCAGCCCCACAGTGTAGGCGTTCTTACCTCCACCGAGGCCCTGATAGTTGAGCAGGATGGTGAAGTTGGAGGCCTTGCTGCGGTCGAAGGCCTTCGCCAGACGCTTGAGGTCGAGGAAGCGGACGCCCTCCATGTAGAGGTCGATACGCTTGTGGGCGAAGATCTTGTCGATCAGCGCATCCCCCGACTCGGTAGGTAGGGTGAAGGCGGCATCACGCGTACTGACGATGTCGAGGAGCGTCTGGCGTGCAGCGGCCTCCTTGCCCTGACGCGCCTCAGCCTCGGCCTTGATGTAGTACATCTCAGCCACACGCATCATCACCAGGTCCATGAAGGTAGAGCCCTGAGCCTTGGAGCGGAACTTGATGCACTGCCCCGTGATCTCCCACTGAGGCACATCACCGTTCATCGCGAAGTAGACGCTGTAGGCATCCTTGGGCACCTCGTCGCCCCGGTCGAGGCAGACCCACCACTTGCGGCGTACGTCGCCCGAGCCGAGCTGATCGTAGATGTCACGGTTGATGGCGTAGCGCAGGGACTTGTTGTGTCCAGCGACATTATAGGAGTAGGCTACGGAGAAGCTCCCCCAGCCTAAATCCTGAGTATCGCTCTGGTGATAGCCCCACATCCACTCGGGTGCCTTGTAGTTGTTGAAGCCGTCGATGAGCTCCTCTCCCTTCGCCAGGCGGGAGTTGGACTGCTGGATCGCCTGCGTAGCGTAGTCCTCCGCTGCAGCCCAGTCCTCTTTGCACAGGGCTACACGCGCTGCAATACCGCAGACGGTGGAGTAGCGCAGGTGGTTGCGGTCGGTGGCCTGCTCCAGCCCCTTGAGCACGTCGAGGGACTCCTTGAGGTCCTCCTCGATCTGCTTGTAGGTCTCAGCGACCGTGGAGCGCGCCATCGGCTCGAACTGCTTGGACTGATCCTTATCCGTCCTGAGGATGACCCCGAGGTCGGTGGCAGCGGTAGCCGCACGGTAGCGCTTGGCAAAGAGCTGCACCAGCTGGTGGTAGGCGTAGGCGCGGATGGCCAGGGCCTCGCCATAGGCGTAGCGTGTGGCCACGTGCTTACGCTCCTCCTCGGGCAGGATGGTGCGGTAGCCCGCGATCGCCTTATTGGCGTGCAGGATCAGCGTGTAGTAGCCGTCCCAAGCCTTGTAGGTGAGGCTCTTGTCATTGTCGGTACGATCGCGGTGATCCTGCCAGCGGTAGGTCGCCATGTGGTAGGCGGGCTTGGTATTGATACCATCGTCCCCCAGCATATCCAGCTGTACATTCATCGAGGGGAAGCCGTAGGAGAAGACCTGCTCGAAGTTGTAGTTGTACATCATGTTATGCAGCCCGTTGACGAGCCCCACGATGCCAGGCTCGGTAGCCTCGGCATCCTTATTACTGAGGTTCGCGGTCGGCGTGACGTTGAGGAAGTCCTTCTTGCAGGAGGCCAGCGAGAGGAGCCCGAGGCCGCCTAGGAGTATATACTTCGTGAGTTTCATTGTCGTAGCGATGAGGAGTTAGAAACTTACCTTGAGCGACGTAGAGAAGGTGCGTGGCTGGGCGTAGCCTGCTACAGAGATCACCCCAGAGTAGCTCTGCATCGGGTTCATCCCTCGGCGTGCCGAGAGGACGAAGAGGTTCTCGGCCATGACGCCTATGGCGGCACCCTTGAGCCCGAGCTTCTTGACGATCTTGTCCTCGATGTTGTAGTTCAGCGCGATGTTCTTCAGCGCCAGAGCGGAGCTAGAGATGAGGAAGCGGTCGGACTGCAGCGTGGAGTAGTCCTTCCCCGAGGCCGTGAGGGCGGGGACATCAGTGACGTCACCAGGGTTCTTCCACGCCTTCAGGAGATCGGCGTGCTTGGCACGTCCTCCATTGAGGCTGCGGGACATCAGATCAGCGTAGACCTTGTCGTAGGTCTTACCCCCGAGCTGATAGGCGAAGTTGATGCCGAGGGAGAGACGGCGCCAGGTCAGGTTCGTAGAGAAGCCCCCTGTGACGTCGGGGATCGAGCTGCCGCAGAAGTGACGGCGGGCGAAGTTCCCATCCTTGGTATAGGTAGCCTTGTCCGTATCGTTGAGCCCCTTCTGATCAGGGTAGCGCTCCTTGTCGAGGCGGAACATTGGGCGGCCATCGGCAGGGTCTACCCCGAGGTACTCGTTGAGGTAGAAGTCGTAGATGCTCCCCCCCTCGACATACTTGGTGTACTTGAGCTCGATCCCGTCCTTGCGGTTGGCATCAGGCAGACGGACGATACGATTGGTCAGGAAGGTAGCATTAGCCCCGAGACTCCACTCGAAGTCCTTGGTGCGGAGCAGGGTGCCGTGCAGCTCGAGCTCCAGCCCATAGTTGCGCACCTTACCGATATTGCGATCCTGCGAGCCCATCCCTGAGGAGGCGGGCAGTGAGTAGGCGAAGAGCAGATTGCGCGACTCCTTGTTGAAGAACTCGATCGTCCCCTTGAGGCGACTGCGCAGGAGGACGAACTCCAGGGCGATATCGGTATTCATCTGCGACTCCCAGACGAGGCTAGGATTCCCCAGTACTGCCATACGTAGGCCAGGCTGCTGGTCGTTCTCGTTGGACATACTGTAGAGCGTCTGATAGGGGTAGTAGACCGAGTGGCCCTCCGAGTCGAGGAGGCCGTCATTCCCCGTCCCCCCGATGGAGGCACGTAGCTTCAGCTCATTGATCCAGTCGTAGCGCTGGAGGAAGGATTCCTTGGAGAGGATCCAGCCCGCACCCAGTGACCAGAAGTTCCCCCAGCGGGCATCGGGAGCGAAGCGTGAGGAGCCATCGCGGCGGAAGGAGCCAGAGAAGTTGTAGCGCTGGTCGTAGGTGTAGTTGAGACGAGCGAAGTAGCCCTCCTTGCGGTAGCGTGTGAGGTCAGAGGTGAGGCCAGAGACCTTGGTATAGTTGGACAGCTGGTCGATGACGAGGAACTTCAGTCCCTTCTTCGCCCCATGGAGGTAGTCGTAGTCGTAGCTGTAGCTCTCATGCCCGAGCAGCGCGCTGAGGCTGTGCTTGCCGTAGTCCTTGTCCCAGGAGAGGAGCTGGTTGAAGGTCATCGTCGTCAGGCGTATCTGGTCGTAGTTGAGCAGCCCCCTATTGGACGACTGGTCACCCATGATGTGGTTATAGCGGTGGATGGCCTTCTCGTTATTGACGTCGTAGGAGAGGTTGAGCTGCAGCTTGAGCCCATCCATAGGCTTGATGTCGACGGTGGTACGGGTGGTGACGACATCCTTGCGCGTCGTACGGAGGTCACGCTGTGCGGTCTCGAGGGCGTTGAACCTTCCTAGGTACGGACGATCCTCGCTGTGGTCCCACTGCGGGCGGCCGTTCTCATCGAGGATCAGCTCGCCCGTATGCCGATCACGCAGGTGCATGGGGTAGATGGGGGCGATGCCGTTGACGAAGGAGGGCATATTGGAGGAGTAGGCCCCCAGCGTCCCGGGAGCATCCTGCTCGCTACGGGTGAAGGAGAGGCTCCCCCCGAGGGTGAGGTAGCGGCGCAGGTCGTAGCTGAGGTTGACACGCCCCGAGTAGCGGCGGAAGTTGGTATTCTTCAGGAAGCCCGTCTCATCGAGGTAGCCGAGCGAGAGGAAGGAGCGCATCTTCTCGGTATTGAGCCCCCCGCTGACGCTGTACTCCTGGCGGTGTCCGTGGCCGAAGAGGGCATTATCCCAGTCGAGGTCATCGCCCCACTTGAGGCCCGTGATCTCGGGGTTCATCGTCCCGTCGGGGAGCATGACAGCGGGTATAGAGCCTTTCTTGGGGTCGTAGGTAGTCCCCAGCTGGTATTCCCCAGAGGCGTCAGGCGTGTAGTAGCGCTTGATCCCTGCGTAGGGGTTGTACTTGAGGTCATTGTAGACATCGATGGCAGCCTGCTGCTTAATCGACGTATCCCAGTCGGCATCGCTCATGCCTGCAGGCTTGCGGTAGTTGAGGCGGTAGTCATTGTACCACTGCTGCCAGTGCACCTTGTAGTAGTCCATGGCGCCGATACGGTCGTAGCTGGGGATCCCGCGCTGGGTGAAGCCCTGGCTCATCGAGAAGCTGAAGCTGGGCTCGCCCTTGCTCGCGCCGCTCGCGCCGCGGCGCGTGGTGACGAGGATGACCCCATTCCCTGCGCTCGAGCCGTAGAGGGCGGTAGAGGCAGCGTCCTTGAGGATAGCTACGTTGAGGATATCGGAGGCAGGGAAGTCGGAGAGGCTACCATTATAGATAGCACCGTCGACGACATAGAGCGGAGCAGAGGAGGCATTGATCGAGCCGAAGCCGCGGATGCGGATATCCGCTCCCGAGCCAGGCTGCCCCGAGGACGAGACGACCTGCAGCCCTGGGGCAACCCCCGCCAGCGTCGTGGTGATGTTGGCCACGGGGCGGGACTCCAGCTGCTTGGCCCCGAGCGAGGCCTGTGCCCCGACCAGGCTCTGACGCTTCTGCGTCCCGTAGGCGACGATGACGACGTCGTCCGTGACGCGCTCCTCGGCCTTCAGGATGACCTTCAGCGGCTTACCCGTGAGGGGCACCTTCTGCGTGAGGTAGCCAATACTGCTGATCGTCAGCGTCTTGGCTTGCTCGGGCAGCTTGAGGGTAAAGCGCCCTTGGATATCGGTGAGCACCCCTGTGGAGGGGAATTCAGCACATACGACACTGGCCGCGATGATGGGCTCCTTGTCGTTGGAGGCGATGACCACCCCTGTGACGGTGATCTGCTTCTTCTGCGCCCAGCTGGCTCCTGTGAAGAGGAGCAAGGCCAGGAGAGTGAGTAAACTTCTTCTCATAAGACGCGTGTATTTGAAGTGATCGATAGTGTTTCCTTGTCCTAGTGGGCATCCTGATATGCCGCTAGCGAACTCTTGTGTTGATCCGTCTCGTGTCGTGCTGCGCCGTCCCTCTCTCGTGTGGTATCTTCCTATCCGTGCTACGGCGTCTCGGTAGCCTAGTCTTTCCTTTGTTCGTAGCAAAAGTACACACTCCTCCCATAGAATGCAAGCTCTATTTAAGCAAATATATTAGAAAGACATACATAATTATTTACCGAAGCCGCTACGGGAGCAAAATGTGACAATACGCTACACTCAGCGCCGCTTCCCCACCCGTCAGGACCGCGCTGAGGAGGACAAATAACTTTTATCCGAGCCTAGGGAAAGGCGTCTTTTTGCCAAATTCTCCCCGAAATCAGCCACCCTGGAGCCGCTCCTCCCCCACCCTAAGCAAAAAGACAGCCCCCCCGAGGGCAGCGCAGTGGATGCCAAGGGGGGCTGTCTCTAGGGATAGCAGTCAGCGCTCTGAGGAACGTCAGTCAGCGCCGTGAGGGATAGCAGTCGGGAGGCTGAGGGGTATGGGTCAGCTGCCTGAGTGATCGGGCTCAGGGAGGTAAGCGGGCAAGCGGGGCAAGGGGAGCGGACTGGAGCAAGGGCGGCCCGCCCCCAGCAAGCGCCTGATGGCTAGCGTCCCCAGCTGCTGCGGTCGAGCTTGCGGTAGCTGATGGCCTCGCTGATGTGCTCCTTGCCTATGGTCTCCTCACCCGCGAGGTCGGCGATGGTGCGCGCCACCTTGAGGATGCGGTCGTAGGCGCGGGCCGAGAGGTCGAGGCGCTCCATAGCGACACGCAGCCGCTCCAGCCCCTCGGCATCGGGACGCGCCAGGCGCTGCGTCAGCGCCGCCGTCATCTGAGCGTTGCAGTGCACCCCAGGGCAATCTGCGAAGCGCTGGGTCTGCAGCTCGCGCGCCCGCAGCACCCGCTCTCGGATGGCGGCACTCGCCTCCCCGGGCTCCGTGGCGGAGAGCTTCTCGAAGGGTACGGGAGCTATCTCCACCTGCAGGTCTATGCGGTCCAGCAGCGGGCCTGAGACCTTGCCCAGATAGTGCTGCACCTGCTGCGGCGTGCACTCGCAGTGCCGTGTGGGGTGATTGTAGTAGCCGCAGGGGCAGGGATTCATCGCCGCCACGAGCATGAAGCCCGCGGGGTAGTCCACCGAGTAGCGCGCTCGTGCCACCGTCACCTGCCGCTCCTCCAGCGGCTGGCGCATGACCTCCAGCACGCTGCGGCTGAACTCGGGCAGCTCGTCCAGGAAGAGCACCCCATTATGCGCCAGGCTGATCTCGCCCGGCTGCGGGCTGGCACCGCCCCCCACCAGCGCCACGGGCGAGATGGAGTGATGCGGCGCGCGGAAGGGGCGCGTCGTCATCAGCGTCACATCACGCCCTAGCTTCCCCGAGACGGAGTAGATCTTCGTCGTCTCGAGGGACTCGCCGAGGGTGAAGGGCGGCAGGATGCTCGGTAGGCGCTTGGCCATCATCGACTTGCCGCTCCCTGGGGCACCTATCATCAGGATGTTGTGCCCCCCAGCGGCGGCGACCTCGAGGGCGCGCTTGACCCGCTCCTGCCCCCGCACCTCGGCGAAGTCCAGCGTCAGCTCCTCTCGTGCCTCGTAGAAGGTACGACGCGTATCGACCTCTACCTCGGGGAGCTCCGCCTGCCCCGTGAGCATATCGATGACAGAGCGGAGCGTGGGGGCGCCATAGACCTTGAGCTGATTGACCACCGCGGCCTCGCGCGCATTATCCTCGGGGAGGATGAAGCCCTCGAAGTGCTCTGCACGCGCCTGTATGGCTATGGGCAGCGCCCCGCGGATCGGGCGGAGCGATCCGTCCAGCGACAGTTCGCCCATGATCATGTAGCGCTCGAGGGCCTCCGCGGGGATCTGCCCATCGGCAGCGAGGATGCCGAGGGCTAGCGGCAGATCATAGGCCGAGCCCTCCTTCCGGAGGTCGGCAGGGCTCATGTTGATCACGAGGCGCTTGCCGGGGAACTTGTAGCCGCTGGACTCGATAGCGGAGATGATGCGGTCTTGACTCTCCTTGATGGCGGCATCGGGAAGCCCGACGAGCTGAAAGTAGCAGCCGGGCGTACAGTTGACTTCGATCGTCACCGTCCGCGCCTGGATACTCTGCAGGGCGGCGGCAAAGGTGCGTACGAGCATGGTATATATAAGGTATAGGCGGAGCGGCACCACCTGGGCGCTGCCCCTAGAGCTAGGGAGGAAAAAAGCTAAGGTCAAGTGCCCGAGGGCTACTTGACCTTACCTAGTGTGTCGATGTGGAAGAGGCGGGTGGCGGCGGTCCCCGTCAAGCCGTAGCTGCGGCGTAGCTCAGTGACCAGCCCCAGGCTGTCGCAGAAGGCGATGCCCTCGAGGCTATCGCGGCGCAGCTGCTGGCGTGCCTCGCGTGCGGAGGGCGTAGGCAGGAGGAAGACGAAGCCGAGGCTATCAGGGCGCGCAGCAGCACGCAGACGACGCTGCTCGGTAGCCGTGAGGATCACCCCGCCCTCGGGCGAGGCGAAGACCAGCACCAGCGGATGGCGCGCATAGAGCTCGGAGAGGCTACGCTCGCGCCCCTCGATGTCGCGCCCTGAGAAAGGCAGCGCCGCCGTGGGGCTGAGCTGGACACCCGCTAGAGGCGGCTCCTGCTCCTGCCAGCGCCCTCCACGCAGCTCGTAGTAGCGCAGGCGCTGTCCACCCGCATGGCTGATGAGCACGGCGTGGTAGCGGCTGGTGTCGGGGCTGAGGCTAAGCGCCGCGTCGTAGTGCAGGAGGCTATCCGTGTACTGCGGCTGGCCGATGTAGGTCACGAGCGCCAGCGTATCGCTTGACCCCTGCCGCTCGAGCTTGGTCTCGAGCTCGGGGAGGGAGGAGGAGCGGCAGGCACTAGCGAGGACGAGCAAAGCGAGGGCGCCGAGGCTGCGGCTAAGGAGCTTCTTCATCGGAGTACAACTTGTCATTAGGGACGCACATAGTCTTCGCTGAGGGAGAAGGTCGAGACGGGGAGCCCCGTACGGCCTACGAGATTGGCATCGGTATAGGGGCGCCAGGCGTAGCGTACCGTGAGGCAGCCGCCCTGCAGCTGCGTGGGGACGGTCAGCCGCAGCTCAGCCCCCTGCACTCGAGCCTCGACGGGATAGACGAGCCCATCCTCCGTGAGGAGCTCGAAGCCTCGTATCGGCTGTCCGTCCGAGGTCCTCAGAGCGCTCGTATGGACGAAGCTCAGGAAGAGCTCACCGCCCTGACGCGTGATGCGCGCCACCTCGGGGCTGCGCGCCTCGAGGCTGCGGTAGCCGTAGTCATTATAGAGAGCCAGCAGCGCCAGGCGATGCCCTAGCGGCTGCTTCTGTCGTGGATGGACATCCTTAGGGTCGCCATGGTCGCTGGAGACGATCATCTCAAGGCCCTCGGAGGGGCGCTGCATGCGGCGCTGGCTGTCGCGGAAGTGCGGCCAGGAGGGGCGGTTGATGGAGCTGAGCTGCACGTAGTAGAAGGGCAGGGGCGCACCGAAGTAGCTGCGCCAGCTCTTGACCAGCAGGGGAAAGAGACGCTCGTGCACCTCGATGTTGTGGGCGTTCGACTCGCCCTGATACCAGAGGACGCCGCGCAGCGCATAGTGCTCCAGCGGACGGATGCCCGTATCGAAGAGGTAGTGCGGCGCATAGGGGTGACGCGTCAGCGGGCTATCCTTCAGCTTGACATTCTCCGAGGCACGCTGCCGCACCCAGGGCATGATGAAGTCATTGCTCCGCCAGCGACGCAGCAGCCCAGGGAGCTCCTCCTCGAGGCTCGCGCGGTCGATCCACGCCTCCGTGGGCGCCCCTCCGACGGCGTTGACGATGATGCCGACGGGGACCCTGAGGCTGTCGCGTAGCTCGCGGGCAAAGTGGTAGGCCACGGCCGAGAGGGAGGCAGCCGTCTCAGGTGTCGTGCGCTGCCAGCGGGCAGGCAGGTAGTACTCCAGGCGGTTCAGCGAGTCAAGGAAGCTCACGGGCCAGCTCACGGGGTCGGTAGCGTGCGCGGGCTTCATATCATAGATACGTAGGAGGCTGTCGGAGGCCGAGGCAGCCTGCTGGCGCGTGTCGGTCTCGCGGAGCATCATCGCCATATTGGACTGCCCCGAGCAGAGCCACACCTCGCCGAAGTATACATCGCGTAGGGCGAGGGCCTTGGTCTTGGTCGCAATATCCAGTCTGTAGGGCCCGCCTGCAGCATGGGGCGGCAGCTGGAGCGTCCAGCGGCCATCGTCAGTGGCGCGGGTGGTGAAGCGCTGCCCCTTGAGGCTCACGCGCACCTCTTCGCCGGCATTAGCACGGCCACGCAGCGTGAGGGGACGATCGCGCTGCAGTACCATCCCATCGGTATAGACAGCGGGCAGCTGCAGGCCGCCGTAGTCGCCCGTGATGGCGCCGTAGACCGTCTGCGCTAGGATCACCGCTCCCGCAGGGTCGGGATGGATAGCGTCGGGGAGGTAATGGGGATAGGGATAGAGGGGCTCGTGCAGGTCGATAAGCTGGACGCCCGCCCCGCGTGCCACCTGGTCGATGGCGTGCTGAATCTGGGTCTGCCAGTCCCGCGTGCCCGACTCAAAGCGTGGGTGCTCCGCCCCTATGGGCGTGGTGCGGGCGATGAGGATGCGCACCTTGGGATTGATCGTGCGCAGGGTGTCGATGAGGTGGCGGTAGTTGGGGACGAACTCGTCACGGTAGTTGGGCCAGTTGCGCGGGTCGGTATCGTTGACCCCGAGGTGGATGACGGCGATGTCGGCCTTATAGGCCAGCGCCTGCCGATACTCCTCCTGCTGGACGTAGGGACGGTGGCCGCGCTCCAGCAGCGTCGCCCCAGACTTACCGAAGTTGCCCACCTCGTAGCGCTCTCCCAGCATGCGCTGCAGGAGCGCGGGGTAGGCTTGCTGCTCTCTATCAGGCAATAGGTAGCCGTAGGTGATGCTATTACCTATACAGGCTACGCGTAGGGGCTTACCTTTGTGCCTGGCGGCCTGCCCCGTGAGGGAGAGCCCCGAGAGGGCGAGCACGAGGAGAAGGGGACGTAGTGCTTGCTTCATATTCTATAGTAGGGAGGTCATAGGAGGTGGCGCTCGTAGAGCTGTACGATGCGCTCGGTGACGGCATCATCGGGGTTGTGCTCGGGGTCGTAAGGGGCCTTGAGGCTAGCGCCCATCACGCGAGAGAAGACCTGCCAGGTCCAGGCGCGGAAGCCCCCGAGGAAGGCCTTCACGAGCTCGTAGCCCGTCATGCCGCACTGGCGGTGGATGAGCTTGATCAGGAGCTGTCCCTGCCGGAGCGTCAGGTCGCGCATCTTGGGCTCCATATCGCGGCGCAGCTCCTTCTCCACGAGCTTGAGGTGCGCCTCCTGCTGCTTCTCGGGCAGCGTCTGCATGTATTCGTAGGTCTCGATGATGGTCGCGGCGACGTACTTGGCATAGGGCATCGTCTTCTTGACATCACGGATACGGTGCCACAGCTCACGCCGCTCGGCCAGGCTCAGCGGGCGTACACGGTGCCGCGCGAAGACGTTGACATCGGGTAGATCTACCTCCACGAGGCTGTCATTGACCGTACGCACGATGGCCTGCCGCGGCAGAGGCGTCTGCGCCACCAGCGGAGCGAGCCCACAGCACAGCAGTACCACGAGGAGGAGGCAAGGGCGGGGAGCGAATCGGGGACGTGTCATAGTAAAGCAGGAGCCTAAGTAGATCATCTAGCACGAAGGGCGGAGCGGCGGCTCGGAGTAGCTCCTCGAAGCCGTCCCGCCTCGTCTAGCTAACGCGCGCGACAGGCCTTTTATTGGGTCCAGGCCTCACCTGAGGCGAGCCAGCAGCCCCGTGCGGGGAGGGCCTAGGGCTAGTCCTTGCGCTCGCGAGGGAGCACCGAGGCGATGGTCTGCTGCGCGTGGCGTGCCGAGGCCGCGATATGTGCGGGGGGCTCGGCCAGCTCGCTCATGCGGAAGGCGGGGTGGATCGTGAGGATGATCTTGTGCGGGGAGGGAAGGTAGTGCCCACGCGGCAGGACGTCGTAGGCGCCGTCGATGCTGACGGGCAGAATGGGCACATCCAGCTCCGAGGCTATGACGAAGCCTCCCTTCTTGAAGCGTGTCATGCGCCCCGTCTCGGTGCGGCTGCCTTCGGGGAAGATGAAGATGGAATTGCCCGTAGCGAGCACGCGCTTGGCATCCTCCAGCGTGTGGACGATGGAGGAGGGCTTCGTCTCGTCGACGAAGATGTAGTGCGCCGCAGCGCAGGCCTTACCCACGAAGGGCATCTTGCGCAGCTCGGCCTTCAGCACCCACTTGAAGGGGATGCCGATATGCCCATTGAGGGCGAAGATGTCGTAGGAGCTCTGATGATTGGCCACGACGACACAGGGCGCGTCGGGGCTAGGTAGGTGCTCGCGTCCACGCAGCTCGACAGGACAGAGGCTCACGGCCAGGCAGACGCGTGACCAGATACTCGTGGCCCAGCTGATGAAGGAGGCAGGAGCGCCGAGGAGCCCAGAGAGGATGACGACCAGGCAGCACAGGATCGTCGCCAGGACGAGGAGTGGGCCGCCGATGCAGACGAAGTAAAGGAGGTAAAGCGGGCGTAGGAGGGTGTGTAGGTGCATAGTCTAGAGCTAGTATAGTAGGGGGATCAGTGAGCTCAGTCCTTCAGAGCACGGAGGTAGCTGGCTAGGCGTGCTACGGCGCGGCCTCGGTGGCTCAGAGCGTTCTTCTCGGCCTCGCTGAGCTCGGCGAAGCTCCGCTCACTCCCCTCGGGGCGGAAGACGGGGTCGTAGCCGAAGCCATGCGTCCCGCGACGCTCGGTGAGGATCTCGCCCTCGACCGTCCCCTCGAAGAAGTGCGTCCCGTAGCCATCGATCAGCGCGATGACGGTGCGGAAGCGAGCACGACGGGGACTCGCTACGCCACCCAGGCGCTCCAGCAGCAGGGAGACATTATCCTCTGAGCTGGCCGCATCGCCAGCAAAGCGTGCCGAGCGCACCCCAGGGGCTCCGTCCAGCGCCGCTACCTCGAGGCCCGTATCATCGGCGAAGCAATGGCAGCCGTAATGCTCCCAGATGTAGCGTGCCTTGATCAGGGCGTTGCCCTCGAGGCTATCGGCCGTCTCGGCGATGTCGTCATGGCAGCCCAGCTCGGCGAGACTGATGACCTCAACTTGCCCGGAGAGGATGGCGCGTATCTCCTCGAGCTTGTGGGGGTTATTACTGGCGAATACTAGTTTTTTCATACATTTGCTTGAGTCATGTCCCTGAGCGCACTCACAGGCACCACCTAAGGTGCTGCAAGGCCTCAGCTTACTTAGGCAAAAATAAGGATAAATAGCTTACAGATGGATATAGAGCGCTTCCGCGAGGCCTGTCTAGCGCTACCTCGAGCAGAGGAGGAGATGCCCTTCGGGGACGATGTCCTGACGCTCAAGGTAGCGGGGAAGTGCTTCGCCTTCGTCTCCCTCAGAGGCGATGACCTCGATGCCTACCTCAAGTGCGAGCCTGAGTATGCCCTGCAGCTACGTGCCCACTACGAGGCCATCACCCCAGCACGCAGCCACCTCAACCGCCAGCATTGGAATAGCGTCTACCTCGACCGAGGCCTCCCCTCGGCCGTCATTCTACATCTCCTGCGTCACTCCTATCGGCGCGTCGTGGCGGGCCTCTCCCGCAGCCAGCGCGCTCAGCTGCCTCCGCTCCCCTGGGACGAGGAGCTCGACAGCCCCCTACTCTAGCCTATCTGGCACCCCACCCACCCCACTTCTAAGCACCAGCATCACTATGGACACCTCACTCCTAGAGTTCATCGACCAGGTCGATAGCACCAATACCTACCTCATGGAGCAGATCGCCTCGGGGCGTAGGCTCCCCCAGCTGCACACCGTCGTCGGCCGTCAGCAGACGGCAGGCCGAGGGATGCGCGGCAATAGCTGGGTCTCCCGTCAGGGCGACAGCGTCACCTGCTCACTGCTCCTGCGCTCGGACATGCTGCAGGGACGTGATCAGTTCGCCGTCTCTGAGCTCATCGCCGTAGCCGTCAGCCGCACCTTCGCCTCCTTCATGACCGAGGAGCAGCGCAAGCAGCTGTCCATCAAGTGGCCCAACGACATCTACTGGGGCGACCGCAAGCTCGCCGGCATCCTCATCGAGCACAGCCTGACGGGTCAGCGCGTGGACTACTCGGTCGTCGGCATCGGAATGAACGTCAATGACGAGAGCTTCCCACCCGAGCTCCCCTTCGCCATATCACTCCGCATGATCACGGGGCACAGCCTCCTGCCGATGGAGATCCTCATCCGCCTGCATGATCAGATCGCGCCGCTGCTACCCGACTTCCTCCTCGGCCACTACGCTGACGTGCACCGCACCTTCATGCGTCAGCTCTACCGCCGCGAGGGCTTCCACCTCTTCACCGACGTGCAGGGACAGTTCCGCGCACAGATCAAGGACGTCAGCCCCGAAGGTCGCCTCGTCCTCCAGCGTGAGGATGGCTGGGAGCGTGCCTACGCCTTCAAGGAAGTACGCTTCGATGCTGAGTAAGGCCGATCAGAAGCGCATCAAGGCGCTGCAGGAGCGTAAGGCTCGTGCCGCCGAAGGCTGCTTCGTCGCCGAGGGGCTCAAGCTCACCGAGGAGCTCCTGGGGCACTTCACCTGCGAGCTCCTCGTCCTGCCCGAGCGCCGCTACCCCGAGCTCGAGCCACTCCTCAGGCGCCTACCTCAGGGCACAGCCCCGCAGCGGATCGAGCTCGTCCCCGACAGCTTCGACTGGACGCGCATCAGCGGGCTCAAGCAGCCGCAGTCACAGCTCGCCGTCCTTCGCCTCCCCCAGCCCAGTGCCCCTGAGGAGCCCGACGGCCTCTGCCTCTTCCTCGACCGCGTGCAGGATCCGGGCAACCTGGGGACGATCCTCAGGACGGCGGACTGGTTCGGCATAGAGCATATCTACCTCGCCTCTGGCACGGCCGATCCCTTTGCCCCGAAGGTCGTACAGGCTACGATGGGCGCACTGGCTCGCGTACGTATTCATAAGGTAGAGGACAGCGTGGCCTTCGTCCGCGACTATCCTGGGCGCCGCCTAGGCACCTATCTCGATGGGACGAACCTATACACTGCTACCCTCCCCAGCCCTGCCGAACCCGCACTCCTCATCATGGGCAACGAAGGCCAAGGCATACACCCCGACCTCGCCCCCTACATCGACCTCAGGCTGACGATACCGCCCTACCCCGCGGCGAGTACGCACACCGAGTCGCTCAATGTAGCCATCGCCACCGCCCTCCTCCTCGGTGAGCTCCGCCGCCCCTAGACTACTATGCACTGGATCATAAGACAGCTGACCCTCCTCCTAGCCCTCTGCCTCCTTGGGCCTATCGCTGTGGCGCAGAGCCCCATCGTGCTCGGCGAACGTCTTAGCCTGGCCTCACAGCGCCTAGGCGAGACACGCAGCATAGACATCTACCTCCCTCCCTCTTACCACGACCCGAGCCTCCAGCCCCAAGTCTACCCTGTCGTCTACCTCCTGGACGCCGGGGCGGACTTCCGCTACTTCACGACGCTGATGGAGAAGCTGGCTCAGGGCATCCCCAGCGTCCCAGAGTTCATCGTCGTCGGCATCGAGAGTCGCGAGCGGGAGCGGGACTTCGTCACGGGGAGCAAAGCCTTCTGGGACTTTGTCGCGGACGAACTCACCCCGCAGCTCCAGAGCAAATACCGCTGCAGCGACTATCGCATCCTCGTCGGGCACTCCCTCGGGGGGCTAGCGGTGATCACCGCGCTCTGCGAGCGTCCCGAGCTCTTCAGAGCCTACATCGCCCACGACCCGAGCCTCTGGTGGGGGGATAATGCAGGCCTGCGCATGCTGGAGGCACAGCGCCAGCGCGACTTCGGCGGGCGCATCCTCTACCTATCCTACTCAGGGCAGAAGAAGCGGGACAATGGGCGCCAGCGACACCAGCAGACGATCTCTGCCCTGCAGCGGATGATTGCCGAGGGAGCCTTCAGACAACTCGAGACCTACATCGCGCACTACCCCGAGGAGAATCACGGGAGCGTACAGGTGCGGGGCAACATAGACCTCATGCGTCGTCTCTTCGCCGAGCTCTTCATCGATCGCAGGGAGATCGAGCTACGCCCCAGCGTCATCACCGAGCGTTACGAAGCGCTCTCCCGACGCCTACACTACCCCTTCACCCCTACCGAAGGCTATCTACGCAGTACGGCCAAGTGGCTCGAGGCAACGGGTAAGCGGCAGCAGGCTGAGGAGGTACGCGCCCTACTCCCTGCCCCACGCGGTAGGACCTCTCGGTAGACCCGAGCCGAAGCCTTAGGTATATAAAGCAAGCGCCCCACGATCATCGGATCGTGGGGCGCTTGCTTTTCTGTGGAGCGGAAGACGGGACTCGAACCCGCGACCCTAACCTTGGCAAGGTTATGCTCTACCAACTGAGCTACTTCCGCCTAGCGCGCTGAGGGCTCATTGCCCTTTTGCGCTGCAAAGATAGCACAAAGTTTGTGATCCTGCAAGGGGTGCCCCTCGACTAGTAGACGCGCTGGAGATAGACGGTCGTGGGATCGCTCCCGGTGATGACGAGCTTCAGGAGCTTCTGCTCTTCCTCCAGCACACCCCTGAAGTAATAGATTTCCTTGGAATCCTTGGGGTTCTGGAGCTTGAAGGCTATCTCATTACCCTCACGCAGGCTGTAGTGTAGTCTGAGCGTCGTCTTACTCTGCGTCCTCTTCTGATCTCCCTTCAGTACCTCGTATTCATGCTTCACATAGTCCGCACTGTCAGCGGAGGAGAAGGTAAGGCGCTGATGGCTTCCTTCGCCTTTCACTCCATTAGTATTACCCTTCTGTGGCCAGTATTCATACTTTTCCCACACCGTCCCCTGAATCCAAGAGGGAGGAGTCTGAGGCTCGTCCTTCTTACAGGAAGAGAGGACACCGAGGCCGAGCGCTAGAGCGCCGAGACATAGCTTACGATAATTCATGAGCTTGATCGATTAAAGTGATACCTAGAGCGAGGGCCGCGAAGACCTACTTCGCCCAAAGAAATGAGTAGCGATGTACGTGGCGCATAGGGAGGCTGGGTAAGGGCTGGCAGCGCTTGCTGGCGCTTACCGAGCTTAGCCTTAGCTCCCTACGACAGAATAAAGGTACGACAAAATAGCCAAGGATAAGCCGAGCGACAGCTGCCTCGGGAGAGGGCCGTGACGAGGGCAGCGCAAGGCTCGCTATAAAGACTGCCGCTCCGCCCCCTCATGGGGGCGGGGCGACAAGGATACCAGTCAGGCACGTGCGAGCTATCGGTCACGAGGCTGAGGGACGTCAGTCAGGAGGCCGAGGGATATCCCTCAGCAGCGCTAGAGCATAAGGCAAGGGGAAGGGAGGAAGCGGCGGCGCGCCTAGTGCTTCCAGAAGTAAGGCGTAAGGATGCCGATCACTGTGAAGACCTCGAGGCGTCCCGCGAGCATCAGGAAGCAGAGGGTGAACTTCGTCAGCGCCGTAGCCGAGCCCAGCGAGAAGGCAAATTCGCCTATCCCAGGGCCTGAATTGCTGATCGCTGAGCAGGCCAGACTGAGGCTCGAGATGAAGCCATTGCCATCGGCCAGCAGCACCAGTGCGCCGAAGAGGAGCAGGAGCACATAGAGCACGCAGAAGGCGAGGATCTGGTGTACGACGCTGACGCTGAGCTGCCGGCCATTCATCAGCACGGGCGTCAGCAGGTGGGGATGGATCTGCTTCTTGAACTCGTTGTACAGATTCTTGAGCAGGACGCTAAAGCGCGACATCTTGAGCCCGCCCGAGGTGGAGCCAGCACAGCCGTTGACGAACATCAGGAGCAGAGCCAGCATCCAGGCAAAGCCGCCCCAGGCCGTCACGTCCTGCGTCAGGAAGCCCGTCGAGGAGCCCAGCGAGGTCGTCATGAAGAGTGCCGAGCGGAAGGTCTCCTCCAGCGTACCGTACTCGGAGTGCAGCGCCAGCCACAGCGTCAAGACGAGCGTGATCAGCGCGATAAAGAAGGCATAGGAGCGGAACTCCTCATCACGCAGCAAGCGCCGTGGCTGCCCCTTGAGGGCGAAGTAGACGAGCGTGATATTGAGGCTGCCGACGAACATGAAGGCCGACAGCACGTACTCCGTATAGGGCGAGTGGTAGGCCGCCACTCCAGCATCGCGCGTCGAATAGCCCCCCGTAGAGATACAGGTCATGGCGTGGCAGAGGGCGTCGAAGCAGTTCATCGGCCCCACCCACAGCAGGAGGAAGAGCAGCGAAGTCTCCAGCAGGTACACGCCCCACAGCCAGCGCGCTACGTCGCTGATGCGCGGCAGGAAGCGGTCGTGGGTAATACCCGTAGTCTCAGCATTGTAGATCTGGCTCGCACCGCCGCCGAAGACGGGGATCAGCGCGATGGTGAAGACGACGATCCCCATCCCCCCCTGCCACTGCGTGAGGCTGCGCCAGAAGAGGAGGCTCTTGTCCAGGTGCTCCACCTGATAGAGAATAGTCGTCCCCGTGGTCGTAAAGCCTGAGATCGACTCAAAGAAGGCATCCACTACCCCGTGCCTCGTCGCATGGGAGAGCGCGTAGGGCAGCATCCCCAGCACCGACAGCAGCAGCCAGACGGAGGTGACGGTGAGCATGCCCTCGCGTCGCGAGGCCATCTTGTGCTTCAGCTCACGCCCCAGGTAGCTGAGCCCACTGCCGCAGAGGACGAAGGCGGCCAGTGTCACCAGCCAGGGCATCAGCGACTCATGGTAGTAGAGCGCGATGAGGATCACCGAGAGGAGTATAGCCCCCTCGACGAAGCACATCATCCCTAGGATGCGACTGATGAAGCGGAAGTTGATGGTAGCGCGCACGGGATAGAGGGTCTACTCCTAGAAGAGCCGCTGCAGCTCGTTGATGGAGATATCGTGGTAGAAGATGACGACGTGGTCGTAGGGCTCGAGGATGGTATCGCCCTCGACCATGCAGGGCTGACCGTTGCGTACCATACCGCCGAAGGTGATGTTGGGCGGGAGCTTGAGCTCCGAGATGCGTCGGCCGACGATCTTGGAGTCGCGTCGTGCGACGAGCTCGACGACCTCGGCATTGTTCACGAGCGAGAGGCAGGTGACCTGCCCCGTCTCCTGCCCCAGCAGGATACGGTAGATGTAGCCTGCCGCCAGGAGCTTCTTATTGATGAGCGTCCCGATATCGAGGCGGTAGGCCAGCGGGATGTAGTCGATGTTCTCCTCCTTGGCTACAGTCTTGTAGACCTTGTAGCGCTTGGCAGCGAGGCAGGCCAGGACGTTGGTCTCGGAGTTCTCCGTCAGGGAGACGAAGACCTGCGCGTCCTCGAGGTTGACCTCCTTGATGATCTCGGGGTCACGGCCGTCGCCGTGGTAGATCTCTACGTTGGGGGGGAGCTGCTCGGAGAGCTTGAGACACTTCTCCTTGTCAATCTCGATGAGGGCGATCTCTATGTCGGGCGAGACCTTAGCGATGGTGCGCAGCGCCACAGGGCTGGCGCCCATGATGACCATACGCCTGACGGTGGGGGCGTGCTTGCCCGAGAGCTGACGCACGTAGTCCACGTGGTCAATGCTGCAGGTGAAGAAGACGAGGTCATTGTGCTGTATCTCCGTATCGCCCCGAGGGATGATGGTCTCGAAGTCGCGCTGTATGGCTACGATATGGTAGTGCTTCTCCGCCCCGGGCTCCAGCTCGCGGAGGCTATGCAGCGGCTTGCCCACGATGGGCGCCCCCGCACGTACCTTGACGCCGATGAGCGCCAGCGCGCCGTTGAAGAGCATCACGTACTGCCGCGCCCAGGGATAGCGGGTGATGGCAGCGATCTCCTCGGCAGCCAGCTCCTCGGGATAGATGAGCCAGTCGACGCCGAGCTCCTCCATCAGTGTGCTATATTCGCTCTCGAGATAGGAGTAGTTATTGATACGCGCGATGGTGCGCTTGGCCCCGACGCGCTTGGCGAGCATGGAGGCCATGATATTGGCCGACTCGTCGAGCGTCACCGCGACGAAGAGATCCGCCCCCTCGACGTGTGCGCGCTCGAGATCCTCCAGCAGTGTGGGGCTTCCCTCGACGGGGAGCACCTCGAGGTGATGGGCCGCGCGCTCCAGCTTCTTGGCGTCGGCGTCCATGAGGTAGATGTTCTGCTCCTCGTTGGAGAGCATCTTCGCCAGATGCGTCCCTACCTCACCAGCGCCTGCTATGACAATCCTCATGGCTACTCTGTCTTAGCTTGGTCGTCGGGGAGCAGCTCGCGTGCCGCCCGATAGATAGACTCAGCATCGAGCCCACAGTAGGCACGCTGCTGTGCAGGGCTGCCGTGGGCGATGAACTCATCGGGCAGGCCGAGCGTCTTGATCCGCCCCCGGTAGCCCGACTCCATAGCCAGCTGGAGGACGGCCGAGCCGACCCCACCCGTGAGGCAGCCTTCCTCGACCGTAATGAGCGCAGCGCTCTCAGCGAAGGCCTCCTCGAGGCACGCCGTATCGAGGGGCTTGGCAAAGACGAGGTCGATCTGCCCGACTTCGTAGCCCTCGCTGCGCAGTCTGTCGACGACCTCCGTCACCGACACGCCTATCGGGCCGAGCGTGAGGAAGCAGAGCTGACGTCCACCCCCACGGAGGCGGCGTGCCTGAGCGTAGGGGTAGGAGGCAAGGGGCTGCCTCCAGTCGACGACCGAGCCCGCACCGCGCGGGTAGCGTATGGCAATCGGTCCCTGCCAGTCGAAGCAGGCCGAATACATCAGCTGACGCAGCTGCACCTCATCGTAGGGCGAGCAGACCGTCATGCCTGGGATGGTACGCAGATAGGCCAGGTCAAAGGCCCCCTGGTGCGTCGCCCCATCCTCACCCACCAGCCCCGCGCGGTCGAGGCAGAAGACGACATGCGTCTCCGTCAGCGCCACATCGTGGATCAGCTGGTCGTAGGCGCGCTGCATGAAGGTGGAGTAGATATTGCACACGGGGATGAAGCCCTCGTGCGCCAGCCCCGAGGAGAAGGTCACGGCATGCTCCTCGGCAATGCCGACATCGAAGGAGCGGTAGGGGAAGCGCTCCATCATATAGGTCATAGAGCAGCCCGTAGGCATGGCTGGCGTCACGCCCACGATGCGCTCATCCCGCTCGGCCAGCTCCACGAGCGTGTGGCCGAAGACGTCCTGGAACTTGGGCGGCTCAGGCCTCGTAGAACTAGACTTCAGGCGCTCGCCCGTGGCAGGGTCGAACTTCCCCGGGGCGTGCCATATCGTAGGCTCCTGTTCGGCAGGCGTATAGCCCTTGCCCTTGGTCGTCGCTAGATGCAGTAGACGGGGGCCCTTCATATCCTTGATGTCCCTCAGGATCTGCACCAGCTCCACGACATCATGTCCATCGACGGGCCCGAGGTAGCGGATGTTGAAGCTGTCGAAGAAGTTGGACTGCCCCGAGAGCAGCGCCTTGAGGCGGTTATTGAAGCGCAGCAGCCCCTGCCGCTGGTGCTCCTCCACCAGGTGCAGCTTGCGCAGCACGCGGTAGGACTGGTAGCGGACGTTGTTGTAGGCAGGGCTGGTGAGCAGCTTGACCATGTGACGATTGAGCCCACCGACGTTCTTGTCGATGGACATATTATTATCGTTGAGGATGATCAAGAGGTTGTTGGGGAAGGAGGAGGCGTTGTTGAGGCCTTCGAAGGCCATGCCTCCGCTCATCGCGCCATCGCCGATGAGGGCGACGACACGGCGCTCGTCGTGCTGCAGCTCAGCGCCCACAGCCATCCCCAGCGCGGCGGAGATGGAGTTCGAGGCATGCCCCGCAGCGAAGGTATCATAGGGACTCTCGGAAGGGATAGGGAAGCCAGCCAGCCCGCCCCAGGTACGCAGCGTGTGGAAGGCCTCACGGCGTCCCGTCAGCAGCTTGTGCACATAGGCCTGATGCCCTACGTCCCAGACGATCCTATCCTCAGGCGTGTCGTAGACGTAGTGCAGGGCGACGGTGATCTCTACGACTCCGAGGTTCGCCCCGAGGTGCCCGGGATTGACCGAGAGCGCCTCTAGGAGATAGCGGCGTATCTCGGCGCAGAGCTGAGGGAGCTGCTCGGGGCTAAGGCGTCGGAGCGCCTCTGGGCTGTCGATGGTATCGAGCAGCGGATAGCCCTTAGTGCCCCCAGCGAGCGGTGCTTGTCTCTCTGTATCCATTCCTTGCCTACTTAGTAGCGAAGCGGTCGAAGAGCTCTCCTTCCGAGAGCTGGAGCTGCGTGCCAGCGCGCATATCCTTGACGGTGAAGCGGCCTGCGGCACGCTCCTCCTCGCCGACCAGCACGACATAGGGGATGGCTAGGCTATCGGCGTAGCCCAGCTGCTTCTTCATCTTCGCTGCCTCGGGATAGAGCTCGGTGGCCACCCCAGCACGGCGCAGACGAGCGATGATGGGTAGGAGGTAGCTGACCTCCGCGGCACCGAAGTTCGCAAAGAGGAGCTGTGTGCCCTGGCTCGCGGCCTCTGGGAAGAGGTCCAGCTCGGCCAGCACGTCATAGATACGATCCGCCCCGAAGGAGATACCGACCCCACTCAGCCCATCCATGCCGAAGATCCCCGTGAGGTTGTCGTAGCGACCTCCGCCCGAGATGCTGCCCATGGCGGCATCCAGTGCCTTGACCTCCAGAATAGCCCCCGTATAATAGGAGAGCCCGCGCGCCAGGCTCAGGTCCAGCAGGAGCTCAGCCCCGAGCTCCAGCGGCTCAACATGGTCGAGGATGAAGCTCAGCTCCTCCAGACCCTGCTGTCCCTCGGCGCTCGAGGCAAGGAGTGTGCGAAGGGCGGCGAGCTTCTCCCGGTTGCTACCGCTGAGCTTGAGGAAGGGGCGCAGACGCTCCAGCGCGTCCTCCGCGAGCCCCTTAGTACGCAGCTCGTCGAATACCTTATCCTCCCCGATCTTGTCCAGCTTATCGATGGCGACCGTCACATCCACGAGGCGGTCCCCCACCCCAGCGACCTCAGCGATGCCCGCGAGCACCTTGCGGTTGTTGAGCAGGATGCGTACGCGCAGCCCGAGGCGACGGAAGACCTCATCAATGATCTGCAGCAGCTCAACCTCACTGAGCAGCGAGGTGGAGCCGATGACGTCGGCATCACACTGATAGAACTCGCGGTAGCGCCCCTTCTGCGGGCGGTCAGCACGCCATACGGGCTGGATCTGATAGCGGCGGAAGGGCAGCGTCAGCTGCGCGCGATGCATGACGACATAGCGGGCAAAGGGTACGGTGAGGTCGTAGCGAAGTCCCTTCTCACAGACCTTATTGGCGAAGCGCAGGGCATTACGCTCCAGCAGCTCAGCATCGCTCAGGTCACGCAGGGCGTCGCCCGAGTTGAGCACCTTGAAGAGCAGGCGGTCGCCCTCCTCCCCATACTTGCCCATCAACGTGGAGAGCTGCTCCATCGTCGGGGTCTCGATCTGCCTATAGCCGTAGAGGGCGTAGACGGAGCGTATGGTGTCGAAGATATAGTTGCGGCGGGCCATCTCTACGGGACCGAAGTCGCGCATGCCCTTGGGAAGTGTTGGTTTCTGCATTGTACTCAGCGGCCTAGCTCACTAGGCCTTCTTGTCTGATAGCTCCTAGCAAGGGGGGCGCTACTCGGCAGCCCTGCGCTCTAGCTGGAGCACGTAGGTAGGATATGGATTACGTTCGTCTTGGGGATAGGAGGTACGGCTCAGCTCGACCCAGTCCTCGCTGCGCCATTCGGGGAAGAAGGTGTCGGCCTCGGGGAAGCGAGCCTCCACGATCGTCAGATGCATGGCCTGGCAGTGCGGTAGCGTAGCGGCATAGAGCTCACCGCCACCGATGACGAAGGCCTCAGCGACACCCTCACGCTCCAGCTGCTCGTAGGCGGCCGCGAGTGAGGGGTAGACCTCGGCGTCGGGGAGACTGGGGAGGCTGCGGCTGATGACGACATTGCGCCTATTCGGCAGCGCGCCCTTGGGCAGCGACTCGTAGGTACGGCGCCCCATGATGATGGTGTGCCCCGTGGTCAGCGCCTTGAAGCGCTTGAGGTCCTCGGGCAAGTGCCACAGTAGGTCTCCGTCCTTGCCTATCGCTCGGTCGAGGCCAAGCGCTGCTACGAGTGTCGTACGCATATCGGTGGATGATCTATAGGGGATACTTAGACGGCTACGGGTGCAGCTATGTGCGGATGCGGGTCGTAGCCCTCGAGGCTGAAGTCCTCATAGCAGAAGTCCTCGAGGCGCTTCACCTCGGGATTGAGACGCATCCGCGGCAGCGCACGCGGGCTACGACCGAGCTGCTCGGCTACCTGCTCCATATGATTGCGGTAGATGTGGACATCGCCGAAGGTATGGACGAAGTCGCCCGCCTCGAGCCCCGTCACCTGCGCCATCATCAGCAGCAGGAGGGCATAGGAAGCGATATTAAAGGGCACGCCGAGGAAGACATCGGCGCTGCGCTGGTAGAGCTGCAGGCTCAGGCGCCCCTCGGCGACGTAGAACTGCATGAGGCAGTGGCAGGGTGCCAAGGCCATCTCCTCGAGCTGCGCCACATTCCACGCCGAGACCAGCATACGCCGGCTGTCGGGATCGCGCTGCAGCTGCTCGACGATCTCACGGATCTGGTCGATGTGCCCCCCCTTGTAGTCGGGCCAGGAGCGCCACTGGTAGCCGTAGATAGGCCCCAGCTCGCCAGCCTCGTCCGCCCACTCATTCCATATACGCACACCGTGCTCCTGCAGATAGCGGACGTTGGTATCGCCCTTGAGGAACCACAGCAGCTCGTAGATGATGCTCTTGAGGTGGAGCTTCTTGGTCGTCAGCAGGGGGAAGCCCTCACTGAGGTCGAAGCGCATCTGGTAGCCGAAGGTACTCAGGGTACCCGTCCCCGTGCGATCGCCCTTCTCGTGGCCCACAGCCTGTATATGACGTAGTAGATCGAGATATTGCTGCATTTACTCTGTAGATCTTCGTGCTGGTCGTAGTGACGTCCGTCCTAGCACCATGATGAGAACAAAGATACACATTTTAGCCCGCCTATCCCCGAGCCAGCGGGCGCTCTCGCTAGCTGAGGCATCCGCTGCAGCTCCTCGCAGATGAGACATCCGAGGCACGCACAAGCGAGCTAAGGGGCTCGTCGAGGTAGGGCACGGAGCCGCCTAAGCTCAGCACCTCGAGGCCCCACACGCAGCCACGGCGTGCCTTCACCACGGTCTGCGCTATAGAGGGAGCGCGGGGACGACTTCGGCCCAGCGAGGGGACAGCTTCGTCGCAGCGCGGCGAGGGATATCAGTCAGGGGTACTGAGGGATATCCATCAGGCGCGTGAGGGACATCCGTCAGCCTTCTGAGGGATATCCCTCAGAGACCCTCCCCCTATAGGCACGCGCGGCTTGGGTGATGTGCTGCGTAGCACCCGCGGTCTATTCAGCTCGCCTCTACTCCCCTCAGCCCCTAGTTTACGAGGTAGGCGAAGAAGAGCCAGCTGTGCAGCAGCCAGAAGAGCGGGACGAGGTAGCGGAACTTGGCGTGCGCCGTCTTGTGATGCCAGACGACCATCCCCATAAGGGCCCCCGTACTGCCGCCGAGGGCCGCCAGCGTCAGCAGCAGCCACTCCGGCGTCCGCCGTCCGCCGCGCTTGGCCAGCCCCTTATCTACTCCGTAGACGACGAAGGTCAGCAGCCCCACCAGCGCATAGAGCAGCATGAGGGCTAGGCTTCGGTAGAATTCCTCCATCGCCGCTACATCACGCTAAGGAGCTCAATGTCGAAGATCAGGGTCGATCCCCCGGGGATGCCTGGCTGGTCGTACTTGCCATAGGCCAGCTCGGCAGGCAGGTAGAGCTCCCAGCGCTCGCCCTCGTGCATCTGCTGCAGGGCGATGATCCAGCCCTCTATCAGTTCGCTGAGGCGAAAGGCAGGCGCTACCCCCTCGCGGCTGCTGTCGAAGCACTGTCCATCGATCGTATAGCCCGTATAGTGCACGGTGATGATGCTGCGGGCATTGGGCTGCTTCGCCCCCGCCTTAGCCTCGGTGAGTACCTTATAATAGATCCCCTTAGGTAGGGCTTTGACGTCGGCCTCTCGGCTCTTGGCCGTGAGCCAAGCCTTGTTGGCTGCGCTATATTCTTTCTTCTTCATATCCCTTAGCGATAGCGTAGGTAGCGGTAGCCGTGATAGACGGCACGGACGACATTATTGAGCAGCACCAGCGGCGAGAAGACAACCCCGAGGACGAGATTGAAGAGGAGCTCGAAGCAGCCCCCGCGGCGCTCGATGATCATCGTCTCCTCGCCACGCCAGGAGCGTAGCCTATAGTACTCGCCCTTGATGCCCCACTGGTAGCCCGCCTGGATCGCCGCCAGCATATAGCCACTGACCTGCGGCCGCCCGCCGATATTCCACTCGTAGCCGACCCAGTAGAGGACGCCATAGATGAGGAGACAGCGTACATAGTGCAGCGCGCGCTGGCGCTGGTAGCGGCACCAAGCCTCGTGCTGCCGGCGCTGGCAGTCCGGGCAGAGCTGGCGCGCATCCGCCGCGAGGCAGCTCGTACACAGCCCTGCACCGCAGCCCTGACAGGGTGCTACAGCAGGGGTGTGGGGGTGTTGCTTGCAGTTCATCGTATGCTATATAATAGGTGTGAATAGTCCTTCGCGGGGTCCCTCGGCCTGCGCTCCTAGGCCTCTAGCGGACGCAGGGCGAGGACACGATAGCCACAGGCAGGGAGCTCGAGGCTCAGTACAGCCCAGGAGCTGAGGCTAAGGAGCTGCGTCTCCCCGCTGCGGAGGTCCTCCGCGCGGTAGAGCGCCCCCTCACGGAGGCCAAGCTGCGCGAAGAGGTCCTCGGGGAGGGGCAGCTGCACCGTCCCCGTCTCGGCAGCGTAGCTCACCAGGCAGAGCAGCAGCTCGCCCTCATGATGACGCAGGTAGGCGAGGCTGCCCTCACCGCTCGGATGCAGGCCATAGTAGCCGCCCGAATGCACGATAGGGCTCGTGAGGAGGCCGCCGAGCCAGCGGTAGTCGCCGAGCAGCTCCGCCTCCTCCTCGGTCAGGTACTGCGTGCCCCAGCCGCCGCGCTCCAGCCGCTGGAGCTTATCCAGCGACCAGTAGTCGAAGATGGTCGTACGGCCATCACGTCCGCTGAAGCCCTCGGCATCCATCCCGCGCTCGCCCAGCTCCTGGCCGAAGTAGTGCATCCAGGGATTGGTGCCGCTCAGCGCAGCCACCAGCGAGGAGCGGAAGCCCCGACGCGCGTCGCCGTAGACGAAGTCCGAGGCCAGGCGCTGCTCATCGTGGTTCTCCATGAAGTAGCACATCTCGGGCTGCAGCGCCCCCACGGCATCGCGCACGGCGGTGAAGTCCTCGGGCGCTGCCTCTCCACGCCCTATAGCGATGAGCCTATCGTAGACGCCGACCTTGTCATAGAGGTAGTCGAAGCCCGCCGCCAGATAGCTGGCGTAGCGATGCGGCTGGTAGATCTCGGCGATGAAGAGTAGGCGGGGGAACCCGGCCTTGAGCTGCGGCAGGCACCAGCCCCAGAAGGCCTCGGGCACGAGCTCGGCCATATCGCAGCGGAAGCCGTCCACGCCCTTAGCCGCCCAGTAGCGGAGGATGTCGCGCATCTTGAGCCAGGTCGAGGGGATGGGCTCAGTATGCAGCCCCGTCGCGCCGAGGTAGTCGATGCCGTAATTGAGCTTGATGGTCTCATACCAGTCGTTGATGCTGGGGGAAGGGCTGAAGCAGTCGTTGCCCGTAGCACGGGCGGGCTGTTCGCTATAGCGGGGGAGCTCGGGGCTCTGCCGCGGCAGCTCGAGCGTGGTACCAGGAAGGTAGTAGAAGTTATTGTTGAGGCTGAAGGCAAGCGCGGGATCGTCGCCCGCCCCGAGATCCTCTACCCCCTCGGGACAAACATCCGAATGGTAGCTGCGCGCCACATGATTGGGGATGAAGTCCATGAGGAAGCCCAGCCCCGCAGCGTGCGTACGCTCCACGAGGGCCTCCAGCTCCGCCATACGCTCGGCGGGCTGCTCCACGAGGTCGGGATCCACATCGTAGTAGTCCTTGACGGCATAGGGCGAGCCCGCGACTCCCTTGACCGTATCGGGGTGGTCTGGGCGGATGCCGTAGGCACTGTAGTCGGTCTGGGTGGCGTGCTCCAGCAGACCGATATACCATACATGGCTAGCCCCTAGGCTGCGGATATAGGCCAGGGCCTCAGGCGTGAAGCGGGAGAGCCGCCCAGCACCATTCTCACTGAGGATCCCTCCAGGGATGCGTGTGGTCGAGTCATTGCCCCAGAGGCGGGGCAGGACGGCATAGATAAAGGGCTTGGCAGTGCTATTCTTCATGCTTTATATTACTATTCATAGAGGGGACGAGGGGCGCAAGCTCCTGCTGGGCCAGCTCGTAGCCGATCTTCATGAGAGACTCGGCAGCGCTGACCTCAAACATCCCATAGCGCGTCACCTCGGGACTCTCCAACAGGTAGTCACAGGCTGCACAGTCAGGGATCGCATTCTGACGGAAGACGAGCTCCCAGGAGCGGTTGGCCACAGAGAGCATGGTATGCTCGCACTCGTGGGGCTGCACAGGACCGAGATTCACCCCGATGACCGTCTGGCAGTCCTGACGTATCGTCGTCACGGGGAAGTTACGGAAGAGGCCTCCATCGACATAGGTGTGCCCGTCGATGACCACGGGGGTGAAGAGGATGGGCACCGTGCAGGAGGCGAGGATGATATCCGCCAGCCGCCCCTCCGTGAAGACGTGCTCCACGCCCGCATCCAGGTCAGTGGCCACGATACGCATAGGCAGCGGGAGCTGCTCGAGTCGCTTGTAGGGTAGGTTGCGCTTGAGCAGGCGGTGGAAGGAGGTCGTACGGAAGAGCCCCCCATCAGTAAGCGCCAGGCTCGTTGCCTTGAGGAAGCCCACCTTGCTGAAAAGGTCGTAGATCTCCTGAGGCGCGTAGCCCGAAGCATAGAAGGCCCCCATGATGGAGCCCGCACTGGTACCTGCGATGATCTCGGGCTGTATGCCCGCCTCTGCCATATAGCTCATGACACCGAGGTGCGCGAAGCCCTTGATGCTGCCGCCGCTTAGGGCGAGTCCTAGTCGATATGCTGCCATAGTCTATTGCCTTATAGGGTCTTGCTGCTGCTAAATAAAGTCTTGGTGCAAAGGTAAGGATAGTCGGGGGAATCCGAGAAAAGGACAGCGCCCCGCGGGAGTCGAGACTCCTGCGGGGCGCTGCTTATACTATAGGGCGTAGACTAGCGGACTATTTCTTCGCCTGACGTGCCGAGTAGCTCAGGTTGAGCGCGTCTGCACGACGTAGTTCTTCCTTGATCTGGGAGATGATGTTCATCTTCGTCTCGCGGTCAGCCTTGAGGGATACCTGCATCAGCTTGCGGCGCTCATCCTTGATCTTGCTCTCTGCCTGCTTGATGTAGCTGTAGACAGCGGTAGGATTGGAGGTCACCTGGTCGTTGAGCTGGATCGCGGAGTTGCTCCCGTACATCGCGCGGTACTCCTTGTTGGGCTTACCGACGTAGATGAAGGTTACGAGCGACTTCTCCTCGAGCTTGGTCAGCTCGGTAGCGTTCGGCAGGTTGCTGAAGCTCACCTTAGGCGTCACCTCACGGATCGTCGTCACCATCATGATGAAGAAGAGGAAGGCGAAGACCAAGTCAGGGAGAGAAGAGGTGTTCAACTCGGGCATCTCGCGCCCACCTGATTTATTGAATTTTCCCATTTCCTTCTTACTTCTTTACGAGGTTAGACAGAGGCATCTCGGAGATGTGCATAGGATATGCATCCGTGACGGACTTCTTCTGCTCGGGCGTGAGGTCCTCAAAGCCCTTACCGAAGTTCTGCTTGGCGAACTTATCCCACACTTCATTGTAGGCCTTGATCAGCTCGTTCTGCACGTTGACGTACATCTGATAGCTGGTCTCGACCTCATTCTTGATCGAGATCGCGTAGCCGCTGGTGATGACCTTACGATTCCCTAGGCCGACGATCTCGCGGACCTCGAGCTCGGGGAGATAAGGCTTCTCCTCAGGGTTCATGATGAACTCAACAGCGTAGTCCTTGAGCTGGTCTAGCTTGACGGGGATCAGCTGGTCGACGCCAGCATTATCCTTACGCGAGACCACGATCTCATCGGCACGGTTGACCAGCAAGCGCATGATGTTGCGGTCGTTGATCTCCACTTGCTGCTGCTGCTCTTGCTTAGGGGTGATCGGCGGTAGACGACGCTTCAGCCCCTTATCAGTATCCATTGAGGTTGTAACCAAGAAGAAGATAAGCAACATAAAAGCGATATCGGCGGACGATGACCCGTTGATACCGGGAGTCTTTCTCTTTGCCATGGTGCTTTCTGCTTTATTCGTTATTGATTACAGACCTTATCGCTTCAGAGCCTTGGAGACACTACCCCAGACGGCAGCTCCCAGAGTGACGATGAAGAGGACATAGATAGAGTACAGCCACATATCGGTGACCTTGAGCCAGCCAGACGTATTGTAGGTCTGCGAAGCGTCATTAAGGCCAGAGATGGGGGTACCATCACCGATAGCGTAGGTGATGACGAGCAGTGCTACGAAGGCACCGACGCCCGCCAGGGAGGACACGAGGCCCTTTTTGTTGGACGCAAAGTTGATCACAGCGAAGATCGCCGTAGCGGCGAAGGTCACCAGGAACAGTGCGTAGGTCCAGAAGAGTAAGAGACCCGTGTACGCGTAGTCCTTGTTGCCCTTAGCGTCTACCTCAGCGCCTCCGAAGAAGAAGACGGCGAAGATGATGACACTGATGACAGACAGAGCCAGTAGCGTAGAGCTGGATACCTTACGTATCTTAGTTACAGCCATTGCTTATTCTGGGTATGGGTGAGTGTATTAGCGCTTCTCGTTGTACTTAACGATGAGGTCAAGCAGCGTGATGGAGGCATCTTCCATGCGGTTGAGGATACCTTCCACGAGGGAGAGGATGTAGTTGTAGAAGATCTGAAGGATGAGGGCTACGACGAGACCACCGATGGTCGTGATCAGAGCCACCTTCATACCACCTGCTACGACCGTTGGGCTGATGTCACCGACGCGCTCGATGTTATCGAAGGCCTGGACCATACCGACGACCGTACCAAGGAAGCCGAGCGATGGAGCCATAGCGATGAAGAGCGTGATCCAGGAGAGGTTCTTCTCGAGGAGACCACCCTGTACACCACCGTAGGATACGACAGACTTCTCGACGATGTCGATACCCTGGTTGGCACGCAGCAGCGCCTGGTAGGCGATGGAGGCGATAGGGCCACGCGTGTCACGAGCGATGCTCTTAGCTCTCTCGAGGTCACCAGCAGCCAGTGCAGCCTCGATGTTCTTGAGGAGCTGATCGGGGTTGGTGTTCGCCAGGTTGAGGTAGATGATACGCTCGAGGCAGATAGCCAGACCAAGGATCAGCGTAATGGCGACGAGCGCCATGAAGTCTGCACCCCCTTCGATGAACTTCGTCTTGAGCTCCTGGTGGAAGGTCGTCTCAGCGGCGACTTCTTCACCAGCGGCAGCGCTAGCGTCTGCAGCAGCAGCCTGAGGAGCAGCGGCAGCAGTAGAGTCCACCTGTTCGGTAGCTGGGGCAGCAGCAGCGCTGTCTGCGTTCTGAGCCATAGCAATCGTGGAGAAGCCGGCAGAGAGAAGAGCTACGCAAGCAACGGTTGCGAATAACTTTTTCATTGTCGAATAGTTGTTTGTGAGTTAGTAAGTTTATTATTCTGTTCGTTCCTGAGGGGACCAGCAGCGATCGCTATCGCGCTGATCCAAAGGCCATTCCTCGGCGAGCGACTACTGGGCAGGGCCTAGCAGGAGCAGGGAGAATACAGCTCTTTCAAGTCCAAAAATACAGCTTTTCCTCACTAAAACAAAATCCTCCGTCCGCGCAGCCGATCGCGAGCTCCCCTCTAGGCTAAGCACATCCCTAGCCCGTCCCCCGCCCTGCTCCTAGCTCGAGCTCTGTCCCTCCCCTGCCCGATCGCTCCCCTACCCCAGCTCCCGAGCCTCAGACGCATAAGGGCGGTGGGTCCTCTCAAGCAAAGACAAGCTCTGGGAGAAGATGAGGAGCCAGGAGGGTAAAGCAAGCCAAGCAAGGGCGCCTTGGCTAGGAGAGAGCGAAGGCACCCCCCTGGGCTCGGAGCAGCCGCCGACAGGACCAAGCTACCTCTATATAATAGCGGAGTAGTAGCCCGCCCTAGGGACGGGGGCGCTGAGGGATATCCATCAGCCTCCCGAAGGGTAGCAGTCAGCCTGCGGAGGGATATCCGTGGGCGTGCTGAGGGATATCCCTAAGCGCGCTGCGTGCTAAGCGGGAGGAGCCCCCTCCTAGACTTAGGCTAGCTCCTTCCCCTAAATAAGCAAGCGCGTCCCCACCCGACTGCCTAGACAGCCGGATGGGGACGCGCTTGCTTTGAGGAGCTGGGAGGCCGAGCCCTTAGACCAGCCCCTTAGCTAAAAGATGAGCGACTGCAGCTGGTAGACCAGTGCGCCTGCCAGATAGCCCGCCAGCGCGAAGACACTGAAGCGCTTGAAGTAGTAGCCGAAGCTGATCTCCTCCAGTCCCATCACCGTGACGCCCGTTGCCGAACCGATGATCAGGAGACTGCCGCCCGTCACCGCACAGTAGGCGAGGAAGACCCAGAAGCTCCCATTGACGACGAAGGGCGTCAGCGCCCCGGAGGCATCCACAGGGTACATCCCGAGGACAGCGGCCACGAGGGCCACATTATCCAGCATCGCCGAGAGCACCCCGATGATCCCCGCCAGCAGCCCCGTGCTGGGGATCAGCTCGGTGACGTGCGTGGAGGCCGCCGCCAGCTGCCCGCCCTCGATGAGCGCCGAGACCGACATCAGGATCCCGAGGAAGTAGAAGATCGTCGTCAGATCCGCGCTGTGCAGCAGCTCCGTCATCCTCAGACTCGTGGCCGAGCGCAGGCGCCTCTTATGACGGGAGAACATCAGCTCGGTGTAGATCCACACCAGCACCAGCCCGAAGATGACGCCCATGAAGGCCGGCACGTCGAAGAAGGTCTGCCAGATAGGCACCAGCATCAGCGAAGCGATCCCGAGAAGGAAGACCGTGATACGTGCCGACTGCGGTAGGATGTCGGCCACATCGTCCTCAGGCACATCAGGCAGCGCACGCAGGCGTGCCCCTTTCTTGAAGAGGAGGAAGTGCGTGAGCGTCGTGGCCACGAGCATATTCACCAGCGAAGGGATGATGAGGTGGAAGATCTGGTAGTACGGCGTGATGCGCCCACTATTCCACAGCAGCAGCGTCGTCACGTCCCCGATGGGCGACCACGAGCCCCCGGCATTACAGGCTATGATGCTGAGGCAGGCGTACTTCATGCGGTCGGTGCGGTCGGGCACAAGGCGGCGCAGCACGGCAATGATGACGATAGCGGCAGCGAGGTTATCCAGGAAGGCAGAGAAGAGGAAGGAGGCGAAGGCCACACGCCACAGGAGGCGGCGCTTATTGGTCGTCTCGACGATCTTCGCCACCGATTTGAAGCCCCCGTAGTTATCGATCGTATTGACCAGCACCATGGAGCAGAGGACGAAGAAGAGCGTCCCCGAGACATCGCCGAGGTGCTCGGTGAGCTTGAGGGAGAGGTAGTCCGAGACATCGTGCGCTGCCTCCTCGGCAGGCGCGTGACGCAGGAAGTCGGCGAAGCCCTTCGTGGCGGCGGCGATGTCGGTATCGACCAGCAGGATGAACCAGAGCAGCACGCAGGTCAGCAGCGCCGTGGCGGTCTTGTTCACCTTGATCTGCTCCTCGAAGGCAATCCCAAGGATGCCGAGGACGAAGATCAAGGGCATGAGGTAATAGGTAGACATTGGATGATAGAGCTTGGATAAAAAGGGCTGCTTCACGCAGCCCGAGCCCGAAGCAAGGCTCTAGAGGTAGAGACAGAGGGAGCTACCCAGCCCCCAGTGTAGCCTACGCGCCCGAGACATCTCGCCTGAGGCCGTAGGGAGACTATAGCCCGCAGGGCGATAGCTGAGCCCCAGAGGGAAGCTCAGTGCCAGCTGCGGGCAGACACGCCAGTAGGGCGTCGCCTCTAGCCCCATCGTCAGGGACCAGGTAGGAAACTCGGGGACAGGTACACCTGGGAGGAGTGACTCAGCCCCCAGATGGCGCCGCAGCCCCAGCCAGGGGTGTACCCTTAGGCCGCGGTTGGCGTAGAGCTGCCAGTTGCGTCCCGCCCCGAGCCGTAGCTCGAGGGCCTGTGCCTGCCCCAGCACCTGCTGGTGGCCTCCCACGGCACGCAGCTCATCGAGGCTGAGGAGGAAGTGTCCACGAATGTAGTAGGCGGAGTCCGCCCAGGGGCGGTAGAGGGCAGCCAGCCCGAGGCTGCGGCTATAAAGACGCGCGTGGTCTCGGCGCCGCTCCATGCCATACTCCAGCTGCACGGGCAGCTCGAGCGTCAGCCGCGGGAGCTGCGCCTCGGCGTAGTGATGCGTGCGCAGGGCATAGCGCTTATCCCCGAAGAGCTGCCCCGTGATCCAGTAGCCGACATGCGCCGAGAGGATCCCGAGGCCAGCGCCAGCGACGACGTCGCCCAGCCAATGTCTATTGTTCATCATACGCCCCAGCCCTGTAGCGCCTGCGAGGCTATAGCTGAAGTAGGGCAACCAGGGGTAGCGCCCTCCATACTCGATATTGAGGACTTCGGCCGAGGCAAAGGCCATGGCCGTATGCCCCGAGGGGAAGGAATTGCGCGAGCTGCCATCGGGACGCTGCACGCGTGCCGTGTACTTGATCGCAGAGGTCAGGGCCAGCATCGTCGCCGTAGCGAAGGCATCGGCCGTCAGCGCTTGCCAAGGGCTACGCGAGACACCCTGCAGCCCGCCGAAACTCATCCCCAGCTGCACCGCCATCGGGGCGAACTGCAGGTAGTCGTCGTAGTGGTGGCGGAAGGTGGGTATATAGCCGTTGCGCAGCGCGCGTATATCCTTATTGTGCAGGCTCTGGATGAGGCCGAGGCTGACCAGCGGCACCGTCATCCGCAGCGTGGAGCGGAGGTCCTGCCGCACATACCAGGCGGTGCTATCGGCCTGCTGCGCCCTGAGCGGAGCGCTGAGGCTAGCGACACAGAGCACAAGGGCAAGGAGCGAACGAAGGGATACAAGCATAGCGTGATCTACTAGAACTGTCCGAGGGCAAGCACCTGCCACTGATCCGAGGCCTCGCCCTGCAGGTCGTGCGTCACCAGCAGCAGCGTCGTCTCGCTGGGCACAAGGCGGTAGAGCAGCTCGTCGAACTGCTCGCGATACTTACGGTCGAGGAAGCTGAGCGGCTCATCCAGGATCAGCAACTCGGGCTGCGAGGCCAGCGCCCGAGCTAGCAGCGTGCGCTGCAGCTGCCCGCCGCTGAGCTGCCCGATGGGCTGCGCCAACAGCGAGGAGAGCCCCGCCTCGGCGGCGAGCTGCTCGACCGCCTCACGGCGCGCCCCACGCCCCCGGAGCTCGGCGGGCAGGCCCGAGTCGATGACCTCCTCGACGGAGATGGGGAAGTGGCGATCCAGCTGGTTGATCTGCGGCAGGTAGCTCATCTCGAGCCGCGACGTCTCCTGTCCCGCGCGGTCGTAGCGTACCAGGCGCCCGCCTCTCAGGGGAATGAGCCCCAGGATAGTACGCATCAGCGTCGTCTTGCCACAGCCATTGGGGCCCGTGATCGCCCAGTGGGCGCCACGCTCCACGCTCCAGTCGAAGTGCTCCCGCACGAGCGTATCGGAGTAGCCGAGACTGGCATCCTCCAGCTTGATGATCCTTGGCATAGCTGCTCTTACTTGATTAGGGACTTAGTTCGCGGCCAGTGCCTGGGCGATACGGCGCAGCTCGCCCTGCCAGTCGGCGCTGAGGGGCCTGATGGTCACGGTACGCGCGCCAAGCTCCTGGGCGATGCTCTGGACGATCTTGCTATCGAACTCCTGCTGCACGAAGACGACACGTACCCCAGCGGCGCGCGCCTTGGCCACGATCTCCGCGACATGACGGGGCGAGGGCTCCTTGCCGTCCTCCTCCACCACCAGCTGGGTGAAGCCCCATTCCTCTGCGAACTCTGAGAGCGAGGGGTGATAGATGACGAAGGCCGAGGAGCTGCGCCCACGGAGCGTCGTCTCGAGCTCGGTCTGCAGTGCGTCGAGCTGTGCCGTGAGCGCCTGATGACGCTCACGGTAGCGGGCTGAGTCTTGGGGGCTAAGCTCGAGGAGGCCCACGAGCGCTGCGCTCGCCAGAGCACGCAGCCCGCGCACACTGGTCCAGTAGTGCGGGTCGTGGACAAGGCCATCCGCCCCATGGCTATGCCCGGCGTGCTTTGCCTCCAGGCCTGCATCGAGGCGATAGAGCTTGAGCTCGGGGTTCTGCGTCTTGATCCGCTCGACCCAGCTGCGCTCGAAGCCCAAGTCCCCGACATAGAAGAATCCCTTGCTCTCGGCTAGGGCACGTATGTCCTGCGTCGTGGGCTCGTAGTTCTCTGGGCTCGCTCCCTGCGGCAGGAGCGTCGTCACCTCGGCCTCCTCGCCCGCTAGACGCGAGAGGATATCAGCAGCAGGCGCGATGGTCGCCGTGAGCTGCATCGGGCCTGACACCCGTGCGGCGGGTCGGCAGCCCGAGAAGAGGACGAGCAGCGCGAGGGAGAGGAGAAGTGCAAGACCTTTCATAGGGAGGGGAATCTGATAGGGTAGATGAATGGGGCGACGAAGGGCACGAGCAGGCTAGGCAGCGCCTACTGGTGCCACCAGCGACGCAGGGCCTCACGGCTCGTGGGGGACTCGGTCTCGGCGGCCTCCTCGACGGCATCGGGCAGGTGATAGAAGAAGTCCAGCCCTGTGCGCTGCTCCAGTTCGCGTACCGAGAGGGTCAGCGAAGGGATCTGCACGCTAGGGCCGTAGCTGCGGTGCTCCGTCCAGAAGGCTATGGCGTGGTACTGCCCGCCCTTGCGTGCCAGTACGGCCATCCAGTAGTAGCGCGGGACGACGACACGCCCCTTCATACGCTTCGGCTCGATCTGTCCATCGGCTATGGTGCCGCCCTTGGCGACGTAGAGCGTATCGCAGAGCCCTCTGTCGTCGGCCCAGTCCTGCACGCGGCGCTCTAGGCGATGCCAGATGCCGGCATTGTGCGCCTGCAGCTGGGGGCTCATATTGGTGTAGTAGAAGGTCTGCTCATTGGCCCCGGGCGAATAGACACGGTCCTCCGAGGCGACGAGGTGCCCACGGCTGTAGCCGCTGCGACGGAAGAAGCTCGCGGTATTGTAGCGGGCGGGTACCTTGGGGTCCCAAGCCCAGGCCTCACTGCGGCTGACCTCCTTGACAGCCGTCTCGGGCGTGAAGGAAAAGCAGACCCAGCGGGCATGCAGGCGGGTGACGTCGTACTCCAGCGAATAGGTCACACGCCCCGAGGCGCGATGCGTGACGTAGTAGTTGGCATTGCCTCCCGCCAGTCGCGGCATCTCCAGCAGCGTCGTATCCCCATTGATGATCTCATCCTCGATTGCCCCGAGCGGTGTGTAGGGTGAGGTGCACACCGTGCTATCCCCCGCCTGCCCTAGGGTCTGAGTCCCCACGGAGGGTGCGGCGGCCTCCGAGCGCGAGAGCGCGCGGTAGCCTAGATAGCCTAGTAGGATCAGTAAGAGCGGCAGGAGCCTGCCGAGCTTCCCCCACCCCTTAACCTTAGCTGTACGTCTACGTCGAGCCATGCGCCGTACTACTCCTTATTTATATAGGTAGCGACGTATGCTCTGCTTGGGCGTCTTCTCGAAGGGCTCCTCACGCAGCTCGAAGCGCTGGATCTGCTCGTAGCTCCCCACCTGGGCGTTGAGTGCGGCACGCTGGGCCTGGATCTGCTGCCAGCCCTCCTCGAGCGTAAGGCCATGCTCCTGGAGGAGCTGCTTATTAGGCACGATGAGCGCCTCCAGCTTGCCCTCACGCATCAGCACGAGGCTCTCCTGCACATAGGGCAGCAAGCCGATCTTAGCCTCGATCTCCTCGGGGTAGATGTTCTGCCCGCTAGGCCCGAGGAGCATCGCCTTGGAGCGTCCACGGATGTAGAGGAAGTGGTCGCTGTCCATCGTCCCGAGGTCGCCCGTACGCATCCAGCCGTCCTCGGTGAAGAGCTGGGCCGTCTGCTCGGGATTCTTGTAGTAGCCCATGCAGACGTTCTCCCCGCGCACCTGGATCTCGCCTATGGTGGCATCCTGCTCCTCAGCGTGCTCGCCCTCGAGGGGAGCGATACGCGCCTCCATGTAGGGGTGCAGCACACGGCCGCAGGAGCGCAGGCGCCACTCATCGGCCCCGATATAGGAGATAAGGGGGGCACACTCGGTCATCCCGTAGCCGACGGTGATGGGGAAGCCGATGCGCTTGAGGAAGGCACCGACCTCGGGATTGAGCGCAGCGCCGCCTACGACGACTTGGCGGAAGGCTCCGCCGAGGCCCTCGGTGAGCTGCTGGCGCACCTTGCGGTAGACGATATTGCGGAGGAAGGGCAGGGCGAGCATGAAGCGTACCTTGCGCGACTTCAGCACGGGCTGCAGGGTATTCTGGTAGATCTTCTCCAGCACAAGGGGCACGGAGATGACGATCGTGGGGCGCACCTTGCGGAAGGCTGCCCCGAGGATCTTGGGCGAGGGAACCTTACCGAGCACGACGACGCGCGTGCCGCTAGCCATAGCTAAGCAGAGATTGATCATGCAGCTATAGACGTGCGCCATGGGGAGGAAGCAGAGGAGTACCTCTCCGGGGTTGATGATCTTGCGCTCCATGCAGAAGACGAGGTTGCCCGCGAAGTTATTCCCCGAAAGCATCACGCCCTTGCTGAAGCCCGTCGTCCCCGAGGTGTAGTTCAGTACGAGGAGCTCGTCATTGGGCGTATGGTAGTAGCTAAGCTCCTCGGGACGCATCCCCTCGGGGTAGCGTGCCTGATGCTGGGCGCGTGCCTCCTCGAGCTGACGCTGGAGCGCCTCTTGTCCCTCAGGGCTGTAGAGCGCCGTCCCCTCCTGGAAGTCCACCACGGCCGTGAGCGCGGGATTGAGCTCGGGGCGCATCTGCTCCCACAGCTTGGCATTGATCCCTAGGATACGCGCCTCAGAGTGGCTGATGATCTGCTGGGCATCAGCAGGGGGGAAGTCCTGTAGGATGGGGACGATGACGGCGCCGTAGGTGATGGTTGCCAGGAAGAAGATCCCCCATTCGGCAGAGTCCTTACCCATGAGGGCAACCTTCTCGCCACGCTGCAGTCCCTGGGCGGCAAAGAAGCTATGCCAGCGGTCAATCTCATCGGCCATTCCCCCGAAGGTATAGGCTCGTCCCTCGTAGTTCTCCATCGCGGGCAGGTCCCAGTGCTTGCGGAAGCTGTCCTCAAAGAGCGAAATAAAGTTCTTAGCTATCATCAGCTGTTATCTAGTCGTCAGTCTTTAGGTTGATCGGCACAGAAGACGCACCCCCAGCCCCACTAGGGCCAGGCGCCATCCTAATATATAAAGGGGAGCAAATGCTCCTCCCTCGAGGAGCGCGCTAGCACTAGCACCTACTTCCTCTAATAACAAAGATACTAAATAGCCACAAAAGAGCGAGGTCAGCCCCCTGTATCGGGAGGCTGACCTCGCTGTCTATAGCTGGCGCCAGAGGCGCTACTGTGGTATTACTGCAGGCGGAAGACTACGGGCACGATGAAGCGCGTACGTACGGCCTTACCCTGCTGGCGACCAGGCTTCCACTTAGGCATAGCCTTGACCACACGGACTGCCTCCCTATCGAGCTCGGGGTCTACGCCCTTGATGGTCTCAACCTGAGAGGCGGAGCCATCACGCTCTACGACGAAGCGAACCATGACCTTACCCTGGATACCGTTGTCCACGGCGCGCTCGGGGTACTGGATATTCTTGGCCAGGTACTTCATGAAGGCTTCCATCCCACCGGGGAACTCAGGCTGCTCCTCTACGATCTCGAAGACGGTCTGGTCTACCTCTTCATCGGTGTTGACGTTCTTAGTCCCGAGGGGGATATTGGGAGGAGGAAGGGGCTTATCCTGGTCTGCGGAGACGAAGGATGGCTTGATGACCTCCTTGTTGTTATCCACGACCTTGAACTCCTCAGGCAGCTGGACCTCGGTCTGCTGTGCCTGCTGGGGCTCTGGTTCGGGTTCGTCGGGCTTCTGCTCGTCCTGGATGTTCATCACCTCATCGATATCCTTGAGGTCAAGCCCCGAAGAGGTATTCGTAGCCTGTGCGACGGAACTGCGCCACTCCAAGCTGACGAACACTACAGAGAGAGCTACCAGTAGTCCGAGCAGGAGCGACAGGCCTTTGCCACGCTCGAGGTCTGCCTTGGGGGACTTCTTGATTTCCATTACTGCTACACTTTATAGTTGTGATACATACGTACGCTCCCGCAAAGGGTGGGAGACGACTTAGTTACTTTTCTGAGGGCAAATATACGAATATATTTTTGTTCCACACACAGGCACAGACAGCTGCTGCACCCAGCGCGAGGGAGCGCCCTCGACCACAGGGTGCCTAGCCTGGGCTAGACCCTCGTGGGAGCTGGACGATCGGCGGGGTCTTCGGCTGCTCGGGGGCGGGCCTTCTGTGCCGCCCCTAGCCTATCCTTGTATATAACGTACACGCGCGAGCTCTAGTATCACAGCTTCCACAGAGCGCTCACCTCCCTCAGAGTACCGCAAGGAGCTCGGGGCCCGAGGCGAGGCATAGGCCGCACACCCAGCCCCTCAGGCAGGCAGCAGCACCTTCTCCTAGGAGGTAGCGCGCCCGAGGGATATCCGTCAGCGCGCTGAGGGATATCCCTCGGCGCCATGAGGGACATCCATCAGGAGGCTGAGGGATACCCCTCACAGGCGTCCCCAGCTAGGTGGGAGCGAGCTCCCAAGGCTCGGCGCGCAGGTCGCGCCCGAGCTCGTGCTGGGATAAGTCCGTAATTTATCGTACCTTTGCGGCGTTTTACGATTGTCTCGGAGACGAGCAGCCTGAGCCCAGAGCGCTGGTCTCAGACTCGTGTGATGGGAAATTAGAAGACACTAATTTTGAGTAACACATTATTAAGAACAGAATGAAGACATTCGCACTCAGCGGTGAGCTCCGCACCGAGCTCGGCAAGAAGGCCTCCAAGGGCCTGCGCGCAGGTGACCAGATCCCTGCAGTCCTCTACGGAGGCAACGACGTGGTTCACTTCACGGTTAGCCAGGAGGCTGTCCGCAACCTCGTCTACTCGCCCGACATCTTCGTTATCGACCTCACCATAGGCGGCAAGACGGTCAAGGCCATCCTCAAGGACCTTCAGTTCCACCCCGTCTCCGACGCGATCCTGCACCTCGACTTCCTCCAGGTAGAGGAAGGTAAGGCTATCGTCATGGAAGTACCCGTCGTCCTCACCGGCCACGCCGAAGGTGTGAAGGCAGGGGGTAAGCTCAGCCTCGAGATGCGTAAGCTCAAGGTACGCGCACCCTACACGGAGATCCCCGAGCAGCTCTTCATCGACGTCACCGAGCTTGGTCTGGGTAAGACCATCCAGGTCGGTGCCCTCAGCTTCGATGGCCTCGAGATCATCAACGCTAAGAACGCTGTCGTCTGTGCCGTCAAGCTCACCCGTGCTGCACGTGGTGCTATGGCCAAGAGCGGCAAGTAAGCTCTCCCACGCGCGTCCCACGGACGCAAGTGCTATACTACGAGAGGCTGCTCCATACCGATGGGGCAGCCTCTCTACCTTCAGCCCGCGCGCAGCTCAGCCGCACGGCCTATCATCACCGATCATCATGCGCCCCCTCCTCACCCTCCTACTCCTCTGCGCTCTGCCCCTGGCTGCCCACGTGCGGCATGAGGGACTGCGCACCGCCAAGCAGCTCGAGCAGCGAGGCGGCGCCGTCTGCGTCCTGGTGCGCGACCTCGAGACGGACTCCCTGCTCGTGGACTGGCGCTCGAGGCAGGACTTCTGCCCTGCCTCTCTGACCAAGATCCCCACGACGGCAGCCTTCCTCGCCCTACGGGGTGCAGACTACCGCTTCCGTATGCCGCTACTGCTGGATGGCGTGCAGCAGGGCGAGACCTTCCAGGGGCGACTCATCGTACAGGCCTCGGGCGACCCCTCCCTCGGCTCGCACTACGTCCCCGAGCGCACGCGTCTGCTGCAGCAGCTCGGCGAGCTGCTCCGCCAGCGCGGCATACGCCACTTCACGGGCGGCATACAGCTCCAGCTGCGGAACCTCCCCGAGCCCGCCTACGGCGTACACTGGCTGGAGGAGGATCTAGACAGCTACTACGGAGCCCCCGTCTCGGGCTGCAACATCGGCGACAACTATGCCGACCTCTACCTCTCCAGCGACAGCGAGGGCGCCGCAGCGGACTACGACCTTGCCTCCGTCTCCCTACCGAGCAGCTCAGGGCTCGAGCTGAGCAGCCGCACCAGCGTCAGCTCACAGATCAGCCCCGCGGGGGACAGCGTCTACCTCTCGGGGCAGATACGCCCAGGCCTCATGCGTCGCTACCAGCGTATGCCGCTCTCGAGCCCCGCACACTACGCCGCTCTATGGCTCAGCGAAGGCCTGCAGCAGCGCGGCATCAGCTTCGGCGAAGCACCTCGCCTCGACTACGACCGCCAGACGGCAGGCGATACCCTCGGCGTCTACGAGTCACTGCCGGCCGACACGCTGGTACGCATCACCAACTTCCGCAGCGCCAATGTCTACGCCGAGGCCCTAGCCTACCACCTCAACCGCCCCGAGGAGCGTCCCGAGGGCCTACCCAAGGGCGTGCTGCGCTACTGGACGGATCGGCTCAAGCTCGACAGACGCTCGCTAGATCTACGTGACGGCTCGGGCCTCAGCCGCTCGGGACGCCTCCAGCCGCAGGCTCTAGAGCAGATCCTGCGCTGCGTATGGCAGGACAGCACGCTGCGCGAGCCCTTCCTCTACAGCCTCCCACGTGCGGGCTACGAGGGCTCGGTACGTAGTCTCACCCTCCGCCCCGAGATCACGGCCCAGGTCAAGAGCGGCTCGCTGCGCGGCGTACGCGGCTATGCGGGCTACCTCGAGCATGAGGGACGCTGGTACAGCATCGTCTACATCGCCAACGGCATAGGGGCTGAGGCCGCGCGCCAGGGCTTCATCCAGACGGCCAACGAGCTCTTCTATCCCCCTGCCCCAGCGGCCACGAAGCACAAGGCGGACAGGCACGCCACCAGCGCCAAGGCAGGGGCGAAGAAGTCCCGCAGCAGCTCGGCCAAGGCTACTAAGGGCAAGGCAGCGAAGGCTAAGCCCACGAAGGCCGCCGCCAGCAAAGCCTCCCGTAAGGGCAAGGGCAAGCGCTAGAGCACCACGTCCCCAAAGCAATCAGGCCCCTCACTCCGTGATCGGGGTGAGGGGCCTGAGCTATGGGGGAGCCACGAGTGGATTGAGCGAAAACTCCTATGAACAGGATTTGAGCTCCTGCCTACCTTTGTAATCTACCGCTCTCCCCGAGGGGAGAATGAGCCGCGGCCCATTGTAGCTCGCCATTGGTAGGTAGGTTGACTCGGTTTTCAATGTTGTACGTTGAGTTTCCCTATCGACAACGTGGCTCTTTGAGTCTTTTCCTACGACAAAGTTAAGATTTATATACAAAGAAAGCAAGCCCCCTTCCGCGGGGCGCTTTGCCTAGCTGTTTTGCGCTTTGCCCCTAGGGCTCAGCCCGCATCCCTTAGCCCTCGAGCACGCTTGTCCCATCGAGGCCGAGCCGTGCTGAGAGATATCCATCAGCGCCCTGAGGGACGTCTGTCAGCCGCTTGAGGGATATCAGTCAGCAGAGCACAGGGATATCCATCAACGAGGCGAGGCTTAGGACGGCGCTTCGCAAGCCTCTTGAGCCGCCTCGCCACCAGACGAAGGTCAGCAGGCGGAGGACCTGCTGGGAGCAGGCCAAGCGTCGCCTCGGATGGGCGCAAAAAGCAGTGCCGAGCGCAGCCTAGGCCGCCTCGGCACTTTTCTTCGCAGCAGATTAAACCTTCGCCCCGCTCAGGCATCCAAGTTTTATCCTTTTGCATGCTATCGCCTCGGGTAGCGGCACCAAGACACATCCTTAATAGATATAGAGTATATGACCCACAGACGTATCGTCATCACCTCGCTCAGCCTCGCCCTAGTGGGGCTGCTGGGGCTCAGCGCCTGCGGCGGCTCGGGAGAGCAAGCCCAGCAAGGCGCCCAAGGCGCGCCCGAGCTACCCGTCCGCACCCTCGCCAGCAGTGACTTCTCCGTAGACAACAGCTACCCTGCCGTCATCCGTGGGGAGGATGACGCCGAGATCCGCCCCAAGGTCTCTGGCTTCATCACCAAGGTCCTCGTCAGCGAGGGGCAGGCCGTCCGCCCCGGGCAAGCCCTCTTCCAGCTCGACGACGTCACCTATCGCGCGGCCGTCAATCAGGCTGCCGCCAGCCTCTCCAGTGCCGAGGCTACCCTCTCCACCGCTCAGCTCAACGAGCGCAACAGCAAGGAGCTGCTCGCCAAGAACATCATCAGCACGAGTGCCTACGAGGAGGTCGCCAACGCCCTGAGGAGTGCCACCGCTGGCGTGGCCGTAGCGAAGGCCAACCTCACGGCCGCACGCGAGAACCTCTCCTTCTGCACCGTCTCCAGCCCCGTGGCGGGTGTCGTCGGCTCGATCAACTACCGTGTCGGGAACCTCGTCAGCCCGCAGAGCGCCCAGGCACTGACCCAGGTGTCCAATACCAAGCAGGCCTTCGTCTACTTCTCCCTCTCGGAGCGCGAGCTGCGCTCCTATACGGGGGGCCAGGTCTCGGGCGACCTCACGACGCTCTTCCCCAAGGTACGCCTTACGCTAGCCGACGGCAGCAGCTACCCCGAGGAGGGTACGGTGAAGGGCGTCAGCGGCGTCATCGACCGCACGACGGGCTCGGTGACGCTGCGCGTAGACTTCCCCAACGCCTCAGGCCAGCTGCGTAGCGGGGGCGTCGGCACGGTACATCTACCCGCCCGCACGACGGCGGCGATCCTCGTCCCCCAGTCGGCGACGGTGGAGATGCTGCACAAGAAGTTCGTCTACACACTGGGCTCGGACGGCAAGGTGAAGTTCACCGAGATCACGGTCAGCCCCTACGACGACGGGCAGAGCTATACCGTGACCTCGGGGCTCAAGGTCGGCGATCGCATCGTCACGGCAGGGACGACGACACTACGTGAAGGTATGGAGATCAAGGCCCTGAGCGAAGCCGAATACGCGGCACGCCAGGAGGCGATCCAGAAGCAGATGATGGGCGGCGGCGCCCAGCGTAAATAAGGGTACGATAGCGACTAGACTATGAACCTCACTAGATTCATCCAGCGGCCCGTCCTCTCCACGGTGATCTCGATCTTCATCGTGATCCTCGGGGTCATCGGCCTGCTGCAGCTGCCGATCGAGCAGTACCCCAACATCGCTCCGCCCACCGTCCAGGTGTCGACCGCCTACGCAGGGGCCGATGCCCAGACCGTACTGAACTCAGTGATCGCCCCCCTCGAGGAGCAGATCAATGGCGTAGAGGGCATGACCTACATGACCTCTACGGCGACCAACTCAGGGGGCGCGCAGATCACCGTCTACTTCCGCGAGGGTACAGACCCCGATATGGCGGCCGTCAACGTGCAGAACCGCGTGCAGCAGGCGCAGGCCCTCCTGCCTGCCGACGTCGTGCGCGTCGGGGTGACGACGCAGAAGCGCCAGTCCAGCATGCTTCTCGTCTACTCCCTGAGCAGCACGGATGGACGCTACGACGCGGAGTTCCTGGCCAACTACGCCGACATCAACATCATCCCCTCGATGAAGCGCGTGCAGGGTGTGGGCTCAGCCAATACCTTCAGCCAGTCCACCTACGCCATGCGTCTGTGGCTCGACCCCGATAAGATGCGCGCCTACGGCCTTATCCCCTCGGACGTCTCGGCGATACTCTCAGCGCAGAACTTCGAGGCTGCGCCCGGGAGCCTCGGCGAGTCAGGCGACCGCACCTACGAGTACACGCTGCGCTACAAGGGGCGTCTCAAGGAGCTGAGCGAGTACGAGAACGTCATCCTACGCTCCGACGAGGCCGGCGGTATCATCCGCCTCAAGGACGTGGCCAAGGTAGAGCTTGGCTCCCTCAGCTACGGCTCCAACTCCAAGCTCAACGGCCATCCCGCCGTCTCGGGGATGGTCACTCAGATCGCGGGCTCCAATGCCAACGACATCGTCCGCGATATCAAGGCACAGCTCAAGGAGCTAGAGAAGGACTTCCCTCCCGGTATGGAGATCCAGTACGTCGTGGACGTCACGGACTTCCTCCAGGCCTCGATCGAGCACGTCATCCAGACGCTGCTGGAGGCCTTCCTCCTGGTCTTCATCGTGGTCTACCTCTTCCTGCAGGACCTGCGCTCCACGCTGATCCCCGCTATCGCCGTACCAGTGTCGCTGGTGGGTACCTTCTTTGTGCTGAACCTCTTCGGCTTCTCGCTCAACCTCCTCACGCTCTCGGCGCTGGTGCTCGCCATCGCTATTGTAGTGGATGACGCCATCGTAGTCGTGGAGGCCGTGCATGCCAAGCTCGACGAGGGCTACCAGTCGGCGCGGCAGGCTAGCATCGATGCCATGCACGAGATCTCAGGGGCCATCATCTCCATCACGCTGGTGATGGCGGCGGTCTTCGTACCCGTGTCCTTCATCTCGGGCATCAGTGGGGCCTTCTTCCGCGAGTTCGGGATCACGATGGCCATCGCTATTGTGATCTCGGCGGTGAACGCCCTGACGCTGAGCCCCGCCCTGTGCGCGCTCCTGCTGCGAGCCCACACCGACCACGAGGGGAAGAAGCTCAACTTCGTCAAGCGCTTCCATCTGGCCTTCAACACCGCCTACGATCGACACGTGCAGCGCCCCTATGAGCGCTTCGTCCGCTTCTTCACGGGGCACAAGGTCAGCGCGGCTGTCCTCGTCGTGGTGAGCATCCTCACGACGGGCTACTTCATGATGACGACCAGCAGTGAGCTCGTCCCCAGCGAGGACACGGGCTCCGTGATGGTCGCCGTCTCCACGCCGGCGGGGACGAGCCGCGAGAAGACTGAGGCGCTACTGGCTAAGGTCGCCAAGGTCGCCGAAGCCCAGGAGGGCGTCTCGAAGGTAATGCAGATCTCGGGCTTCAGCTTTATGGGTGGGAGCGGGTCGAACTATGCCTCCATGTTCATCAACATGAAGCCCTTCGACGAGCGCAGCGCTACGGCGGCCGCCGTAGCGCGCACGCTGATGGCCTACGGCGCTACGCTCCCCGACGCGACCGTGATAGCTATGACCCCGCCGATGATCCCTGGCTACGGGATGTCCTCGGGCGTATCACTGACGATGCTCGACCGTACGGGCGGCTCGCTGGACAAGTTCTTCAGCGAGACGCAGAAGTTCCTCGGCGCGCTCAACGCCCGTCCCGAGGTGGCCTACGCCATGACGCAGTACAATGCTAGCTACCCGCAGTACCTCATCGATGTGGACGTGGCGGCCGCGATGCGTAGCGGCACGACGCCTCAGGCCATCCTCGCCACGCTGCAGGGCTACTTCGGTGGGATGTACGTCTCCAATTTTAATAGCTACGGCAAGCTCTACCGTGTCCTCCTGCAGACTGCCCCTGAGGAGCGCCTCGATATCAATGCCCTATCCAGCATCTACGTACGCACGGGGAGCGGGGAGATGGCACCCATCACCAGCTTCATCACGACGGAGAAGGTCTACGGCCCTGCGAGCATCAGCCGCTTCAACCTCTACACCTCGATCGACGTGATGGCTGCTCCCGCCCCAGGCTACGCTACGGGGGACGTCCTCAAGGCGATCTCTGAGGTCTCAGCCCAGACGCTGCCCGCAGGCTACGGCTACGACTATACGGGGCTGACGCGCTCCGAGCAGGAGTCCTCCGATACGACGACGCTGATCTTCGGCCTCTGTCTGCTCTTCGTCTACCTCATCCTGAGCGCTCAGTACGAGAGCTACGTGCTGCCGCTGTCGGTCATCCTGTCCATCCCCTTCGGCCTCTTCGGCTCCTACCTCTTCGTGCAGCTCTTCGGCCACACCAATAATATCTACACGCAGATCGCTCTGATCATGCTCATTGGGCTGCTGGCGAAGAACGCTATCCTCATCGTAGAGTTCGCCGTCGAGCGCCGCCAGCGTGGCCTCAGCATCTACGAGGCTGCCATCCAGGGTGCTGTAGCGCGTCTCCGACCCATCCTCATGACCTCGCTGGCGATGATCATCGGGCTGCTCCCGCTGATGTTCGCCTCGGGCGTCGGCGCCAACGGCAACTCTACGCTCGGCGCTACCACCGTGGGTGGGATGCTCATCGGGATGGTGCTGCAGATCTTCGTCGTCCCCACGCTCTTTGTCATCTTCCAGTACCTCCAGGAGCGCATCAAGCCTCTGGAGCCCAAGGAACCCAATACGCTCGCTCATGAAGAAGCTTAGCCATAGCCTCCTCCCCTGCCTAGGGCTCACGCTCGCCCTCTCCAGCTGCGGCATCTACTCCCGCTACCAGCGCCCCACGGGGATCACTACCGAGGTCTACCGCACAGACCAAGCGGTGCTGGCCTCGGCGGATAGCAGCACCAGCCTCGGGCGCCTGCCCTGGCGCGGGCTCTTCACCGACCCGCAGCTCCAGCAGCTCATAGAGGAGGCGCTGCGGCAGAATGTCGACCTACAGACGGCTGCCCTCTCGGTGCGTCAGGCCGAGGCGCAGCTAAAGGCCGCACGCCTCTCCTTCTTCCCCAGCCTCAGCCTCGCCCCCAGCGTCAGCACCCGCAAGAGCGAAGGTGCCGACGCCACGCACAGCTACGAGCTGCCCGTACAGGCAAGCTGGCAGGTGGACCTCTTCGGCGCGCTGCTCAATGCCTCACGCAGCAGCCAGGCACAGCTGCTGCGGGCCCAGGAGTACCAGCGCCTCGTCCAGAGCCGCCTCATCGCCAGCGTCGCCAATGGCTACTACACGCTGCTGATGCTCGACCGTCAGCTCGCCCTCAGCCAGGAGGCTGCTGGGCTCGCCCAGCGCACCCTCGAGGTGATGCAGGCGCAGAAGGAGCACGGCCGCGCCCTCGAGTCCGCCGTCCAGTCGGCACGTGCGGCGCTCCATCAGGTGCAGGCCAGCCTCCCCGAGATCAAGCGCCAGCGCATCGCAGCCGAGAACAGCCTAGCGCTGCTCCTAGGCCAGTCCCCCCGCAGCTACGAGCGCAGCACGCTGGAGGCACAGAGGCTGCCCGAGCAGCTCTCCGTCGGGCTGCCCGTCCAGCTCCTCAGTCAGCGCCCCGATGTACGTGTGGCGGAGCTGGCTCTGGCCAGCTGCTACTATCAGACGAATGCCGCCCGCTCAGCCCTCTACCCCACGCTCAGCATCAGCGGCAGCCTCGGCTGGGTCGGTAGCCTCGGGCAGGCGGTGGCGAACCCCATGCGTCTGGTCAGCTCTGCCGTCGGTGCGCTGGCGCAGCCCATCTTCGCCCGCGGTCGGCTTGTGGCGGGGCTTCGCGTAGCCCAGGCGGAGCAGGAGAAGGCCCTCCTAGCCTTCCAGCAGAGCCTCCTCTCGGCAGGGGCTGAGGTCAGCAATGCCCTAGCCCTCTACGAGGCCTCCACCGAGCGTGTCGCCGAGGAGGCCAAGCAGATCGAGAGCCTCAAGGCCAATGTCGCCATCACGGAGGAACTCTTCCGCTCGGGCCGCAGCAGCTCCTACCTCGAGGTCATCAGCGCCCAGCAATCGCTCCTGCAGGCTCAGCTGACGGAGGTACGTGACCGCTTCTCCCGCATGCAGGCCGTGGTGAACCTCTACAATGCCCTCGGAGGCGGCGCCGACACGGAGAAGCCTTAGCCTCCCCGAGCCCTATACGCGGCATCGCCCGCACGGCACTCAGCCCGCTCTACTAGAGCGACGATGAGCGCCGTGCGGGCGATGTCTTTTTATATTGCTAGCTAGGGAGCTCCGTCCCCTTCCTTAGCCCTCGCGGGACGAAGGGTATGCTCTCGGCAAGCTCCAGCCCAAGCCTCGCCCGAGCTGAGAGATATCCATCAGCCCACTGAGAGACGTCCGTCAGGAGGCTGAGGGATAGCAGTCAGCGCCGCTCAGGGATATCCCTCAGCTCGGGGAGCCCTTAGGAGAGTGTACCCCGAGCCACTCGAGACGCCGATCTGAGGGACAAGGCGAGGCAGGCGGAGAGCCCGCTGGGAGCAAGCCGAGCACGGCCTCGGATGGAGGCTAAAAGCAGGGGCGAGCGCCGCCTGGACGAGCCGTGGTGTATTCTGAGAATTATTTCTACCTTTGTTAATAGGAGGGCAGACAGATAGCTACCCTCCTGAAGCTATCACCCTAAGACAGATAATGAACGAGTTTAGAAAGTATGCGACGGGGCACCTGGGGATGAACTCCCTCGCCCTGGAGCACTATATGCAGGTACAAAGCAGCTATATCTCCCCTACGATCGTAGAGGAGCGCCCGATGAACGTGGCACAGATGGACGTCTTCTCCCGCCTGATGATGGACCGCATCATCTTCCTAGGCAGCCAAATCGACGACTATGCTGCCAATGTCATTCAGGCGCAGCTCCTCTTCCTCGACAGCAGTGAGCCCGGTAAGGATATCTCTATCTATATCAACTCTCCTGGGGGTAGTGTATATGCTGGCTACGGCATCTATGACACGATGCAGTATATCGGCAGCGACGTCTCGACCATCTGCACGGGGGTAGCCGCCTCCATGGCCTCCATCCTCCTGGTGGCGGGCGCCAAGGGCAAGCGCTTCGCTCTGCCCCACTCCCGCATCATGATCCACCAGCCGCTGGGGGGTATGCAGGGACAGGCCAGCGACATGGAGATCGCCGCACGCGAGATCCTCAAGGTCAAGAAGGAGCTCTATACCATCCTCTCCGAGCACTCAGGGCAGAGCTTCGAGACCATCGAGCGCGACAGCGACCGCGACTACTGGCTCACCGCTCCCGAGGCCCTGGACTACGGGATGATCGACCGCGTACTCAAGCGTGAGGAGAAGTAAGTATGGCTAAGAAGGCAAACAAAGGACACTGCGTCCTCTGCGGACGTCCCGAGGACGAAGTCCCCTTCCTCCTGGAGGGCGTCGACGGCAAGGTCTGCCCTGACTGCGTAGCCCTGGCGATGAACATGCTCAGGGAGAACGAGCTCCTCAAGGAGACCAAGGCTCAGCCCTTCGGCTCCCCCGAGCTCGACCTCAAGGCCCTGCCCAAGCCCCAGGACATCAAGGAGCACCTCGACCACTACGTCGTCGGACAGGACGAGGCCAAGCGCTACCTCTCGGTAGCTGTCTACAATCACTACAAGCGTCTCTTGCAGCACCAGGAGCCCCACGATGAGGTCGAGATCGAGAAGAGCAACATCCTACTACTCGGCCCCACGGGTACGGGCAAGACGCTGCTAGCGAAGACCATCGCCCGCCTCCTGCAGGTACCCTTCACCATCGTAGACGCCACCGTACTGACGCAGGCCGGCTACGTCGGTGAGGACATCGAGAGCCTACTGACGCGCCTCTTGCAGGTCGCCGACTACGACGTGGCGGCGGCCGAGCGCGGCATCGTCTTCATCGACGAGATCGACAAGATCGCCCGCAAGGGGGACAATCCCTCCATCACACGTGACGTCAGTGGCGAGGGCGTCCAGCAGGGTCTGCTCAAGCTCCTGGAGGGCTCCATCGTCAACGTCCCCCCTCAGGGCGGGCGCAAGCACCCCGATCAGCCCATGATCCAGGTGAACACGCAGCACATCCTCTTCATCTGCGCGGGGGCCTTCGACGGCATCGAGCGCAAGATCGCCCACCGCCTCAACACGCGCATCGTCGGCTACAACAGCCCCGGCGCCCAGCACGCCCACCTCAAGGAGGAGGAACTGCTGCGCTACGTCGACGCCCGTGACCTGAAGAGCTACGGCCTCATCCCCGAGATCATCGGCCGCCTGCCCATCATCACGCACCTCAATCCCCTGACGCGCGAGACCCTGCGCATGATCCTCACCGAGCCCCGCAATGCCCTGACGCGCCAGTACACCCGTATGCTCGCCATGGACGGCATCGCCCTGCACTACACCGAGGACGCCCTAGACGCGATCGTGGAGAAGACCATGGAGCAGAAGCTAGGCGCACGCGGTCTACGTGCCATCATGGAGCAGGTGATGATGGAGGCTATGTACCGACTGCCCTCCGAGCAGGTCACAGAGTTCACCATCGACCGCGCCTACGTAGAGGCACGTCTGGCGGAGAGCCAGGGCGTCATCCAGGCTTAGCCCGCCCCGAGCCCCGAGGCCTTAGCGCTCCACCCATCCACCCAGCACACACGATCGTACTATGACAGAGACTCAGCTCCTCAGCGCCCTCAAGCAGTCCTTCGGCTTCGACGCCTTCAAGGGGCAGCAGCTCCCGGTCATTGAGCACACGCTGGCTGGAGGCGATAGCTTCGTCCTCATGCCTACGGGTGGCGGGAAGAGTCTCTGCTATCAGCTGCCTGCCCTCCTGATGGAGGGGACGGCGGTCATCTTCTCCCCCCTGATCGCTCTGATGAAGAATCAGGTGGACGCCATACGTGGCTACTGCACGGAGGATGGGATAGCCCACTTCCTCAACTCGACCCTCTCGCGCCCCCAGCTCGAGCAGGTCAAGGAAGATCTGATCACAGGCCGCACCAAGCTCCTCTACGTAGCCCCCGAGGCCCTGCACCGACAGGAGTATGTGGAGCTGCTGCGCCAGGTCCAGATCTCCTTCTACGCCGTGGATGAGGCACACTGTATCTCGGAGTGGGGGCATGACTTCCGCCCCGAGTACCGCCGCATCCGCAGTCTCATCGAGGATATAGCCTCGCGACCCATCATGGCGCTGACGGCCACTGCTACCCCCAAGGTGCAGCAGGACATCATGCGCAACCTGAAGCTCCGGAATGCTGCCACCTTCCAGAGCTCCTTTAACCGCCCCAATCTCTTCTACCGCATCCTCCCCAAGACGGAGGACACCGACAGCGATATCGTCCGCTACATCCTCACCAACCGAGGCAAGAGCGGCATCATCTACTGCATGCGACGCACCGAGGTCGAGCGGCTAGCAGAGATCCTACAGGCCAACGGCATCAAGGCCCTCCCCTACCACGCAGGTATGGAGGCGAAGGATCGTATGAGCAATCAGGACGACTTCCTCGAGGAGCGTGCTGAGGTCATCGTCGCCACCATCGCCTTCGGCATGGGCATCGACAAGCCCGACGTACGCTACGTCATCCACTACGACATGCCCAAGAGTCTCGAGGGCTACTACCAAGAGACAGGGCGTGCCGGACGCGACGGAGGCGAAGGCGTATGTATCGCCTACTACGACCCGACCGCCCTCGGGAAGCTGGAGCGCTTCACCAAGGGCAAGTCCGTCGCCGACCAGGAGATCGCCAAGGTCCTCCTGAGGGAGACGGCCGACTATGCCGAGACCAAGCTATGCCGCCGCGCATTCCTCCTCCATTACTTCGGGGAGCGCTACGAGCAGACGAACTGTGGCAGTTGTGATAATTGTTTAGTACCTAAGAGTAAAGTG